>NZ_BCYQ01000017.1 GCF_001598275.1 Moraxella oblonga NBRC 102422
CGGTTGGTATCATTGACAATAGATGCTTTCACGACAAAATATCAATTACCCTTAGCTTTAAATGACTTGATTTGTAAAAATGGTGTTCTCACCATTCCAACACAAAATTTAGAATATTAAAAAGGTGCAGAAAACATAAAACCTCCCTGCACCGATTCGTGGTTGTAAACATCCTTGTGTATAATGAGTGGTGTGCATGAGCCAAGTTTACACTGCCTTGCCACAATATTTTGCATAAGTGGATAGGGTGTTAAGCACTTCGCCGTGCATAGACCACGCTTGGCTGTTGTTCAATTTTGGCAAGTAAGCGAGATAAATGATCAATACCAGCCACTTCCACAAAAAATTTCATGTGGCATACTTCATCATCGGCAAAGACCGTCTCGGCACGCCCAATACTGATTTTTTCACGGTCAATCACATTTACCAAATCACGCAAAAGTCCATCTCGTGGCATGGCTTCAACCGTGATGATGGTTGGCTGATAGCGTCCAAAATCGGCTTGCCATGTCGCACTGACGATACGCTCTGGGTCTTTTTGGACAAGTCGCCCCCATTCTGGACAATCTTGTTGATGAATGCTGACTCCTTGCGACTGAGTGATAAAGCCAACAATTGGCTCACCATGTACAGGATTACAACATTTGGCAAGGTGAATTTCCACGTTGTCAAGCCCATCTAGGTCAATTTTGTATTTGTTGGGGCGAGTGGTGGCTTTTAGCTCGATGGCGGTTTCGTTGGGGGTGGGGGCAGGTGGGGCAATATTCCCCATCACTTTGGTGGCGATGGCAGTTGCCCCAATGTCGCCCATGAATACTGCAAGGCATAGCTCATCTGAATTTTGGCGGTCAAATTCTCGGCAAATCTGCCCCAAATCCACCTGTGAGACAGGTATGGATAGTCTTTCAAACTCTTTTAAAATCAGGGCTTTGCCTGTTTCAATATTTTTATCTTTGTCTTGTTTGTTAAACCATGCACGCAGTTTGGATTTGGCACGAGCGGTATTGACATAGCCAAGTGCTGGCACAAGCCAATCACGGTTTGGTTCACGACTTGGTTTGGTAACGATTTCTACTTGGTCGCCTGTTTTTGGTTGGTGGGTGAGTGGCACATAGCGACCATTGACCCTTGCTCCTTGTGCAGTATTGCCTACGCCTGTATGGACATAGTAGGCAAAATCAAGTACCGTTGCCCCTTTGGGGAGTTCAATGATATCACCATCTCGGCTAAATACATAAATCTGTTCAACATTTTCAAGGTCAATCTCCTCATCACTGACCGTTTTGTCGTTGCTTAAAAGCTGACGCAGTGAGCTGATTTTGGCGGTGAGATAGTCGTCTGTTTTGCCCTTTAAGCCTTCTTTATAGTTAACATGAGAAGCCTTGCCAAGTTCTGCCTCAAAGTGCATGTCAAAGGTGCGAATCTGCACTTCAAGCGTGCGACCATTGGCGATGACGACAGTGTGTAAAGATTTGTAGCCGTTGGGTTTGGGGTTGGTGATGTAGTCATCAAATTGCTCTGGCACGTGTCGCCACAGACCATGTACCACACCCAGCGTGTGATAGCATTCGGCATTGGTATTGACCAGTACTCGTAAGGCTCTAATGTCATATAACTGGTCAAAGGAAAGATTTTTTTTGACCATTTTACGGTAAATAGAATAAATGTGTTTAACTCGCCCTGATACCTCACAGGTGATACCAACCTTGCCAAGCTCGTCTGATAAAATCTGTTTGACTTCTTCAATGTACAGCTCTCTTTCACTGCGTTTTTGGGCAAGCAGGCTGGCGATTTGTTTGTACTCATCAGGGGCAAGATAGCGAAAGGCGAGATCTTCAAGCTCCCATTTGAGTTGGGCGATGGATAACCGATGTGCCAATGGTGCATAAATAGTCATTACCTCACGAGCCACCCGCTTTTGTCGGTCAGGACTGGCAAAAGACAGCTCACGCATGGCAAAAGTACGCTCAGCCAACTTGATTAATACTGCCCGTACGTCATTGGTGGTGCTAATCAGCATGCTATAAATGGTGGAGAGTTGTTCTTTGTTGTTGTTAAAATAGTCTTCTAGGCGTTTGTTTTCTTCTATGGTTTCAGAAAGTTTGCCCATAGCCAGCGTATCGGCGACAAGTTGGGCAATCTCTTTACCAAATTCACAAGCCACCGTATCTAGGCTGACTATCTCACGGCGAACAGTACGATAGAGCATGGCGGCGACTAGGGCGTTTTCATCTTGAAAAAGATATGCCAAAATGTCCGCCATGCCGACGCCTGTGATGTATGTGCCAGAGCGAGTAACGTGGGGGCGATTGACTTGGGTTTTGACAAAGGCACAAGCTTTTTTAAGAAGGGGCAATTCATCTTTGCCAATGCGTTTGGCAACTGATGATAGCCAAGCCTCCATATCAATGTCGTCCTCGGACAGGGTGGCAGGCGGTGCTTTGGTGTTAGAGTGGTCGTGGGTGGTGGCAAGTTTGTGAGTGCTAAGTTGGGCTTTGACATCGGGGGGTAGGGCGTTTTGCAACTTTGCAACGAGTCCTGCTGCCATGCTGGCACTGTCTTGGTCGCTTTTTTCTTCCAAGCCTTTACGGTTCAATAACGGCAAGCTATCTCTGATTTGCACCATACCAATGCTCCTGTGGGATATAATTATGCACTTATTATGGCATTTTTGCCCCAATTTTTAAAGGCTAACAACATAAAATAACGTTTCTGTATATTGGTGTACATATTCTCACCAATTTGATATGGGTATGGCGATGAGACTCTACCTCCCCATCATTGGTTGTTTTTGATTGCTTTGATTTTATCCTAACAAACCAACCCAAATTGTGATTAAGTGATGGTATTTTTTAAAATTGGTTAAGTTTGCTGGGGCAGAAATTTCATTGATTTGATTAGGGTGTGATGAGGGTTGTGTCATTGTTATCATAATTATACGGCATTTCTTGATGGTTTATCACCATCACGAAATGCCCTTTTATGTGTCTGCTGGTTTATGCTATCATACCCAATCTTGTTTGGCGTGGTTTATTGATGTCTTACAATCTTATTAAAACTGCCCAATCTCATCGTCCGTCAAAAAGCGACTCTCGCCCTTTTCTAATCCGTCAAGGGTGATTGTGCCAATGCTGGCTCGGTGCAGCTCCACCACCTTATTGCCAAAATGCGCCATCATTCGCTTGACCTGATGGTATTTGCCTTCGGTGAGAGTGAGTGTGGCGTGTGTGTCGTCCACAAAAGATAGCGTAGCAGGGCGAGTTTTGTCTTTTTCGCCTTCCAAAATAATACCTTTGGCAATTTCTTTTATCATTCGCTCTTGGGTGTCTTGATTTACACCATCAGCAAGGGTGAGTTCATAAACTTTGGGCTGATGGCGTTTGGGGCTGGTTACACGGTGCAACCACGCCCCATCATCAGAAAGTAATAATGCCCCTGTGGTATCCACATCAAGCCGTCCTGCAATACGAAGACTTAGAACCTCTGGCACGGCGATAAGGTCGGTAACAATGGGGTATTCTTTGGCTTTGAGCGTGCATTCAAAACCTTCTGGCTTATAAAGTAGCAAATAGCGATTGCCTGTTGCCACCGACAACACCTCGCCTGCCCAATCCACCTCATCATTGACTTCATCAATATGAAAACTGCCATCTTTGACAATGTCGCCATTAACACTAATTTCACCCCGATGTAGGATTTTTTTGCAGTCATTGCGAGACAGTTCGGTCGCTTTGCTTAAAAATTTGTCTAGTCGCATATTTGCCTTTATTCATCTGTTAAAAATGTTATAATTCTAACACAAATTTGATAATTTCATAAGGAGCAACGATGACTTTGCACACACTCATTGATGAATTGCCTGTCGAGTTTTTGCCATTTAAAGCCAACATTTTGGCAAGTGCCAAACCCGTGATTAACATCGCATTGCGTGTGGCTGATGGGTTGCCTTTGTGGGCAAGTAAAATTGGCGGTAATCAGCCTTATTTACCAAAAAATATGGATTATCCAACCGATAAAGATGGCAGACCGCTTGGTTTTTTGGCGCAGTTTAATTTGGCGGATTTGCCAGCCAATAACCATTTGCCCAAAACAGGAATGTTGGTGTTTTTTACCAATTTTGATGAGGGCAAGGTGCTGTATTTTGACGAAGTCATTCAAGATGATACTGCCCTTTGGCAAGATTTTGATGGACTTGGGATTGATACCGATGATTTGCCATTTTTTGATGAAGTGGCATTTGCTCCCACTTTTACACTGACCGAGTCTGCCATTAGTTTCACAGAAAGTAAGGCTTTTGATGTGATTTTTGCCAATCATACTTTGTCCGAACTTGGTGATAAAATTTATGACTTGCTAATTTTTGATAGCACGGGTCATCATTTGCTTGGCTATCCTTATTTTGTTCAATCCGACCCCAGAGCCTATCAAAATGGCGACGTGCCACAGGATTATGTGTTGTTATTTCAATTAGATACCGATGATGTGGACGGTTATGGGATTATGTGGGGCGATGGTGGTGTGGGTAACTTTTTTATCCACCCTGATGATTTGGCAAAGGGCGATTTTAGTCGGGTGAAATTTTATTGGGATTGTTGTTGATGACCTACGCCACCTTATCCGCCCCTTGCCAAGCGGTTTATGAAATCAAAAAGAGTGAATTTCTCGCCTTTGCCCATCCCATTGACAGCCGTGAACAGTTAATGTTCCACGTGGAACAACTGCGAGCCACCTACCCAGATGCTCGCCATGTTTGTTATGGTTATATTATCGGCAACCCCAACAACACCACATCGGCAGGCTTTGATGATGATGGCGAACCAAGCGGCACAGCAGGGCGACCGATTCTAAATGTCTTGCAACATAAGGCGATTGGCAATGTGCTGGTGGTGGTGGTGCGGTATTTTGGCGGGATAAAACTGGGAGCAGGCGGGCTGACCCGTGCCTATGCCACCGCCACCCAACTGGTGGTAGATGAGATGACATTGACAACCTTTGTGCCAAAATCACTTATCAAAGTCGCCACCAACTTTGCTCACGAAGCCCAACTTCGCTATTTGGTTGGGCAAGTGGGTGGGGAAATCGTGTCGGCAGATTATGGGCAAAATGTCATCATGAGCGTGCAACTGGACAGCGAAAAAGTGGCGGTGTTTGGGGGGAGTTTGGGGGTATTTGGAGAAGTGCTGACCGATTAACCAATCACTCCGCCAAATAAGCAGGGTGCAACAAATCCAACGCTCCTAGCATGACATGCATGATGATGGCTATCACCACAACCGCCAATACACCACCAATCACGCCTACAAGTACAGGCACAACGAGCGAGCGTTTTTCGTAATCACTGCCCAGCTCTTCTTTGACAAGGTCGATTTGCTGTTTACCAAGCGTGCGATACCAAACAAGAAGCGGTATGAGCGAGACGGACAAGGACGGTATGGCAAAACCAAAGAGCATTTCCACCAAAATTGACCCCACAATCAACGCCACCACCACAAAGGCAAATAGGCGGTTTTGGCGAGCGAGTTCATATTCACCAACTGCCTCCCAATTTTTGGCGTGCATCCACGCTCCAAATGGCGTGAACAGCAGAGACCATAATGCTACTGCATTTGGGTTGTACAGCGGTGGAATTTCGTCATCATAATCCTGATTTAGGTTGCTTTGGGGGGTTTGGTAGGGGTTGTGGTTATCAAAGTCGGTCATGTTTTCTCCTTTTAATCTGTTGGATTTATTTTTTCAATCATGTGGCATTATAACAAAAAAATGGGGGAAATTTTGCAAATTTTCGCTGATTGGTAAGTTGTTTATCATAAAAAAACCGCTCATGTTAAATGAACGGTTTTGATAGTTTTAATAATATGCGGTTAAAATTTGCCGATAAGCGATATAAGTGCAAATCGAGATGAGTGGTGTGATGACTAAGCCTGCCAATCCAAACGTAACTGCTGAGATGATGATGAGTATCAATGCCACGATACCAAAAGATAAAAAGGGCATGAGATTAGCTAGGCAGGCTTTTAGGCTTAATTTCATCGCAGTCCAAGCTGACTGCTGATGAAAGACTATCAAAATGGGTGAAAATACCATGGTTAATATCAAGGGTAGGAAGCATAGCAATGTTACCAAAGCAATCATCAGAATACCCAATAATGACGTATCACCAAAGTTGCCACCCGCAACCACAGCAAGACCGCCAATCGCCATGATGGCAACAATCCCCACAGGTATCACAAGGGCGAGAGCAAGCAGGAATTGCCAAATAAATAATAAGATGAAATCCAAAAAGTTGTTTTTAAAACCCACAAACAAATCGCCAATCTCAATATCTTCTTGGCTTTCGATGCCATAAGCCATGTATGCCATGCCCGCCAAAAATGTCGGTGCAATCAAGCCCATGATGATACCGCCCACAAAGGGAATTAGTGCCAACAGGGTCATGACAATGACATGAATCAAACCTGCCCCAAGCCACAACAAAGGACGTTCCATAAAAATCTGCCATGCCCCACCCAACCAACTAAAACCGTCCCCAAAGGATAGGGAATTGGGGCTTTCTAACAACACTAATTCACCAGAATATTGCTCAGGTGTGTTCATCTCGCTTTGTGGGGATTGGTAGGGGTTGTAATTGTTAAAGTCGGTCATGCTATTCCTTTGTTAATTGTAGGGTGATGTGGGGATTATACCTTGTGTTGGGGGTAAAGAAAAGTGGGGTTTTAACTGTTTGTGTGATTTCTTTATCAAGCGAAAAGGCAACATTTATGAACGCTATGCCAAGCGTATTGTTGAAAAATTAAATGGCGATTGGGGGTATAGCAGTTATGATGGTGGGTTTTATTTTTTTAGAAAAGAGTGATAAGGATGAGAAAGTATTTATTATCAAAAATTAAGTTATATATTTATATTAAATTTTAATATAAATATTTGTAGAAATAATTATGAAAAATAGAGTAATACTACCAATTTTCCAATATAAATTGGGAGTTCTGGCTTTAAAAATACTACAATTACTTTCATAAATTTTGCAAAATATATTGTATTTTCTCGCTTCGCCAGCGTACATTATTCCAACAAAAAAAGACATAAAAAATAATTGTAGTATAGAGTTTAATGCATCAACATCATTTCTGATTATATCAATAAACATTATTGAAAAAATAATTATTATTGCTATAACTATTGATAATAACCAAAAAATCCATTTAGAGATAAATAAAAAACACCATTCTATTTTTGTAATATCAATTTGTATTTGACCTTGATGAATTGTCAAATAATGACGAATGCTATTAATTTTATGCTCATTGAGTGAAAACTCATCAATAAGTTTTAATGCCAATGGTCGGATTTTTGCATCAACATTTAATCCAGTTGCCTGACAGTATAATTCATTTACTTTTAATTCTATTAAGCGATTTTTCTCCATATCTGGCATTTTTGGATAGTTAATTGCTTCTTCCAAAAGATTAATTTTTCTATTTTTAAAAGTTTGATAAATGCTTAAATATTGCTCAATATTTTTTATAATGTGCCATATTAGAAAAATGATTGCGATAAATACGAGATGAAAACCGTTATTCAATAACAAATTTATAATTTCTATATTCATATTTTTTCCGTCAATAAAACCGCCAATTCTCAAAAATTGACGGTTTTTAATTCTAAACTATTACTCCCACTCAATGGTCGCTGGCGGTTTGCTACTCACATCATAGACCACACGAGAGACATCGGCGATTTCATTCATAATACGAGTTGAAATTTTATCCACCAAATCATAAGGCAAATGAGCAAAACGGGCGGTCATAAAATCCACCGTCTCAACGGCTCTAAGGGCAATCACCCACGCATACCGTCTGCCATCTCCGACCACACCCACTGATTTGACAGGTTGGAATACGGCAAAGGCTTGGGCGGTTTTATCATACCAACCAGACGCACGAAGCTCCTGCATAAAAATATCATCGGCAAGGCGTAAAATATCGGCATATTCTTTTTTGACTTCACCCAAAATTCGCACGCCAAGACCTGGTCCTGGGAATGGGTGGCGATAAATCATATGGTGTGGGATACCCAGTGCCACGCCAAGTTTACGCACTTCATCTTTAAACAAATCACGCAAAGGTTCAACGAGTTCAAAGGCTAAATCATCAGGCAGACCACCGACATTGTGGTGTGATTTGATAACATGTGCCTTGCCTTGCTTGGATTTGGCGGACTCAATCACATCAGGATAAATTGTGCCTTGTGCCAAAAACTTGATACCGTCTAGTTTTCTGGCTTCTTCGCTAAATACTTCAATAAATTCTCGTCCGATGATTTTGCGTTTGGCTTCTGGGTCAGTTACGCCTGACAAAGCGGTTAAAAAGCGATCTTCCGCATTGGCACGAATGACACGAATTCCCATATTCTCGGCAAACATTTGCATAACGGTGTCGCCTTCGTTTAAGCGGAGCAAGCCATTATCCACAAACACACAGGTCAATTTATCACCAATTGCACGGTGCAACAACGCTGCTACCACTGATGAATCCACACCGCCTGATAAGCCTAAAAGCACTTGATTATCGCCAATTTGCTCTTGTAGTTGTTTGATACGAAGTTCAATGATATTCTCACTATTCCACAGACTGCCACAACCACAAATGCGATGGACAAAGTTGGAAATCAAAGTTTCGCCCTTATCGGTATGGGTTACTTCTGGGTGAAATTGCACCCCATAAAAATGACGACTTTCATCAGAGGCGGAAGCATACGGACAGCTTGGCGTGCTTGATGTTACAGCAAATCCATTTGCTAATTGGGTGACTTTATCACCGTGGCTCATCCACACTTGTGATTGGTTTTGGTCGTCCGCCATATTTTGTAATAATTGGTCGGCTTCGTTAATGTCAATTTTGGCATAACCAAATTCTTTGACATCGCCTGCCTCCACCATACCGCCCAATTGCATTGTCATTGCCTGAAAGCCATAGCAAATACCTAAGACAGGCACGCCCATTTCTAAGACGATTTGGGGGATTTTTGGACTGTTATCCGCATACACACTTTCAGGACCACCAGATAGGATAATGCCTTTGGGGTTGAAGGCTTTGATGTCTTCGTCCGCCATATCAAAAGCGTGCATTTCGCTATACACGCCTGCCTCTCGCACACGGCGAGCAATGAGCTGGCTGTATTGTGAACCAAAGTCTAAGATTAAAATGCGGTCGGTGGTGATGTTGGTCATTACGATGTCCTTAAATGGTGGGGTTGGGGTATTTTAGCATTTTTTGGGATAAATGGGGAATGTTACACATGATAAAATGTACGGTGTTGTGTTGATAATTAGTTTATTCATCAAAATTTTTACAACTGTAAAGCAAATCTTACAGGTATTTTTTAAATCGTATCCATATGCCTATTTTGTCAAAAATTGGAGTAAAATGGTTATTTTTGGAATAAGTTTATGAAAAAATATCTTACTGCTTTGACGTTATCACTTGCATTAACAACCTCTGCATTGGCAAATGTAGATACCGCCACAACCAACACCATTAACAAGGTGCTTACTAGTAATGGCATGCCCTCTGCTGATGCTATTAAAACCACGCCTGTACAAGGTTTGTTGTCAGTAACTTCATCAAAATTTTTACCCATATTGATGACCTCAGACGGCAAATATGTGATTGAGGGTGAGTTTGAGCCCAACCCAAGCCCCGCCATTGCCATTAATCCTGCGTTAATGGCACAAGGCAAAATGGGCACGCCTGTTTCTGATGCTTATAAACAAGCATTGCTTGCCAACACCAAAGCCCTAAAAAATATGACGCCTGATACCAAGTTTTTTTATAGCAGTATTCGTGGATTGCTGTGGGGGGTAACAGGACAAAGCGGTGTACCATTCTTGATGAGTGCGGATGCTCGCTACTTCATCAACAGTGATGTGCTTGTGGTAAAAAATGGCAAAATATCAGGGCTAGATTATGAATTTGAATATGCCAAAAACCGCCATATTTTAGCCACGCTTGACCAAAACGCCCTAACCGTTTATCCTGCCAAAAATCAAAAAGCAACGGTCTATGTTGCAACCGACATTAATTGCCCTTATTGCAAGATGTTTCATGCCAAAATCGCCGAATATAATGCCAAAGGTATCACCGTCAAAACCATCGGCTATCCTGTCTATGACGAGTCTCCTGAACCCATGCGACAAATTTGGTGTGAGACTGATAATGCCAAACGTGCGATGTTATTGACTTCTGCCATGAAAGGCGTACGCCCAAAAAATCAATGTCAAGACAGCCAAAACCGCCTTACCGCCAACCAAAAACACGCCCAAGCCCTCGCTATCATGGCAACGCCAATGATTTATAAAGATACAGGTGAATTGTTTGAGGGTGATTTTCGTGCTAATGAATTTTATCAATTTTTAGGTGTGAAATAAATCTTGCAATGGTTTGGACATATTTTTGTGATTTTTGCCCTGTACGCCTTGATAATAGGCGTACAACTTGGGTAAATCCGCCTCAATGTCGCCTGTGGGATAAAATGCCGTCATAAAACGAATCTCACGAGTTTTGTAGTCTAACGCCACAGGAATGATGGGCACGCCTGCCTCCAACGCCAAATAATAAAAACCTGTTTTCCACGTGTCAGTATAACTTCGTGTTCCCTCTGGGGCAAGTGCCAAAAACAACCGCTCGCTTGTGTGAAATTTATCAACACTGGCTTTAAGGGTTGAACCTTTCTTTTGGCGGTCAATAGCAATCACTCCTGCCCATTTTAAAAAATGTGACAATATCGGTATGGTAAAAAGCTCTTTTTTGCCCAAAATTTTGATGTCAATGTCAAGCTCAATTAGCAATGGCAAAGTATATACACCATCAAAGTTGGAGGTGTGTGGTGCACCGATGAGAACGGCTTTTTTGAGATTGGCAACCTCGCCAACGATACGCCACCCCACCATACGATTAAAGTTTTTGGCAAGTTTTTGGGTAAATTTGCCATGTCTGCGTGGGACGTTGTTACCAAGATTTGCGGTGGTGAGAGGAGTGTTTAGATAATGCGTCATGATGATGTTAGAATACAATAGATAACTCAATTTTAGCATAATTTGATGAGCCATCATAGAATCTGATGCATAAATGATTTTCATTGAAAATAAAAGATGTTATGATATTACTTTATGTTTTGTAAAAGGAGAAATCATGCGTCCTGTGGTGTTGTGTTTTTCTGGACTTGACCCCTCTGGTGGGGCAGGGCTTCAAGCTGACATTGAGTCCATCGGACAGGCAGGTGGTCATGCGTCTGTTGCATGTACTGCCATCACGGTACAAAGCTCACAAGCGGTCTATGGTTTTGAGCCTGTATCTGCCAAACTGTTAAAAGAACAAGCCTTGGCGGTGCTTCACGATTTGCCCGTCAAAGCCATCAAATCAGGCATGCTAGGCACGACAGATAACATCAGTGCATTGGCAGAGTTGTTTGGTCAGCGACACATCAAGCCAGACACGCCCTTTGTGCTTGACCCTGTGCTTGTCGCCAATAGCGGTGGCAGTTTGGGGGATAAAGACACGCTCGTTCAGGCTTTTGGTAAACTGCTACCTTATGCCACGCTCATCACCCCAAATACCCACGAACTAAGAGCGTTGTCAGGCGAACATGATTTGCACATCGGAGCAAAAAAGCTGTGTGCTAATGGAGTTAAAGCAGTACTTGTCAAAACATCGCATGATTTTAGTGAGGGCGACATTGAGCAGTTTTTGTATGTCGGTGGTGAAGTCGTCCACAGAAGCATTGTGCCACGTCTTGATGGCGAGTTTCACGGTTCTGGTTGTTCGCTTGCCAGTTACATCGCAGGGCGGTTGGCGTGCGGTGATGATTTGGTGGAGGCGGTCAGACGTGCCGATGAGTGGATTATCATGACACTCAAAAATGCCGACAGACCACACCCAGAAAACCCAAAAGCACAGCTCATTCCCAAAAGGTTTTGAGATGGGATAAAGTTTGCTATAATAGGCATTTTGCAATCCCAACCGATAGGGTTATTATGACTGAACTACTCATCAACCACACCGCCATTTATCAAAAACTTGCTACTGCCCACAACCTAAGAGTTGCTCAAGTACAAGCCTTTGCCACGCTTTTGGACGAGGGGGCAAGCGTGCCATTCATCGCTCGCTACCGCAAGGATAAGACAGGCGGACTTGATGATGAGATTTTGCGAGTGCTAGAAAAAGCCCTAGCCAATGAGCGAGAGCTAGAAACTCGCCGTAGCAAAGTGCTTGAACTGCTTAGCAATCAAAACGCCCTAACCGATGAGCTGGCAGAGCGAGTGGGGAACGCCACCAGCAAGCTAGAACTTGACGCCATCTATGAACCCTACCGCCCAAAACGCCGTTCGCTTTCCGCCAAAGCGACTTTGGCAGGACTTCGCCCCTTTGCCTTGCAAATTTTGGCAGGCGAGCCTTTGAGTGTTTTGGCAGGTTATACGCCCGTTAGCCGTGTGACGGACGATACAGGCGAGAGTTTTGATGTGGATTATTCTACTCTTGATTTGCAACTGGCTGGCGTGCAGGCGATTGTGCTTGATGAATGGGCATTGAATCTGGATTTGTTTGATAAAGTACGCACAGGTTTTAATGCCACCGCCAGCATTCATTCACAGCTTGTCGGTGAGGAAAAACGAGAGGCAGGCGAGAAATTCAAAGACTACTTTGACCATACAGAACCCTTTGCCAAGCTCTCAAACCATCGTTTATTGGCAATGCTTCGTGGTCGTCAAGCCAATGTTTTGGTGCTTTCGGTGCTGGGCGAAGATGAGCCAAATATTAGCCAAATTAAACAGTCATTAAATATTGACGAAACAAGCGAGCAGGGAAAGTTCTTGGGCGAAACGGCAGAAAAACTTTGGTCAGTTAAGTGGCGACCACAGATAGAACACCGTCTTTTGACCGAAAGACGACTGGTTGCCGAAACGCACGCCATCGGTGTTTTTGCCCAAAATTTAAAACACCTTTTGATGACTGCCCCAGCAGGTCGTAAGGTGATTTTGGGTGTGGACCCTGGCATTAGACACGGTGTCAAAATGGCGCTGATTGATGCCACAGGCGAGGTGCTTACTACCGACACGGTCTATCCTTTTACCGACAAAACGCCAGAGAATGCCAAAGAAGTGATTAAAAATCTCATCGCCACGCACAATGTTGAGCTTGTCGCCATTGGCAATGGTACAGCCAGCCGAGAGACGGACGAGCTTATCAAAGCGGTAATTGATGAAAACAAACTATCTGCCAAAGCGGTGGTGGTCTCTGAGGCAGGGGCTTCGGTGTATTCGGCAAGCCAGATTGCCAGCGATGAGTTGCCAGAGCTTGATGTGTCGGTGCGTGGGGCGGTATCTATTGCAAGAAGGCTACAAGACCCCTTATCCGAGCTTGTCAAGGTAGAACCCAAAGCCATCGGTGTGGGGCAATATCAACACGATGTCAATCAAACCGAGCTTGAAAGCAGTCTGGACAAAGTGACCGAAGATTGTGTGAATGCGGTGGGGGTTGATGTCAATACCGCAAGCCCTGCGATTTTGGCTCATATTGCAGGTCTCAACAAAAATGTCGCCCAGCAGATTGTGAATTACCGCCGTGAAAATGGGGCATTTAAAAACCGTGAACAACTCAAAGCCGTGCCACGCTTGGGCGTAAAGACCTTTGAGCAGTCGGCAGGGTTTTTGCGTATCAAAGACGGCGATGAACCACTAGACGCAACGGGCGTACACCCAGAGAGTTATGGACTGGTCTATGAGATTTTGAGTAAGGCGGGTAAATCGTTGAGTGAGGTGCTTGGCAACGAAGCACTTGCCAAATCCTTAAATGACAGCAACGACCATTTTAGCCAAACTGCCACCGTGCTTGCTGAACTTGCCAAGCCTGCCCACGACCCCAGAGGCGAGTTTAAAACCGCCAAATTCCGTGATGATGTGAGCCAAATGGGGCATTTACAAATCGGTATGGAGCTTGAAGGTGTGGTTACCAATGTTACTGCCTTTGGTTGTTTTGTGGATGTTGGCGTTCATCAAGATGGGCTGGTGCATATTTCTGAATTGTCGGACGGCTTTGTGGCTGACCCTGCCGACATTGTCAAGCCCCAAGATATTGTCAAAGTGCGTGTGTTGTCGGTGGACGAAACTCGCAAACGCATTGCTTTGACAATGAAACAAGCAAAAGCCAGCCCCATTTCTGATATGGACAAAAAGCCCAAAGGCGACAAAAAGCCCAGCAAGAACACAACCGATAAAGCCAAATTGGACAAACCCAAATTTGACAAGGCAAAATCTGATAAAAACAAAGATACTGGCAAAATCGGCAGTCTAGGGGCATTATTAAAGCAGGCAGGATTGAAATAAGTTTGGTTTGGGCATATAATAACGTCAAGATAATGTAATAAATTATGGATTTATTATGAAAATTACTTCACCTTTATTATTTTTTGTAATTGCTTTTGGTGTGGTGGGATGTGGCAACGACACATCCTCTACCAACCAATCAACAACATCAAATGCCAGCGAGCCCGCCGCCACTGCCAGCAACTTACCTACTGTGGTTTTGGCAACCACAGGCACAGGAGCCCCCATTACTTACAAAGATGATAATGGCAACCTAACAGGGATTGATGTTGATGTTGTTAAAGCCATCGGTGCTAAAGAGGGATTTAATGTAGAAGTTGTCCAAGTGGCTTGGAAAAACATCTTTACAGGATTGGAACAAAAGCAGTATGACATTGCGGTGGCGGGCATTTCGTGGACAGAAGAGCGGGCGGGCAAGTATGCCTTAACAAATAGCTATTTTTCTAACCCAACGTCCTTGATTTATAAAGACGAATCAACCATAAAACCCAAAAGCCTATCAGAGCTTGGCAATGCTCGTGTTAGTGTTTTGGCAGGGTCAAGTTATGAAAAACTGTTACAAAATGCTAGCGTGGGTAAAATCATGCCTGTGGATAAGGGTATCAATGGCTTTATCGCTATGATACGTGGACAAGCAGATGCTTATATCCATAGCAATATTAATTTGCGGTATTTCCAAGCCAATTACCCTGACCAACATCTACAAATCCAAATCGTGGAAAACCCTGATGAACCTTCTGCTCAACATGTAATGGCACTCAATAAAGACAATACAGATTTATTGGAAAAACTAAATAACGGTATTGCCAAGCTCAAAGCAGAAGGTGAGATTGACAAAATCACCAACAAACATTTGGCGGTGGCACACATGAATCCAGAGGAAAAACAGTAATATCTGTTATGCCCAAAAAACCATGTTGGTTTTTTGGGCTTTTTTATTGAGATAAATTTATGACCAAACAAATTACTCGTAGAGATTTTTTAAATGGCACGGCACTACTCATTACGGGTGTTGCAACAGGTGCATTGACCGCTTGTGGTAATGATAAATCTAAGGTGGTGGATACTACCACGCCAAAGAGTGCCACACCACAAGCCTTGACACCTCCTTCAAACTACCCACCAAGCATGACAGGTCTGCGAGGCGACCATGAGGGTAGTTATGATGTGGCTCACGAGATGGCATGGAAAAAAACTAAATTTGATGTATCGGTTGAGCCTGTACTTGAAACAGTGGATTTGGTGGTGGTCGGGGCAGGCATTAGCGGTATTGCCAGTGCTTATTTTTATCAAAAAAAATTCCCCAATGCCAAGATTCTGATTTTAGAAAACCATGATGATTTTGGTGGACACGCCAAACGTAATGAATTTTTGGAAATGGTGGACGGCAAAGAAGTCTTTCGCATTAGCTATGGCGGTAGTGAATCCATTGATACGCCTAGTGAATACAGCGAAGAGGCAATGGGTCTATTGACTGATTTGGGTATTGATGTAGAAAAGTTTTATACCTATTATGACCAAAAATATTTTGAAAAACTGGGCATGAATGAAACAGGCGTATTTTTCAATAAAGCCACTTTTGGGCAAGGTTTGGTATTGCCTGATTTGCCAAGCTCTGACAATGCCACAGATTTTTTCACAAAAGCACCATTTAGTGAGACAGACAAAAAAGCCTTGATTGAGCTTTATACGATACCCAAGGACTATCTGACTGACATTCCCAAAAACAAGCGAGAGGATTATCTAAAAAGCATCAGTTATGACAAATTTTTGCGAGAGCGTGTGGGTCTGTCTGATGAGGCGATGAGATATTTTGAGGAAGTTTGTTTAGAATATTGGGGTTTTCCTGTGGACGGTCTGTCTGCATATAGTGCCTTTTACGACCGTTTTCATGGTGTGAATCCAGGCTTTGACAAATCAGGTTTGGTTTATCATGAAAAAGGCGAAGGTGAGCCTTATATTTTCCATTTTCCAGATGGCAACGTGTCTATTTTGCGACTGATTATTAAAAAACTTATTCCAAACATCGTTTCAAATCCTGAAAACTCACAAGGCAAAAGCGACATGGAGGCGATTGTATTAGATAAGTTTGATTATAGTAAACTGGACGTGGCAGGGCAAAATTTTAACATTCGCCTCAATGCGACAGCCGTACAAGTTAAAAACATAGAAAAAGATGGCAAAAAGGGCGTGATGGTTGGTTATAAAAAGGACGGCAAACTCTACCGTGTGGACGCAACACATTGTATTTTGGCGTGTCAGCATGGCATGATACCATATTTGGACAGTGATTTGCCCCAAGCTCAAAAAGATGACCATGCCCAAAACAGTCGTGTACCGATGGTATATGCCAAAATCATGGTAAAAGACTGGACGGCTTTCAAGAAGTTGGGTGCGTGGCAGTTGTATGCCCCCAAAGCACCATTTGTGCATGTGATGTTGGATTACCCTGTGAGTATGGGTGGTTATGAATACCCCAAAGATCCAAGCGAGCCTATGGTGATTCATATGGTGCGTATTCCTGTGCCTTATGGAACAGGCAAAGATGTGCGAGAGGCGTGCAGGATAGGGCGTGCCGAACTGTATAAAGCCAGCTATCACGACCTAGAAAAACAAGCCTTAGACCAGTTGCGTGAAATTTATGAATTGGCAGGTGAAAAGCTAGATGATAAGGTGCTGGCGGTTACGATGAACCGTTGGGGTCATGGGTATAGTTATGAATATAATAGCCTATTTGACCAAAAAACAGCCGATAAAATGCTAGAAAATGTCAAACGCCCACACGGCAATATTCACATCGCCAACTCTGATGCTGACTGGATGCCGTATGCTGATGGGGCGATTGATGAGGCATGGCGTGCGGTTGATGAGATTGAGGGGTGATTGTGATAATAAAAAAGGGTCGTTATTGACCCTTTTTTATTTATGCTTAATTCATATCAAAATCATACAAAAAACCGTTTTGAGCCCGTTGGCGGGTGGGGTGGTTTTTTGTTGTGGTTTGACAAACTCACCACGAACAAAAAACCTTTGTTTGTTTTTGAATGGAATTTACTATAAAATTACAACTCACCAAATTTTTTGGATTTTTTGGTTTGGCGTTTGTCAAAAAATACCTCTTCAATAACACGCTTTTTTGGGCGTTTGGCGGTGGTGCTATACAACGGTTCATCACTGCGTCCACGCCCACGTTTAGAAGAAAATTCTTTGGTTTTCTCATTTTTAACATCACGACCCATCTTGGCATGATATTCACGGTCAAGCTCTGTTACATCACGGCGCGCGGGTTTGTTGGTTTTGCCAAATTTTTTGTCGGTGTCTGTTTTGGCGGATTTATTAAATTTTTTCTCAAATGATTTATCGTCATTGTGGTTGGACGATTTGTCAAAGTGCTTGTGATGAGGGTTTGGTTTGTTGTTCTCAAAACGCTCGTTACGCTCACCACGTTCATATGGATTGTTAATTTTGCCAAATTTTTCAAAAGTACGCTCAAAAGATTTTTGATAAAAATCTTTTGATTTGTCTTGGCGAGGGCGGTTTTGAAAACGGTTATTGTCAAATTTACGCCCATGTTTGCGTTTGTCTTGGTCTTTTTTGGGGGTAAATTTGGGTTCTAATCCTGCGATGACGTTTTCTTTCATCTCACGAGACAGATAGCGGTTGATGTGCCCTAGCTGTCGTTGGTCATCACGGCTACATAGGTTCATGGCAACCCCAGTACGTCCAGCACGCCCACAGCGTCCGATACGGTGAACATAGTCTTCTACTTGGCGAGGTAGGTCGTAGTTGACTACATGGCTGATGGTTGAGATGTCTATGCCACGAGCGGCGACATCGGTGGCGATGAGAAAATCACATTTGCCAGATTTGACATCGCTGATGATACGGTTGCGTTTGCCTTGGGGTAGGTCGCCATGTAGATAGCGAGCGGATAGACCGTTGTCGGTGAGTGTTTGGGCAAGTTGCTCGGTACTCTTTTTGGTGGCGGTAAAAATAATGGCTTGACCAATGTCGTCATTATTTAACAGTTCAAGTAAGATTTTGTTTTTGTGGTTAAAATCATCGCAAAAATACACACTTTCATCAATGTGAGCAGATTCTACTTTGATGGAGATGCGTTCGGGGTTTTTTGTAAAGCTCTCGGCGATTTTGCCAACTGCACCGTCCCATGTGGCTGATGACATCACCGTTTGGCGAGTGGTAGGAACTTGGGCTAATATGGTTTCAATGGCATCACTAAATCCCATATCCAGCATACGGTCAGCTTCATCTAACACCAGCGTATCAAGCTCTGACAAATCCACACGACCATCATTCATGTGGTCAATCAGGCGTCCGGGTGTGGCGATGACAATCTGAACGCCTTTATGTAAGGCTCTGATTTGACCACCATAGGGAGCACCACCCACAAGCGGTACACTAAACACACCACGCATTTGACTGCTGTATTTACGCACATTGTCTTGGACTTGCATGGCAAGCTCACGTGTGGGAGTGAGTATTAGGGCTTTAATGGGAGTTTTTTGGTGTTTGCGGTGAGATTTTTGGCTAAATTCATCAGCGTTGGCTAACTTTGGTTTGGGGGTCTTGGCAAGTTTATCCAAAATGGGCAGTACAAAACTTGCGGTTTTGCCAGAGCCTGTTTGGGCGGACAATAACAAATCTCGTCCGTTTAGGGCGTGCGGAATTGCCCCTGCCTGAATGGGGGTTGGGGTGGTGTAGCCTGATTTTTCTAGGGCTTTTAAAATCACGGAGTGTAGGTTTAAATCCGCAAAAGTGGTAGTGTTTTGGGTTTGGTCTGTCATGGTCTGCCTAAATATCAAACACCCTTTGATGAAAGAAAAACCACCAAATACCACCTATCAGATGAGGGGTGGTGGTTGCATACGTATTTTGAAAGGGTGAGGTTGTCGCTATTTGTGTTTTTTAACCAAAAATAAAAACACCAAAATCATCGCAACAAAATAAATGCAGTAAACCCAAGAGGTCAAATGTGTGGTTTTGAAATCTCAAAACAAAAGAGCGATGTCATCAAAGCGAAAAGACGACCATTATAACACAGATTTTGGATAAGTGGCACAGTTTTTTTGGGTTTTGGTATGTGTTGGGTTGTTATCATGGCAAGAAAGTTGTGATAAAATGGTTTATTTGATTTGGAAAACTTTCATGCAATTTTCTACTTTTGGACAAAAATTCACCAAAAATAGCGGTATCTTACAGCTCATGGACGATTTGGGGAATGCCTTAGCTTCTGACAAACCCATCAATATGCTCGGTGGTGGCAACCCTGCCATCATCAGCGAGGTCAATGACGTGTACCAAAAAACTCTTCACGACCTTGTGGCGGACGGTACGGTATTAGATGGTGTCGCCAACTATTCTACACCACAAGGTGATAAGGGGTTTATTGACAGTTTGGTGGCGTTTTTTAATCGTCATTATGATTGGGGTTTGACAGCCGATAACATCGCTTTGACCAACGGCTCACAAAATGCCTTTTTTTATCTGTTTAATCTGTTTTCTGGCGATTTTGGTGGTGTGGATAAAAAAATCCTACTGCCACTGTCGCCAGAGTATATCGGCTATGCAGATGCTCATGTGGACGGCACGCATTTTGTGGCGGTAGAGCCTGTCATTACAGAATGTACCCACGAGGGGCAGGCGGGGTTTTTTAAATATACCGTAGATTTTGATAAATTAAATGAGCTAGATGAGTTAAGACATGGACGCATTGGGGCGATTTGTGCCTCTCGCCCCACCAATCCCACCGGCAACGTCCTCACCGATGACGAAATGGACAAACTCTCTGCCATCGCACGCACTTATGATGTGCCACTCATCATTGATAACGCCTATGGCATGCCATTTCCAAACATCATCTATACAAACACCACGCTTAATTTTGATGATAATACGGTGTTGTGTTTTAGCTTGTCAAAGGTGGGCTTGCCCAGCGTCCGCACAGGCATCATTGTGGCAAGCCCTGCCATCATCAAGGCAGTATCAGCGATGAATGCCATCATCAACCTTGCCCCCACTCGTTTTGGGGCGAGCCTTGCCAAACCACTTTTTGACAGCGATGAGATTGTGCGTTTATCCAAACATGCCATTTTGCCATTTTATCAACGTCAAAGTGCATTGGCAGTCAAACTGCTCAAAGAGCAGTTTGCTAATTTGCCTGTCTTTATTCACAAGCCAGAAGGGGCGATGTTTTTGTGGGTGTGGTTTAAAGATTTGCCCATCACCAGCCAAGAGCTATACCAACTCCTAAAAGACAAAGGCACACTCATCATACCAAGCCTGCATTTTTTTGTGGGGATAGATACCGACCATTATCGCCATGCTCATGAATGTATCCGTCTGTCAGTCGCCCAAACTGATGAAGTACTGACGGCAGGGATAGGCATGATAGGGGAGGTGGTCAAAGGGCTATATCAACAAAACTCGCTTTGATTAAAATGGCGTGTCATAAAAAATCACCAAACCGCTTGGTGTTATGGTAAATTCTATTCAAAAACAGACAAAGGTTGTGGGGCTGACGTAGATAAGCCCAAATCCCACACCATTTTCTCAATATTTTAAGTTGATTAAACGGTGTACCATAATTAAAACGAAACTCACATTCTTTAATGAATAAGTGAAAATGTTTCTTGTCAATGCCGTTGTAGTGTCGGCGGTACTCGTGTTTGGCTTGATTCTAGAAGTTTGGGGTGCCATTGATGTGATTGTGGTCTTGTGTAAATTCTTTGAAATGGTTAATCCGAAAATGCTTAAAATCACTCACATCAAGAGCATTGTGGCTTGAATAAGTAATTGGTATAAACAATGTTGTCAGGTTTGATTTTGCTTGTGATGATTGGTATTAATGTATCTGATTTGGTATCTTTGACAACAACGGTATAAACCTTGCCATTACGCTTTAAAAGACCAAACACGGCTGTTTTACCACCTGCACCACGACCACACTTGCCTTTGCAAATACCACCAAAATAGCTTTCATCAAGTTCAATTTCGCCATCAAAAAGATCTTTGGCTTCTTTCTATCACAAGTTAAGATTTTGTAGTAGAATAAAGCAGATGAATTGTACTGAATACCAAGTAAATCACTTACTATTCTAACTGTTACTTCTGCGACAAAAAATTCAAGCAGTTTTAACTGTACTTTTTTGCTTAGTTTACAATGGGTTATCTTCATAAAACTAGTATAACATACGTGTTATTCTAGTACAGCCCCAAAGATTTTGATTGGATTGAGAATTTAACCATTATTAACCCTTTTAAATAATGAAACATTCATTAAATAAAATAATTTGCCCACACTCAAATTGTGCCAAGCCCTTTGATAAAGTCATTTATCATCACGGCATTGTTTTTTGTCCGCATTGCCAAAAAAGTTTGCTGATTAACCCTTTTTTGCCTGAATTAGAAAAGATGACATTTAGGCAATTTGCAAGACGATTTATAAAAACACAATGGAAGCTTTATGCAGATGCTATGATTATATTTGCAATTTTTATTGCTATTGTTGAAGTCATTGCTAATTTTGACAAAATAAATTTAGGTTCTGTATTTTGGATAAAACTATCGTTAATGGCATTGATATTGCTTGGTGTTGGCATTTATTTTATGGAAAAAAATTTACAAAACTATCATTATTATAAATTAAAAAATAAGCCCATTTTAAAGGGTGTGGATACTTATAATTTGGTTAAAGATGATTTTGAAATCTCAGTTACTTTGGAAGATTTAAAGGTGAAATTTAATACATTTGCTCCTTGTTGTCCAAATTGCCATTCGCAAAGACTTCATCAAAAAATTGATAAATTTCATTGCCAAAATTGTCATCATCAATTTATAATAAGTCCAAAATTAAACAATATCAATACCCATCATCTTGTTATCATCTATGTTTTGATGTTTTTTATCATAAGAAGTTTGAGTGATGGTTCTTATTTAATGTTATTATTTATTCCCATATTGTTTTTGGTTAATTTAAGTTCTCAATATTACTGGTGCAAAACCCCAAAATGGAAACTTCAATCCCCCTAGCCCAGCGTATTCGCCCCAAATCCATTGATGAGATGATTGGACAAAATCATCTATTAGGCGAGAATGCCCCCATTACCAAAATGGTGCGTGAGAGTTATTTACCGTCTATGATTTTGCACGGTAATGCAGGCATTGGCAAAACAACATTGGCAAGTTTATTAGCCAAAAGCGTAGGACGAGAATTTCGCCCCTTATCCGCCATCAATAGCGGTGTCAAAGAATTAAGAGAAGTTTTAAATAGCGATGATGGATTATTTAATATATCGCCTGTGGTATTTATTGATGAAATTCACAGGTTTAATAAAGCCCAGCAAGACGCCTTATTGGGTGCGGTAGAAAGTGGGCAAATTACTTTGATTGGGGCGACCACCGAAAATCCATCATTTAGTGTCAATAACGCTTTATTGTCTCGTTGCCAAGTCTATGAATTAACCCCCTTATCCGATAATGAAATGGAAGAGTTATTAAAAAGGGCAATTAGCACAGATGAACATTTAAAACAATTACCCATTATCTTAAATGATATTTCGCCCATTTATCAATTAGCACAAGGCGATGCCAGAAAAGCATTAAATCTATTAGAACTTGCCATTTATGCCCATCAAGGCGAGCCGATTGTGATTGATTTTGAGAGTATTAGCAAAGTCGCTGGCAAAACTTTAATCCGCTATGATAAAGATGGCGAATTTCATTATGATATGATTAGTGCCTTTATCAAATCGGTGCGTGGCTCTGACCCTGATGCCAGTATTTATTGGCTGGCACGAATGCTAAATGCTGGCGAAGACCCTGTCTTTATTGCCAGAAGGCTTGTGATACTCGCCAGTGAAGATATTGGACTTGCCAATCCCAATGCCCTATTACTTACCGATACTGCCTTAAGAAGTGTCAAAGAAATTGGAATGCCAGAGGCAAGAATTATTTTGGGGCAAGTGGCGATTTATTTGGCGACTTCGCCAAAATCCAACACCGCTTATCAAGCGATTAATAAAGCCTTAGAATTTGTCAAACACGACAACTCGCCTGTACCGCTCCACCTTAGAAATGGTGTTACCACTCTAATGAAACAAACAGGTTATGGCGTGGATTATATTTATCCGCACGATTATCCCAATCATTATTATCCGCAAAATTATTTGCCTGATAATATGGTGGGTATTAAGTTTTATGAGTTTGGCGATAATCAAAAGGAACAGGCAAGTTTTAATTTTATGAAATGGTTGAAATCACAAAATAGCAATGGCTAACCTTAAAATTTAATTGATAAATAATTATGCTAAAATCCACCCACGCCGATATTTTAAATAAACCTTATTCCCAAATGAAGGAGTTAAAACTTTATTGCCCTGATGATTTAGAAAAAATCAAAGCCGACCATAAATCTGCTTGGCAAATTTTTAAAGACTTTAATTTAAAGGTTTATCAAAATCTACCCAATGACTTTGCCAAACCCCATATTCAAAATTGGTGTAATGGCTGGGAAATTAGACGCCACTTTTTTGCTTATTATAAATATGAGCGTTATCTTGGCAATGCCCCAATTATTGTGGTGATTTTAAATAAAGAGCGATTGATTGTTTCATTAACTTGGCATTCTTATAAGGCTCATTTGTCAAAAAGTTCCTTATCAGATTTTAATCAATGGATAAATGACATTGACTTTAAAGAATTTGACGACTTTTATTTTTGGCATAGTCGTATCAATGAATATGGTGATTTTAAAAAAGCCTGTGAATTTGATTATGATAAGATAGATTTAAAACAAGGCGAGTTTTATCGTTTGGGCAAGTTTATTTATAAAAATGAGCTTAATAATTTTAATGATGATGAATTATTGGACTGGACGGTTAGCACCATTGAATGGTTAAGTAAAGTGTATGAATATTGTCATTAAAAGATTAGAGGCAAATACACTTAATCTCATCTAACACAACATAAAAAAAAGGGCAAATCATCTTTGCCCTTTTTAAATTAAGACATAAACATTAACGCAGTTTTAAGGTCATCAGTGCCAACACCACAAGGATAATACACACAATCCAAAAACGTATGACGACTTTGGTTTCTTTTAAGCCCATTTCTTCAAAATGATGGTGCAAGGGTGCCATACGAAAAACTCGTTTTTTACGCAGTTTGTATGACCCTACTTGGATAATCACCGACAGAGCCTCCGCCACAAAAATACCGCCCATCAGAATAAAAGCAATCTCTTGGCGTGTCATCACTGCAATCGTGCCAAGCATACCACCAAGCGACAATGCACCCACATCACCCATAAACACTTCGGCAGGAGCAGCATTGTACCATAAAAACCCCAAACACGCTCCAACCATAGATGCACAGACCACCACCACTTCGCTATTGTAGGCAATGAAGGGTACAGACAGATAATTTGCCCATTCAGCATGACCAGACACATAAGCAAACACCCCAAGTCCTGCTGATACCAACACCACAGGCAAAGCCACCAAACCATCAAGACCATCAGTGAGATTGACTGCATTGGACGTACCATTAATGGCAAAGTAGGTCAGCGTAATAAACCCCAAACCAAAGGGGATAGCAGATAGAGGAATGACCCAATTTTTAAAGACGGGCAATAACAAATCTTGCATTGCCATCATGGTAGTAGGGTTTTGTTGCAAAGCAATATAGTAGAGCGAACCACCAGCAAGCAATGCACCAACTGACAACCAAAAGTATTTTTTCTTGGCAACCAAGCCTTGGGGGTTTTTGTGTTTGATTTTTAGCCAGTCATCACGCCAGCCCACCGCCCCAAAAATCACCATCACCGCCATCAAAATCCAAACATAAGGATTGGTCAAATCAGCCCATAACAAGGTAGAAATGCCAATAGCCAGCAAAATCAGCACCCCACCCATCGTGGGTGTACCTTGCTTTACCAAATGCGTTTTTGGACCATCTGTACGCACCGCCTGACCATACCTAAGGCTACGCAAATAATCAATCACAGGTCTACCTGCTAACAGGACAATTGCCATACTCGTTACTACTGCCAGTAAACTTCGAAGTCCCAAAGATGCAATCGTCTGACTGCGTAAAATATCCAAATAATCAATCAGCCAATATAACATAGTTTACTCGCTCGTTGTGTTTATTAAATCATTCACGATTGTTTCCATCGCCATAAATCTTGACCCCTTAAAGAGCATTGCCCAGTTTTGACCATCTCCAATCATAGATAAAATCTCATCTTTTATCAAGGGTTTATCGGCAAAATGTACGCTGTCAATCCCCACCTTTGAGGCATATTCGTGCGTGTGTTTCATCAAATCGCCCACACAAATGAGCTTATCCACACCCACCTGCCCAATCTGCTCGCCCAGCGACTGATGTTCACTTACCGCCTCATCGCCCAGCTCGCCAATATCGCCAATGACCATCAGCGTCTTATCATAAGCATTTTTGTCCAAAAACTTTTGGGCATTTAGCACTTTTAAGCCTGCCATCATCGCAGGGACATTGGCATTGTAGGTATCATCAATAATCAGATGATTGCCAAAGGTTTTGAAATTAAGTCGCCCTTTGGCAGGTTTGGCATTGTTAAGACCACTTACAATCAGCTCAAAATCCACACCCAACGCCACTGCACAAGCAGCAGCAGACAAAGCATTGCTCACATTATGTTCGCCTGCAAAGGGCAATAATACCGCCCCTTCATCAAACTCATCTACCGCCAAATTGACATACAACTCAAAGCCCACCTTATCGCCTTCTACCACCACATCATCGGCAAAAACATCGCCTGTGACTTGCACAAAATCCAGTTTGCCAAGCTCCTCTTTTTCTATGTCAGAGAGTTTGGAAAAATCAAGGGCAAGTTTGGGCGGTACATTTTGCTCGCCTGTGGTTAAAATCTGCTGGGTAAATTTTTGGGCTTCATTTGCCAATATGTCAAAAAACTCATCGCCATAGGGCAACACCGCCACGCCTGTGTCATCTAGGCCTTGAAAAATCTCGGCTTTGGTTTTGGCGATGTTGTCTCGTCCGCCAAACTCGCCCAAGTGAGCCGTGCCAATGTTTAGCACGCAAGCAACATCAGGCGATACAAGGGCGGTGGTGTAGGCAATCTCGCCAATATGATTTGCCCCAAGCTCCATCACGGCAAATTTATGCTCATCGGTAAGCTCCAAAAGCATCATCGGCACGCCCAAATCGTTGTTTAGATTGCCCCTTGTGATGAGCGTGGGGGCGATTTGTGAGAGGATAGAGCCAAGCATTTCTTTGGTGGTGGTTTTGCCAGATGAGCCAGTCAAAGCCACCACTTGCAAATTGGGGTGAACATCACGGCGGTATTTGCCAAGCAGTCCAAGTGCCTGTTTGCTGTCGCCCACCACCACTTGTGGCAAATCACTTTCTACCTTGTGATTAACAATCGCAAGCACCGCCCCTTTGTCTTTGGCGGTATCAATAAAGGCGTGTCCGTCAAAGTTGTCGCCACAGATTGCCAAAAAAATATCGCCTGCGTTTAGCTGTCTTGTGTCGGTGGTAATCTTGGTGCTTTGGGCGGTAAATCGTCCGTGCCAAATGGGGTTTAATTCGCCCAAAGCGGTGTTTAAATTATCAAATTGCCAGATATAGGGGGTCATTTTTATGCCTTTGGTTTTAAATTAATGTTAAATTGATGAATTTATTATCACGACATTTTTATAACTGATTTAACAAAATTATCACAGGTTTTGTCATATCACAATGATAAATTTCTTGATTGTCGCTTTCTTTATCAAGAATGGTTTCTTTAATAGTGGCGGTTTTATTCTCACCAACGGTTAAATGCTCTATTTCGTAGCCAATATTATCATATACAAATGAAATGGTTTCTTGATATATTTTATCGCCATTTTCATTTGTAAAATATTGCTGATTGGCTTTTATATCAGATTTAGGAATAAAAAAAGTATGCCCAAGCCCAATACTTGACATCTCATAGGCAAATAATTTTTCTCCATCTGCCAAAGCGTGATACTCTTTTGGCAAATCCTTAAAACTGATTTTTGAGCCAGTCGTGTCGGTGCATTCAAAATAAGTTTGGGCAAAAACCGCCTGACTTACCATTATTGCCATAAAAGTGCATAACCATTTTTTCATCAATCAATCCCAATATTTAAAAAGTGATTTTCTTGCCAAACTTGCCAATTAGGATTATTTAACTTTTTATAAATCACTTTGGCAATGATGGTTAAATAAAATAGTCTTTCATTTTCATCATCAAACAAGCCTTCGTTTTTTAACTGCTTATCAGGTGGAAAATGGCAATCGGTATCGTGCGTATTCCACCAAATTTCAGTATTATCAGGATTGGTAACTTTTAATTCGCCATGCCTTAGTCTGACATAGGCAACTTGTTTATCATTATAAAAAACATCATAACTTTCTGGAAAAGCGTGGCAAGTCAGTTTAAAAAATAAACCGTCAATCGTGCAATCTTGTTGTCCTGTATCAAACATTATTATCCCCCATCGTTAATCTACCAATTTAAAAGATTATCTTACTTCGTATTATCATTGCAATTAACCATTTGATTGATTAATACTTTAAAGCCCAATTTTCTAAATGCAGTTAAGTGATTTTCCACGCTTTTAATGGTACTTTTTAAAACATTTAATCCATTTTTATCATAAATTGTCTGATAAATGGTGTCAAAGTCTGGCATATTCGCCCCAATATGATAATCACATTGCCAAATACCGCCAAAATTCTGCGGTTGATAAATAATGACTTCTAAGGCATAGCGTTCTTTGTTCTTTTTTAAGAGATAATGCTCATTAATGGCGATGCTCTTAGGCATTGGTTTATAAGGCTCAAAATCCATCAACTGATTTTTTATGGCACAGGCTTCATCAAAATCCTTTGCCAAAAACACCCATTTTGCCGTTTCACCATCAGGCAAGGCTCGCCCAAAATTTTGCAAAGTCGTTTCTGTGCCATCTGCATTTTGGCTAAATACATACAAATCACCCAACACCATTTGGTGTGGATTTTGCATTTCATCAAGCACACCTTGTAAAATGGGAATGTCATTACCATAAGCAATATCAAACAATAACTCATCAGGCGTATTGTCATCATTGACAAGAGCAGTTTCTCTCTTGATTTCTTTTTCAATGGCACTTTTGGCGATATTGATAAATTTGGGTGGTAGGGCATTTAATAAATATTTTTCACTCATTTTAGATCAAATCACAGCAGTATGATGATTTATTTATAGACAATCACATAATAAAAACAACATGCACCAATACCAATAAACATAAAACACAACAACTAATAAAGATGTTTAATAAGTTTAATGGTTTTTTGGGTTGGTGGTTGCTTTTGATAAAATTGATTTAATTGTTTTTTGATTATAGAATTGATTTTATGCTGACCAATAGCAACAAAAAAATCAAAAAACTATGAATAATATCAAAAGTTACCAATAATATGGTAAAACAATAAACAATCACCATCAAACTATTGACGATATTATCACAATGATTATCCAAAATCGCTTTTTGATGATTGTTCATTTGCCCATTCACTTCCCAAACCGCTCAATCATCTCTCCCACCACCACTCTGTCATCAAAATCATATCGCACGCCCTTAATCTCTTGATAAGTCTCATGCCCTTTGCCCAAAATCGCCACAATATCTCTCTCGCCTGCCAGTTTGACCGCCAGTTCAATTGCAATCTTCCTATCAGGTTCAATCTCAATTTTATAATGACTGTCGCAATCTAGACCTTCTTGCATATCTTTTAAAATCGCCAAAGGCTCTTCACTTCTAGGATTGTCCGCAGTCAAAATCACTTTATCAGCAAATTTTAGGGCAGATTTGGTCATCAAAGGTCTTTTGCCTTTGTCTCTGTCTCCCCCACAGCCAAGCACCGCAAACAGCGTCCCTGCACAATGCGTGCGTAGGCTTGATAGCACTTGCTCTACCGCATCAGGCGTGTGGGCATAGTCAACGATAAACGCCCCTTTGCTTGATGGCACTCGCTCCATACGTCCGCTCGCTCCTTTTAAGCGATTGATAATACTGGTAATTTTATCAATTTCAATACCCATTGCAAGGCTTGCCCCAATGCTTGCCAAAAGGTTTGCTACATTAAACATACCCAATAATGGGCTTTTTACCATCATTTCTCCTTGTGGGGTCATGATATACATATCCACCCCATCAAGGCTTGGGGCAATATTTTTGGCAACAATGTCTGCTTTATCATCAGTCAGGCTATAAGTCCACACGGTCAAATGAGACGCTTTTGCCCGCTCAATAAAAATAGACGAGTGTTCATCATCAAGGTTGATGATGGCATGGGTCAAATGGGGGAAAAGAGATTTGTCAAACAAACAGGCTTTGGCGTTGGCATAATCCGCCATATCATGATGATAGTCCAGATGGTCTCGGGTGAGATTGGTAAAAATCGCAATAGATATAGGCACGCCTTGCAAACGGTTTTGGTGCAAGCCATGCGAACTGGCTTCAATGGATAGGATTTGTACGCCTTGCTTGGCATAGTCATACAAGGCGTGTTGCAAAGCGAAGACTTCTAGGGTGGTGTGAGTGCTTGGGGTTAAATCATTTAAGCCATTTTCACCTTCCTTTTTTTCACCCAAGATACCATTGCCCGCAGTCCCCATTACTGCCACTTTTTGTCCTGCCAAGTGAGCAAATTGGGCGACAAGCTGACTAATGGTGGTTTTGCCATTGGTGCCTGTTACAGCGATGACGGTTGGCAAAGTGGTCGGATTTTGATTTTGTAAAGAAAATTGCACAAGCTCGCCCAAATAATCTCGTATGCTTGGCACGATAAAAATCGGCGTCTCATAACCAATGATAAAATCAGCAATGGGCGACACATCAAGCTCGGACAACACAAATACCGCCTTGCCCGCCACTTGATTTAGATAGTTTTGGATTTTTTCAAAATCAGGCTCGCTTCCTTGCGGTTTTAACAAAACAAACACATCACCGTCCGCCACCTTTCGGCTGTCAACTTGTAGGGCATTAAAAGGCAAATCACTAATGGGCAAATCTTGCAAATTGGCAAGCTCACTGGGTAAGGTGTTAAATTTGGCAAAAAGTTGGGATAAAGTCATCGTACACATTCCTTTTTATCAATCTTTGGACAAATCAAGTGGTTTATCGTATGGTACATTGTACAGACGCAAAGTCTCTTTCATGACATTGGCAAAAACAGGGGCAGCCGTTTGCCCTGCATATTTGGCACGCTTGGGGTCTTCTACCATGATTGCCACCACAAAGCGAGGGTTTGTGGCAGGAGCAAGTCCTGCAAAGACGTTGCGGTATTTGTCTTTATAATAACCACCATGTTTATTGGTCAAACGGCTTGTTCCCGTTTTACCTGCCACATGATAACCATTGATGCTAGCATCCATTGCTGTACCACCTTGCTCGGTAACACTAATCATCATGTTAACAACACTTTGGGCATGGCTAGACTTGGCAACTTGTATAGGCTCTAAGGCAGATTCGGATTTTACTAATCTCAACGGACGCATGACACCCCCATTACCGAGCGTGGCATAGGCTTGGGCGATTTGGGCAAGCGTAACCTGCTGACCATAACCGTACGCCAATGTCGCACGACGAGTTACGTCTTTGGCACTAGGAGTAGCAACTTTGCCTGATGCTTCGGCAGGAAAATCTAAGGCTGTTTTTTTGCCAAGACCAAACCGCCTTTGTGTCTCAGCGATTGTTTGTGGAGGCAATGCCAGTGCAATCTTGGCAGAGGCAACGTTACTAGATTTTTGGAGCAGTTTGGCAAGCGTGATTGAGCCATAGTTGCCACTATCACGAATGCTGTATCCACCAAGCTTTATTGAGCCGGGAGAAGTATTGATAAGTGTATTGACATTGTATTTGCCAGATTCTAGGGCAGCAATGACCGTAAAGGGCTTCATCACCGAACCCGGCTCAAAGACATCAAGCACTGCACGATTACGCTCGTTTTCATTGGTGCGGTCGGATAAGTTGTTGGAGTTAAAGGACGGCCAAGACGACATCGCCAGCACATCGCCTGTCATCACGTCTACGATGATACCAGACGTGGTCTTGGCGGATTGACGGCGACCTAATTCGGCAAGTTCTTTATACAAAATATATTGTAATCGTGAATCAATGGTGAGCTGAATATTTTGCCCAGCTATCTTGGGTTTTAATTCTCTGATTTCGCCGATGGAGCTACGTACTGACCGCAAGGTCAAAATTTGTCCATTTTCACCAGCAAGCTGTTTTTCGTATTTAGATTCAATCCCTGCCCTGCCCACATAGCCATCTTCATCTTGGCTAGATTGTGCCATATAACCCAAAATCTGGGCGGTTGGTTCAGGTTGTAGATAAAAACGCTGTTGTTTTTTCTCCTCGGACACACCTTTAAATTTTAGTAACGTTACCGTCTCGGCAACTTCTGGCGACACTCTGCTTAACAACACCATACGTTTAGAGCCAGCACCCCGTGGCAACACATTCTCCACCGCTTCTTTGTTGGTTACATCAACTGTACCGTCAATTTTCACCGCCTTTTCCAATGTTTCACGTGGAACATTGGATGCAACAGCCAACAGATTCAAGTCCATTTTGCGTAAAGTTTCTTTGGCGTTTTGTCTACCAACATCACTGCGGGCGGTTTTTTCTAGGCGTTTGGCTTCGTAGTAGGCTTGGGCATAATCATAAGGACTAAAAATCACGTTGGATAATGGAGCATTAGCCGCCAGTACCGCCCCATTAGTATCCAAAATCATGCCACGAGTGGCAGGCAAGGTTTGTTTGGCAGTGATGAGTTTGTCGCCTTGTTTGATATAAAAGTCTGCATTGATGATTTGCAAATAAAACGCCCGCACAAACAAAACGCCAAACCCAATCACCATCAACGCCCAAATCCAGCGAAATCGCCCAGCGTCTTGTAGTCCACCCACAAAGGATACGCTGGGGCGAACTTTGCGTTTTGGGGCTTTTTGTTGGTTGGTTTTGTCAGTTTTTTTGCCAATACTGCCCACCTTGCCAAGTCGCTCTTTTAAGGTGTTGGTATTTTGAGTCTCTTGGGTTGGGTTTTGGTCGGTTTTTTTCTTGCGTAATGGTTTAACCACCTTACTGGCTGATGTTTTTTTCATGGCTGAATCTCCGTACCCATGTAGGTGGGAGAGATAATTTTTTTGTGATGATTGCTTGGAAAAAACATACCCAATTCATCAACTGCACGTTTGGCAACTTGGGGCGTGGCACTAAACGTCTGCTGTTCAATGAGCAGTCGCTCTTGCTCAATTTGCATGGTTGCCAAATCTCTTTTTAAAATCTGCAAGGTGCGATAGGTCTCGTGACGCTCTTGGGTCTGGCGTGACACTGCCACCGATGTCGCCAAAATACAAATAACAACCACCAGCAAAATCAAACGATAAATCGCCACCGGCCCTACGCTATGAACAGGCTTTTCTTGTAATTCTAAAATAGGACGGTTTCGCTTTTGGCTCATTGTATCTTGTCTTAAAGGTTTATGGATTAAACGGTACATCACTACGCTTCGCCCCACGCAAATAGGCACTTCTGGCTCGTGGATTGGTTTTGATTTCATCATCGCTAGGGGCAATGCGATAAGGTTTGTCAAAGTATTTTGGGCGTTTTGGAGCAAAGAGCAACACATCATCGCCTTCATATTTGCCCTTACTATGATTGTTTAAAAACTGTTTGATGATACGGTCTTCTAGTGAATGAAAGCTAATCACCGCAAGCTGTCCGCCCGCCTTTAACACCCCCAATGTTTGACACAAAAAATCTTTGACATCAGACAGTTCGTTGTTGATAAAAATCCGCATCGCCTGAAAGCTCTGAGTTGCAGGGTGTTTGCCTTTTTGCCAAGCGGGGTGAGCTTGCTTGATGGTTTCTGCCAACGCCAAAGTAGAATCATAACTTTCCATCGCCTTAATCGCTTTGGCAATCCTACGACTATGACGTTCTTCGCCATACTCATATAGGACATTAGCAAGCGTTTCTTCATCCACCACTTTTAGCCACTGCCCCACACTTTGCCCACGACTGGTATCCATACGCATATCCACCGCCCCATCTCGCATAAAACTAAACCCACGAGAACCATCATCAAGCTGAGGGCTAGACACTCCCAAATCTGCCATGATGCCATCAACTTGACTGATATTTAGTTTTGATAAACATTCTGTTAAGTTGCAAAAACTATCATGCACCACACGCACACGATGGTCAGTACTGGCAAGCTCATGAGCAACCGCTATCGCTTGCGGGTCTTTGTCAAAGACAATAAGCATACTATCGTTGCTCAAACATTCAAGTAGCAAACGACTATGACCCCCCCGCCCAAAGGTTGCGTCCACATACACGCCTGATTTGGGAGACATTTGGGACAAATCAGCCACCCCAAGTACGCTGGCAACCGTTTGGGTCAAAAGTACCGTTTGATGTTGGAATTGGGTAGCTGTATCAGTCATATCTCTTTTTAATCAAATAAGCGACAAAAACCAAGTGTTACACGCACTTGGTTTTGACGAGTGATGAGTGCTGTCGCACCCATCAGCGTGTGGTTATTTTTTAACTTCTTTGGATTGGGCTTGTTCAGGTTTGGCTTGTTGAGCCTCCATCTGCTTCATGACTTCTGCCATCTGAGCTTCGGCTTTGGCTTTGGCTTCTGCGATGGCTTTTTTGGCAGTTTCTTCGTCCAACAGTTCAACAGTAAACGTCAATACACTGTTAGGCTCAATCACAGGGTTGCCTGCTTCGCCATACGCCAAATCGGACGGAATGTAAAACTCATACTTACTGCCCGCTGGCATCAGTTGCAAACCTTCTGTCCAACCTTTGATAACTTCATTGAGTTTAAACTGGGCAGGCTCACCATGTTTATAAGAGCTATCAAACACTTCGCCATTTAGGAGCTTACCTTCATAATGAACCGCCACAATGTCAGTCGCCTTTGGATTAGGACCAGTACCTTGAGTGATGATTTTGTATTGTAGTCCAGATGGCGTGGTTTTCACCCCTTCTTTTTTGGCGTTTTCGGCTAAGAATTTCTCGCCTTCTTCTTTGTTTTTCTTGGCTTTCTCTTCAATTTCTTTGACGATTTGTTCTTCACGTTTCTTTTGGTAATCGGTCAGAACTTTTTTCATTTCATCTTCGGTCAATGCACGCTTGGACTCATCGCCACTATAACCATCTCTAAATCCTTTTTCAAAGGCTTTTACGTCCAAATCAGGCACTTCTTGTTTGTTGCCACTTGCCATTAGATAACCCAAACTATAACCCACTTGTTCTAGCTCTGGACTTTTATTGGTGATGGTGGTGCTAGAGCTTGATTTGCTTTCACTTTTGCCGTCATTATTACAGCCTGTCAAAGCCACAATTGATGCCATGAGTGCGGTCAATAAAAATGTGCTACGTTTTGCCATGATTTTTCCAATATTTCAATAAAAAAAGACAACATATAATAGCAAAATTTTAACAAATATGCCATGACAAACGCCAAAAAAACTTTTAAAATCCTAACACTTGGGTACAAAAATTGTTACCAAAACCAACTAAAATCCAATTTAGCCAATCTTAATGATTTTGTTTTGCAACTTTACATTTTAATACCAATGTCTTAGCATGGTGTTTTTAACAGGTAAATAATTATGCCCGAATTGCCCGAAGTCCAAACCACCAAATTAAGCCTATCGCCCCTACTTGGCAAAACCATCAATGACATTTACCTATCAGGGTATCGTCTGCGTGAACCTATCCCAAACGATTTAGATCAATTGGTGGGGGCGACATTAAATGATGTAACTCGCCGTGCTAAGTATTTGATTTTATTTTTTAAAAATGGCGATGATACCCTAGAACTGCTCATTCATCTGGGTATGTCAGGCAGTTTACAACAGCATATAGGCATGACACCACGCAAACATGACCACGTCATTTTTGGCTTTGATGACATAAGACTGCATTATCATGACCCCAGACGTTTTGGTATGGTAATGTGGGCTGATGATGCTAGGCGATATTTGGACAAACTGGGGGTTGAGCCACTAGATGAGGTATTTGACGTGGATTATCTTGCCAGTTTTGCCAAAAAAACTCACAAACCCATAAAAACACTCATCATGGAGCAGTCGGTGGTGGTTGGCGTGGGCAACATTTATGCTGTTGAAAGCCTATTTATGTCAGGCATACACCCTGCTACCCCCGCCTGCACCATAAGCCACGATAAACTGGCAAAATTAGTACTCAACATCAAAACCATACTAGCACGCTCCATAGAACAAGGTGGTTCTAGCCTCAAAGATTTTACTGTCGGGGCAGGCAAAACAGGCTATTTTCAGCAAACATTGCTGGTTTATGGGCGTGCAGGCGAGTCTTGCACCAAATGCACTCACCCACTTGAAAACACAAAAATTGGTGGGCGAGCCAGTGTTTATTGCCCTATTTGTCAGCCTCTGTAAAAAAGAAAAAGGACGTTTTTACGTCCTTTTTTCTCATCGCTCTAACATTATTTGCGTTTTTTACCGCCCTGCACCGCTTTAAAGCGTGGGTTGGATTTACAAATCACAAAGGTACGACCACGACGGCGAACCACTTGGCAATCTTCGTGGCGAGTTTTGGCGGATTTGAGTGAAGATAATACTTGCATGATGATACTCCATAATTAGTGATAATTTTATTATACTATAACATTTCTTTTTTACAAGGGGATTTGGTGATTTTTTCACCAAAAAACTCTTTTTTAAGGCAAATTATGGTACAATCATCTGTACAATGTCATCAATTTTAAGGACAAAACCATGTTTAAAAATTTCGCCGCCGATGCTTTGGGCTTATCCGACATCGGCAAAATCATACCACCCAGTCAGTTCAACCAAACCGACATTGATGATTATGTTTTTCATGAAGACGGTGAAAAAATCTATTTTGTCATCAAATCCAAAATGGATGAGTACTGTTTTACCAACACCGCTTTTATTCACTTAGACGGTCAATCCGCCACCAGCAAAAAACGTACACTCAACCGCTATCCTTATCGCCATTTTGCCCCAAGCCATGTCCGCATTGAAACGGCAGGTACGATAGATTTGGACGTAGAACTTAAATTTAATGTGGGTGGTTTGGCGTTTAGCATTGATATTGACAAACAACAAATTGAGGGTGTGCGTGATATATACAAAGCACTGACAGCCATCGCTGACAAATGTGCATACATCAAAGAACGTGAAATGATTTTGAACAAATCATTTGACAGCATTACTCAAATGTTTGCCTTAAAAGATATGCCAGAGACGGTAATTTTAAATTTGCCAGACATCATCAACCAAACCGTACAGCAGGTTGAACTAGGCTATCACGACAGATTAACAAGCATTCGCCAATACGATTTTGGGGCGGTGTTTGAACATTATTTGCGGGCATAATGTTCAATCGGATTTGGGCTGATGTTTGGCGGTACGGCGATGACGTATCGCCATCAATATCACCAGCAGTTGATTGAAAAAGAAAAATACCCCCATTTGCATATAAGATTGGCGACTGAGTTTTGGGTGAATCAAATCATTTCTAATGTCCACATCGCTGGATAAAATTCTAAGGCTTTTGGCAAAATGACCAATGGCAACATCAATCACGCCACATTTTTCTAATACCAGCACCAATAATGGATTAAAGATGAGCAAGAAAAATAAAGACACCTGATAGCTCATCAATAAAGTCCAAGTAAAGTTTTTGTTATTGATGAAAGTTTTGTCAAACCACAATAACATCAATACGACATTGACAACAATAGCAGTATTTAATAAGTACTGACTATAAAACTCTGAAAATTTAGAGCCATAATGACTATAAAATTCAAAAAAGTTATGGCTAATGGTCGCCACTGACAAATACATCACACTACTGACAACAACAGCAATGACAAAGCCTAACCCCACGCCCACCAAACCTGCTTTGTTCATTTTGACATGGTCAATGGCAAACCAAATCGCCATGAGTGGCGTTAAAAAACCAATGATACCAATAAAATGAACCAACGCCACCAATATCGTCAATAATTCAAACATCGCTCAATTCCCATGATTTTTGAGCATTTTAAGAATCAATGATGAATTTTTGATGAAAGTTTGATGAATTTTTTGTGAAAAATAAATTCAAAAAAATCCCCAAAATGATTTTGGGGATTTTGGGAAATGATTTTAGCCTTTTTTGGCAACGACTTTACGCACTTTATCACGGGCTCTATCTTGCTTTAAGCGAGATAAATAATCCACAAACAGTACGCCATTGAGATGATCAAGCTCATGCTGGATACACACCGCCAACAGCCCATCTGCCTCAATCGTAAATGCCTGACCATCTGCGTCTAACGCCTCAATCCGCACCCGAGCAGGTCTCATAATCTCATCATACACCTCAGGGATAGACAGACAGCCTTCTTTGTAGGGACATCGCTCATCGGTGAGTGGTGTTACGACAGGGTTGATAAACACCTGTGGGCGTGGCTCTTCGTTTTCACCTGCCAAATCCATCACCACCACACGCACGTGTCTATCCACCTGCGTGGCAGCCAATCCGATACCTTTGGCATCATACATGGTATCAAACATATCAGCGATGAGTGTCTGTAAATCATCATCAAATACACTCACTTCTTTGGCAATCGTCCGTAGGCGTGGATCAGGATAATGTAAAATGGGTAATAGTGCCATGAGTTTGTCCAAAAATTTAAAATTGTATTATAAAACAATTTGCCCAACTTCTCAAAAATTCCCTAAAAATTTCTCCACATTTTGACAAAATTGTGTAGAATAAATCTTTTTAGCCATGCAAGGAAAACTCATGACACGCACCGCAAAGATTACCAGAAATACCGCCGAAACCCAAATCACCCTAAGCCTAAACATCGATGGTACAGGCGTGAGCAAGCTAGATACTGGCGTACCTTTTTTAGATCACATGCTTGAACAAATCGCACGACATGGATTGTTTGACCTAGAAATCAAATGCACGGGCGATACGCACATTGACGATCATCACAGCGTTGAGGACATCGGCATTGCACTGGGTCAAGCTCTAAAACAGGCCTTAGGCGACAAAAAAGGCATTCGCCGTTATGGACATTTTTACGCACCGCTTGATGAGAGTCTAAGTCGTGTGGTGGTGGACATTTCAGGCAGACCAGGCTTGCACATGGACATACCTTTTACACGTGCTTATGTTGGCAAGTTGGACGTGGATTTGTTCAGTGAGTTTTTTTATGGATTGGTCAATCACGCCATGATTACCTTGCACATTGACAACCTAAAAGGCAAAAACAGCCATCATCAGATAGAAAGCGTCTTTAAAGCCCTAGCTCGTGCCTTACGCATGGCGTGCGAATATGATGAACGAGCAGGCGGACGACTACCTTCCACCAAAGAGATGTTATAAGGATAATTTATGAAAGTTGCATTATTGGATTATGGCGTAGGCAATCTATATTCAGTCGCCAACGCCCTCACAGTAGCAGGAGCAGACACGGTCATCACAAACGACCCTCATGTGATACGCCAAGCAGATAAAGTTCTGCTACCGGGCGTGGGGGCGATAGGCGATGCCATGCACCACATGAGAAATGCAGGCGTTGATGTGGCGGTCAAAGATGCTCTACGCACCAAACCTGTCATGGCGATTTGTGTGGGTATGCAGGCGATGTTTGATTATTCTACCGAAGGAGGACGTGTGCCATGCTTGGGTGTCATCGCAGGTAGTGTGGAGAGATTTGATGAGTCGTGGACGGACAACGGCTCACCCATCAAAATCCCTCATGTCGGTTGGAACGCCGTACATACCGATACCGACCACGTCTTGTGGGAGGGCTGTCGTGGCGAGCATTTTTATTTTACACACAGTTATTATTGCAAGCCTGACATGACAGATGCTCGCAACGCAGGCATCATCACCGCCACTTGCGATTATGGTACGACTTTTGTGGCAAGTGTCATCAAAGACAACCTCTTTATCACCCAATTCCACCCCGAAAAAAGCCATAATGCAGGCTTACGCCTACTTAAAAACTTTATTGAGTGGCGGATTTGACACCATGACATCACCATAAGAAAGCACATCATTTTTTGATGGCAAATCAAAAATCACCCAAATACCCAGTCCACACCAAAATCATACAAAAACCGTTCACCCTGAGCTAAGTCAAAGGGTGAGCGGTTTTTTTTGTTGGGTTTGACAAGCTTGCCACAAACAAGACCTTGGGTCTGACGTAGACTAGCAACTATGCCATACCACAAACATGAAGACAGCTCATTGTAAACTAAGTAAAAAAGTACAGTTAAAACTACTTGAATTTTTTGTCGCAGAAGTAATGTAACAGCTAGAACAACAAGTGATTTGCTTGGTATTCAGCATAATTCATCTGTTTTATTCTACTACAAAATCTTAATTTGTGATAGAAAGAAGCCAAAGATCTTTTTGATGGCGGATAAGGGGTGAAATTCTCGTCCCACGCTTTTGGCTAATAAACTTGCCAATGTTGTTTTGCCAAGGCCTGCATTGCCGTGCAAAATCATAGATGGTAAATAACCCTCACGCACCATTTTGGTAATGGGGGCATTCTCGCCTAATAGATGATTCTGCCCAATCATCTCATCAATGGATTTGGGGCGAATACGCTGGGCTAGGGGGGTCATTGATTATCCTGTTTAAAATCTATAAATTCAAGAATATTAGAAGTTGTAAAACAAAATAGAGTAAATAAGATTAACGCAAAAACATCTTCTACAAAATAATATTGAGAAAATACATTTGCCATAATAATTAAAATAAAATATAAAATCACTGTTTTTTGACTTTTAACATCAAATGGTGTTTGATGATTGCAATGCAAACAAATGTGTTGAATTTTGGTTTTGCCATTCTCAATTACTTTATATTTTAGGCTATTTAATCTTTGAGAAGTGCAATTTGGGCAACAGATCAATTTATATCCACGATGTAAATTTTGTAAGGTTTGTTCAACTGCATATTTTTTATCAAGGTCGCCAATTTTATCCACACCTTGTTTTAAATGATGATGTTGATATTGTAAAGTGTCAAAATATTTTCTTAATTTTTTATAAAAAATAGCAAGTAAAACCCCAATTGCCCAAAAATTAACAACCGCAAGATATAACCATTCTTTATCCCAATACATTGATAAAACCACAGATAATACAAAAAGCCATAAAAATAAATGACATTTGAAACTGTATGAATAGAATTGCAAAAATTGTATCAAAATTGGTCGGTTCTTATCAATAGAAATTGGTGGTATGGCAAGTAGGCTATTTTGGCAATGGGGGCAAAATAGGATTTCTTGGCGTTTGTCAAAATAAATAAAATCTTGCTGACAATGCGGACAAGTTTTTGGCGGAAGTTGAAAGGGGTTTTTTAACATCTGTCAAGTTTCTGATTTTAAATGGTTGGTATAAAGGAATAAACTTTGCTAAAATATCCCATTATACACTTTTTTTTAAAAATAATGAAATTAAAAACCCGCCCAATCCGCCCTTTAACAGATGGTGAATGCCAAATGGCAAAATCGGTCTTTGGTATATCGCTTATCCTTGATGACATTCGCCTAACGACAGCGTGGTGGGTGTTAAAAGGCTATGCGGTATCGCCCAATGGGTGGGTGTATTTTCACAAAGATGACTTTTGTGAGGATTTTAGCGACAAACCCTTACCTATCAGGGCGTGGCTCATTCACGAGCTGACCCATTGCTGGCAGGTTCAACAAGGAATGGCGGTGGTACGGCGTGCGATATTTAACCGCAAATACCGCTATGTCTTTCAAACTGGCAAATCCTTTTTTCATTATGGCATAGAACAACAAGCCAAAATGGTGGAGGATTTTTATATCCAAAGGGAGCTTGGCAAGGATTGCACGGCTTGGCGTGAATGTGTACCGTTTTTAAAATAAAAAAGAGCGTATTATTAAATACGCTCTTTTTTATTAATAAAATCTATTCTTTTATTGCCACCGTTATCGTATAAGTTTTACCTTGTTTTAATTTATCGGCATTGCCAAATACTTCGGTAAATGAGCGTTTCATAAAGTCCCTAAGTCCATTGATGGTAACGACATAAAAACGACCGCCCACTTCCATGCGTTCATAAGCGTCCAAGAGGTAAAGATAATGCTGTTCTTTACTCGCCTTAGCGGGTAGGTTGCTCATCACAAGGCTAAATTTTTTATTTTTATCTACCTGATTAAAGCCGTTGGATAAAAAAACTTCGGTGTTGGTTAATCCGTTTTTTTGGCAGTTAAGGCGAGCATATTCCACCGTCACAAAGTCTTTGTCAATCAAAATGTGCTGACCATTTGGACATTCACGAGATGCCGTCATGCCTAGCACGCCATAACCACAACCCAAATCTATGCTGTTGTCGTTCGCTTTAAAATCAATATAATCTAGAAGCATCAGGCTACCTTCGTCCAGCTTTTCAGGGCTAAAAATCCCCCAAGTGGTGTGAAAAGTAAATGGCTTGCCCAAAACTTCTTGGGTAAAGATAATGTCAGATCGCCAAAGTTTGGATTTTTCTTGGAGTTCGGTGAGGGTGGTGGTCATGATTTTTCCTTTAAAGGCAGTTATTTGTTCCAAATACGTTTGTATTTGGCGAGTAGGTCGTCATTGTTTTCTGGGCGGTCATCATCTTTGATGATGCAGTCAATAGGGCAAACTTTATCACAGGTTGGCTCATCATAAAAGCCCACACATTCGGTGCATAGGTCAGGATTGATGACGTAGGTTTTTTGCCCTTTTTGGTCATAAAAAATGGCTTCGTTGGGGCATTCAGGTTCGCAAATGTCGCAGTTAATGCAGTCGCTGGTGATTTTTAGTGCCATGATATTAAGAAAGTAAAAATTGGTGGTATTTTACGTCATTATGGGTGGGTTGTATATTCCAATTTTGAGTATTTTTGGATAAAAATACACGGTTTTGTCATATACTTATGCAAAATGGGCATTGCAAGAGTGCGTATTTTTGGTTATGATAATAGTTTTGAGGGATTAATGCCATGATTACATTGTATAAGCAAATTCACCCCTGCCAGTGCCAAACGCTATTTGACTTAGGCTTTAAAGGTTTGATTAACCTACGTTTTGATGGAGAGGCAGACGGTCAGCCAACTGCTGATGAGTTGGGTAAAAGTGCCAAAGCGGTGGGCATGACATATCATCATTTGCCGATTGATAATGATAATCTGCATTTAGATAGTGTCAAGGCTTTTGCTCATATTTTTAAAAGCACCCCCAAGCCTGTCATGGTGTTTTGTGGGACAGGCAACCGTGCCAAGCGACTTTATCAGAGTGCGGTGGTGAGTGGGTTGTTGTAATATTTAAAATGTAATGAATGGGTGCGGTTGTGCCCATTTTTTATACTTAATTGACATCAAAATCATACAAAACCGTTTACCCTAAGCTAAGTCAAAGAGTGAAGCGATTTTTTCATTAGGCTTTCCAAGCTCACCACGAACAAAAACCATAACAATTTTGAAGTTCGGTTGGTATATTTAAGTAGGTGAGCGTTTAAATACCAAATACAACAAAACCGCAAATCACTTTGCGGTTTTGTTGATAGAAGGTTTTGCTCCGATTTCCATAAATTTCCAAAACATCAGCATTCATCCATATTTGGCTTATCCATTTGCCGACTTCCTTGCTGATGTGTGTATTATGCCAAAATCTGCTTGATAAGAAAATACGCAAAAATCGTCAATCAATGTAAGCATTTGCTTACAAATCAATCCTCGCCCCTAATCCTAACCTTACTGATGGTGCTGTGCTTGCCGTCATAGATTAGGGCGTACACCTCACAGTTTTTGGGACGTACAGTTAGCTCAAATTCACGAAATTTGTGCATATTTAACAGGCGTGGGCAGTCATGACCTTGATAACCTAGCACAAGTTGCCACATGAGCATACCAAGCCACATACCATGTGTAAATACAACATAAGTACCGTCAGGTAAAAGCCCAAATTCATCACGCACCATTTTGACACGGTTGATGAGATTGATAAAATCATCAGTAGTGGGGCTGTCTTTGTGGCTAGGTTCACCTTTTGCCCAGTAATCGTCTGCCAGTTTGGTGATTTGTGGATAAGTCAAATCTTTGATATGCTCATAATCAAGATAATTAAACTCACGAAGTGGCTCAATCACGTCCGCTTTCTGATTGATTTTGTCCAAATAAGGCTGTGCTGTTTGGTGTGTGCGGATGTATGGTGAAACAAATACCTTATCAGGTGTGGGAACATGAGTGATAAGCCATTCTGCCACCTCGCACGCCTGCTTTTCCCCAAGTTTGGTGAGGGCGATGTTGGCATTGGGTGATACCTTTTGCATGGCGTTGGATTCGGATTGGGCGTGGCGGATTAGGTAGAATTTTTTCATGGCAAATCACTCAAATTTATTTGTTGTTTCTGTTTTTTGAATGCCAAGCCCTACCACATTCAAAAACCCCTTTGGCAACAAACCACCCTTGCTGGCTCGTTTACCCTGATAATTTGCCCAATCGCTTGGATTGAGCGTGAGTGTGCGTTTGTTGGTGTGAACGGTTAGGCAATCATCACTGGTTAAAGCAATGACCGAAACAACCGTTTCATTCTCTTTTAGGCTGATAAGTTTGTTGCCTTTGCCCTTTGCCAAAACTGGCAGTTCATCACGCTCAAAAACAAGCAAATAACCGCCACTGGTTGCCACCGCAATGTAAGTTTGGGTTGTGATTGGGCAGATTGGCAGTAGGCTTGTGTTGTTTGTTAAATTAACAATCGCTTTACCTGCTTTTTGATTGGTGTCAAGATTTGTAACATCGGTGATAAAGCCATAGCCTAACGAGCTTGCCAAAATTAGTGAACAAGGGTTATTAAATAAAATTTGTTCAATTTTACCGCCATTTGCAAGGTTTAGCATACTGCTAATTGGTTCGCCTTGCCCACGAGCGGACGGCAAATTGGTGGTATCTAGCCCATAGCTTCGCCCAATATTATCAAGCAAAATCAGTCTGTCATTGCTTTTGCCCAAAGCGTGCATTGCATATTCATCGCCTGTGCGGTAGCTTAGAGCAATAGGGTCAATCTCGTGCCCTTTTGCCATTCTAATCCAGCCTGCTTTTGACAAAATCACTGTAATGTTTTCACTTGGGGCAAGGTCGGCAAGTTTGATTGCCACCGCTTCATCTTGTTCTACAAGAGGCGATTTTCGTTTGTCGCCGTGCGCTTTCATATCAAGGCTTAACTCGTCAATGAGTAGAGCGGTTAGGCTGTCTGGGTTGTCTATTTGGTCTTGCAAAGTGGCTTGTTCTTGTTGTAACTCATTTTGTTCACGATTGAGTTCAATCTCTTGTAATCTGGCAAGTTGGCGAAGTTTAATATCAAGGATTGCATCGGCTTGGGTATCGGACAAACCATAACGACTCATCAAAACTGCTTTGGGCTCATCTTCTGTGCGAATGATATGTATGACTTCATCAAGGTGCAAATAAGCAATCAAAAGCCCTGCCAAAATATGTAGCCGATGTTCAATTTTCTCAAGGCGGTTTTTGAGCCGTCTTAGCACCACTTGACGGCGAGAAGTTAGCCATTCTGATAGGATTTGTTTTAGGTTTTTGACTTCTGGCTTGCCATTTAGTCCAATCATATTCATATTGACCCGATAAGAAGTTTCAAGGTCGGTTGTGGCAAACAAATGTGCCATTATTTTGTCAATATCTACTTTGCCCTTTTTAAATTCAATGACAATACGGCAGGCGTTTTCGTGGTCGGATTCGTCATTGATGTCAGTAATGGGCAGTGGTGTTTTTTTGTCGCCCATTAGCTTGGCGATTTGTTCAATGATTTTGGAGCCTGAAACCTGATGGGGTAGTGCATCAATGATGACGGTGTTTTTGTCTTGTTGGTCAAGATGATAGGTGGCTTTCATTTTAAAATTGCCCTTGCCTGTTTCGTACATCTTGATTAGTTCATCTTTTGGGGTGATGATTTGGGCAGAGGTTGGCAAATCAGGGGCAGGCAAGGTTTTGCAAAGTTCGGCAATGCTAATGTCTGGGTTTTTGAGTAGTTTAATGCACGCTTTGACCGTTTCGGTTAGATTGTGTGGTGGAATGTCGGTTGCCATTCCCACCGCAATCCCTGTTGTACCATTCAAAAGAATGTTGGGCAGACGGGCAGGCAAGGTGGCAGGCTCGCTCATTGTACCATCAAAGTTTGGAATAAAATCCACCGTGCCTTCACCCAATTCAGACAATAAGGTGCTGGCATAATGGCTCATCTTGGCTTCGGTGTATCGCATTGCAGCAAAGGATTTGGGGTCATCAGGACTGCCCCAGTTGCCTTGCCCTAGCACCAAAGGATAGCGATAAGAAAAGGGCTGTGCCATCAATACCATTGCTTCATAGCAAGCACTGTCGCCGTGGGGGTGGTATTTGCCCAAGACATCGCCCACAGTACGAGCCGACTTTTTGGGCTTGGCGGTGTGGCGTAACCCAAGCTCATTCATTGCATAAACAATTCGTCTTTGTACAGGTTTTAGCCCATCGGCAATATGGGGCAAACTTCTATCCATAATGACATACATTGCATAATTAAGATAGGCAGATTCGGTAAATTCGGCAATGGAACGGGTGTCAAAATCAGTTTTCATGAGTTGTTATCAAAATTTGGAAAATCTTGGGTTATTGTAACAAAATTGGGAGAAAATGGCTATTTTCATTAAACCCTACCCAATGTCATCAATTTGTGCTAATCTATACAAATAAATCCCTACTTTTGTTAAGTCATTAGGAGTTTTCATGGACATCAACAAACATAAAACCGATTTACTTGCTCTCAAAGCAGAGTATGAGTATCGCATTGGCAAAATCACAAACCACCTAGAACACCCCCAAGATGAGCTTGGACATCACTGGGACGACCAAGCCGTCGCCAGCCAAGAAAACGACATGCGTAAAAGTTTGCTTTTGGAGGCTACCGAAAATCTCGCCAAAGTCAACTCTGCCCTGACTCGTCTAGAAAATGGTGAATATGGCGAATGTGCTGAATGTGGCGAAGAAATAGAAGAAGGTCGCCTAAATGCCGTGCCTTATGCCATACATTGTATGGCACACGCTCATTAATTAAAAAAACCACCGCGGTTGGGCGGTGGTTTTTGGTTGGGGATTAGCCAGTTCGGGCAACACTTTCGTTAAGACCATTCATCATGGGCAAAATCTCAACGTCTGCCAAATCATCAGGGCGAGCAATGACGAGGGCTTGATGATCAAATTGGCACACAACTTGTATTTTGTCGCTCAGCTGATTTGGTTGTGTAATAAGATGTAGCCATGCCTTTGGACTTGCTTTAAACCACAGGCGTGCGACAATCTCCTGCCCCAAATAGCACCCCTTGTCATAATCCACGCCACCACGCTGATGTAGGCGTAACTCTTGGGGTTGAAAGAGTTCGGCGGTGGCTTTGGTGAGCCAATAGTTACCTTGCGTGAGGCTGATTTTGGCAAAATTTACCCAATCTTTATCATTTTCATCATCTAAAAAAGTTGGTAAACCGTCCACCACGCAAGGATAAATGGGTGCGGGGTCAGATAGGGTGATTTTGGAAAATGCCCCATATTTTTTGATGTGAGCTTTAAAATCATCTGCCAAATCATCTGACAGTACGATGTCAAAGCCATCATCAACACGCTTTATCCATAGCCCAAATGCCACTCGTCCTTTTAGGTTGCAAATGGCAGTGGCTAAAAATTGGTCTGTGATTTTGGTGGTACTTGCGGTGAGTTGCCCTTGTAAAAATTTGTCGGCATCTACACCGCTTAGGGTAAATTGGGTAAAATTCATCAGATTATTTCCAAAAAAAGTAATAAAAGCTAATTGGGGGAAATGACCCAAAATTCAAGCATAAAATTTTTTACAAAAATGATGAAATTTAAGTTAAAATAAACAATAAAATTTAAACCAATGAGAAGATTATGACTTTACCTGCTTGCCCCAAATGCGATGAAAATTATACCTATGTTGATGGCTCACTTTTGATTTGTCCCATGTGTAGTCATGAATGGGAGCAGGGCGAAAATACTGACAGTACGCCCATCATTAAAGATGCGGTGGGCAATGTGCTATCAGATGGCGATAGCGTTACCATCATCAAAGATTTAAAGGTCAAAGGTTCAACCACATCCATCAAGGTTGGCACAAAGGTTAAGTCTATTCGCCTCATCTATGACGCACCAGACGATCATGATGTTGACTGTAAAATAGATGGGTTTGGGGCGATGAAATTAAAATCCAGCGTTGTTAAGAAAGCCTAACAGATAATTTCAGCCAACATACATATGTTTTGGTTATTTTTGGGTTTTGTCATGTGAATTTTGGTTGTTAGTTGTTGTTTGTGATAATGATAAATGTGACTGTATAAAAAATCTGACATTTTTGTTATTGAAAGATTGATTTTTATCCAATCTGCCTTATAATTAGTTTGCCCATTATTTTTTTATGATGGCGATTTCATTTATGTTTTGGATCCAAAAGGAAATTTTTTATGCGTACCAATAACTTTCAACAAATTCTAGAAGACCTAAACAGCTCATCTGCCGATGTTGAGGCATCTGCCTTAATTTCTACTGATGGTTTGATGATTGCTTCTGCTCTACCGACTGGCATTGATGAAGACCGTGTCGGTGCGATGAGTGCAGCCCTTTTGTCTTTGGGTGACCGTGCTGGTGCAGAGTTGGGTCGTGGTAGTACTGACCGTGTACTTGTGCAAGGCGAAAAAGGCTACGTCATCATGACATCGGCAGGTAAAGAAGCGGTTTTGACCATTCTTGCTAAACCAAATGCTAAATTGGGTTTGATTTTCCTAGACATCAAACGTGCCTCAGAAGCATTAGCAAAACTGATCTAATCGCACGGTTAAGACATTAAATTTTTGGAGCAGATTATGAATATCCAACTGCCTGATATGCCAAAGCCAGCAGATGCGGCGACAGAGCACCAGTTGACTTTCCAAGATGGCACAACCCGCACAGTCTATGATACAGGCGTAGAACGTCCTTATCCAGATGGTAAACTCATCGTGTCTCGTACGGATTTAAATGGTGTATTGACACACGTCAATGATGCCTTTGTGGCGATTAGTGGTTATAGCCAAGAAGAATTGCTAGGCAGTCCACAGCACATCTTGCGTCACCCTGATATGCCAAAAGAAGCCTATGCTGACTTGTGGGCAACCGTAAAAGCAGGCAAAAAATGGCATGGCTATGTCAAAAACCTTTGCAAAGATGGCTCGCACTACTGGGTGTATGCTACCGTTGTACCAAATATACGCCGTGGCGAAACCGTAGGTTATACCTCTGTACGCCGTAAACCCAGTCGCACCAAAGTCAACGAAGCGATTGCAACCTACGCTAACCTAAAAGGAGCTTAATATGGCAAATCGTTTTTTGATTGCACCTGATTTTTCACCTGAGCGTTTTGCAGGTTGGCATTTGTTAAATAACCTACTTCAAAAACGTGCCAATCTTGCCATTCACCTAAACACGCCAGCTTCTCATGCTGAGCAAGAAGAGTTGATTGAGAGTGGCGACATCAAGATTGTCTATGCCAACCCCTTTGATGCCGCCAAGATGATTCGTGAGCAAGGCTATCGTGCCATTGTGCGTCCTGTGGGCAAATCTAATGAGATGGTTGTTACCTCATCGGTCAACTCCGACATCAAAACCTTAGATGATGTCAAAGCAGGCATGACCATTGCGATGGCAAACAACCGTGATGTCAAGCTCATCGGTATGCGTCTGCTTGAAGCGGTGGATTTGACCGAAAATGACGTGAAGTTTGAGATTGTGGATACTTATCAGGCGGCAGCACGTTTGCTTATCCAAGATAAGGCACAAGTGGCATTTTTCATCGCCGAAGTGTTTGCAGGGTTATCCAACCTTACCAAATCACAGCTTAATATCCTAATCCAAAGTGACATTGCTACCTTGACACACGTAGTGCTTGTCAAAGATGACTTTGCTGATGCAGAAAAACTGCAAGAAGTGCTATTGTCTTTGGACAAAGATGATGATGGCAAAGCGGTACTCAAAGAGCTTGGTTTGGAAAGTGGTTTTGAGGTCATGAGCGAAGAAGATGCTGAATTCATGATTGACCTAATGGAAACTTTGCTTGATTGATGGACTTTAAGTTGTTTGGGGATTTTTGGAGGGTTTATCATGCGAACACAGACCAGCATTCGTAGCGAATTTTACGAGTTGCGTAAGTCGTTTCGTTATTTTTCACGCCTTGTTAAAATTACCCCAAACAACGAGCGTTATCACATAGAACGTATCCAGTCCGCCATGCGTCTTGAACAAAACGAACCATTGCAAGGTGCATTGGCGGATTACTTTTTTGCGTGTTGGTATCTTATGCCAACCACAGGTAATGACATTTTACAAAGAGTGTCAAAACGCCTAAATACGTGGGTAGTTGATGATTTTCGTCATTTTGTCAATCAAGGTGATTATTTGCCAAACATCACCAAACTTGCTACCCGTTGGAGTGTGTTGGTAACGCCATCAATGGACGTGCCAAGCCATCAGATGTATGTCGGTAAAGATGATGCTTCTTGGGTTGCCAAAGACGTGTGTCAGCGTCTATTGATTGCCAAGCAAGCCGAAGATGAAAGTAAGATAGCCCAAATTGAGCAAGAGTTTTTTACTCACTGTGTGGCGTGCCATGACCGCATGGGGTTTATGATGGTGTGGTTTGAGTTGTCAAAAAATCATTGGCAGTTTCACAGCGATTGGGAGAAATGTCGTCAAGAGTTGATTTTTACGCCGACAACTGCCCAAGTTGATAAAAAAGATATTTAAAAGTTGCATTTTGTTTTTGTTGAACCAAACAACAACTTAACATTAAAGAGATACAGCTATGAAAATATTATTGGTAGGTTTTTCAAAACAAAGTGCCGAAGTACTCAATACTTTGATTAATGAGACATACCCAGACCATCAATGTATCAGCATTGAAAGGGATTTTAATAATATGCTTCGGCTATCTTTGCCAAGCAGTGTCAATACAAAGCATTCTGATGCAGAGATTTTGGTGCTTAATTTGGACGGTGTGGGTATGATGACCTATGGTCCATCTCGCATCAAACAGCTCCAAGAGTTCATCAAACTAAGAGCGGTGCTATTTATCGCAAAGGCGGATTTGATATTGTGGCGACAAGCCAATATCATTCCCAAAGAGTTTGCCGTTTTTCTAAAATCTCCACACACTCGCCAAGAAATCATGCAGGCACTTGGTCATGTCATCAAATCTGCCCCCAATCTTAAACGCCAAGCTCATCACTTTGCTCCCATCTTGGATTCTGAAACCATCATCAAAGAAACCATCAATCCTTATCGTGGTACTGCCACCCAAGACCCCAACCAAATGTCGGACTTTTTGCGTCAAGTGGTGGGCAAATATTTTAAAATCCCACAAGGGACGGTTTTGTATGATTTGCTAAGCATTAGTTTTCATAATATACCCATCAAAGTAGTGGCAGGGCGACAGACTTTTTATCTCAATAAAGCCCAAAATTTGGCACTGGTACAAAACATTGACCGTCTTTTGGATTATTTGGCGATTGCCAAAAACTACACCACTTTAAAAAATGTCATTGAGATTCAACCCATCATGTATGAGGATTTTGATGAGGTGATTCGCATTGGCACACATCAGCGTTTGTCTCTCAATACTTTGCTTTGGCAGTTGTATGATAAAGTATTGCCCGATACTTTGGAGCTTGCTGACGTTAATTTGTTATTAAAAATCAAATATATGCCAAACTTTGGACTTATGTCAAAAGTGCCACATTACACACATTCGCTCATTTCTTCATGCCTTGTTACACCCAAAAGTATTGCTACGTTGCAGGTGAGTTTGGATCAATTTGGTAAACCCAATGATAGAGGGATTTTAAACCGTGTGTTTTTATTATCCATTTTGTCAGGTGTGGCGGATTTGGATGTATTAAAAGAATCCACCATGAATAGTACCATTTCGCCTAAAATTAACATACAACGCAACGAAGGCGTCAACAAAGCCAGTTCTACAGGGTTTTTTAAACGCTTATTGCAAAAACTTCATATCAGTATCTAAAAGGGGATTATCATGCATGACGATGAAAAAGATGTGGTTGCCAGTTATAAAATCATCATCGCAGGTCCTGTGGGCGCAGGCAAAACCGAAGCCATTCGTTCCTTGTCCGACAAACCTATCGTAACCACCGAAGAGATAGCCTCTGACGATGTTAAGCTTATGAAAAAAACCACTACCGTGGCGATGGACTATGGGGTGATGAAGTTGGATGGGGGTGAGCAGGTGCGTCTGTATGGCACACCGGGGCAACGCCGTTTTGATTTTATGTGGGAGATTTTGAGCGAAAACGCATTGGGCTTGTTACTTATGCTAAATGCCGAAGAGTCTGATCCTGTTGATGATTTGAATTATTATTTGGACAGTTTTATGCCACTCATCAAATCTAGCGCCCTTGTGGTGGGGATTACCCATGCTGAAAATATGCCGTGGGATTTGCATGAACGTCTTACCCAAGCACTCATTGAGCGGGGCGTGCCTGCCAACGTGAGTGTGGTTGATGCTCGTGAAAAAGATCAAATGAAAATGCTTGTGCGTTCGTTGATTTATATGCTGTCATAGGGAGCTGTCATGTCAAATTCTGATTATCTTATGCTGACACCTGCTGGGGTATTTGAGGCGTTTTTGCGTGCCAATCCTACGCCACAACAGTTGTCATTACAGGACATTTTGAGTGAAAAGGTTACCATGAGGGTTGGTCAGTGGCTTACTAAACACTCGCATGAATGGTTAGATGAGTTTACTGAGCAAGGCTTGATTGAGCGTCTACCCCAAAAACTGGTTGCCTCCAACATGGCATTGGACGAATTTTTGCCTTATGTGGTGGCAAGTTTGTCAGGCTCTCGCAAGGCGGCGATTGCTTCCAACGAAGGCTTTTGCCTTGCCAAAATCGGCTATACCCAAGAAGAAGCTGATCGCCTTAGTGTGGCGGGGGCGGACTTTTTTGATTTTTTTGTGCGTCAAGAACAGCGTGGCTTGGCGATTACAGGCAAAGCGGTATCGTTATTTCGGCAGGTGGATTTGCTCATGCCTGAGACCAGTTTTGTGTTTTTGTGGATTGATGGTACAGGTTATGTGCTTATATTGGATAGTGAACCTTTAACCAACAACCGTGCCTTTGTGGAGCTAATTTGGGCGATTAAGACATCAGGGCTTAAATTTCATCATGATGAACAAGAAGTATGATGATTTGCTTATTTTTACAAAACCATTCTTAAATCCGAATGGTTTTTTATTTTTTAGATAATATAAAATTAAATTTTATTTTTGTTTTGTTATACCTACAATAATAGGAAGTTATGACAATCATTGAATCAAAAAAATCCTTCAATAAAAAGGATAATATTTTGTTATATGTCAATATTTATATG
>NZ_BCYQ01000018.1 GCF_001598275.1 Moraxella oblonga NBRC 102422
TTGTTATTAAACGAATTGTTATTAAACGAATTGTTATTAAACGAATTGTTATTAAACGAATTGTTATTAAACGAATTGTTATTAAACGAATTGTTGCTGAACGGTGGGTTGCTGTCCAAATAAGTAACCAAGTTGGAAAGTAATACCACACGCTCTACCCCTTGTGTTTGGCGAATGGCTTCCACAATGCGGTTTTGTTGTGTTTGGGTAAGATAGCCCATGACATAAACGGTGTTGTCACGTACAACCAATTTGTATTGAGAGGACTTGACAGAGCGGTCGGTGGCTAATTTGGCTAAAATTTTTGATTTTAAAAAGTTGTCTTGTAGGGTGTTGGCTTGGGTTCTGGGTGTGCCGATGTTTAGATAATTGTAAATCTTGGTAACGTCCTTCATGGACGCAATCATGGTATTGATGTTTTGAGAAATGGCAGGATTTGGCACTTCACCAGTCAACAGAACCTCACGGCGAAAGCTATCTACCGCCATACGCATTTGGTGGTTTTGGATATTTTCCATACCAGCGACATTGGGCAGATTTCTAAGGACAGTATGCTCAATTCCCTCATCAATCATACGTTCAGGTAACGTACGATTGACAAAAGGTACGCCGTAGTTGATGTGGTTGCTGGTGGGGGCAGATGAGCAAGCCATTAACGTTGAGCTAAGTGTGGTGATGGCGAAAACGACAAACTTGTTCATTATATAACTCAAAAAAATGATTAAATAGGAAATATTGTAAACCAAAACCCAAGATTATGCTACTAAAAAAGCGTGCTGTATCCAGTGAATTTCTACAGTTTTTTCAAAAATATCAAAACCAATCACATCAAAGCGACAATCTAAGTGGTGATACTGGTTGTTTTGTTGTAAAAAATACTCGGCGGTGCGTATGATTTTGCGTTGTTTGCTTGGTGTTATGGTCTCAATTGATGAGCCAAATTGACTGCGTTTACGGGCTTTCACTTCTACAAAAACAAGCGTTTTATCATCTTTGGCAATGATGTCAATTTCACCAAGTAAGGGGGCGGTGTAATTGGTGGCGATGAGTGTTAAGCCTTGTTTGCTCAAATACTCACCTGCTTGTTCTTCAAAATATCGCCCTGTATCGTTAGAGTTCACGTACGACCACCGTTTTGGCGATTTTGTCGTGCCAGCCTTGTTTGTTCTTGTCAAAAGCCACCCAAATCAGCCCTAAAAATAGCACAAATATTGATGGAATGTAGCCGATGTAGCGTAAGATGGCTTGTCCTACACTGATGTTTTCGCCTGTGTTAGCATCCAATACTTTTAGTTTTAGGAGGCGTTTGCCAGGCGTGCCTGCGTATTTGATCCAACAAAAAATCACAATGCTAGCCATGATGATAGAGCTTAGATAGTCTACCATTCCTATTGATGTGGATTCTACATCAATGATGCCAACACTGCCCATAATGACAAAAATTGGTATGGTAACTAAGGCATATAAAAGGTTGTCAATGATACTTGCCCCAGCTCGTATCCAAAATCCTGCATATTCATAATCAATGTCATCTTCTGGTGATAAATCATAGGCTTGGGGAGATTGGTAAGGGTTGTGGGTCATGATTTTTCCTTGATTTTGAAAACAGATGTACTATAACAAATTTTTGGGGGTTTGTGTATGGTGTTTTTATGAGTATTTTTGTTAAAATATACTTTTTGCCTTGACATTATGTCTACAATAATAGAAATCAAGTACAGTTATTAGACCAAATAAGATGAATAAATTTTCTTATTTTGCCAATTTTATCAATAGGTTATCTCATTGTCAATTGATTTGATATTGGGTGAATTTGTAGCACTTTTTGAGTGTGGAGAGTATATGAAATTACGCATTCTTAGTGTGGGACACAAAGCTCCTACATGGCTCCAAACAGGCTATGATGATTATGCCAAACGCATTCAGCCGATGATAAGTACCCAAGCGGTGGAGCTTGCCCCTGCCAAACGCTCCAAAAACCCTTCGTCTGCCGAGATTGATAAATACAAAACCCAAGAAGGACAAGCCATTTTATCCACTCGCCAACCCAAAGAGAAGCTGTGGGTGCTTGATGTCAAAGGTAAAATGCTCTCAACAGAAGCATTGGCAGACAGATTAAAACACGCCATGACGGACGGTCAAGACGTAGCGATTGTCATTGGTGGGGCGGACGGGGTGTCAGCTGATGTGCTGGCAAGTGCGGATTTTCAATGGTCGCTGTCGAATTTGACCTTGCCACATCCGCTGGTCAAGGTGATTTTGATTGAGCAGTTGTACCGTGCGATGAGTATCATTCACAACCACCCCTATCATCGGGGTGGGTGAGTTGCGGTATAAGACTGTAACAAAAATTGAATTTATTTGATATGCAAAACAGGGGCAAGTGATTTTGCCCACTTGCCCCCAATAAGAGTTGCTGAATGCGTGTTCAACAACCTGCTTAATTTAATTGTGATTGTAGGGTGTTAAATTTGAGCACATAAATAAATTTCGGTATCACCTTCATTGTCTGTCACTTTATCGGCAGGGTAGGTATTGCCACCATATGAGATGTTATAATTTTGTGTGATAGAATTGTCTTTGAGGGCGTAGTACAAAGTTGATTTGTTGGTTCTGATATTTGATAAATATCCTGCTTCTTCAGGTGCAAAAGACCACCAACCATCTTTTTTCCATTGACCATCTTTTGCATCTTTATACTCAATTACAAGTTCTCTTGTCCAACCGCATTTATTTTTAACCCAGACACGATATCCAACCTGATTGGTGCCTGACTGACTATTGGGGCTGGATGAGCTACCAGTAACCAATGCAAGCATAGCCATACCTTTAAACAATGCATAGTCCTTTAAATTTTGATTGCGATATGTCTCTTGATATTCTCTGCGACCGCCATCTGGATTCATTATCATTTTGCCACTAGAATTATAGCTTTTTCCAGACATGACACCATCCCAATAAACATCAATATCAACATTGTATTTATTGGAATAATTGTTATAATCGCAGTTACTGACATAAGTTCTTATGTTTCTACCGCCATCATATTTATTGACAACTTCATTCCCTTGAATGTTAGCATAATGTGTGGCTTTATCTTGTTGATAGCTACTGCACGTTGCAGCATAAGCAGAATTTAGTGCAAAGCATGAAAAAATTAACGAAAAAGATTGCTTAATCATCTGAAAACTCTCCCTAATATAATGGTTTGCTAGATAACACCAATGACTGAATTGTGTATAAAAATATCAAATTTGATTGATTTTTTTATATAAATACCTTAAAATTGGTAATGTGATTTTTCTTTATGTTACAACATATGGTATGGATAATCTACCAACAAATATGACATTTTAAACCCACTTTTTACAACTTTGACTACAAAAGGTAGCTTTGGATATGAATAAAATCTTGTCAATCTGAGAAAAGAGCATCGCCTAACCCAAGAACAAATGGCAGAAAAAATTGGAATGACAAAAAACGGTTATGCAAAAATGGAACGGGGAGAAACACAATTAAAAATAGAAAGATTGGAACAAATTGCCAATATTTTTAATATTGATGTGAGAGAATTATTAAAAGAAAATGGGGATTTTAATTTATTGTTGGGAGATAATTATTCAAATTTTCAAAATCACTATTATAACCAAACACAAGAAATATAAAATTACAACTTATCATTGATTATCAAAAAGAATTATTGGCTCAAAAAGACAAAGAGATTGAGTTGTTAAGAAAACTCTTGGACAGAACAGCACCAATTACTTAACTACCAAAAATGGCATGTTTAATACATGCCATTTTTGCTTTCATTTTTAGTCATATCGTGATTGTGATGGTGGGTTTTATTTACCCAATATCTCCCCATATTCCATTTGATAATCATGATAATTTAACCATTGACCGACATTGCCCATGATTTTTTTACCTGTGGGTGGGCTTGGTATGATTTTTGGTGGCGGGTAGTGCATTGTTTGACAGATAAAATTTAGCACTTCTAGGCTTGTGGTGGGGTGGTTGTCGGTAGCAACATACAAAGGCTCTGCATGGTCTAACTTGATGATTTGGCATAATATATCAATCAAATCATTGGCGTGAATGCGGTTGGTATAATGATGGCTTGGCGTGCCGTCAATGTGAGCATTTTTAGCAACGTTTAACATACGTTTGCTTAGACCATATATGCCAGAAGGTCTTACGATGACGCATTTATCACTAAATTTATCTTGTAAAGTTCGCTCGGCATTTAGCAAAATATGAGCAGTGTCTGTATTGGGATTGGCAGGCGTGGTGATGTCAATACTTTCTCCATCATTTTCGCCATAGACAGAGGTAGATGAGATAAATATGATGCGTTTAAGATTTGGCAAAGCAAAACTTGCCATGTGCTGACAGATTGTCAAATAGGTTTGTTGGTAGGCGAAGGTGCGTTGGTCTGGTCTGGGTTGGTTGGGGGCGACAATAATGACAATTTGTTCAAAATCTGCCAATTCTTTGGCAGTAAGCATGGTGGCATCTTTTTGCCAAAAAGTGATGTCGTCGGTGTCATAGCTTTTGGGCGAGCGTGCAACGGCGGTGATGTGATGACCTTGATTGGCAAGACATTGGGCAATGGGCTTGCCAATCGTGCCTTGTCCGATGATGAGGATTTTTTGCATGATTTTGCCTTAAAAGTAATGTAGATAAGCCACTTGCCAACCATTTTGGGTGTCGTTTTTGTTTTTTTGCCAAGCATGCCCAAACCGCACAGCATTATTTTGACTTAAATCATATTGCATGGCGGTGTGTGTGGTAGGTTGCCAGTAGCCTTGATTGCCATTGTGATGATAGGGCAGTTTTGCGTCCGCTTGTACTCGCCATTTATCTGACAGGTGATGTACGCACCCTGTATGTATACCAGTCCCAATCCGTCCGCCTTTTTGGAGTTTGCCAACTTCTACGTCCACCATGCCAGTCAGATAGCAGACGGTGTTTGGCATTTCACCTGTATTTGGGCGAGTTTTGCCAAAACTGTATGCAAAACCATATTCGCCACCTGTACTTAGCACCAAATGGCTCTCACCTGTAATGTCGGTGGCTTGTTTGGCTTTGGCGTGAAACCCCCACGATTTGCCAGCATAACTACTGCCAATGGGGTTTAGTGCCAAAATATCTACCAGTGTCGCCTCGTGTAGTTTGGTTTTGTCATTATGTTCATCATGACGCACATCAAGCCCCATGATTTGCACGCTTAGATAATCACGTTTGCCTTTGGGGCGGTCAAGCAAATCTTGATACGCCCCACGCACGGACACTCCCCCAAAATCACCATCACCATGACCGCCATACACCATGACACGGTGGGATTTTGTACCGTTTTGTGTGGGGTCGTTTTGGCTAGGCTGTATCAAATTCACCGCTTGATTGGGGTGGTTGATGATGAATTGGGCAAGGGTTTTTTGGGCAGGGACAAAAGTTTTGTCTGTTAAAATGCCTGCTTTACTCATGACCTGTGTGGCTTCTTGGGGTGGGGTGATTTTGCCTGATGTTTGCCAAAGCTGGCTATCTGCCCGCACCAAATCCACAAAACGTAGCACTTCGGTGGCACAGTTGTTGTTTAAAAAACTATAATAGCGGGTTTTGTTTTTGACCTCCCAAACATGACGCATGATTTGGTCTATCTCATCTTGATTTAAATCAATGGCGTACTCCCACAAATCTCGTCCGTCTCGCACCAGATATTTATCACTTTTTTCTTGATAATTTTCCATGGTCAGTTCGGCTTTGGATTTGCCCATGACCGAGTGGGCAAGGGTGTTTTCGCCTTTGGCAGGGTGTTCAAGACTGGCAAAATTTAGGCTATATGCTTTGGATTTGTCGCCTTGTAAGCTCTCTGGCGTGTCTAGGCGTATCAAGGTGTGAGCAAAGGACGAGCCGACTCGGTTGATGTGTTCTTCGGCGTGTACGAGCGACATTTTTTTGACATTTTTATCAGCAAGCCATGACTCAACCTCGGGGCATTTTGGTAAATCTAAGCCCAATTTATCGCCAAGCCAATGACTTCTGGCAGGAAATTGACAAACAAAATCTTGTCGCTTTTTATCATCATTGCCAAGCAAGATGTCCAAATTGGCAACAAGCTCCGCCTTAGGGTCTGTTGCTCCCGTTTTTGTAACAAAAAAAGTAGGGTCGTTCATGGTGGTTTTTTTGCCATTGAACATGAGCAGTCTGTGCCACATGATGTCGTCGGCGAGCGTGTCAGCAGTGGCGTGGCTTGCGGTGGGTAGAGGCGTGGCAGTGGTGTCTGCCCATGTGGGGAGCGACAGGGCAAGCATAAGACAAAGAGCGGTTTTTTTAAACATTTTAATACCAACCCAAAAATGATAAAATAACAATATTTTACCTATTTTACCAAAATATGCAAAACTTTCTCATCAAAGACGGTCTTTTACAGGGGGCGAATTTTATTCCTTCGCCCAATTTCAACGCTCGCCCCACCATACAAGGCAAACCTACCATTACAGGCATCGTCATTCACAACATCAGTTTGCCCCCCAGCCAGTTTGGGAAAACTGATAAAACTGGCACGCATTTTGTCAAAAGTTTTTTTCAAAACCAGCTCAATCCTGATGACCATGAATATTTTAAGACCATTGCCAATTTGCAAGTATCAGCACATTTGTTTATTGAGAGAAATGGGCAAGTAACTCAGTTTGTAAATTTTGATGATAGGGCTTGGCATGCAGGGCAATCAAGTTATTTGGGGCGAGCCAATTGTAATGATTTTACCATTGGCATAGAGTTGGAGGGTGATGATTTTAGTGAGTTTACAGATGTACAGTATGACGTATTGGCACAAGTCATTACTGCTATTCATCACGCATATCCTGCCACACATCGTCATCTTATGGGGCATAGCGACATCGCCCCCAACCGCAAAACTGACCCCGGTGAGTTTTTTGAGTGGGGGCGACTGCGTCAATTGGTTGGTGAATTTATGGGGGATTTGGGTAAATGAGTTTTTGTCATTTGCCAAAGATGTATGGTAAATTCACTTAACCATATCGCAAGCCGTAGGGTGTGGGGAAACGATGTTCTAGGGTGTTTACATCGATGGTCTTGTTAATGGGGGTAAATGTTAAACCAGTTTTATAATGACAATGTGTGTATGTCATGTTTTGGACAGTTTTGTCGTTGCAGGTAAATGAGAGCGTGCTGAGTTTGGCAAGTTCTTGGCTAGTAACTTGCTGTTTTGGCTTGATAAAATGTATCGTGCCCTTAGTATCTAGACCGTATTTTTTGGCTTGATTGATGGCGGAGCGGTCGCTGTAAGCACTTCTTGCCATTCCTGCTTTGATGAGTGACGTTTTGTCTTTGTTTAGGTTGTCAAAGGGATTGGTATCATCGTTGCTAAAAAAGAGATGATTGGTGTCAAGACTGGTGAAAATTTGGTATGGTTTGCTTTCTTCTTGGTAGTCCCCTTGTAGTATGTAGTCGTATTTGTCTCCGACCGCCACAAGTGCTAGGGGATAGTTTTTAATGGGTTGTTTGGGCGTGCCTAAGGCGTATATTTTGTCTTCAAACATTGCTTTACCAAAATCATACTTTTCTTCTGAATATTGAGACTGTAAGGCACTGGTGGCAAGGCAACCAGATAACAGGCTTACTGTCGCACCAACAATGGCAAGTTTGACATAATCCATGATAACAACTCCAAAATCTGATGAGAGTAATCGTGATTATAACAAATGTACGTCAAATAAAAATCCTCCAATTTTAATAATTGGAGGATTTTCAAATATGGGGTGAGTAATGGGACTTGAACCCACGACAACCGGAATCACAATCCGGGGCTCTACCAACTGAGCTATACCCACCATAATGTGTAACCATTTATTATAGGCTAATGGCGCGCCTGGCAGGATTCGAACCTGCGACCACCCGCTTAGAAGGCGGATGCTCTATCCAGCTGAGCTACAAGCGCTTAACAACGTCTTGCTTACTAACAAAAAAAGCCTTATTAGGCTTTAAATGGTCGGGGCGGAGGGATTTGAACCCCCGACCCTCTGCTCCCAAAGCAGATGCGCTACCAAGCTGCGCTACGCCCCGATTTTTTTAACATTTACTAACTTTTGTTAGTTGCTGTTAGTGGTGCGTATTATAGCGTAATCTACCAAGATGTCAATCACTTATTTTAAAAAAAACCAAAAATATTTACAACTTATTGAATTTTATAAAATTAATTTTCGGTGATGAGCGTCCAGCCCAGAGCCTTTGCTCCACGAGTGCCACCTGTCAGATGAATGTAGGTGCGGTTTGGGTCAATGCTTTCTAAAAGCTGACAGGCTTTTTCTGCTTTTGTGCCACCACCACACAAAATATAGATGTCGCCTGTGGTTTGGGCGAGTCGTTCGGGAGAGATGTTTTCAATGGGGACATTTTGGGCATGGGCGATGTGTTCGCTGTTGTAATTTTCGGGTACTCGCACGTCCCAAATGGTCAAATCAGCGTTGGGGGTGAAGTTGGCGATGTCTAAGGTTTTAATCATCGGTATTTCCTTGTGGTGTAAAAATCAAGCAAGTTTAGCAAAAATCGTGTATGATGGCAATTTTGTAATGAATAAAAACAATGACAAATACACAACGCTGTGCATGGTGCTTATCTGACCCTTTATATGTCCACTATCATGATAATGAATGGGGTAGGGTTGTTTGTGATGATAGGCAGTTGTTTGCTTGTTTGTGCCTTGAAGGTATGCAGGCAGGTTTAAGTTGGATTACGATTTTAAAAAGGCGAGAGTGTTATTATCAAGCTTTTGATGATTTTGACCCTGCCAAGATTGCCCAATACGATGATGATAAAGTGGAAAAATTAATGCAAAATACAAGCATTATTCGCCACCGTGCTAAAATTTTGGCCATTATTGACAATGCCAAAGCTTACCTAAAAGTTACACAGCATCAGTCATTTTGTAAATATCTGTATACAATTTTAAATGCTCATGGCGATTTTCCAAAAGACAATCACCCAAATGTTTTGCAAGACATTCCCACCAAAACGCCTGCCAGTGTCGCCCTTGCCAAACAGCTTAAAAAAGATGGATTTAAATTTGTGGGGGCAACCACTTGTTATGCCTTCATGCAGGCGGTAGGTATGGTCAATGACCACGTGATGGGGTGTGATTATCGTACGCCTAGATGTCGCTGACCACCCACCCTTTATCTAGCAAAATCCGCCCTTTGGGAGTGCGTTGGATATAGCCTTGTTGGATGAGGTAGGGTTCAATCACATCTTCTAGTGTGCCTCTATCTTCTGCCATAGAAGCGGCGATGGCTTCTACACCAGCAGGCTTGCCATCAAAACGCTCTTTGAGCATGGTCAAATAACGCCTATCTAGATGGTCAAGCCCTTGTTTGTCCACCGATAACATATCAAGGGCAAGACTTGCGATGTTACCTGTTACGATGCCATCTCCTTTGACTTCGGCATAATCACGCACACGGCGAAGTAGGCGATTGGCGATACGAGGTGTGCCACGAGAACGCCTCGCCACTTCAATAGCCCCCTCTTCTTGCATATGAATGCCCATGAGACGTGCCGAGCGTTTGACGATGGTGGTCAAATCAGCAACATTATAAAATTCTAATCGCTGAACAATGCCAAACCTGTCTAGGAGAGGGGCTGACAATAGTCCAGCTCTGGTGGTGGCGGCAACCAATGTAAATGGTGGTAAATCTAGCTTGATGGAGCGAGCGGCAGGGCCTTCGCCAATCATAATATCAAGCTGATAATCCTCCATGGCAGGATAAAGGATTTCTTCTATGACAGGGCTTAGACGATGGATTTCATCAATAAATAGCACATCGCCTGCTTCTAGGTTGGTGAGTATGGCAGCCAAATCCCCTGCACGTTCTAGAACAGGACCGCTTGTGGAGCGTAGATTGCCATTCATCTCACGAGCGATGATGTTGGCAAGGGTGGTTTTACCAAGACCTGGCGGACCAAAGATGAGCGTGTGGTCTAGGGCTTCTTTGCGTCCTCTGGCGGCACTGATAAAAACTTCCATCTGCTCACGGACTTTGGGTTGTCCAATATATTCATCAAGCAAGGTTGGGCGAATGGCACGGTCTAAGGTGTCATCTTTTTTGATGTTGGCATCAATTAAGCGGTCATTCATAATACTTGGGCATTTAAAATAAATGTGGTTATTATAAAGAATTTTAAAAAATTTGTCTAAAATTACACGCTTGTTACTATTAGATATTTTCAAAAACATAATGCTACATTTTTGACAAAGTCTTTTGAGATTTATAAGGTATGATATGTACACTTTTATCACAGTGATTTTGTGTATGAAAAAAATACCTTTTGCATTGATGTCGTACGTTCCATTTTTTAAAAAATGCCTAACAATCAGCATGACAGCTGGATTGTTTTTGTTAAGTTTTGAAACCCATGCTCATGGTGGTCGAGGCAACCCCAAACCTTTGTATATCGTGGGTCAAGACTCGGCAGTTACGGTAACGGTCAGCCAATATGAATTGGCACTGGTGCAGGTGTTGTCAGAGATTTGCCCTGCCATGCTTACCAAAGAAGAGCGTGAGCAGTTTAACGAAGCTTATCATAGGCAACTGCAAAAGTTTATCCCCAGAGTGGATAATCCTAGTGAGATTTTAAGAAGATTAAGCGGACAACAAGAATATCGTTTGACACTACAAAATGTCAGAAGCTGGACGGCAACTTATCCTGATAGTGAAAATCGTGCCCTATGTCAAGAGCTGGCTCAAAAAACGCATTCATTTTAAAATTTGCTAAAATTATCCAAAAGCCATTTCAAAATATCACAAATTTTGGTATAGTGTGCCTATTTATTTTTTATGGCATAACTATGACGATTTTTACAAAAAAAACACGCTTTGCTTGTCTGATGATGGGGTTTTACGCTGGCACAAGTTTTGCTAATATTACCCCGCCTGTGCTTGATAATACCGCTTATGTGCTGATGGATTATGATACAGGGGCGGTACTGGCCCAAAACAACGCAGACAAGCCCTTACCTCCTGCTTCGCTCACCAAAATGATGACCAGTTATCTTTTGGAACAAAAATTACTCTCTGGCGAGTTATCCGAAGACACAAAAATAAAAATGAGCGAATCGGCGTGGTGTCGTGGTTCAAGTAGTGAGTCATGTATGTTTGTTCCTGTCGGGCAAAGTGCTACTGCGATTGATTTGCTTAGGGGTATTATCATTCAATCGGGTAATGACGCATCACGGGCAGTAGCAGAGCATATTTCAGGTTCAGAAAAAGCCTTTGTCTCACTCATGAATGACGAAGCGGTCAAAATTGGTATGACCAACACCAACTTTGCAAACTCCACAGGATTGCCCGCCACCAACCATCGTGCCAGTGCCAAAGATTTGGCGATTTTGGCTCGCACCATCATCAAAAATAGCGACAAATATTACACCATTTACGCCGAAAAAGAGTTTGCTTATAACAACATCAAACAAACCAACCGCAACAGTTTGTTATTTACAGATGCAACGGTAGATGGTCTAAAAACAGGCTATACGTCCGAATCTGGCTACTCTATGACGGCATCTAGCAAACGTGGTGATATGCGTCTGATTACGGTGGTGCTAGGAGCAAAGAATGAAAAAGCACGAGCTGACCAAACAGGAGAACTCTTAAAATTTGGGTTTGACAATTTTGAGCATGCTGTTGTCGCCCCCAAAGACCAAGTGGCAGGCAATGTTCCTGTAAAATTTGGACAACACCAAACCGTACAAGTCCAAACGGCTGACACACTCAAAGTGCTGATTGCCAAATCTCAAAAGTCTAGCATTTCTAGCATTAGTAAATACAATGATAACATTGTCGCCCCCATTAAAAAAGGTCAGGAACTTGGGCAAATGCTTGCTGTGGTTGAGGGTCAAACTGTCGCAAGTGTACCCATCGTGGCAACAACTGATGTCGCCCAAGCAGGTTTTGTAAGCCGTGCATGGGAGCGTTTGATGGATTGGGTTAAAGGCTTATTTTAATCACACAAAAGTCGGCTTGTAGTCGGCTTTTTTTCATGAGTTTTTGTTAGCTGGTTGATTTAAAAGAGAAAATTATGTCAAATTATATCTTTAATCGCACTTTTCCGCATACACGCTTACGCCGTATGCGTGTCTCTGACGGCATTCGTGAAATGGTGGCAGAGAGTCATTTGCTTCCTTGCCACTTGATTGCACCGCTTTTTGTCATTGAAGGGAAAAATGCTCGCCAAAGCATTAAAAGTATGCCAGAGATTGAGCGTTTGTCTATTGATTTGACTATTGATTATGTCAAAGAGCTGTACCGTGAGGGCGTACGTATGGTGGATATTTTTCCTGTGATTGACCCTGCCCTAAAAACACCCAATGGTAATGACGCTTATCATCCAGAGACGCTGGCGGTGCGTGCTGTCAAAGCCATCAAAGATGCCTGCCCCGAGATGATGGTGATGACCGACATTGCTCTTGATCCTTATACCACACATGGTCAAGATGGGATTATTGACGAATCAGGTTATGTGTTAAATGACATCACCACCGAAGCTTTGGTTAAACAGACACTTGCTCATGCTCGTGCAGGCGTGGACGTGGTGTCACCATCAGACATGATGGATGGACGTATTCGTGCCATGCGTGAAGCACTTGAAAGCGAAGGTTTTGTCAATACATCTATCATGGCATATTCTGCCAAATATGCCTCCGCCTACTATGGACCTTTTCGTGATGCGGTGGGGTCGTCTGGCAACTTAAAAGGGCATAAGAAAGGTTATCAGATGAATCCTGCCAACCGTGCAGAAGCTTTGCACGAAGTTGCTCTTGATATTGCCGAAGGGGCAGATATGGTGATGGTAAAACCGGGTCAGCCTTATTTGGATGTGGTGCGTGAAGTCAAGGATAATTTTGGCGTGCCAACCTTTGCCTACCAAGTCTCTGGCGAATATGCCATGCATATGTCTGCCATACAAAATGGCTGGCTCACCGAAAATGTGATTTTGGAGAGTTTGCTAGGGTTTAGACGGGCAGGGTGCGATGGGATTTTGAGTTATTTTGCCCTAAAAGCAAGCCGTATGATGAATGAGATGTAGGAGTTTTTATGAAAAAGTTAATCGCTTTGGCACTTTGTGCCTTGCCTTATGTGGCTTTTGCTGGTGATGTGAGTGATGTGCCAGAACCCATCATCATCAAAAAACAAACCGTGTCTCATCTGCCCAAAGAGTTGTATGATGGCTGGTGGGTAACTTATGACACGGACAATCACGTCTCCTATGCCATGCGTTTTTATCTAGAAAATGGCAAGGTGCAAGGCGAACATCACTCGTTTGACTGTTCTGACAAGACGTTGATAGAACAAGATACCTTTCAGTTGACCCCTACCGCCAAAAAAGGCTTTAATTTACAGTTTAATAATCAGTCTGATTTTGCCTCTTACATGAATTTTTCTGCCATTTCACCCAAGACATTTTTGCTTGCCAATCAAAGTTTTGGTAATGACGAGATGGTGAAGATGTTTCCTCATGGTATGAATTGGATTTACTTACATAGTGATGTGTTGACCGCTAAATGTCCAAATAGCTAAACAAACAAAACACCCATTAACAAATTCTAGCAAGCCTTTATAAATCATGTTAGAATAACCTACTATTTTTAAAACTCCCTAAATAGGATTTATCATGACTCAAAAAACCCCAGAACAACAGCAGTTTGAACAAAACGCACTGCATTACCACGAACATCCTCGCCCCGGCAAGATTTCTGTTACCCCTACCAAGCAAATCGCCAACCAACGTGATTTGGCACTTGCTTATTCTCCTGGTGTGGCAGTACCTTGTTTGGAGATTGAAAAAGACCCTAAATTGGCTTCCAAATACACCGCTCGTTCTAACCTTGTGGGCGTGATTACCAACGGTACAGCCGTGCTTGGTTTGGGTAATATCGGTGCGTTGGCATCTAAGCCTGTCATGGAAGGTAAAGGTGTACTTTTCAAAAAGTTTGCTGGCATTGATGTATTTGATATTGAGATTAATGAGCTTGACCCAGACAAATTTATTGATACGGTTGCAAGCCTAGAACCAACCTTTGGCGGTATCAACCTAGAAGACATTAAAGCTCCTGAATGCTTTTATATTGAACGTGAACTTCGTAAACGTATGAATATCCCTGTATTCCATGATGACCAACATGGTACGGCGATTATTTCAGCAGCAGCGTTGTTAAATGCCTTGCAACTAAACGGTAAAAAAATAGAAGAGATTACCTTGGTTTGTTCAGGTGCAGGGGCGGCGGCGATTAGTTGCCTTGATTTGGCGGTGGCACTTGGTGTTAAAAAAGAAAACATCTATGTGCTAGATTCCAAAGGGGTAATTACCACCAAACGTGAGAACCTAGACGAATCCAAAGCTCGTTTTGCTCGTGATACCGACAAGACCACGTTGGCAGAAGTGATGGTGGGTGCAGATGTATTCTTGGGTCTGTCAGGGCCGGGCGTGGTAACACAAGACATGGTGCGTAGCATGGCAAAAGACCCTATTATCTTTGCCCTAGCCAACCCAACCCCAGAGATTATGCCTGAGCTTGCTCATGCGGTGCGTTCTGATGTGATTATGGCGACAGGTCGCTCTGACTACCCCAACCAAGTCAATAACGCTCTATGTTTCCCTTATATTTTCCGTGGGGCATTGGACGTGGGGGCAACTGTCGTCAATGAAGAGATGAAACTTGCTTGTGTGTATGCCATTGCCAAGATGGCACATTCTGAATCATCAGATATTGATTCGGACGGTTCTGCCAAGCAGTTTGGACGTGAGTATCTAATCCCTGGTCCATTGGAGCCAAACCTTATCCTAGAAATTGCTCCAGCTGTTGCTAAGGCGGCGATGGAAACAGGTGTAGCGACACTGCCGATTGAGGATTTTGATGCTTACCGTCAAAAGTTATCCGAGTTTGTCTATAATACCGCCCTTGCGATGAAACCTGTCTTTAACAAGGCGAAAAAAGACCCCAAACGCATTGTTTATGCCGAAGGCGAAGACATTAACGTATTGCGTGCGGTGCAAGTGGTGGTTGATGAAAAAATTGCCCAGCCCATCTTGCTTGGTCGCCCTGAGGTCATCAACAAAGAGATTAATGCATTGGGCTTGCGTTTGGTTGATGGCGAAAACATCACCATCATTGACCCAAGTACCAACCCACGCAACGAAGAGTATTATGCTCATTACTACAAAGCCACTCAGCGTGATGGCGTGAGTCCAGAGCTTGCTCGCCGTGATGTTCGCCGTAAGACCACGCTACATGCCTCACTCATGGTAGAGCTTGGCGATGCTGATGGTCTGATTTGCGGTACATTTGGCTTCTATCAGTTGCACCTAAAATACCTAAGTCAAGTGATTGGTAAACGTGAAGATGTATCAAACTTCTATGCCATGAGCGTGGTACTGATGCAAAACCGCAACTTGTTTATCGCTGATACCTACATCAATGAAGACCCAACTGCCCAAGAGTTGGCTGAATTGACCGTTTTGGCAGCCAATGCGGTGCGTCGTTTTGGTATCACGCCACGAGTTGCTTTGCTTTCACATTCTAACTTTGGTACATCTGACCGTGAATCTGCGGTGAAAATGCGTCAAGTACATGATATTTTGACACAGATGAACGTGGATTTTGAGTTTGATGGTGAAATGCATGGCGACATTGCCCTAGACGAACGTCTGCGTGAGCATAACTACTCATTTAGCACACTCAAAGGTTCGGCAAATCTTCTTATCATGCCAAATGTAGACTCTGCCAACATTGCCTTTAATCTGCTAAAAACTGCCACAGGTTCGGCAGCTTTAGGGCCTATCCTGCTTGGTGCGGACAAACCTGCTCACATCTTGACTTCGTCAGCGACCGCTCGCCGTATCGTCAACATGACTGCCTTGACCGTATCAGACGCTCAGGACATGGTAAAATAATCCGCCACGCCATAAAAAAGCACGCCGTTTGGGGTGCTTTTTTTATACTTAATTCACATCAAAATCATACAAAAACCGTTCACCCTAAGCCAAGTTGAAAAGCGGTTGTTTATGATGGTTTGCTCACCACAAACAAAAAGCCTTTGTTTGTTTTTGAATAGAATTTACCATATATTTTTACCAACCCATCGGGTCAATCTCAATCACCATTTTTGCCCCCTGTAAATTAGGTAAAGTTAGCACTCGTTCCCAAAATGTAGGCAGTATGGTGTGTAAACTTTTTCGCTCTTTGGCAAGTATCAGCATTTGATAATGATAGTGGTTGTTTTTTTTAAATAATGGTGCCTCAATCGGAGCAAGTATTGCAAATGGGTGAGGAGCAAAAGGTGGCTGGGTAAGGAGCGTTTTTGCCTGCATGATTGCCCCCTTTGCCACGTCCGCTCGATGACTGCTGGCTTGCACCAGTACAGCGTGGCTATATGGAGGTAGACCTAACCCTTGTCTTTCTTGCAGAAGTTTTTGGGCAAGCATATCATAGCCATGCTTGACTAATATGTTGAGTAGTGGATGGTCTGGTGTGTATGTCTGTATCAAAACTTGTCCCGCCTTGTCTGCTCGTCCTGCTCGCCCTGCCACTTGCATGATGGTTTGGGCAGTGTGTTCGGGTGAGCGAAAATTTGGTGACAAAAACCCAGTATCAGCATCAACCACCACAACGAGCGTTACATTATCAAAGTGATGTCCCTTGGCAAGCATTTGTGTGCCTACCAAAATCATCGGTTCTCCTGTGTTGATGGTGGCGTAGATTTTTTCCCATGCACCTTTGGTCTGGACAGTATCTCGGTCTATTTGTAAAATTGGGTAGGTTTGTGAGCTGTTTTGGGGATTGGCAAATAGGGCGTGTAAATGCTCATGCAAAGCAGACGTGCCTTGCCCAAGTGTGATGATGTTTAGGCTATGGCAGTTTGGGCAGGCGTTAGGCATACTCATTTGATAGCTACAATGATGGCATTTTAGATAAGGTGGGCGTGTTTTGGGTTTGTGGACGGTCAGATGACTACTACAACGTACGCAGTCGGCTTGGTGTCCGCACGCCTCACACAATAAAATGGGGGCAAATCCACGCCTGTTCAAAAAAATCAGTACCTGTTCGCCTTTTTGTAGTGTATGGCGAATACGCTCAATAGTTAAAGGGGCTAGGCGTGAATCCACTGTGTCGCCTGCTTGGTTGGTGTGCCATGTTGTACCAAGCCGTGTATCAACAAGATAAAAGGGGGTGGTTTGTCCAGTGGCACGGATATTTAGGCGGTAACAAGATAATTTGCCATCTGCCACAAGTTTTAATTGTTCTAGGCTGGGTGTGGCAGTGCCAAGCACGACAGGGGTGTGGGTACGAGATGCCAAATACAACGCCACATCGCAGGCGTGATAACGCAGATGGTCTTGCTGTTTATAGGAGTTGTCATGAGCTTCGTCAATGATGATAAGTCCCAAATTGGCAAAGGGATAAAACAGTGCCGAGCGAGTAGCGATGATGATTTGGGCAGAGCCAGATTGGCAGGCTTTCCAGCCATCTAAGCGTTCACGGTCGTTCAAGCCTGAATGTAGGACGATGATGTTGGCACAAAATCGTTTGGCAAACCGCTCACGGCTTTGGGGGGTGAGTCCTATCTCGGGGACGAGGAGTAGCACTTGTTTGCCCATATCTAGGGCAGTATGTATGGCTTGTAGGTAGACTTCGGTTTTGCCAGAGCCTGTAATGCCATACAAGAGTATGCCTTGATAAATGCCTGTGGTGATGGCATTATCAATGGCTGTTTTGGCAACAGTCTGCTCATCTGTCAAGGGCAGATGGGGACTGTTTAGGCTTATGGTTTTGGGAGCTGGTACGGCGTTGGTGCTACAAATAAGACCTTTATCGGCTAAGGCGTGTAGGGTTCTTGGGCTAATCCCAGCCGTTTTTAACTCATTGTCAGTCATGCCGTCTGTGGCATATAAGGTGGCAAAGGCATGAAGTTGGGCTTTGGTGGTTTTTAGGGTGGATTTGGCGGTATCTTCGTCTGTACAGGTTTGCCACAGTCGTGCAGGCGTGAGTGCGGGCTCTCCTTGTTTTAGTAGGCTAGGGAGCATGACAGCAAAAGTCTCACCCAAAGGATAAACATAATAAGATGATAGCCATTTGGCAAAATTTAACAGCTTTTCATCAAAAATGGGTGCATCATCAATGACCTCAATGACTGATTTGATGAGTGTTGGATTGATGTCGCTTTTATCAAGATGAGCGGTTGTGATACCAACCAGCTCTCTGTTGCCAAATGGTACTCGCACACGTCCACCAATCACAGGCAAGGCGTGGCAATAATAATCAAAAACACCATAAATAGGAACGGGTAGGGCAACTTGAATTAAAAACATGGATTGTCATAAAAGTGATAGAAAAAGGGCGAAATTCGCCCTCGTATGATGTTTGATGAATTACTCAATCACCAAAATCGCCTCAATCTCCACCACACCTCCTTTGGGCAAATCCGCCACTTGCACGGCAGCACGAGCAGGATAGGGAGCAGATAGGCGAGACTCAAAAACTTCGTTGAGTGTGCCAAAATCAGACAAATCAGTCAAAGATACGTTGAATTTGACCACGTCAGCAAGCGAACCGCCAGAGGCGTGAGCGATGGCTTCTAGGTTGTCAAAGGCTTGAATGGCTTGGGCTTTAAAGCCGTCTTTTAATGTCATGGTAATAGGGTCTAATCCCAATTGTCCTGAAATATAAACGGTATTGCCAACTTTTATGGCTTGGGAGTATGTGCCGACTGCTTTTGGGGCGTTGTCGGTATGAATGACTTGTTTCATGCTATTCCTTTCAAAAATTGGTTGGTTTGGTTATCATAAGAAAAAAGCCAAAAAAATGCAAGTATTTTCCAAACAGTTACAAAAACACGCAAAAATAACCCTAATTTTTTGATACAATGAACTCATCTATATCCCAACCTAAGTGAATATCATGAGTTTATTGCAAAATATCATCGTACAAGTTGCCCAAAATGCCTTGACAAACAACCAACCTACACAGCCCCAAAATGGTGGACTTGGTGGTTTATTGGGCGGTTTGACAGGTCAATCAAATGGTGGTCTTGGCGGTATTTTGGGTCAGGTGGTCGCCAGTCAAATGACAAATAATCAACAGCAAGGCGGTCTTGGTGGATTGTTGGGTGGGTTGCTTGGCAATCAACCCCAAAAACAAAACCCTGCCGATTTGGGTAATATTTTAGGGCAAGTGTTGGGCAGTCAGCAAAAGGGCGGATTTAACAAATCCACCTTGTTGCTTGCTTTGTTGCCCATCGTGTTGGGCTATATCCAAAGCAATGGTGGTTTGTCAGGCGTACTTGCCAAATTCAATGGTAACGGTTTAAACAATCAAGCCCAATCTTGGGTAAATATTGACGTGGATAATGACGGTATTGATGCACAGGATGTGGTGCGACTGTTTGGGCAAGAAACTATTGATGATGCTTGCCAACAAACAGGGGCAAGCCAAGATGATGTATGTCAAGGCATTGCCGAGCTGTTGCCACAGGTGGTCAATGATTTGACGCCAAATGGTGATGTGCAGGCAGATGAAAGTCAAGCCAACCAAGAAATTGATGAAATTTTATCACAATTTAAAAAAGCATTTTAAGTTTTTTGTATTAACCCAATAAAAATCGGATAATTTATATCCGATTTTTATTGGGTTATTTATTGGGGTATTTATGAGAATTTTTGATGATTTTTGATAATGTCTTGCCAACTTAGTTGATAATAAAACCAATATAAATGGCGAAAGCGAGTATATTGTTTTGGTAGCCATGGTTTTGCCATGGTTGAGTAATGGACGATATATGGAATGACATCACCGATATTTTCAATCAAATGTGATTGATTTAGAGTGTGTAATATATAATCAATGCCAACTTGATAATTATAACTACAATTTAAATAAAGGCATTTGTCTTTTAATAAAATATTTAAAACTTCTTGATCGCCATTTTTTAATTTATTACCCAGTTGATTTGATAATGATAGGCATTGTTCGGTGATGTTTGATTGTTGCCATAGCTGGTTGTTGATGAGCATGACACCTGAATTAAATTCATCAATGTTGTGCTGATATTTGGCGATGGGGTCTGTAACAGCAGCCACAAAATAATCTTGTAAATTGGTGTCAAACAAATCATCTAAACAACCATTTACCACCAAATCACAATCCAAATACAAAACTTTATGATGAGAGATGAACTGGGGGATAAAATACCGATAAAAGGCTGCTTCTGTAATGTGAGAAAAAGTACGGTAATTTTTTAGATTATTGTGGTGTGTTTTAACATCATAAATTTGACAATTTAATTGGGATATATGTTTATTTAAAATCTCAAACCATTCATTAGGAAAACTGTTATTAAATAGATAAAAATCAATATCTTTATTATGATAACAGATGGATTTTATGGTGGTTAAAGTGTGTTCTGCATATTGATAGTCAGCCGACAACGCAATAATCTTTTGTCGTGTCGTGTCGTGTCGTGTCGTGTCGTGTCGCATAGCATGATTGTTCCTAGATAAGTATAAAAAATATTGATATAAGTAGAATGTGTGGAGCTTTTGTGTTTGCTGTTAAAATCACCAAAAACAAAAATTGTTGTGTTTGTAAAGTGCTTTGATGGTATTTTAACACATATTTATAAAATTGAAAATTACCACAATTTTAAATAGGTATAGAGCTTAAATCGCAATGCATTGTACAGTATGTCCATAAATTGCTTTATAAAACTTAGGGTGAACGGTTTTTGTATGATTTTGATGTGAATTAAGTGTATAATTTACTTTACTAACAATCAATTACTGATGCTTATGTGTGTTTTAAGTAATGTTGTATATACATAATGATTAAATGGTGGGTGGGTTTGGCTATATAAACATTGGCTTATTATTTTATCTTTTATATTTATTGATTATTATTTATTAATTAAACTTATTAATATATCAAAACATTCCTTAAATAATTTGCCTACTGACTCATAAGTTTTTGTTATAATAATAATCCATAAAATTTATATGGATATTGATACTGACCGAACCATATTTGATACAATTTGATGGGAGGTGAACTCCATTTTTCCTATGGCATGATGGTGAATTTGCGTCATCTTTATGGTTCTTGTGGTATGTTTTAATAGGGAGATTGGTGAGGTTGATTTTAAATAAAAGGTGAATGTATGCCATTTAAACCCATTCCAACATTAATCGCCATTGTCATTACATTGGCTATTTGGTTTGTCATTCCTGTGCCAGAGGGTGTAACGCCTAATGCGTGGCATTTGTTGGCATTATTTGTCGGAACGATAGTTGCTATTATTGGCAAGGCGTTGCCCATTGGTGCCATCTCTGTGATTGCCATTACATTGGTGGCTTTGACAGGGGTTACGGCAGAGACGCCAAAGCAGGCGATGAACGATGCGTTGTCTAGCTTTTCAAGTCCTCTAATTTGGCTCATTGCCATTGCTGTTATCATCTCACGAGGGCTTGTCAAAACAGGGCTTGGGGCGAGAATCGCCTATAACGTTATTGGTGTTTTTGGTAAAAAAACGCTGGGGATAGGTTATTCACTTGCCATCGCTGAGACTTTGCTTGCTCCCATTACTCCCTCAAACACCGCTCGTGGAGGAGCCATCATCTACCCCATCACTCATTCCATCGCCCAAAGTTTTGGTTCAAAGTCTGACGATGGTACCGCCAAAAAGATGGGTGAGTATTTGGCACTTGTAAACTATCAAGCCAACCCCATCAGTTCAGCGATGTTTATTACTGCCACAGCCCCCAATCCATTGGTGGTGGAGCTGGTTGCTAAGGCTACGGGTAACGACATTCACTTGTCGTGGACGACATGGGCGGTCGCCATGTTATTGCCGGGTCTTGCGTGTATTTTTCTTATGCCTTTGGTGATTTATTTTATTGCAAAACCACAAATCACCAATACTCCTGATGTCAAGACATTTACAGAATCCAAACTTCGTGAGCTTGGTAAAATCAGCCGTGATGAAAAAATCATGCTTGGTGTATTTGCAGGTATGCTTCTTTTATGGGCAAATGTACCTGCCATGCTTTTTGGTGAGGCATTTGGTGTAGATGCAACAGCGGTAGCATTTTTGGGATTGTCGGTAGTCATACTTACAGGTGTTTTGACTTGGGACGATATTTTAAAGGAGAAATCTGCTTGGGATACCCTTGTGTGGTTTGGCGTGCTGATTATGATGGCAACCTATCTAAACAAGCTGGGTCTTATTGGTTGGTTTTCATCACAAATTGAAAGTGCCATCAGTAGTATGGGACTTGGTTGGGTTGGTGCGGTAGCAATTTTGACACTCATTTATCTGTATGCTCATTACTTTTTTGCCAGTACCACCGCTCACATTACGGCGATGTTTGGTGCGTTTTATGGGGTGGGACTTGCTCTTGGAGCACCACCGATGCTCTACGCCCTTGTCTTGGCGGCAACCAGTAGCTTGATGATGACGCTCACTCACTATGCTACAGGTACAGCACCTGTCATATTTGGGTCAGGATATGTCTCTTTGGGGCAATGGTGGAAAGTGGGCTTTATTATGAGTGTTGTTAATATGATTGTGTGGATTGGTGTGGGTCTTGTGTGGTGGAAAATGCTTGGTTATTACTAATGAGTCATTTTTAATCTATTTAAGAGACTGATTGTGTGATACATGATTGTAATTAAAAAATAAGGGCGATGATGTTGCCCTTATTTTTATAAATTTGCAAAAATGCACAATCTGTCATTTGGTTTTGCTATAATGACTCATCAGAGTTATTTTTGGAAAATATCATGACCACAGAGATGATATTAAGCATTTGTTTGGGGATTGGATTGTCAGCAAGCTCAGGATTTCGGGTATTTGTGCCATTGTTTGGTATGTCTTTGGCAAGCTATTTTGGCATTTTACCACTTAGTGAAAATTGGGCATGGCTTGGTAGTACGACCGCCATTGTTATTTTGGCGGTGGCGAGCATTGCCGAATCCTTGTCTTATCTTGTGCCTTTTGTGGATAATCTGCTAGATACGATTGCTGTACCAATGGCAGGGCTGGCGGGGACAGTCGTCATGGCAGGTAGTTTGACCGACCTAAGTCCTGCCATGACATGGGCGTTGGCAATCGTGGCAGGTGGTGGCACGGCAACCGCCATCAAAGCTACGTCCGCCACCACAAGAGCTGTCTCAACCGCAACCACCGCAGGTGTTGCCAATCCTGCCATCGGACTGGCAGAAACTGGCACGGCGGTTGGGTTGTCGGCATTGGCGATTTTTGCACCTATCATCGCAGGCGTGGTGGCGGTGATAGGGGTGGTGATATTTATCTGGCTGATGATGAAATTAAAACGTGCCAAATCGAGTTAAATTAAGTCAAGTTTCAACATCATCAAGCGTCATCTTTAACGCCCTAAAACACACGTCCATATCAAAACCCCGATATTGTAAAAATCGTAATTGGCGAGCTTTTTCTTTGGGGTCTTTGGGTGGGGTGTCGCCATATTTTTTACAGCGAGCCTCAACCGCCAATTTGAGCCAGTCTATTTCATCACTTTTATCATCATTTTCTAAAATTGTACCGTCCGCCACGCTATCTATATCGCTCATGGCGATGAGTGTATCCATGCCTCCAAAATCTTTGGCGTTTAATCCTGCTTTTTTGAGCATTTTGGCAAGGTGCTGTACGCCACGTCCTTTTCGTACCGATTCACGCACGAGCATGGTGGCACAGCGTTCGTCCGATTGGTAGCCTTTTTCGGCAAATTCAGTCAGCAGGTCATCAACCGCCACGCTGTCGCAGTCTTTGGCAAGTAATTTGTTTTTTAACTCAAAGCGTGATAATTCTTTTTTGGACAAATAATAAAAAGCAAGCCACCGCATATAACGAGTCTGTTTATCAGGGATTGATAATTTTTGGATTTCTACTTTGCTTAATAATTTTAATAAATTATCATCAAGCACAGTTTGATTGTCATCATTTAACAACAAATCCACCGATGATGTTTTGGTGTTTTGATGATTTAAAGATGATTTTTTGTTGGGTGGTTGTTTTTTGGGTGGTTGTTTTTGAGGTAAATCAGATAAAACATCATGGGTGCTTGAATGAGTTTTTGGTTTTTTAATAGAATAATTGGGTTGATTTGTAATGGTTTTATTGTTGGCAAGAGGGGGGTTGGTATCTTTTAAGTGAGTTGAATGATTGTTTTTATCGGTCATGTCAGCTGTTTTGGCAGACACAGGCTCTCCCATGTCTGCTAAAATTTCATCTAAGGTTTTGATTTTTATGGATTTATCCATAAAGGCTTAGTCGTCCATACCTTCAACATATTCTGGCACATCATCAGCATCATCGTCCGAGTGGGCAACAGTAATGCCTGAAAGTTTGGCTTCACGGATTTTGGCTTCAATCTCTTGGGCAATGGCTGGATTGTCTGCCAAAAATTGACAGGCGTTGGCCTTGCCCTGACCGATTTTTGAACCTTCGTAGCTGTACCATGCTCCTGATTTGCCCACAATATCAAGGCTTGCTCCCAAGTCCACAATCTCGCCCAAACGGTTAATGCCTTCGCCATACATGATGTCAAATTCGGTTTGGCGAAAAGGAGGAGCCATTTTGTTTTTGATGACCTTGACACGAGTTTCGGAGCCGATAACCTCTTCTTTGTCCTTGACCGAGCCGATACGGCGAATGTCAAGGCGTACAGAAGCATAGAATTTTAGTGCGTTGCCGCCTGTGGTGGTTTCAGGAGAACCAAACATCACGCCGATTTTCATGCGGATTTGGTTGATGAAAATCACCATGCAGTTGGAGCGTTTGGCGTTGCCTGTGATTTTGCGTAGGGCTTGGCTCATTAGGCGGGCTTGTAGACCCATGTGGCTGTCGCCCATTTCGCCTTCAATTTCGGCTTTGGGGGTTAGGGCAGCGACCGAATCCACCACAATCAAGTCTACCGCCCCAGAACGCACAAGCATATCCACGATTTCTAGAGCTTGCTCACCGTTGTCAGGTTGAGACACCATAAGGTCATTGAGATTCACGCCCAATTTTTTGGCATAAATGGGGTCTAGGGCATGTTCTGCGTCAATAAAGGCGCATTTGCCACCCTGCTTTTGGCATTCAGCAATCGCTTGTAGAGTAAGTGTGGTTTTGCCCGAACTCTCAGGACCAAAAATCTCAATAATACGACCCTTTGGCAAACCACCAATGCCAAGAGCGATGTCAAGCCCTAGCGAGCCTGTAGAAATCACGTCTACATCTACTTTTACAGAATCATCACCCAGATTCATAATTGTATTTTTGCCAAATGCCTTTTCAATCTGGGCAAGGGCGACTTGCAGGGCTTTCTCTTTATTAACTTCTACGCTTTCATTTTCGTCTTTCTTGGGTGCTTTTGCCATGAAATTTTACCTTTTACTAAACAACTTTGATTACAATAAGTGTACGTCATTTTCATGTGATTTGGTTACATTTGTGCATCCAAATCACGCTCATCTACATTAATTCTTGCCTATTTTAGCACTTTTTTGGGTGAAAATTTACTTTGTTACAATAAATAATTGTTAATTTTAAATTAACAATAAAACCATAAAACTACAAAATTACCAACCAAGTTGCAATGGGTGAGTGCGTGGCGGTCTCCCTATTAAAAAATCTCATCTCGTCTAAACACCCATTCGTCATGATTGCTAGATTTTTCGTCAAAATAATAGCCTTCCATGTCAAAATCCTTTAATTCGTTAGGGTTTTGGATATTATTGACACAAGCAAATCTTGCCATCATGCCCCTTGCTCGTTTGGCATAAAAGCTGATGACTTTATATTGTCCATTTTTATAATCTAAAAATTTGGGGGTAATGATTTGGGCATTGATTTTATTTGGTTTAACCGCTCCAAAATATTCATTAGATGCTAAATTTATCAAAATATCCGAACCGCTTTCAGCAATTCGTGTATTGATAACATCAGTAATCATATCATCCCAATACTCATATAAATCATCGGCATGAGGGGTTTTTAATTTTGTGCCCATTTCTAGACGATAAGGTAATATATTATCTAATGGTTTTAAAATGCCATATAAACCTGATAAAATACCCAAATGACGATTTAAATATAAAATCTCATCATGGGTTAATGAATAAGCGTCCAATCCTTTATAAGCATCACCATCAAATAAATAAACCGAAGGTTTTTTGTTGTCGCCAAATGGATAAATCCAGTTTTGGTTGCGTTGGACGTTTAATTGGGCGATTTTGTCAGATACACTCATGAGTTCTTGCAAATCAATACTGTCTTTTTGTTTGAGTGTTTGCATAATGTTAATAGAGTTTTCTATTAAGGCAGGCTCACTCAAATGAGCGGTCAAATCAAAAGGAATGGTGGTTTTTTCATCTAAGTTTTTGGCAGGAGATAATAATAAATACATATCTTTTCCTAATTATAAAAATTTTATTATAAAACCAAATAGGATAAATTTCAATTAAAAATTATCATACCAACATATTGATTCGTTCAATTAAATCTGTTATTCTAGACTTAGATTTTTTTACTAAAAGGATTTATCATGACTGATAAAATTTTATCTCAAACTATTCCTACCAAACACGGCAAATCCATTGGGGTGATTACCCTAAACAACCCCAAAGCCCTCAATGCCCAAAACTTAGACATGGTCAAGCACACCCATCAGCTTCTTGATGTGTGGGCAAGCGATGAGCGTGTGGCGATGATTGTGGTGCATGGGGTGGGCGATAAAGGGCTGTGTGCAGGAGGTGACATCAAGGCGTTGTATGGCGACACCGATGGCATGACTGCCCATGAGTTTTTTAGTCATGAATACGGTCTGATGTACGCCATGCACACCTATCCAAAGCCGATATTGGTGTGGGGACATGGTATCGTCATGGGCGGTGGCATGGGATTGTTTGCATCATCTAGTCATAAAGTAGTTACCCAAAGCACACTCATGGCAATGCCAGAGGTATCTATCGGACTGTTTCCTGATGCTGGGGCATCTTATTTTTTAAATCGTGTGGCGGGTAAAATTGGATTATTTTTGGGTCTGACAGGGGCGAGGTTTAATGGAGCAGATGCTTATGAAATTGGTGTGGCGGATTTTGCGATAAGTCATGATAGATTTGATGAGGTGTTGGATATGATTTGTCAAATTGACTTTCAGGACAATATAGTCAATCATCATTTGTTGTCTGTTTGTTTAAATCAGTTTCATGACAAATCTATATTACCAAATGGTCAAATCATGTATGATTTTGATAAAATTAACCAATTAATGAATGGAGAATTGCCAAGCATTAATCAGGCATTACTTAATTATCAAGGTGACAGTGAATTTATCAAATCTGCCATTGACATTTATAAAAATGGTTCGGACATGACAAAAGCCATTACTTTTAAAATCTATCATGATTTAAAAACCACAAAAAAGAATTTTTCTTTAAAACAAATATTTGATTTAGAAACGGTGGTTGCCACTAATTGCGTCAATCATGGTGATTTTAAAGAGGGTGTAAGAGCACTGCTTATTGATAAAGACAAAAATCCAAAATGGCGACATACGCTTGATGATATGCCCATGGGGTGTATTGATGAGTTTTTTGGGGAGTTTAAATAATCATTGATAAAATAAAATCCGCTTAATGTGATATTAAGCGGATTTTTTAATGGGGCTTTAATGCTGTCTTTTAGCAACCGCCTTGCAGACATGGTCAAAATAGGGCGTGATGATGGTTTCTCTGTCAAGTTTTTCCCACCGTTGGTCGGTAGAAGTGGTAATCGCTTCTTCGACTTCTTCATAAAGAATGTTGTTATTTTGGTCGTACAGCACGTAGGCGGTGTTGGCGAGGCGTTCTTTGGCACAATCAAAATAGTAAAACATTCGCATTTCAGCCACGCCGTCTGCCAGCTCGTGAAATACGCCACGCTCCCAAGTTGTTACAAATGGCTTGCCTGTGTCGGCAAAATGCTCAACGTGCGTGTATTCGTCCGCATAATAGCTTTTGCCAGCCAGCGTGTCATAAACCCATTGCCAGTTTTCGGCGTGGGCGAGTGTACATAAGGAAAGCAAGGCGGTAAAAAGCAGTTTTTTCATGGCGAAATGGGTGCGGAATTTAAGCTTTATTATAATCATAAAGGGTGGGTGGTGCAATTTTTATTGGTTGTTTAAATGGTGAATTGATTTGTTGATGTTGTTATTCTATCACAAAAAACAACACACCCCTTGTGAGATGTGTTGTTTTTTAACCTTGGTAGCCGTAAAACTAACCATAATAGGTATTGTTATTTTTATTAAACAAACTTAAAATTTTTTCGCAAACTGTCCATTTGTCATTTGAGGAATGATTTGTTTGAGTTTGGTCACTCGTTGTTCATTACAAAAATCTTTAATCTTAGATTGTTGGAGAAGATGAAAATCCACGCCATTCATTTCATGAATCAATTCATCATATCCATACTTTTTGGTAAGAAGTGAAATGATTTTTTTACTGTCCACAGTCATGCCACAAGTTTTTGCTCCTGCTGTTCTTGACCATGCATATTGCAAATTACTGTCCCACCCCATCGCATCAACGCCAGTAAAGCCATTATCATAATGATATTTATAAGCATTGCCATCAATGTTATAAGCTGTCATTCCGCCTTTGCCAGAATAATTACCATATTCGCCCTTGGTTGTGCCATTAATACTTGTTGTACCTGTACTGGCACAACCAACCATTAATAGGACAATCGCAGAAAGTGCTACTTTTTTCATAAAAAGCCTTAAAATAAAAAATATAAACCCCTTAATTATATCATTATCGCAAAAAAAAACAAATTAAAAGATAAAAAACGACACTCTTTACAGAGTGCCGTTTTAACCTAACCTAAAAATTATTTTTTAAGGTCATAGCGGTCATTGTTCATTACCTTAGTCCACGCTTTAGCGAAGTCTTTAGCAAACTTCTCACCTGCGTCATCTTGGGCATATAGCTCAGAGTAAGCACGAAGGATAGAGTTAGAGCCAAACACAAGGTCAGCACGAGTGGCGGTAAATTTGGTTTCGCCAGATTTGCGATCAACGATGTTGTAGCTGTTGCGACCAGTTGGTTCCCACTTGTTACCCATATCTACCAAATTACGGAAGAAATCAGTCGTCAATACGCCCACACGGTCAGTGAATACACCGTGTTTGCTACCGCCGTGGTTAGCACCTAGCACGCGAAGACCACCAACAAGTACAGTCATTTCAACGGCAGTTAAGCCCATCAATTGTGCACGGTCAAGTAGCAACTCTTCTGGTGTTGGTTCGTAGTGTGCTTCTTGGAAGTTTCTAAAACCATCGTGAATTGGTTTTAAGTATTCAAAACTTTCAACATCAGTCATTTCTTGAACAGCATCACCACGACCTGCGTTAAATTGTACTGGAACATTGTAGCCTGCATCTTTAATTGCTTTTTCAACGGCGGCAGTACCACCAAGTACGATTAAGTCGGCAATAGATACATTGGTTTCAGCAGATAATTTTTCATAGACTGCCAATACTTTTGCCAAACGCTCAGGCTCGTTACCAATCCAATCTTTTTGTGGGGCTAGGCGGATACGTGCACCATTTGCACCACCACGATAGTCAGAACCACGATAAGTGCGTGCAGAATCCCAAGCAGTTGCCACAAGTTCAGACACAGTCAAACCACTTGCCAAGATTTTTTCTTTTAGGCTTGCAATTTCAGCATCGGTTGGTACATATTTTGGTGCTGGAATTGGGTCTTGCCAAATCAAGTCTTCGCTAGGAATAAGTGGTCCAAAGTAGCGAGATTTTGGTCCCATATCACGGTGAGTTAGTTTAAACCACGCACGAGCAAAGGCATCGTCCAAAGCCGCTTGGTCATTTAGGAATTTTTCAGAGATTTTGCGATAATCTGGATCTTTAATCAATGCCATATCCGCATCGCTCATCGCAATTTTGCGTTTGATGCTTGGGTCATTTTGATCAACAGGCATATCTTCATCGTCCATTTCAGACGGTTCCCATTGTTTTGCACCAGCAGGCGATTTGACATTGACAAATTTGTCTTCGTATTTAAATAGCAATTTAAAGAATTCGTTGTCCCAACGGTCAGGGTGAGTGGTCCAAGCACCTTCAAGACCTGAGGTTACTTTACCAGGCTCTTTATAAGACCAACCCAAACCTTGTTCGGCGATGTCGGCTGCTTCTGGGTCAGCACCAACTTCTGCTGCATTGCCATTGCCGTGCATTTTACCAATGGTGTGTCCACCAGCAGTCAAAGCAACAGTCTCTTCATCATTCATACCCATTGCCTTGAAAGTGATTTTCATATCACGGGCAGTTTTGATTGGGTCAGGGTTGCCGTCCACACCTTCTGGGTTTACATAGATCAAGCCCATCATTACGGCTGCTAGTGGGTTTTCTAGTTCACGATCGCCAGACCAACGGTTGCCTTTTGAGCCAGTTGGTGCAAGCCATTCAGTCTCGCTACCCCAATAGGTGTCTTTTTCTGGGTGCCAGATGTCTTCACGACCAAAGGCAAAACCGTAAGTTTTTAGACCAGCGGCTTCATAGCCGATTGTACCTGCAAATAGGATAAGGTCAGCCCAAGAGATTTTGTTACCGTATTTTTGTTTGATTGGGTATAGCAGACGGCGTGCTTTGTCAAGGTTTGCGTTATCAGGCCAGCTGTTTAATGGTGCAAAGCGTTGGTTACCTGTGTTACCGCCACCACGACCGTCCGCAGCACGGTAAGAACCTGCTTGGTGCCACGCCATACGAGCCATTAAGCCACCATAATAACCGTGGTCAGCAGGCCACCAGTCTTGGCTGTTGCGAAGTAGTGCTTCAATGTCTTTTTTCAAAGCATCAACATCCAACTTTTTGAGTTCTTCGTGGTAGTTGAACTCTTCGCCCATTGGATTTACTTTTTTGTCGTGTTGGTGCAAAATATCAAGATTTAGGGCTTTTGGCCACCAAGCCATAGGACCTTGTTGATCTGAGGTTACGCTACCGTGAAATGGGCAGCCTGCTTTGATTTCGCTCATAAATAGCTCCGTTGTGATTAAGCTGGCAAAAGTTGCGTGCTTTTAAAAATTTGTGAATATAAGGCAAATGCCTACTTGTTGCAAGGGATTATAGAGTATTTTTTTTACTGAGTAAATTAGAATATTTTGATGGTTTTGTTTGGTTTTTTAAATTAGAAAAACTTTAAAAAAACTAGTTAACAATTTATAAAACCAATCATAAAATGAGTTATTTATAAAAAAACCCAAGCGAACTTGGGTTTTTGATTAATGGTGATGATGACCGCCAGCACCATGAGCATGACCATGTGCCAACTCTTCGTCAGTGGCAGGGCGTACGTCCATAATTTCAACGTCAAAAGTTAGGGTTACACCAGCAAGTGGGTGGTTAGCATCCACAATGACAACATCATCTGTTACATCTTTAACAGTAACAAGCATGACATGACCATCTTCGGTTTGAGTTTGAAATTGCATGCCCACTTGAATGTTGTCCACACCTTGAAAGTTCACTCTTGGCACTTCTTGGACAGCTTCTGCCATGTATTCGCCATAAGCATCTTCTGGGGCGATGGTAGCGGTGAATTTGTCGCCAACTTTTTTGCCCAAAAGCTCGGCTTCAAGACCGGGTATGATATTGCCATGACCGTGTAGGTATGCCAAAGGTTCGGTGTTAGATTTGTCTAACACTTCGCCTTGTTCGTTGGTCAAGGTATAATGAAAAGTTGCAACGGTATCTTGTGCGATAACGGTCATAGAATGTTTCCTATAAAAAGTACAGCCAAGCTGTATCTATTCTTGATAACATCAAGAATGATGATCCGCCAAAAAGCGGGCTTATAACATAATGACTTTATATTATATCAAAAAAGCATCTTTAAAAGATAGCAGATATTTGTAAAGTTTTAAATTGGCTGGGTGCGTGCGACAAGCCAATCTTTGGCAGAACCACTCAAACGACTGATGAGTTCATCGTGAACGTGTTGGTGGTAGGCGTTGAGCCATGATTTTTCATCATTATTTAACAACTCCACAAGCAACAACCGAGTGTCAAACGGACATAGTGTCAAGTCCTCAAATTTTAAGAATTCACCAAATTCACCATCACAGGCTTTAACTGCTACCACGAGGTTTTCTAGACGTACCCCCCATTTGCCTTCACGATATAGTCCAGGCTCATTGCTGGTTATCATGCCTTCACTAATAATCCGCTCTGGGCTAATGGGGGCGTTTCGTGAGATGGATTGAGGAGCTTCGTGGACATTTAAAAAATAACCCACGCCATGCCCTGTACCATGCCCATAATCTAGCCCATACCGCCAAAGTTGGTTGCGAGCCAACACATCAAGTTGCATGGAGGGGATGTTTTTGGGAAAATGGGCGGTGGCAAGGGCGATGTGGGCTTTTAATACATAAGTAACATCACGTTTCTCATCATCGCTGATATTACCAACCCCAAACATACGTGTGATGTCGGTTGTGCCGTTTTTGTATTGAGCACCAGAATCAATGAGTAACAATCCATTTTCTTCTAGGTATTTAAAGCGTGTGTCTGTTGCCCTATAATGGACAATGGCTCCATTTGCTTTAAAACCTGCAATGGTGTCAAAACTTGGGCTGACATAATAAGGTTGGCGACTTCTGGCAGTGATGAGCATTTCATCAACATCAAGCTCGGACACGCTCTCACCTTTTGCCAGTTTGTTTTCTAGCGTTGCAAAAAATTCACATAATGCCACACCGTCTTGTCTCATGGCTTCACGAATGTGATTGATGTCATTTTGTGATTTGATGGCTTTTAAAATGGTGCTAGGGTTCATTGTTTTGATGAGGGTGGCATCTTTGGGCAATTTGGCAATCGTTCCAACCGCAACCCTATGCGGGTCAATGAGTAGATTTTTGGTAGATATCAAACTGCCTGTTACATCATCATAGTGAGCGATGTCAATACCTGCTTGATTGAGCAGATTTTTGGCTTGCTCATTTAATTTATCATCATGTACAAACAATGTGGCGGTATCGTGGGTGATGAGCAAATGTGCCAAAAATACAGGGTTAAAGTCCACATCAGCCCCACGCAGATTGGTCAGCCATGCAATGTCATCAAGACTGCTAATTAGGTGGGTATTTGCACCCTTGTTGGTCATTTTTTCACGAACTTGGGCAAGTTTGGCGGCGGTATTTGTGTCCACAAATTCATCATCATGTACATAGATAGTGGCATTGGGCAGGCTTGGGCGATCTTGCCAAATGCTGGCTAAAATATCAAAATTGGTAACCAATCCGATGTCATGTTTGTCAAACAAGGCGGTCAATTCATCATATTCTGCCACTGACAAGACATTACCATCTATGGCGACTTTTGAGCCTGCTGGTAGGTTGTCGGCTAGAAATTGGGCATAGGTAGGATAGCCTTGCATCATTTTTTGTAATTCTATGCCTGTGCCTTCAAGTTCAATGGGGGCTTGTACCCAATAACGACTATCCGTCCACACTCCTGCAAAATTGGCGGTGATAACTAATGTACCAAATGACCCTGTAAAGCCTGACAGCCAAGCCCTTCCTTGGTAATGCTTGGGCAAGTATTCAGACATATGTGGGTCGGCAGAAGGAATAATCAACGCAGACAAGCCGTGTGCAGTTAAGGTGTCTCTTACTTGTTGCAGGCGTGTTTGGCGGATATGGGTAGGGGTTTTGTAAAAATCAGTCATCATGATTCCTAGTGGTTGTTATTGGGGTTATTTTATCACAAAGGTTAAAAATGACAAAAAGCAAAAAACCTTTGAAAAATATCTTTCAAAGGTTTATTATATGGAGCTCTTGGCGGGAATTGAACCCGCGACCTCTTCCTTACCAAGGAAGTGCTCTACCCCTGAGCTACAAGAGCAAAATAAATTTGCTATCAAATAATGGAGCGGGTGGCGGGAATCGAACCCGCACCATCAGCTTGGAAGGCTGAGGTTCTACCACTAAACTACACCCGCAAGGGTAATCTGGTAGGAAATAATGGTGGTGGGGGAAGGATTCGAACCTTCGAAGCTTTCGCGACAGAGTTACAGTCTGTTGGGTTTGACCGCTCCCCAACCCCACCAACTAGGACAGGCATTCTTTTAATGGTCTGTTAAAAGATTAAGCCCCATATCGGGCTTACCTGATTAGGTTTCTTAGGAGTGGTGCCGGCTGCCGGAATCGAACTGGCGACCTACTGATTACAAGTCAGTTGCTCTACCTACTGAGCTAAGCCGGCGGTGTTTCCTAAGTGGTGCGTATAATAACACATATTTAAAATCGTGCAAGCACTTTTTTTGAAAAAGTTAAAATAAGTTTATAAATGATTGATTTTTATAATTTTATTTTTTTAAAAAAAATTGTGGGGCAACGAAGGGAACACGACAGGCGTACGTCATTTTGACGTGATTATTTTAAGAACAACCCAAACGGGTTGAGATTTTTACAAAAAAACGCAAGTTTCAAAAGCAACTTGCGTTTTTTTTTGCTGTGTCCGATAAAACTTAAGAGAATTGATCCAATCTAACCTTCAGATAAATTACTGCACAATCACTTCTTGAACATTTTCTCGCAAAGGGTTGTTTGATAAAATTCTTTTTAACTGGTCAAAGAAACTCATTGTTTTTAATTTTATTAATAAGCAGCTCATTTGTTATTAGAGTTCTCTATTGTTTTCTTAGCATAAACTTTTAATTCAACCTCTGAAATGTCGAAATCTCCCATCTGGTCTTGGTTTAATAATAAGGGTCTTTCCCAAAAAATGTCTTTCCTAATTAGTTTTGCTGGTACGCCAGCCACAATACAGTTATTTGGAAACTCTTTTTTAACAACCGAAAATGCTCCAATAACCGAACCATCGCCAATTTTTGCACCGCCAAACAGCACAGCTCCATAACCAACCCATACATGATGACCTATTATGATATCTTTAGAGTGATTTAAACGTTTTCCAGTATTAATATCATAAATAGGGTGTGCATCATCAGTTCTAATCTGATTGTTAGTGGCAAACATACAATCATCGCCGATAATCAGTTTAGTACTCTCTGCAACTGTCACATATACTGGACTAGTGCTTGTTGTTCCACTACCAATTTCCATATAGCTACTGTAACCCAGTCGTAAATTTCCACGAAATTTTATATTTTCCTTAATAAGGATTTTACCATTTTCACGCATTTCAAACGTACAATTCTTTAAATTAGAATTTTCATCAATAATAATTTCGTTATTACCTCCTATAAATTGAACAAAACAGTCATGTAAGTTACTTGGGGCGGTAATCCTATTGTTTTTGCTATCAATATAGTTTCCAGTGATTGGTATTTTGCTATTGGTATAATCAGCAACATCATTTTTAATTTTATCATATCCAAAATTATTAATATATAACTCAACAAACCTAATAGTTTTCGCCATTAAAATGTATTTTTCTACATCAGACAAATCCTTTAAGTCATAAAAATAAGCACCATTTTTAGAAATGAAAGAGATGCTAGGGATTATTTCTGATAAGTTATTAATAGGTTGCTTATCCCTAAAATAAACATAGATTCTATTATCTATTAAGTTTAGACTGACCACAAATATTTTATTGACTGCAAAGTAAAATTCATAATAAATAGATTGCTCCTTATATATTCTGTATGTGCTATACGCTGGTTGATAAATACCTATTAGTGATTGTACAATTGATTGCATATTCATAACAGCCTCATCTATGATTGATAATATTTTCAATGATTTTTTCTGATGATTTTCCATAGCAATTAGCCATAAATCTATCAATAAACAGCTTTTTTAGCTCCTGAAAATCACCCATAATTAATTTTGCATTTAATATAGAAGAAATAATTTCATTTTGGTTTTTGATTACCTGACCATAAACATAAGTATAATAATCAAAATAAAAACCACGCTCATCAAAATATTGGTCCATATCATAAGGATAAAATATGATAGGTTTGTTAAGCAAAGCATATTCAAAAATCAATGATGAATAATCTGTAATCAAAATATCACAAAATATCATCCACTCATTCACATCTTGCGAACTTGGTAGAATAAAAACTTTTTTCTGATATTTGGTAGGGATTTTAATATTAGTAATATCAACAACTGGATGCAATTTAATGATGAACCGATAATTTTCTGGCATATCATCAAATATTTCAAAAGAAAATGGCAATCTGAAATTTTTTCTTTCAGATGGACTGCCACGAAAAGTGGGAGCATACAAGACATTGATTGTGCTTGTTAAATCTGGGTAATCTGCCAGTATTTTCTTTTTGATTTTTGTTATTTTTGATTGATTAAAAAATACATCAGTTCTTGGAACACCCAATGGATAAATTTTATCTTTTGACACATTAAATGCCTCATGATAAATCTGCCCTGTCAACTCAGAGCTGACCACCACATGCGTATAAAAATTATGAGCCAGTCTCTCAAACTCTTCTGAATTAGAATCGCCAGCACCAATTGCACTAAAACCAAACTTCTTAAAGGCACCACAAGCATGCCATATTTGGATACAATTTGTATTATTTTTTAAAGTCAATCCATATAAAGGACGGTAATAACTTTCCAAAATAATATTTTTTGCCGTTGCTAGATGATAATAACGAGACATATTTCTCAAAAAACTATTAGAATAACCCAAAAATTTCTTTATCTCATATGAGCTACCACTTTTTTTAATTTCGTTTAATAAAAAGGTAAAATTGGTAGACATTTTACCTTTGGTTGATGTGGCAAAGACAATTTTTTTATCATCAATTGGCAATAATCTATATATTGGAAAAATATATTTTTTGATGATATTCTCACCATTTACATTGAGATACTGAAAAATCTGCTTCTTATTTCTTAAATATAAAAAATAAAAAAATGCAGAAACTGTATTTTTTTGTACAAAAGCCAAATTTTCAAACCATTTTTTACCCCAATGTTTTTCACAAGCCAGTTTGGTTTTATCAGATAATTTGGAAAATGTGGTCTTTACTAACGAATAGTAGTTTAAAAAATATCTTGTTTTAACCAAATACAATTTATCAATTAAATTTCTTAAAAAGAAATATCTAAAACCAGCCACTTGATTAAAAAATTCATCATCAAAAGACTGAAAGAATTCTTGAATTAATAAAAATGCCTTACCAGAATTATATGGTTGATGTTTCAAAACTCTAATGAATAAAGGATAAACATCAAACGTTAAAGCTCTTTCATAATATCCTACAATAATTTTATTTTTTTGGATTAAAGTATATCCACTATCATCCATAATATTATCGTAATTGATTCTCATTACAGAAAAAATATCTTGTAAAAAATCATATGCTTTTAGGTCTCGTTGTTGTGTAATAGACTGCTCATTATCCACCAAATCACGCTCTCGATATAAATAAATATAATCTCCAATACAGTATATATTTTTTGCCCTTATAAAGATATTAAAAGTAACCACTTGGTCTTCTGAACAATGGATGTTACTAGGGAAAAAATTTTCTTTTATTATATTTTTATGTATTAATTTAGCATAAGGAGCCATTGACAAAAACAATTCAGGATTTTTCCCGATACTCTTACGCCCTCTTGAAAATAAATTATGTTTGTCATGAGCAGGAATAGTCCATATTTTTTTTGAATTAAATCTTTTTATACCCCCCAAAACCAAATCTGCTTTCTCACTAATAGCAGATAATAATAATTTATCAATCGCATTATCAGTCATTAAATCATCAGAGTCGCAAAATAAAAGATAAGTCCCTTTTGCTAGCTTAATACCTAAGTTACGAGTATCCGATACACCAGAATTTTCTTTTTCAATAATACAAAAACGCTTATCATCGCCAATCGCTTCTTTGGCTTTTAGTACGGTATTATCTTTAGACCCATCATCAATCAACAAAAATTCAATTGATGAAAAATTATTTTTTAAAGATTGAATGGTTTCGGCAATTAAATTTTCTACATTGTACATAGGTACAATAACACTTACCCAAACATCATCTTGATTATTGGAATGAGTAATTGAGAAATTGCCATATGTCAAAATAGAGTTATCTACATGATTTTTATAAGAAGACATATCAATTCCAAAAAAGCTATTTATCTATGATTTTATGTAATAAGCAATCAATACGTTCATTGATTGGTAACATGGACATTTCTTGAAAAATAACGTAATTTTTCAATTCTTGGTAAAAGGACATGGGGATAGAATCTGGTAACTCATGTGAAGACATCAAATTCACAATATGGGGGTTTTTACAGCATATGTTTTTTATCATAGCTTTATTTTCGATGCTATTTAAAAACAAATAATAAAAAATCCCCTCATTTAAAAACTGGGTTTCCACCGCTGAAATATCGCAAAACCCAATCTTTGCATGATATGTTGTCAAATCATCAACAAATATCACCCCTAAACGCTCGTATTTAAATGACTGCAACCACATCAATCGCAAATATGGTTTAAAGATAACCACATTAAGTTGACCGTTCCTAAGTATTTTTGCCAGTTCATAAACATGGTCAATGTATTGTCTTAGACGATGTCCTGTATTTGGGTGGGGTTTGATGACGATGGTGTCAACTTGATGGGTTTTGGCTGTGTTTGTTAGGATTTTTGCCACCTTATCTACATAAGACAGACTTGAATAATTCTCTCGTTCAATACCCCCTTCCCAAGTCGGTGCGTAAAATACTACTTCTTGCCCCATGCCTTTGTCTGTAAGCCCAGTTCGCCCAATAAATGTATCACCAAGCATGATGATGCGCCCTGTATCCACGTCATGCTGTGAAAATATACCACTTGCCAGATAACGCTCTATCCCTGCCTGCCCTGCAGTAATCACATAATCATAGATACGAATGATAGGCTTGATGGATGATACTTTGTTGCTCTCGCCATGTGTAATAAAAATGTGCGTCAAATGACGATTGGCGACCGCACGGCAGTTGGACTGGGCGTTAAATGGATAAAACATTACACCGTCCGTGAGTTCATCTAGGTCATTCTCTTTAACAAAGCGATAGACAATGCCCTGCTTGGTTAATATTTGGGCAATAAGCCTAGTAGACTTATGTTTGTATTTTTTGACAAGGACAATGGTATTATCTTTAGCAAATACCCCGCGCTCAAAAAACGCACACAACTGTAAAATCGCCCCAACGATTTTGGTGTCCAGATAAATAAAATAAGCCAATGATTTAGTCATTCAGACCCAACTCATCAAACAAACCATGAACATAGGATTCGTCTTGCAAAGTTACATCGACCACATTACCAGTTTCGCCACTGATAAGTGTCAATATTGATGCCAATGCTACGGTTTTTGAGTTGAGTAGTGTACCATCTGGCTCAATACCAAACGCACGTGTTCGCATGGGGGTTTTGGTGCGTTCTGGATTGATGCAATTAATTTGGATACCGTCTGGCAACCATTCTTCTGACAGAGCTTGGGTAAAATTGACAATGGCAGATTTGGTTGACGAGTACAGACTGTAAAAGGGGCGACCTCGAGTGTAGGAGCTAGACGTAAAGCTCAAAAACGACCCTTTGGTTTCTCGAAGATAAGGATAAGCTACAATTGCTGAATTAACCATGCCTACATAATTAACATTGATACTCTCCATCACCTCCTCATAAGTCATGAGTGCCAACGCCTTATGTGTTAAAATTGCTGCACTATTGACTACAAAATCTATCCGACCTGCTTCTTGGTAGATTTGTTCAAAAGCAAATCGTAATGCCTCAATATCAGCAACATTAACACCGTTAGAACGACTAAGATTGTAGGTTTTGATGTTAATTTTGTTGGCAATATCGATGATGTCTTTGCCAATCCCATAACTACCACCGATAATCACCATCACATAACCATCAAGGTGAGTGAGATGCTGTAGCGATGGGGTGTTACGCAATGAAAAATGACTGCGACCTTGAAACAACTTGTCAGCAATAAATAAATCTACGGGGCGAGTCAATTTGATGTTGGTTTCAGACCCCTGCACGATGGCGATTTTTTCGTCTGGCAAGGTTTTAAGTACAATGCCACAATCACAGGTTCCTTGCACCTCACCTTGCAAATAAACATCATAAGCTTGTCTTAGCGTGCCTAGTCGAAAGGCTTGCGGTGTCTGTCCTTGATAATATTCAGCACGCTTTGGAATGTTGATGATTTCTTGGGTGTGGGTGTCCACATGAACAATGGTGTCTGTGGCAGGAATGGCAACATCAACAGCGTTGTAACTGTCTAGTTTTGCGATACAATCACTGATGATGTGTGTGGCAAGCAGTGGGCGCACCGCATCATGAATGATGAGTTTAGTATCAGGCGATTCGTCTTCTAGTGCCTTGAGTGCTGATAGGGTAGAATCTGTCCGCTCTGTACCCCCAAAGACAATTTTGCTGACTTTGGAAAAGTGATTTTTGGCAACCAAATTTTCAAGCTTATGATAGGACTGGCGTTCGGCAACGACGATAATTTCATCAATCTGTTCGTGTTTTTGAAAAATGCGTACAGTATGCTCAAAAACGGTTGCTCCCGCAATCTTGGAAAACTGCTTAGGATAATTTAGCCCCATACGACTACCTACACCACCCGCTAAAATCACTGCAATCTGCTTTGACATCACATCACCCAAAAACAACTTAAAAAATTCAACAAAAATTCACAACCTACTTAAGTTTATCAATTCAAAAAAAAAAACGATTTCTTTTTTTTGTATAATTGTATTTTTTTTGTAATTTCTATAAAAATGGCAATAACCAAGCAATTATGGTCAATTAAATTCAAAATATACCACATGATATTTTTCGTTTGTGGTAAGAAAAGTTAGACCATAGCAAAAAAACAGTTTTACCCTTCAACTAGGCTTAGAGCGAACAGTTGGGGTGATTGTTGTAGTTAAATCACCATATTTAATGATTTGCTGTACTAAAATAATCTTAAAAGTGCCATAACTTTATTTTGGCGGTAGGGGTGAGTTGCAATTTACCCCTACAATTCGTAGCAGATTTTAAGTTTATTAGGTATAAATTCCTATTTTTGACAAAATTAAAAGCATATCCAAACATGTCTTTAATTTGTCTTGATAGTGTTAAATCTCAAGCCCACCACACGCCAATTCCACCGCCTTGACAATGGCAAGGGCTTTTTTATTGGTCTCGTCCCATTCGGCAACAGGGTCAGAGTCTGCCACCACGCCTGCCCCTGCTTGAATATGAACTTGACCATCTTTTAACACCGCCGTACGAATGGCAATCGCTGTATCCATATTGCCAGACCAGCCCAAATAACCCACCGCCCCACCAAATACACTACGGCGAACAGGCTCAACCTCATCAATAATCTGCATTGCCCGAATCTTGGGTGCTCCTGAGAGCGTGCCCGCTGGGAAAGTGGCACAAAAAACATCTAAGGCATCTTTGTCTTGCAAGACCACCCCTTCTACATTGCTGGCAATATGCATTACCTGCGAGTAGCGTTCAATAAACATCTTATCGGTTACTTGCACAGTGCCAATATCGCACACTTTACCAATATCATTACGCCCCAAATCAATCAGCATCAAATGCTCGGCAATCTCCTTTTGGTCGGCAAGCAATTCAGCTTCCAGTGCCAAATCTTCTGCCATATCCACACCACGCCTTCTTGTACCTGCCAAAGGACGCACGGTTACTTTGCGTTTGCCTGCCACCGTCTCAATACGAGACAAAATTTCAGGCGATGCCCCCACGATATGAAACGGCGTATCGTCCACAAGCTCACCTTGAATCAAAAACAAATAAGGTGAAGGGTTTAAATATCGCAATGCCCGATAAACCGCCAAAGCATCACCTTCAAATTCACCAGACAATCTTTGGGCAGGCACAACTTGCATAACATCGCCTGCTTTAATATATTCTTTAATACGATTAACATCGGTACAAAATTTATTTTGCCCCGTTTGTGATACAAAATGCGGTAGAGGCTGTTTTTTGACTGCCAAATCAGGCTTGTGTGTCAGTAAATTTTCAATAACATCAAGCTGTTTTAGGGCTTTTTTGTAGCCATCTTTAATGCCAACATCAGCATACACAACAATAGATAATGTATGCTCCAAATTATCAAACACCACCACCTGATTAGAAAGTGTTAGCCACATATCAGGCAAATTTAGGGGATTTGGTGCATTGCTAATGCCAACACTTGGTTCAATCACGCGTATCATATCATAGCCAAAATATCCCACCAAGCCACCGCTAAAAGCAGGTAAATTGGGCAATTCGTCCTGTGTGGGTGTTTTGTAATTCGCCATAAATGTACGGATAAATTCAAAAGGATTGATAGCGTGCGTGCTAATTTCGTCCTTGTGCGTATCCTTAAAAACCACTTGCCCATCGTGATATTCAATCACAATATCCGAACCTAGACCAATCATAGAATAGCGAGCAAAGCGTTCACCGCCAACCACCGATTCAAACAAATAAGCGGACGCAAAAAATTTACGCAAATTGGCAAATACTGACACAGGCGTGGCATCGTCCATTAGGCGTTTTTTGACCAAAGGAATATGAGTATAGCCTTGTTTGGCAAGCGTATTAAATTCTGACAAAGTAAGCATGGTTTTTCCTTAAAAATTTTTTTCTATTATAACACGCCCTATCTAAAAGTGGCAGGTGAGCTGGTGTTATCCGCACCAAAAATTTGTACCCAATAGTATTTGTGTTTGCTGTTTGGGAGATGTGCCACACCCATGCCGATTTTGGTATAGTTGGCATGCATGAGCGTGGCATAATGTTTTGGGCTGTTTTTGAATTGCAATATGGCATCGTCAGCAGTTGCCTTGCCACCTGCGATATTTTCGCCAACTGCTCGCCCAACGTTCATGCTGGTGCGGTACATTTGACCATTTGGGCGTTCGTGGCTGAATTTTTGTTCTATTTCATATGCCCTAAACTGGGCATAGGCGGACAGATTTTCATCATATCGCAAGGCGGGCATACCACCTTCGGCACGCAGAGCATTGGTGCGGTCAATGGCTTGCAAAATCTGTACTTGCCAATCATCGCTAGGTCTATCCACAAATATGCTGATTGCCACAGGGGGTTGGGGCGTTGGTATGGTGTGGGGCTGATAGATGACCGTTGTGTTTTGCTGATAATTTTCGCTTAGTTTGGCATGGGCGTGGTTGATGATGGTAAATAGGATTAATGGTAGGGCGATTTGTAACTTCATGATGTATTTGGTATTAATGTTATGGTTCAAAATAAACAAAGGTTTTTTGTTCGTGGCGAGTTTGTCAAACCTAACAAAAAACCGCCTCACCCGAAGGCTTAGCTTGGGGTGAACGGTTTTTTATGATTTTGATGTGAATTAAGTATGTCTTAAAACAAGATGTCAAACATTATGTTGGCTCTTGTTTATGGTTGTTCTAAGTTTGCTTAAAACTTATTCTTCATCATCGCCATAATATTTGACGCCGATTTTAATTGGCTCTCTTCCTTGACTACGGCGAAAATTATTGGTATCACGCAAAGAGTAGGCACAGCCACAGTATTCTTGTTGATAAAAATGCTCTCGTTTGCTGATTTCAATCATACGACTGCTACCACCGCCTTTACGCCAGTTAAAATCCCAATAATCAAGCCCTTCATAGGGGGCAACCGCACGGTGTCCACAATCATTGATTTGTGCCATATTTTTCCAGCGACTAATGCCAAGCGAACTTGTCATTACAGGAAAACCGTGTTCGTGTGCATACAGAGCGGTGCGTTCAAATCGCATATCAAAACACATCGTGCAACGTCTGCCACGCTCTGGGTCTTGTTCCATACCCTTGGCACGAGCAAACCAATTATCCATATCATAATCAGCATCAATAAAGGGAATACCGTGCTTTTGGGCAAAGGCAATATTTTCGTTTTTGCGGATTTCGTATTCTTTTTTGGGGTGAATGTTGGGATTATAAAAATAAATGGTAAATTCAATCCCACTTGCTAGCATTGCCTCCATTACCTCGCCAGAGCAGGGGGCACAGCACGAATGCAGTAGCACCTTTTTATGCCCATTGGGTGGGGTTAAAATCTCACGGTCAATCGGCGTTAGGTGTGGGTTGGTGGGGTCGGCTTTGGCGATTTGCTTGCCTTTTTTGGGTTTGTTTGGTGTGTGAGTTTGTACAGTCATAATAAAGTAAATAATGATAAATTTAAATGGCGATTATTATAGCACTCATTTAAAAAATTTGTTAAAATTTGCCAAATTTTTGTTAAAAGCAGGTTTTATATGAAACTTAACTGGCACGACAGCCTAGACATTGCCATTGCCCTTGCCGAAAAGCACCCTGATGTTGATGTGCAATATATCCGTTTTACCGATTTGCACCGTTATGTCTGTGAGCTTGAGGATTTTGTGGGCGAGCCCGACAAGTCCAATGAAGCAATTTTGGAAGCCATTCAAATGGCGTGGCTTGAAGAGTTAGAATGAGTTATTTTATATAAAAATACCCAACCATTTGGTTGGGTATTTTTTTAAATCAATCAACCACGATATAGTTAATTCTATTCAAAATTAGACAAAGGTTTTCCGCTCAAAGTGAGCTTGTCGAACCACTAGGAAAACCGTTACCCTTCGACAAGCTCAGGGCGAACGGTTTTGTTGTATGGTTTTGATGTAAATTGAGTATACTCATGCACGATATTTGGGGTCGGCGGCGGCGGTGAAAAGTACGTCCGTTGATGAGTTTAGGGCGGTTTCGGCTGAGTCTTGGACAACGCCAATGATAAAGCCAATAGCAACGACTTGCATGGCGACATCGTTGGGAATGTTGAACAAACTACACGCCAGCGGAATCAGTAGGAGCGAGCCACCTGCCACGCCTGACGCACCGCAAGCACTCACCGAGCCGATGATGGCAAGCAGTAATGCCGAGCCAAAACTGACATCAATACCAAGCGTATGAGCGGCGGCGAGTGTCATGACGTTGATGGTGATGGCAGCCCCTGCCATGTTGATGGTTGCTCCAAGTGGGATACTGACCGAATAGGTGTCTTCGTTGAGCCCCAATTTGCGAGCTAGGTTCATGTTCACAGGAATGTTGGCGGCAGATGAACGGGTGAAAAATGCCGTTACGCCTGATTCTCTTAGGCATTGAATGACGAGTGGGTAGGGGTTTTTCTTGGTCATGGCAAACACAATCAAAGGGTTTGCCACGAGTGCAATGAACGCCATACAGCCTACCAGTACCGCCAAAAGTTGCGAGTAGCTTTTTAGGGTATCAAAACCTGTCTCGGCAACGGTGCTTGCCACCAAACCCAAAATACCAAAAGGGGCGACCGAGATAATCCATTTGACGACATGGGTAATGGCAACCGACAAATCGCTAATCATGTGTTTGGTGCTGTCGGATGCTTGACGTAGGGCAAAACCAATCAAAATCGCCCACGTCAAAATACCCATGTAGTTGGCGTTGGTTAGGGCGTTGACGGGGTTGGCGACCAAATTCATGAGTAGATTTTTTAACACTTGGGTCAGCGTTTCGGGGGCGGATTGCTCAACGGCAGTTTGGGCGGTCAAGCCTATGATTTCGGTGGGGAAAACAAAACTTGCCACCACCGCCGTCAATGCTGCCATAAACGTCCCAACCAAATACAACAGTAGCACAGGTTTTATATACACCTGTTTACCAGCTTGGCGAGAAGTAATGGCGGACATCACAAGGATGAATACTAAAATGGGGGCAACCGCCTTTAACGCCCCCACAAAAATCGAGCCTAAAATGCCCAAACTCAATCCAACAGACGGCATGACACCGCCAATCAATGCCCCAAGTACAAGGGCAATGATAATCAAGGGTACTAAACCCACACGCAAATAAGCGTCCACAAGATTACGCATGACAACTCCAAAAATCAGATAAAATGATGTTATAATAGAGCATACCCACCTTTTACATGACAATTAAAAATTGAGACAAATCGCATGTTTTTCTAAAAAATACAGGCTGTAAGTTTTCTATCAGACAAGTTTTTGACAAAAAACACCCAGCCACTTAATCTGACAACATCAAGACCAATCTTAATTTATCAGATTAAGTGGTTGGGTAGCCCCATTTTTAAAATCAGTTAATAAACTTCCTGCAAAACCCTAAAATCAAGGAAAACCGTTCGTGGTAGTTTGGGAAACCTGATTTTTTTGCCATTTGTAGGCAGGCTTAGGGTGAAAAAAACCTAGTATTGCAGGAAGTCTAATGTAACAATACCATTTATCTCACTTATTGATAAATATAAATAGCGTTATAATGGGCATGCCCTAATGCAAATACTTATTTTGTTTTGGCAAATATTACCTTGTTTTGATGATTTAAACAAGAAGTATGCCTAAAATTTATCAAACTAACTGGGGTGAGGAGTGGCAAATGTTCTTTTTTCTAATCATGATGGCGATTGCGTTTGGGTTGGCATTGCCTTTTACAGCGTATTGGCTTTATGATGCCATGCGTGAAAAATCGGTCAAACGCAGGGTTTTGATGGGGCTTACTTTTATGATGAACTTGGTGGGTTTTTTGTATTTGGCGGTGTTTTTGTGGGCAGTGATGCACATTTCGGTATGAAGTTATAGTGATTTAGCTTCAAAAACCACCAAAACCGTTCACCCTGAGCTAAGCCTTTGGGTGAAACGGTTTTCCACCATGGTTCGATAAGCTCACCACGAACGAAAAAAAACCTAATGTGGTGCATTTTGGGTTTAATTGACTATAAAATAAAAAAGACGCACCATGAGTACGTCTTTTTCATGTCTTTTTTGTAAATCTTATTTGACTTGTGAATACAGATAAGATACCAAAGTCGGTACAGGACGACCTGTTGCTCCTTTATTTTCACCGCCAAGCCACGCTGTGCCTGCGATGTCAAGATGAGCCCATGCTTGACCCTCTTTGATGAAACGTTTTAAGAAACACGCTGCCGTGATAGAGCCACCTTCACGTCCACCGATGTTTTGGACATCGGCAAAGGGAGATTTGAGCTGGGCATCGTAGTCGTCATCTAAGGGCATTTGCCAAACATGATCGCCTGTCAGCTCACCAGCTTGTTCTAAGGCAAATAGGGTGTCTTCGTCATTGGTGTACAATCCAGAACGCACGCCACCCAGTGCAATCACGCACGCCCCTGTGAGTGTGGCGGTGTCAATAATGACTTTTGGGTGATAATTTTCTTGAACATAACATAAAGCATCACACAGTACAAGGCGACCTTCGGCATCGGTGTTTAGGATTTCAACACTCATGCCATTCATGGCGGTAACGATGTCGCCGGGGCGAGTGGCTTTGCCTGAGGGCATGTTTTCGGCACAAGCAAGCACCACCACAATATCAAGTGGCAGGCGAGCTTCACAAATTGCCTTAATCGTGCCAAGCATGGAGGCAGCCCCACCCATGTCAAACTTCATCTCGTCCATGCCCTGTGCAGGTTTGAGCGAAATGCCACCTGTATCAAAAGTAATGCCTTTACCAACCAGAGCGATGGGGTTGTCTAGCTTGGCTTTTTTGGATTTGCCTGATTTGCCAAAATATTCAATCACCGCCAGTTTGCCTTCGTTGTCAGAGCCTTGCGATACCGCCAAAAAGCAACCCATGCCCAGTTTTTTCATGTCTTTTTCGTCAAGTACAGTTACATTGACCAAATCGTCATAATCTTTACCCAGTTGTTTGGCGACTTTGGCGAGGGCGGTTGGAGTCATGATGTTGGGAGCTTGGTTGGCGACATCACGGGCGAGGCTTTGACCGATAAAGGTGGTCTCAACACGAGCAAGTGCTGATGTGTAGTCATTGTCTGCTTTGTTGTTGATAAAACTGATGTGAGTAATGGCGTCTTTATTTGCCTTGTTGGATTTATGCTCGTCAAAACGATAACTGGCGTTGAGTACGGCAAGGGTAAATTGTCCAAAATGCTTTTGACAAATCACATCACCCCATGCAATGACGGCAGTTTTGCTATTTTTGGTGGTTTGATAAACGGTTTTGCCAAGTTTTGCCATTTGGTTGGCTAATTTATCAAGACCGCCCACACCAACGACGCTTAGTACAGGTGCTTCTCCTGCTAGGGCAAAATCACTCACCACCTCGCACAAACCACCCTTAAAATTGGCGTGCTTGATGAGTGTGGTGGCACGTTCGCTGATGTTATTGTTGTCAAGATTACCCAAAAGATTGCCATTTTTGTCAGCAAAAACCACAATGTGTGGCAAAGGGTTGGTTTTGGTGGGTTTTTTGAGGGTGAGCGTGGGTGATACGCTTAGGCTAAATGGTAAAGTTGCCATGTGATTTCCTATGTCTAAAATTTAAAAAATAGTTGTGTTTAGTGTAGCATATTTATGGGCTTTTACAAGGTGTTTGGGTGGGAAAATTGACTGTTAAACATACAAAATTTTACGCACGAAAATCAACCATTAACCCCAATTTTTTGCTATAATTAATCATTTTTGTACCTGTTTTTCATTCATGATTTTACGCCGTTATATGATACGTCAAGTTGCCATGACTACCACCCTTGTACTCGGGTTTTTGGTGGTAATGCTCTTGGGCGGGCGACTCATTCGTTACTTTGGCATTGCTGCCGAAGGGGGGTTGGACGTGGGTGTTTTGTTTGATTTGATAGGTTATAATCTGCCTTATTTTTTGGAGCTGATTTTACCACTGTCGTTTTTTATCGGACTTATGCTTGTGTTTGGACGTATGTATACTGATAATGAAATGGCGGTATTAACCGCAGGTGGTGTCAGTCGTGGGCAGATTTCACGCCTGCTTGCTCCGTTGGTGCTTGTGCTGTTTTTGGGGCAATTTTTCATCACATTGGTGGCAAAACCTTGGGGGGTGGAGCGTGCCACCAATCTTTGGCAAGAACAATCTGTGGTTGAAATTTTTGATTTGATACAACCCAAAAAGTTCATCAGTAGTGGCAATTATCATCTGTATGTGGGCGAAGTGGGGGCAAATCGTGAGTTTTTAAAAGACGTGATTATCATTGAAAGCAAAAACACCACAAACGATTTGCCCAAATTTGACGAAACAAAAATCCCCCAAGCCGTCATTAGCCAACAAGACACCATTATTTTTGCCAAATCTGCCACCCAAGCTCCCAGTGCGGACGGTGTGTTGGTGCTAGATTTGCATGAAGGTCGGCGTTATGCGGTGGATACAAACAGTCAGGCCTATAATCAAGTGGGTTTTGGGCGTTATCGTATCAGCATTGCCACCAAAAGCGACAAACAGGCTCGCTCCTTAAAGATAGAGGGCGTGCCAACTTCACAAATTTTGGCAATCCTCAATGAACAAAACAGTCCCTATGCTCATTTTGGTAAAGTGGCAAGTATGGCAGAGTTTGGCTATCGGCTGTCCTTGCCATTTTTGATGATTATTGCCATCATGCTTGCTACGCCATTATCCACCGTGCGACCACGACAGGGGCGGTGGCTTAAACTGATTCCTGCCATTTTTATTTTTGTGGCAAATGTGTTGATTTTGATTTCTTTAAAAGAAAGTATCGCCAAAGGTAAAATCAGCGTGTGGATTTATCCTGTGGCGGTAGCGGTATTTGTGGGTTTTGCTTTATATCTTAATTATCATGAGCGTCTGTTTGCCAAACTTTGCCTAAGCAAGCAAAATAAAATAGAGGTGTTATCATGAAAGCCTATATTTTGCCTCGCTATGTCATGCGATTTGCCTTTGTGAGTATGCTTGGGGCGGTGGTTGGACTTTGGCTGTTGCAGATGATTTTTGCTTATTTGTCTGAGCTTGAAAATTTAAACGACACTTATACCTTTAAAGAGGCTTGGTGGTTTATTTTGTATCGTTCGCCTTATTTTTTGGTGCAATTCTTACCCACAGGGATATTGCTTGGGGCGGTGGTGGGACTTGGTATGCTTGCCAACCATAGCGAGCTTGTGGTCATGCGTGCCTCTGGGGTAAGCATTTATCGGATTATTGGCTATGCCATGATACCTGCCTTGTTGTTTGTGTTTGTTTCTTTGGGGGTAAATCAATTTGTTTTACCCATTACCAACCAAAAAGCCTCTGCCATTACTAGTCAAACCACCAAAAGTAATGTGATTGCGGTGCGTGGGTATTGGACCTTAAATCAAAAAGAAAATGGATCGCAAGAGATTGTTTACATCAGCTATGCTGACAATCAAGGCAAGCTAGGTGATGTCAAACGCTACACGTTGGATAATAACGCCAATCTCATTCATGCCCTAAGTGCCAAAGATGGTATTTACCAACACCAAAAAGACAAACAATACCTATGGCGACTTAGCGACACCAACCACGTGGATATCTCCGTGCAAGGTGTTACCCAAAAACATATTGAAAATCAGCTATTGGCTTTACCGATTGCACCGACTGATGTTCATCTTTTGACGACGGATGCTGATGATTTGTCGGTGAGTGATTTGTATGCTCACAAACGTTTGATGACGCATCAAGGTGCGCGCTCACTGCGTCATGAACTCGCTTTTTGGCAAAAACTTTTATCGCCTTTTTCGGTGTTGTCGCTTGTGCTGTTGGCATCATCGTTTGTGTTTGGGTCTTTGCGTTCACAGGGCTTGGGATTGCGTATTGTCATGGCACTTTTAACTGGACTTTTGTTTAGTTATTTGACAGATTTGGTGGGATTTGTGTCGTTAGCAACGGGATTTTCGCCATTTATCATGGCACTGTTGCCGATTGTGATTAGTGCTGGGGTGGGGGTTTGGCTATTAAACAAAAGGCAGTAAGGTTTGGTAAATTAGACAAATAATTGGGCAAATTACATTTACCCCCACAAGTCCATAACAAAGTCTTTGCTTATATTTGGGGCAATGGGTAAAAGTTTCGTTCGTTATTAAGTTGATTTATGATAAAATC
>NZ_BCYQ01000019.1 GCF_001598275.1 Moraxella oblonga NBRC 102422
GACTATATTTTTTGCCAACTTGTTTGTATTAAATAAAATACTTGCCACCGCTCCTATTTTACCTTATCATGGGCGATTTTTATGTGCCTATCCATCATGTACCCCAATACTTTGAAAGTTACTACTCGTTACGCCTTTAAAGCCAGTTTGCCCATCATGTCAGGTTTTTTATTTTTGGGCATGGCGTATGGAATGTATATGCACTCATTAGGTTTTGATTGGTGGTATCCGACTGTGATGGCGATACTCATTTTTGCAGGGTCGGTGGAATTTATTGTGGCTGGAATGCTTGTGATGGCTTTTAATCCATCATCAGTATTTTTGCTTGTGTTGATGATTAGTGCCAGACAGATTTTTTATGGCATTAGTATGCTTGATAAATTTAAAGAAATCACAGGGTTTAAACGATGGTATCTCATTAGTGCGATGACTGATGAGAGCTTTGCCATTAACTACACAGCGGACATGACAGGCGTGGATAAAGCGTGGTTTATGGTGTTAGTTACGCTATTTTTGCATATTTATTGGGTGGCAGGAGCAGGACTGGGGGCGATTGCTGGGGCGGTGTTGCCTTTTGATTTAAAAGGGGCAGAATTTGCGATGACGGCACTGTTTTTGGTGATTTTTGTAGAGCAATACAAACGTGAAAATACACATGAATGTTCTTGGTTGGGCATTGGTATGACTGTTTTGGCACTCATGATTTTTGGCAAAACACATTTTTTAATTCCTGCCATGCTTGGGATTTTGGGTTATCTGACGATTAGGCGTCAAGCATTATCTGATAAACTTACCCAAAAAGGAGCGAATACATGACCCTAAACCAAGAAATTTTTACTGTTGCTGTGGCAATCATCGCCGTGCAATTTTGTCGTTGGTTGGCGTTTTGGGCGTTTCCTGCTCACAAAAAAGTTCCTGATTTTGTACAATATCTGGGCAAGGCATTGCCTCCTGCGGTGTTTGGGCTACTTGTGGTGTATTGTTATAAAAATGTGGACATCTTGGGGCAATATCATGGCATGGCACAGTTTATTGCAGGGGCGGTGGTGATTGGGCTACACCTATGGCGTGGCAATATGTTTGTTTCTATTGGGGTGGGGACACTGCTTTATATGGTATTGGTGCAACAGGTATTTGTGTGATTATGGTTGACTTGCCAAGATACCAAGCCTCACCCAATCGCACAGTTCATCAACGTCATCTAAGGCGGATTCGGGCAATTGATAATAGTGAAGTAATACTCGTTTTTGAATGCCTGCCCGTGTTGTCAAATAACTAAATGGCTCGCAGTCTCTTTGGATAAAATGGTGGGCGGTGTCATTGTTTGCTTTTAGGTACATTTGTTCGTGATTGATGATGGCGAACATTTTGCCGTTTTTAAACAAGCATTCTGCCCCAAACATTCGCCGAACATTGATGGGGGCAAGCGGAGTTAATTGGTCTAAGATAAAGATGGTAAATTCACTAAGTGCTTTCATCAAGTAGTTTATCCTAAAAATGTGAGCAATCATCATAATTGGCAAAATGCTTTTTGTCAATTTTTGGCTTGGGCGTACTGTTGCCAAACGTGATTTATGTGCTATAATCGCAGGGAAGTTTTTTTAATATTAAGGAAAACCTATGTCTCTACAAAACCCCACCTTAGTCCTAAACTGCGGTTCATCGTCCATCAAATATGCCTTAATTAGCGAAGATGGTGAAACTCGTATTGAAGGCTTGGCAGAAGCCCTTGGCAATGCTGATGCACGCATTAAGCACAAAAATTTGGACGGCTCAAAAGTTGAAATCAATATCCCCAATTCTGGGGCTCATACCGAAGCATTAAAGATTATTTTGGGCGAATTGATTGGTGAATACAAGCCTGTAGCCGTTGGTCATCGTGTGGTACACGGTGGTGACAAGTTTACCAAAGCAACCAAAATTAACGCTGAAGTGCTTGCTCATATTGAAGAGTTGGCAAGCCTTGCCCCCTTGCATAACCCTGCCAATGCCGCAGGTATTAAAGCCATTAATGAGTTGTTTCCACAATTGCCACAAGTGGCGATTTTTGATACCGCCTTCCACCAAACAATGCCTGCCCACGCTTACCGCTATGCCATTCCAAAGGCTCTGTATGAAGAACATCATATTCGCCGTTATGGTTTTCACGGCACATCGCACGCCTATGTTTCAAACCGTGCAAGCCAATTAACTACCAAAGATGGCAAACACGGCTGGATTGTTGCCCATCTTGGCAACGGCTGTTCGGCAACGGCTGTTTATGATGGTCAAAGCCTTGATACTTCTATGGGAATTACCCCCCTTGAAGGCTTGATGATGGGAACTCGTTCAGGTGATGTTGATCCAAGTTTGCACGCCCTTTTGAACCGTACTTTGGGCTTGTCCATTGGTGAAATTGACACCCTTTTAAACAAACAAAGCGGTCTTTTGGGGGTTTCTGGTATTTCCAATGATATGAGAAATCTTGAACAAGCCGACAAAGATGGCAACCAAGATGCAACCCTTGCTCTTGATATGTTTGCTTACCGTGTTGCCAAATACATTCTAGGCTATACCGCAGCCTTGCCAGAATTGACGGGTGTGGTCTTTACAGGCGGTATTGGTGAAAATGGGGCAGAGATGCGTGCCAAAATTGTTACCCATCTAAAGCATTTGGGGGCAAAATTTGACACCGCCAAAAATGCACAGTTGTTCCGTGGAGCGGAAGGTTCGTTCCACACAGCCGATTCTGCTTTGGAATTTTGGGTCATTCCAACCGATGAAGAGTATCAAATTGCCAAAGAGACCAAAGAAGTTTTGGGCTTGTAATTTAAAAAGTTGGGTGGCTTGCCCAACTTTTCTAATTTGATTAAGTTGTATGCTGTTTTCAACTTTAAATGGGCGACTGATTTTGATAAGTGTGGTTGTGATGACTTTAATCCTTTTAACAAAAACCAACAAATCAATCGTTTATCATTTTAAGTTGAAACTAAGATTTAAGTTTTAGGAAAAATTATGAAAACACTTTTGCTTGTTCCAACCACCAGTCAGATTGAGATGACCACCTTATCGCAAGCAGTTGCAAATCTTGTTGGTGGCGAGATTGTTGCTATTCCAAGCGATGAGGAGCTATGTTCTGCCATTAGCGAAAATAGCTTAGATGATTTACTAGAAAAAGTTGTCGCCAAGCAATCAGCCCCTATTAGCGTTGTGGTGGGTGTGCTGGCTGATGAAAGTCGCCCTTATGCCAACCGAGTAAACCGTGAGCTTGCCACAGGATTTGATGCCGATGTTGTTATGGTGGGCGATGATTTTGCTCGTTTGCCTGTGTTTGCATCGTTGTTTGGTGGTCTAAAAGGCAGACGCATTTGGGGGGTGATTGGCACAGCCGAGTTATCTGGCAAAATCCAAGTGGTTGCTCGCACCGATAAAGGCGGTAATTTATCAGAGGTCAATACAGGCGAATTTGAAGCCTACAAAACTGCCAAACACACCCAAAAACTCTCGCCTTATGCATTTCGCAATCAGGTGGTACGCCTTGCCCAAAACGCCAAAAAACGCATTGTCCTACCAGAAGGCGATGAGCCACGCACCATTGAGGCGGCAGCCATTTGCCAATCTCGTGGCATTGCCAAATGCGTACTTTTGGGCGACCCTGCCAAAATCCGTGCTGTAGCGGACGAACGGGGCGTAACCTTGCCTGCTGATATTGAGATTATTGAGCCGTCTAGCATTATTGAAAAGTATGTTGCTCCAATGGTAGAACGCCGTAAGGGTAAGATTGACGAGGAAGGGGCAAGAAAGGCTTTACAAGATACCGTCTATCTAGGCACGATGATGCTCCAAGTGGGTGATGTGGACGGTTTGGTGTCAGGGGCGGTACATACCACTGCCGATACCATTCGCCCTGCATTTCAATTGATTAAGACCGCCCCAGAATACAGCCTTGTATCATCGGTATTTTTTATGCTCTTGCCCGAACAAGTGATGGTCTATGGCGACTGTGCAGTAAACCCAAACCCAACTGCCGAACAATTGGCAGAAATCGCCATTCAATCAGCGAAGTCAGCCCAAGCCTTTGGTATTGACCCTAAGGTTGCTTTGATTAGTTATTCTACCATAGATTCAGGAGCAGGGCCTGATGTTGATACAGTCAAAGAAGCTTTGCAAATTGCTCGCACCAAAGCCCCAGAGCTTAAAATTGATGGACCTTTGCAATTTGATGCAGCCTCTGTGCCAAGTGTCGGCAAGCAAAAAGCCCCCAATTCAGCTGTGGCAGGTGAGGCAAATGTCTTTATTTTCCCAGACCTCAATACAGGTAACACCACTTACAAAGCAGTACAACGCACCGCAGGTGTGATTAGCGTAGGTCCAATGCTACAAGGTCTTAACAAGCCTGTCAATGATTTATCTCGTGGCTGTTTGGTTGATGATATTGTTTATACCATTGCTTTGACGGCAATTCAAGCAGTGTGATTGTATGACCACGAACAAAAGGGCGAGTTTTCGTCCTTTTGTTTTTTTTACCCAAATGTAATATTTTGCAACCGTTGATTGAATTTGCCAAAACCACACCCCATATCCTAAACATCAGTTGTATTTTATGGGTGTTTTATGTCCAATGTTAAACCAAAACTCATTCGTTTGCACCGTTCCAAACGTTATCGCATGATTGCAGGTGTGTTTGGTGGTTTGGCAGAATACATGGGTTGGTCGCCTGCCTTGTTTCGTTGGCTTTTTGTACTCTCCATTCCTTTGACGGCAACAGTAACATTATTTGGTGGGATTTTATTTTATTTGATTGCGTGGATGGTAATGCCAGAAGCAACAGAACAATCATATATTTACCAATAAATCACGCCAACACAGATGAGTTGTATGAGTGATTTCATTTATTGATTTTATCAAATTGTTTAAAAAATATTAAACATTATGATTTGTTAAAAATCAATAACCTATTACATTTTTGTGTAATTGGTCTGCAAAACAAAACCGCCTTTGTGCGGTTTTTGTATTTTTATGCTAAAATAGCCCAATTTACAATCCATTCGGAAAATTCTTATGAAAAAGACCCTAACCTTCCAAGAAATTATTTTAACCCTTCAAAACTACTGGGCAGAGCGTGGCTGTGTGATTTTACAGCCCTATGATATGGAAATGGGGGCGGGGACTTTTCATACGGCAACTTTTTTAAGAGCCTTAACCCCTGAAAAGTGGAACGCCGCCTATGTTCAGCCCTCTCGCCGTCCGACCGATGGGCGGTATGGCGACAATCCCAACCGTTTGCAACATTATTACCAATTCCAAGTCGTCCTAAAACCCAATCCTGCCAATATCCAAGAGCTGTATCTAGGTTCGTTAAAGGCTTTGGGCATTGACACGCTCACTCACGATGTCCGATTTGTTGAGGATAACTGGGAGTCGCCAACGCTTGGAGCGTGGGGGCTTGGCTGGGAGGTGTGGCTAAATGGTATGGAAGTTACGCAATTTACCTATTTTCAGCAGGTGGGGGGCATTGAGTGTTTCCCTGTAACAGGCGAGATTACTTATGGGCTTGAACGCCTTGCGATGTATATTCAAGGCGTGGATAGCGTCTATGACCTTGTATGGACGGATGGTGAGTTTGGGCGTGTAACTTATGGCGATGTCTTTCACCAAAACGAAGTGGAGCAGTCCACCTATAACTTTGAATATGCCGATGTGGATAAACTCTTTGATTTATTTGATTTTTATGAAAAAGAAGCCAGTCGCCTTGTGGAGGTGAATTTACCCTTGCCAGCTTACGAGATGGTGTTAAAGGCAAGCCATAGCTTTAACCTTTTGGACGCTCGTGGGGCAATCTCGGTGACCGAACGCCAAAGATTTATCCTAAGAGTGCGTACACTGGCTCGTAAAGTGGCGGAAAGCTATACCATCGCTCGTGCTAAATTGGGCTTTCCTTTGGCAGATGAAGCACACAAAAAAGAAGCGTTAGAGAAGTGGTTGCCCAAAGAGGGGGAGTGAGATACCATTAGTGTGAGGATACAAAATGAGTACTGCATCGTTTGATAAACAATTTATCGTGCGTGATGAAAAAGCAATAGAGCAATTTTTATATGATTTGGAAAATGCCAAGCCTGTGCAAATTAAATCGCCCAAAAAAGAACAACCAAGCGTTGATGAATTTTTGGAAATTTTACAAAAACGCTGGGATAAAAAATGAGAATTTATCCATTATTGGATTTTTTGGATAACGATAAAAAAGAACAATCAATCAAACGATTGATAAATGAGTTTTCTTGTCCAAAAAATCCAGATGTTGAGCGATTTTTGAAAAATAAAGCCATTGACTTTGAACGCACGCACAATGCCAGAACTTATTTGATTGTTTCTAACAATGGCGAACTGTTGACATATTTTTCATTGTCTTTTAAAGATGTCAATATTGATAATGAAAAATTAAGCAAAAGCGTTGTGAAAAAATTAGATGGCTTTAATAAAAATGCCAAAACCATACGAACTTTTTTAATTGGACAAATCGGCAAAAATGCCAATGTAGAAAATAACCCAATTATCTTGCAGGATATTTTTGATAGAATTTTTGAAATATTATTGTCCGCCCGTCAATTAATTGGCGGTCGTGCCGTTATTTTAGAATGCCAACCCATTGCCAAACTGCTTGATTTATATGAACGCCACGACTTTAAACAATTAGCGGTTGTGGGTGATGATGAAATGAAAACTTTATACCGTGTGTTGTAATTTAAAATTGAAATAACAGGTCAAACAATGAACACAATCCTATTTGAACTTGGCACCGAAGAGTTGCCCCCAAAGTCTTTAAAAACTTTGCAAAATGCCCTACAGTCAAGCGTTGAGAAATCGCTTGCTGAGCAAAATATCGCCTTTGAAGGCATTAAAATTTTTTCTGCCCCACGCCGTTTGGCATTGCAAATTCTTGGCGTGGCAAGTGTTACCCCTGACAAGGTAGAAACCAAAAAAGGTCCAAACATCAAGGCAAGTTTTGATGCTGATGGTAATTTGACCAAAGCAGGGCAGGGCTTTTTACAAGGTTTAAATACCACTGGACTTAATCTGACCAAAGACGACCTTATCACCGTGTCGGATAAAAAAGGCGAGTACATTGGTTATGAAATGACCATTAAGGGCAAGTCGGTGGACGAGCTACTACCCAAACTTATCCAAAAAGCCCTAGACGAGCTACCGATTGCCAAACGAATGCGGTCTGGGGCGGATAAGCACGAGTTTGTGCGTCCTGTGCAGTGGGTGGTGCTAATGCGTGATGGGGCGGTCATTGATGCGACCATTCAAGGGCATAAGACAGGCAATCAAACACGGGGTCATCGCTACCACGCCCCTGATTTTGTGGTGATTTCTCACGCCAATGATTATGAAAGCGTGCTTGAAAAGGCTTATGTGATTGCCGATTTTGCCAAACGCCAAAATAATATTAAAACCCAAGTTGCCACTCTTGCCGATGAAGTTGGAGCAAATGCCATTGTGCCTGATGAGCTTCTTGATGAGGTAACCGCCCTTGTGGACTATCCTGTTGCCTTACGAGCCAGTTTTGAGGAGCGTTTCTTAGCCGTGCCACAAGAGGCACTTATTAGCACTATGCAAGCCGACCAAAAGTACTTTTGTTTGACCGACAAAAACGGCAAATTACTACCGTACTTTATTTTTATCAGTAACATTGACAGCACTGATAAACAGGCGGTTGTTAAGGGTAATGAAAAAGTGGTGCGACCACGCCTAGCGGACGCTGAATTTTTCTTTTTGCAAGACCAAAAACAGCCCCTGTTTGCCCTATCCGAAAACCTAAAAACTCGTGTATTTCAAGACAAATTGGGGACAATCTGGCAAAAGAGCGAACGAATTGCCAAATTATCCGCCTTCATCGCTACACAAATCGGTGCCAATGTTGAAAATGCCACTCGTGCAGGGCTTTTGTCAAAATGCGACTTGGCAAGCACTTTGGTGGGCGAGTTTCCAGAACTTCAAGGCATTGCAGGGACTTATTATGCCCATATCAATGGCGAAAATGGCGAAGTGGCAGACGCCATCGCCGAGCAATATTTGCCACGCTTTGCTGGCGATGAGTTGCCCAAAACCGACATTGGGGTGTGTTTGGCACTTGCCGACCGCCTTGATACGCTGGTTGGGATTTTTGGCATTGGTGAGATTCCCACAGGGTCAAAAGACCCCTTTAGCCTACGCCGTGCCAGCATTGGTATTTTAAGAATTTTGATTGAGAAAAAGATGCCACTCAATCTGGTTGCTTTGGTTGAACAGGCGATTTTGGGGTATGGTAATACGCTTGACAATCTTGCCAAAACCTTTACCGATGTGATGGAATTTATCAATGCTCGCTATCGTCCGATGTACGAGGATAAAGGCGTGGCGGTGGATACCATTTTGGCGGTCAGTGCGATTAATCCGCATATGCCTCTTGATTTTGATGACCGTATTTGGGCGGTTTGGGCGTTTCGTGCTTTGCCCCAAGCCAAAACCCTTGCTCAAAATAACAAACGAGTGGGCAACATTCTTGCCAAAGCCGAGGGCGACATTGGGGCAAATATTGACGAAAGTCTGCTTGTAGAAACGGCTGAAAAATCCTTATTTACCGCCCTTGTAAGTGCTCAAAATGCTTGTAAGCCTTTGTTTGAACAAGCCGATTATCAAGAAATTTTAAAGACTTTATTAAGTCTTGATGAGCCATTGACCAACTTTTTTGATACAGTGATGGTAAATGCTGATGATGTCAATCTTAAAAACAACCGTCTGGCATTGCTCAAACAAGTGCGAGAGCTGTTTTTGAGTGTGGCGGATATTGGCGAGCTTGCTATATAGTGGTGTGATTATAAAAAACCTTGTTAAGATGACAAGGTTTTTTATGGTAAAATAAAAGCCAGTCAATCAAAAAAGGATGATTTTATGACCATGCCAACACCTCCCAAGCTCTATCTACTTACCAATGATGATGAAATTGAGACGCTCCTTGATAAATTAGAGCGTGCATTGGATACAGGCGTCATTTCACTGCTACAAATTCGCCGCAAAAACACCCTACAACAATATGATTTGATGACACTCTACCAAGAGACCGAGTTGATTGTTAGTTTGGCAAGTCGTTATGAAGTGCCTGTGGTCATGAATGATAATCTAGAATTGGCATGTCATTTTGGTATAGGACTTCATTTGGGGCAACGAGATGGGAGTGTGCGTGTGGCTCGTGAGCTACTTGGTGGTGATGTTGTGATTGGGCGGACATGTCATGGTGATATGGCGTTATTTAAAGAAGCAAAAAAAGAGGGAGCAACCTATGGAGCGATGGGGACGGTATTTACATCACTAACCAAACCCAAAGCCCGTTTGGTTGAAGCAAATACTCTACAAAAGGCAAGCAAGGTGGATTTGCCGTTGTGTGTGATTGGTGGGGTTACGCTAGACAATGCCATACAACTTCGCCAAATGCTGGGCGGTAATCGGTTGGATTATATTGCGGTAACTGCTGACATCATGAGTCATTCGGCAGATACAATTGGCTTAAAGTGCAAGGGGTGGGGGCGACTTTTGAAAAGTTGGTATGAATAATAAAGTTAATAAAAGCACACATATTTTATCATGATAAAAAATATCACCATTTTTCAAAATGATAATATTGGGTATTTTTTAAATTTTATGCTAAAATGCTGTTACTTTATGACACTTTAAACATACTTTTTGATGTGTTTTAACTTTTAAAAAGGAAAATTGCATGAGTATTACCTATCTATCAAGCCTAGACATTGCTAACAAAACGGTACTGATTCGTGAGGATTTAAACGTACCCATCAAAGATGGTATTATCACCAGTGATGTGCGTTTGCAAGCATCTTTACCCACCATTAAGGCATGTCTTGATAAAGGTGCTGGCGTGATTGTCTGTTCACATTTGGGCAGACCGACCGAAGGTGAGTATGATGATAAATATTCACTTGCCCCAATTGCCAAATATTTGGCGGATAAATTGGGTGTGAATGTGGCGTTTAGTACCGATTATTTGCAAAATGGCGTGTCAGTCAAGGCAGGCGAGGTGGTGCTGTTAGAAAATGTACGTTTTAATGTGGGCGAAAAGAAAAACAGCTCCGAACTTTCCAAAAAATATGCAGATTTGTGTGATGTGTTTGTGATGGACGCATTTGGCACAGCCCACAGAGCCCAAGCCTCGACCGAAGGGGTTATTCGTGCGTGCGTGGCAGACGGCAAGATGGTTTGTGCAGGCAACTTATTATCCGCCGAACTTGATGCTTTATCCAAAGCCCTTGACAACCCTGCCAAGCCTGTTCTTTCTATCGTAGGTGGCTCAAAAGTATCCACCAAATTAGACGTCTTAAACAGCCTTGCGACCATTTGTGATAGCATTTTGGTGGGTGGTGGTATTGCCAATACGTTTTTGGTGGCGAGCGGTAAAAATGTCGGTGCTTCGCTTTATGAGTCTGACTTGGTGCAGACTGCCAAAGACATCATGACCAAAACCAAGATTTTACTTCCTACGCATGTGGTGGTGGCGGATAAAGGCGAGATTGATTTTGAGGATTTTTTGGGCTCATTAGAAAAAGCCAATGCCGTTATCAAATCGGTTGATGAAATCGGTGAAAATGATATGATTTTGGATATTGCTCCTGATTCTGCCAAAGAGCTTGGTGAGTATATCAAATCTGCCAAGACCATTTTGTTTAACGGTCCTGTGGGCGTGTTTGAGGTGGATAAATTCGGTCAAGGCACAAAAGTCATCTGTGAGGCAGTGGCTGATGGTACAGGATTTAGCATTGCAGGTGGTGGCGACACATTGTCTGCGATTGACAAATATAAGGTGGCTGACCGCATTGACTATCTATCCACAGGGGGTGGGGCGTTTTTGGAATTTGTAGAAGGCAAACCCTTGCCTGCCATTGTTGCTTTACAATCAGTATAAATTATGTTTGGGATAAGTCATCTGATTTATCCCAAATTTTTAGGAATGTTAAATTTTGTTGTATTTTCAAGATAACACTTGTTAAATTATGGTTATCTGTTAAACTAAACTGGTTTTTTCCACAAGTTTTGGAGATATTATGAAAATTCAACTATTAATCGCAAGTTTGGTTGCGGTTGTTGCCTTGACCGCCTGTAACCAAAAAGAACCAGCCCCTGCCGAACCTGCCAAAACTGAGCCAGCGACTGCCGAAGTTGCCAAAGAAGCCGAAGTGGCCGCCCAAGAAGAGCCTACCACAGAAGCACAGCCTACCAACGAGGCTGGTGATAAAGCAGATAAAGCAAAAGAAGCTGGCGAGAGTGCAGATGCTGAGGTTAAGGCCGAAGATAAAGTCAGCGAAGACCAAAAATACTGATTTTGGTGTGCGATGGTGCGACCAAGTTTGGGCTTGGTTGCACTTTTTTGTGAAATTTGGTTGTATCCATTGTTCAAAAGCTCAAAAACCAAAAACTCCAAACCATAAAAACGCCCCACATTTGGGGCGTTTTTGGCTTTTGATGATGAAATCAGTTGGTGTCGGTTTCATCATTCTCATCATCGGTGTTTTCTTCTTCCATGCCATCCATGTTGTTTTCATCGACAGTAGCATCCACACCGCTAAGCCCAAGTTCTTTAAGGACTTTGTTGATGTCGTTGACATTGTCATCGGTGATGTTGACAATTTTGCTGGTGGTTTTTTCGATTTTGGACACATCTTCTTTGTCCACCCATTTGATAGGTTTGCCAGCGAGCTCTGCACTCATGTAGCTACGCCAAATCGGTAAGGCAAGTTTACCCCCAAAAGCGTGCGGACCCAAAGAGGATGGACGGTCATAGCCCATCCATACCGCTGCTGAGTTGGTAGGATGTACACCGATAAACCATACGTCTTTGGCCAAGTTGGTTGTCCCTGTTTTTCCGCCAATGTCGGAACGAAAGTTGGCATCTTTACCCGTACCGCCAGCAATAACACCACGTAGCATGGTTGCCATGTTATATGCAGTTTTGTGAGAAAGGATACGAGGGGCTTGTTCGGCCGATTTATATTGAATGGCTTGTTTGGGTTTTAAGCGGTCGTATTTGGCTTGCCCATCACGTTCGTCCACCACAGGGTTGTTTTTGTTTTTTTCTGCCAACTCGGCTTGTTGTTTGGTGAATGCGTCCAATAGGGCGGTGTTGGTTTTGACCAATTCTTTGTTGAAACATATGGCACACGCACGCACGGGGCTTGCTTGGTAGATGGTTTCGCTGTTGAAGTTGTAAATACGCTCAATCACATAAGGCTGAATGCGATGACCGCCATTGACAAAGGTGGTATAAGCGGTTGCCATTTGGAGTGGGGTGGCATCTGTCGCTCCCAGTGCTAGCGTGTATCCAGTGTTTTCTAAACGTTCCTTTTCTAAGCCCATTTGAGAGAGAACTTGATGGGTAATTCCGGGTTTTTTTATTTCCGTTGTTCTCATGATGTTGGCGGAATGTATATTGAGTGAGCGTGATAATGCAACGTACATGGGAACTGAACCACTTTTACCTCCACCTTTTGGACACCACCGTCCAAAGTTACATTTGTTGGAAATGTAGGAGTTTGGCGTTAATTCGGTGTATTCTAAGGCGGCCGCATAGATGAGTGGTTTGATGGTTGAACCCGGTTGGCGATAGCCTTGTGTGGCACGGTTAAATTTACTTTGGTTAAAGTCCATGCCACCCACGACCGCAATCAACGCCCCATTTTCTGGGTTGAGTGATGCCAATGCCCCTTGAATGCGTCTGGGCTGAGTGATACGCCATACGCCACCGTCTTTGATGACACGCACGATGTTGCCTACTTTAATCTCTTTGGGGGTGTTTTTGCTGTTACCATTGCCTTCGTAGCGGTTAGTACCAACGTGGCGCTCGTTCCACTTGGTAACTTTGGGTAAGGTGATGGTTTCGCCATTTTGCAAAACAGCCGTAAAGCCACTATTGGTAACTTTGGTGATTTGAGCAGGTTGCATGCCGTTACTAAACTTTTTAAAATATACCAAATTGCCTTCTAGGGCTTCTACGCCACGATAGCCACGAGCCATCACGCTGGGTTCATAGCGGGTTAAACCTGCCGAAACGGCATTTTCTGCCATTCTTTGTTTTTTGGTGTCAATGGTAAGTTGAACTCGCCAACCGCTGTCCATGACTTTTTCACCAAATTTATCCACAAGTGTTTGGCGTGCTAGCTCAGCGATATAGGGCATATTTTCATCTAGGGTCTCTTGGTACATATGTAAACCCGTAGGTGCATTGATGGCTTCGTCACGTTGTTGTTTGGTGATAAAGCCTTTTTCAAACATACGTCCAACAATCCAGTTGCGTCTTTCTAAGGCACGAGCTTCGTTTTTGACAGGGTTGTATTGTGATGGAGCTTTGGGTAGTCCTGCTAACATTGCCATCTCAGCGATGGTGAGATTTTCCAAAGATTTGCTATAATAGCGTCTGGCGGCAGCTTTAACACCATAAGCACCCTCACCCAAGTAGATTTTATTGACATATAATGTCATAATCTCATCTTTGGTCATCTTGTTTTCTATTTTACGAGCGATAAACATCTCGGTGAGTTTGCGTTCTATGGTACGTTCTGGACTTAAAAAATAGTTTTTGACCACCTGCATAGTAATGGTTGAACCACCTGTTTGGGAGTCATCGTCAGTAACAACTTCTTTGATGGCGCGCCCAAGCCCCTTAACGCTAATGCCTGTATGCTCAAAAAAAGTATCATCTTCTGCCGCCAAAAATGCCTGAATGAGTGGTTTTGGCAACTCTTCATAGGTGGCAGGCAGTGAAAAGGTATTGCCATATTGTCCGATAAGTTTGCCATCTGCGGTGTAAATCTGCAATGGCATTTGTAGTTGCATGGTTTTTAATTCTTTGATGTTGGGCAAACTTGGTTCAAGATAGAGTGCCATACCATAAAAACCGATGGGAAAAGCCAAAATTAATACCAAAACAAGGGCAAAAAATGCTAAAATGAGACTGACTACGAAAGAAATCAGACGAACGGTGTAATTTTTTTGAGACATAGCGGTTTTGGGTGGTTAAAAATTGCCTAATAATGGTGTATTATACTCTTTGTGCAAAAAGAGTGTTACATAAAATGTGTTTTTGTGTAAAAAATATCAAATTTTTTGCCAAGTATATCAGAAAAGTAACACATTGTATGTTGATAAATGGTATAATTTCAACTTAAATATCGTCAGATTTGTCAAATACGTGAAATATAAGGAATAAGTCTGTGAGACTCTTTTCTCCAAAAAGTAAACATTATATCGGTTTGGACGTTAGTACGACTGCCGTAAAACTTGTTGAGCTACAAAAGCAAGCAGGTCGTCTTCATTTGAAGACTTATGGCGTTGAACCGCTTGAACCAGGTTGGGTTGTTGATAAAAACATTGTCAACGATGAAGAGGTTGCTGATGCAATTGCCAGATTGGTTAAAAGATGTGGTGTGAGTACCAAAGAAGCAGCAACAGCTGTATCTGGTTCTGCCGTCATCACCAAAATCATTGATATGGAAGCCAACCTATCAGATACTGACCGTGAAGCCCAAATCAAGCTAGACGCTGAGCAATACATTCCCTATCCATTAACCGAAGTCAATCTGGATTTTGAGGTGCTTGGACCTTCAAAGGTGGGCGATCATCTGGTGCGTGTACTATTGGCTGCTTCGCGTTCTGACAACGTAGATCAGCGAGTGAGCGTCTTGTCTATTGGCGGTGTTACCACCAAAGTGATGGATATTGAATCCCATGCCATCGAGCGTGCGTTCGCATTGAGCCTTGACAACCTACCCAACGACCCGCAGATTGTTGCTTTGGTAGATATTGGGCATAAACAGACCACTTTATATATCGCCAAAGATGGTGAATTTATCTATAACCGTGAACAAAATTTCGGTGGTGAACAACTGACCGAAGCGATTCAGGCACGCTATGGGCTATCATACAGTGAAGCAACAGAAGGTAAGATGAGTTACAATTTGCCTGCTGATTATAATGAGACCGTGCTTATGCCTTTTATTGAAAATACAGTTCAACAAATCAGCCGTTCATTGCAGTTTTACTTTTCATCAAGTGAATACAATAATGTAGACCACATTGTGTTATGTGGTGGTGCATCTGCATTGCCGGGGCTGGCTGAGCAAATCCAAGAACGTGTTGGTAGCATGGTATCCATTGCCAACCCTTTTGACGGTATGTCAATCAGTAACCGTATTGATTCTAGTGCACTTCGTAAAGATGCACCAAGTCTCATGGTTGCTTGCGGATTGGCTTTAAGGAGTTTTGACTAATGGCTCGTATTAACTTATTACCTTGGCGTAAAGAGTTACGTGAACGCAACAACAGAGATTTTAACATTCTGATGGCGGCAGTTGCAGGTTTGGCGGCTCTTTTAGTGCTTGGTGTATTTACCTTTTTTAATAACGAACTTAGCAACCAACAAGCTGCTAATGATCGTATTGACCAAGAAAACAAACAGCTTGATGTGGCATTAAAATCTATTGAGACCTTAGAAGCACAGCGTGAGCAAATGTTGTCTCAAATGAAAGTCATTCAGGATTTGCAAGGTCGTCGTTCTATTCCTGTGCGTGTGTGGTACGACTTGGCACAAGCTGTGCCAAAAGATGTCTATCTGCTCAACATTAAGCGTGTGGGTGAGGTTATTACCATTACAGGTAAAGCTGATAATGCCAACGAAGTGGCAAGATTGGTTCGCAATATTGATGGTAGTGAATGGTTGGGCGAATCGGCGGTATTGAACATTAAAAGTAAGATTGAGGCTTATCAAAAAGTTGAGGCCAAAGTTGCAAAAGACCCTGATTATGTGCCTGTGCCAGAGGAGGGTTATGTTGAGTTCGTAATAACTACCAAAATCCAAACGCCAAAACCCGAAGAGGAAGGTGCAAATAATTCAAGTGAGCCATCACCAGATGCCACCGTTGCAACAACCACTAATGATGATTTGGCAGCACCTGTGCATGTAGAGCCAGTTGGGGGAACACCCGCACCAGAGGTGGCACCTGCCAACCCAGTTCCAGAAGCACCTGCCAACCCAGTTCCAGAAGCACCTGCCAACCCAGTTCCAGCGGCACAAGCACAACCAAGCCCTGAAACGACCAATGCAAAAACAGGAGCTTAATTCATGAAATTTTCTTTAAAGAAGCCAAAAACAACCAAAGCTACTGAGGAACAAGTATCAACTCAGCCAGCTACCGAAAAGCCAAAATTAGGCAAACCCAAAGTGGGGTTAGGGCTTGGTAAGCCAAAAGTTAGCAAGCCAAAGCCAGAGAAAGCACCTAAAGTAAAAAAGACTAAAGTTAAAGGCAAAAAAGTCGCCAAAAAGAAAAAAGAATCTTTTGATTTTAAAAAGTTTCAAGCAGAGATTAACTCACTAAATGGTCAAAACTATGGTAGTGCACCATTGGCGGTTAAGCTGTTTATTTTGATTGCGATTTTTGCTTTGGTATTGTTGATGTCTTGGTTCTTGCTAATTTCCAAAAAGATTGATGAAATCAAATCTGCCGAAGCCTATCAAGCAACCTTGTTAGATACTTATAAAGAGAAGCAATCTAAAGCTCGCCATCTTGCAGAATACGAACAACAAGTTGCACAGATGAAAACTGATTTTGAGGCATTACTTAACCAGTTGCCCAAAGATACTCGTGTGCCTGAATTAATTGATGGTATCAATATGCAGGGCAGTCGTAGTGGCATTCGTTTCCAAGATATCTCAGTGCAACCAGAAGTTTCTCAAGAGTTCTTTATCGAGCAACCCATTCAAATCATTGGTGTGGGTGAGTATCATCAGTTTGGTACATTTATTAGTGGTATTGCCCAGTTGCCCCGTATTATTACCATGCATGATTTTGAGATTAAAAATCCAAAACCAGACTTGGATGTCATGCCTGAATTACAGTTGGTATTGCAAACGAAGACTTACCGTGCTAAACAAGTTGATTTGGACGCAGTAACGACAACTGATCAAGCCACAGAGGGTGATAAGCAATGATATATGATGTAAAAAAATGCACACATTTGGCTTTTGGTGTCATTTTGTTGGGTGCTTTAAGTGGTTGTACAGACAGAGTAAGTATGGCAGAAGCTGAGATGAAACAAATCAGAGAGTTGCCTGCACAACCCATTGAGCCACCACCCACACCACAGCCGATTGAGGATTATGATTATGTCGCAAATAACATGCGTAGTCCTTTTGTGCCACAAAGTTTATTAGACAGACAGGCAACCATTGCCAATATGCCGAGTATTCGCCCTGATAACAACCGCATCAAACACGAGCTTGAAAAGTACACATTGTCAAGTTTGATTTATCGTGGTAAAGTGGTAGCACCTAATGGTCGTGAGTATGGCTTGGTACAAGCACCTGACGGCGTCGTTAGAGATGTGCAAATCGGAGATTATATGGGTGAAGATCACGGTCGTATTGTGGAGATTACTCCAACTCAAATCAACCTAATTGAGATTGTTGAAGATGCTCGTTTGGGTTATGTTGAAAGATCTGCCAATTTGATCACACCAAATTGATTAGCCAACTAGATTTATTTTGAGGACGAAATAATGACTTTTTTAAGTAAAAAATCCACCTTTGTATACTCTGCGTTGGCAGTTAGTATGTTAGCAGTAGAGGCGCATGCCCTAGCCATTCAATCATTGTCTGCCACCCAAGCATCAGATAATAGCACGCATATTCGTATTAACTTTGATGGCAAGCCCACCAAGCCAGTAGCCAGTCAGCAGGCAGGCAATCAGATGGTGTTTGATTTTAAGCAGGTGAGTAGTAGTGGTCTGCCACGTGATATGCCCATCAATCGTGGTTTGGTAAATAGCGTTACTGCTCTTAATTCTGGTTCAGATACTCGTTTGTTGGTGAATCTAAACGGCACCGCCAAGTACACCAGTAGCATTGAAGGCAACCAGTTGGTGCTAAAAATCGCCCAAGACAACAATACCAGAGCGGTGCAACCTGCAAGCTCGCAAGCAACTAATGTTAGGGTAAATCCACTATTGAATTCTAATGTCGGTTCGGCGTCAGACCATATTACTGGCATATCTAGCATTAATTATTCTGGCACTAAAAATGGTGGTGGTAGTGTTAAGATTGCATTGGTGAACGAGTACATTCCTGTTGATGTGCAACGTCAAGGCAATAAAATTGTTGTGCGCACTAAGGGCACAACCATTCCACGCCACCTGATTAATAAAATTCAAGCCAGTGGTTTGGTAACGAGTGTTACTGCCGCCAACCAAGGTCAAAGTGGTGTTATTACCATTGACATGAAGGGTGATTTTGAATATCAAGCTTATCAGTCTGGTTCAACCCTAAACATCTCTATTGCACCACCAACCAAACTCCAAGATCCAACTTCGGAGAAAAAGGTTTATAAAGGCGAACCACTGTCTATGGAATTCCAAGACGTGTCGGTGCGTACGGTGCTTGATGTGCTTAGTCAGTTTACAAACAGCAATATCATTGCTGCTGACAACGTACAAGGCAACATCACCTTGCGTTTGATTAATGTGCCTTGGGATCAAGCGCTGGACATTATCCTGCAAAGTAAAAACTTGGGCATGCAACAAAATGGTAACGTGATTTGGGTGGCTCCTGCTGCTGAATTGGCTGCTAACCGTGCCAAGATTTTAGAAGATAGTAGAAAAATTGATGAGTTGATGCCACTGCGTACTGAGTATATCAAGCTCAACTATGCAAAAGCAGATACGGTGATTGATTTACTTAAAAACGCTAATAGCAGTGGAGGTGGTAGTCAAGGTAATGGTACATCGTTGTTGGCTTCTCCTAAGGGGGCGATTACTGCTGATGCACGTACCAACACCATTATTGTCAAAGATACCTCAGCAGGTATTGACAATATTCGTGAGATGATTACGCAGATTGATATTCCGCTTGATCAAGTGATGATTGAGGCACGTATTGTTACTGCTACCGAGGCATTTTCAAAAGAGATTGGTGTAAGATGGGGTGCCACTCACAACTCAACTACCCCAGCATTTAATCCACTAAAACCAACCGCCACTTTAGACTCAGCAGGTTTATCAGTAAACTTAATGAGTGCTACATCTGCTGCAACCTCTTCATTTAATGTTGGTTTGCTTAGTATTAGCGACATGCTTCTTGATTTGACCTTGCAAGCCATGCAGGCAGAGCGTCGTGGTGAGGTGATTTCATCACCTAAGGTCTTGACGGAAGATAACCAAACCGCTAAGATTCTTTCAGGTAAAGAAATCCCTTATCAAGAGGCTTCAGCCAGTGGTGCAACAAACACAAGTTTTAAAGAAGCTGCCCTTTCTTTGGAAGCGACACCAAAAATTACTCCAGAGGGTAAAATCTCATTAAAATTAACGGTTGAAAATGCTGATACCACGGGTGAGGTTTATGGTGGTGTGCCAGTAATTCGTAGGGATTCGGTAAATACGAATGTCTTGTTGGAAGATGGTCAAACGGTGGTGCTAGGTGGCGTGTTCCGTAACACCATTTCTAATGGTAAGAGTAAAGTACCATTCCTTGGCGACATTCCCGGTGTTGGTCGTTTATTTAAGTATGATAATAAAGAGAATAATAAAGAAGAGTTGCTCATCTTTATTACACCTAAGCTGATTCACGATAATACCAGTCGTATGAGATGATGTTTGATGATGACAAAAGCAGGTCTGGTGCCTGCTTTTGTTTTGTAGGTTTATTTTGTGGATAAATTGCGGTTGTTTTTTGGTTGCTTGTAAAATTAATGAATAAATAACTGGCAAGATAGCCATAAACCTTGTATCATAGCTAATTTTTAAAGTGTATTTTTAATGTTTGAAGAAGCATCAGTTGTGGTTGAGGTGATTGTTCAAAAACCAACCATGAAATTTGCCCATTTGCCTTCCATATTTTTAGTAGGGCCGATGGGGGCGGGCAAAACAACCATTGGCAAACTCCTTGCCAAACATTTAAAACGTGAATTTGTGGATTGTGATTGGTACATTGCTGATCAAGCAGGTACGGACATTCCTTGGATTTTTGCCAAAGAAGGGGAAGTAGGATTTCGGCAACGTGAAACAGAAGCTCTTAAAGTATTGGTTAGTATGCCCAATGCTGTGATTGCTACGGGAGGGGGAGCGGTTACTCGTGCCGAAAATCGTGAATTATTAAAGCGTGGTTTGGTCATTTTTTTAGATGCTAACGTAGACACTCAACTACTTCGCACCAAAAAAGACACCAATCGCCCATTATTGCAGACCGAAAACCCACGAGCGGTGCTTGAAAAACTTTACCAAGAGAGAAGACCCTTGTATCTTGAAGTGGCGGATATGGTCATTATGACAGGTAAAAGCTATCCTAAGCAAATGCTTTTAGAAATCATTGAAGCATTGGAAAAATATCATTCTATTCATTATAAGTGATAATACTCATGAATCAACACATCTTAACTGTACATACTCAAAGCCATGATTATCCCATTTTTATCGGTAAAAGTGGCGATTCGCCAAAAACAATAAATTTGGCAAGTCAGATTGTACCTTTTATCAAAGGCAAGCAAGTGCTGATTGTTAGTAATGACGTGATTGCACCATTTTATCTTAAAAAGTTACAAGATGAGTTGAGTCAAAATTTTACGGTTGCGGTATGTGTGTTGCCTGATGGTGAGACTCATAAAAACCAAGACAGCATCAATGCCATTTATGATGTGCTTATGCAAAACCATTTTGCCAGAGATTGTACATTGATTGCATTGGGTGGCGGTGTGATTGGTGATATGGTGGGATTTGCAGCAGCAAGCTATATGCGAGGTGTGAACTTTATCCAAGTACCAACGACGCTACTTGCCCAAGTGGACTCTTCAGTAGGCGGTAAAACAGGCATTAATCACCCGCTTGGTAAAAACATGATAGGGGCGTTTTGGCAACCTGTATGTGTGCTAGCAGACATGGGGACGTTCGGGACGCTTGCTGACCGTGAATTTTTGGCGGGTATGGCAGAAGTGGTCAAATATGCGCTGATTTTTGACCATGAATTTTTAATATGGCTTGAACAAAATACCCAAAAAATCCTTGATAAAGATGCAGATACATTAAGCCATATGGTGTATCGTTGTTGTGATTATAAAGCCAAAATTGTCGCCAGTGATGAGCGAGAAGCAGGCGTTAGGGCATTGTTAAATTTTGGGCATACTTTTGGACATGTCATTGAGACACACGAAGGTTACGGCACATGGCTACATGGTGAGGCGGTTTCTATTGGCATGATGCAAGCAAGCGTGATGTCGCACAAAATGGGCTTGATAGAACGTGCAGATGTGCTACGTGTGGCAAAAATTTTGCAAGATTTTCATTTGCCCATCAAGCCACCCGCCATTGCCCCTGACGTGGCTTTGAACCTTATGGGGCATGACAAAAAAGTGAAGGGTGGCAAAATCCGTTTGGTACTTTTAAAATCGTTGGGGCAAGCCTTTGTTAGTGCAGATTTTGATGTAAGAATGTTGGAAGAGGTGCTTGTTTCTATTGATGAGTATGTGGTGTGATGATAAGGTTGTAGTATGTCGCAAAGTGTTATATCAAATATTATATTTAAAGCACAAGCCATATTGTGGTTTGTTTTGGCGATAGGTTTGTCGGTGGTTTGGTTGTTTTTGTGGATAACTACCGATGTTGCACAAGTTAATGAAAAACGCCAAAAAGAAAAAATTACCCTTGCCGATTCGCCCTTGCCAACATACATTGAATCTTATGTGCAACTGACCAAAGAAGTGCCACCGATTGATTTTGCAACAGTGATACGAGATTTACGCAACTATCCTAGCGAGTTTAAAGATAAGTCATATTTTGAAAAAGATGCCAAACGCTGGACAGTACAAGTCATGAATGTGTCAAGCAACGATATTATTGTTGAATATCTCAACCAACGAGATGACCGTGATAAGTTTGCTTATTTTCGTTACCACAACGCCAATGATGAGCTTCGCTATATTTTAACTTATGGCAGTATGGCAAGTGCCCAAGAGGCTTTATCCGCCATTAAAAAAGTGAACTTTGGGTTGCCAAGTACTGCCAAAGTAAAAGCAGAAGAGATTGGCTATTATATCAAAATCATGGATCAATATGAACGTGGTGATACTTTATTTGGCAAAGAGATGCTAGACAAGGTGAATTTGATGCCAGCTAAGCGAGAAATAGCGCCTAGCCGATTGTCTGCCGAGCAATTAAGGAGTGGTTTGGACAATAAGTTTCAGAACGCCACGCCAGCTTCGCCCAACGCATCGAGTACACCTAATTTTGCAAATGCACCAAGCATGGCAAATGTACCAACTTCAAATGCAGCAACAGGTACGCCAAAATCAGCCAGTACAACCAACCAAACCAAAAAAGACGTTGCAACCAACAAGCCAACGCCATCAGAAACAGCAGAATCAGCCCAAGAGATGGTGATTGATATGTCAATTGCACCCAAAGCACCAACGCCACAAAAACCTGCGGTGTCGTCAGAGACATCTTCGTCCGTTACTTACACCCAAAATAATGACGTTACGTATGAAGCTCCCAAGTCAAATGCCCGACCCAACACCAATACCAACAGCATACCCGGAGCTGATAGGGATTGATATGAAAGAAAATCTGTCTGCTCAAACGGTGCTAGAAAATCTTAAAGCGGGTAATGAACGGTATATGGCAAATTTGGCAAGTACCAAGCCATTGACTGTTGCACCGCCAGAGTTGGTTGAGGAACAAAAACCAAGTGCTATTATTTTGGGGTGCTCGGATGCTCGCGTGCCTGTGGAATTGATTTTTGATCAGCCACTTGGTGAGTTGTTTGTCATCAGAGTGGCAGGAAATATCATCGCCCCTAGTCAAATAGGCTCTATTGAGTTTGCTGCCGAAAAATTTGGTACTCGCCTTGTGGTGGTATTGGGTCATAGCCATTGTGGTGCGGTAACGGCATGTGTAGAAACGTTGATTAACCCTGATCAGTATTATTCTCCAAACCTACAATCTATCGTAGATAGGATTCGCCCTAGTGTTTATAATTTGCACGAAATCATGACAGCCAGTGATGCCGAAGTGGATATTGATGAATTTGTCAATCGGGCGGTGCGTGCCAATGTGCGTATGTCGGTCAGCCAGCTCAAACACGGCTCTCGCATTTTAGAGGACATGGTAACGCATGGGGATTTGACGATTATTGGGGCGGAGTATGACATTGCCACAGGTCGGGTCAATTTTTTAGACAGTTAATGAAAAGGAGTTATCATGACAATTGATACACGCTTATGGAGCATGAAAATTCGCCAGCTTACCCCCTATGTGGCAGGCGAGCAACCCAAAATGGCAGATTTATGCAAACTCAACACCAATGAAAATCCCTTCCCACCAAGCCCAAAAGCCATTGAAGTGATGAAAAAGGTGCTAGACCGTGCCGATGAGTTACGCCTGTATCCTGAACCTGAATCTGATGAGCTTTGCCAAACGTTGGCGAATTATCATGGCATAAAACGTGAACAAGTGTTCGTTGGTAATGGCTCTGATGAGGTTTTGGCATTTATTTTTGCCTGTTTTTTTGTTAAAGAACGTCCGCTACTCATGCCAGACATCAGCTATGGCTTTTATCCTGTTTATGCCCAAACTTTTGGGGTTAATGCCCAAGCCATTCCTTTAAAGTCGGATTTTACCATTGATGTTGATAATTATCGCGTGCCGTGTGGAGGGATTATCTTCCCAAATCCCAACGCCCCAACAGGTGTTTTGCTAGATTTGGGGAGTATTCGTAAACTTGTAAAAGAACACCCCAATGCAGTCATTGTCATTGATGAGGCTTATATTGATTATGCTGATGATGTCAAAAATGTATCTGCCATTGGCTTGATTAATGAGTTTGATAATGTATTGGTGGTACAGACTTTCTCAAAATCTCGTTCGCTGGCTGGATTGCGTGTGGGGGCGGTGTTTGGTAACCCAAACCTTATCACAGCATTAGCCACTTACAAAAATAGCTTTAATAGTTATCCCATTGACCGTCTTGCCCAAGCAGGAGCGGTTGCTAGTATTCTGGACGAGGCTTATTTTCAGGACAAGCGTCAGGCGGTCATTGCACTTCGCAACGCATTAACTACCAAACTTACCGAACTTGGTTTTGATGTGTTGCCATCATCTGCCAATTTTGTATTTGCCAAACCCAACCACGCCACACTCACCACCAAGATGATTTTTGATAAATTGCGAGAGCAGGGTATTTTGGTTCGTCATTGGGACAAGCCACGCATTGGCGATTATCTGCGGATTACGGTGGGGACAGCCGAACAAAACGCACGATTGATAGATGGTTTAAGACAGATTTTGGGGTGATTTTGGGATTAAAAAAGGGTGTAATTACACCCTTTTTTGTTTAGGTTTTTTGTTTAAGCGGTTAGTGCCATTTTGATTTCGTCCGCCGTTTTTAGTTTTTTCACCACTTGCCAAAGGCTTTGTGCTTCTGTGTATCCTTTTGTGAGCATACCAAGCCATTGTTTGTATCGCCCAACCAGTCCGCCTTGATTGTCGGTATTGTCATTTAAAAAGCTCAATTGATAAGGAATCAACCCTTGCCAATCCAAGGTTGTTCCGTTATGGATATTGGCAAGCAAATCAGGTCTTGTTACTGCACCACGTCCTAGCATCAGATGTGGGGTGTGGGCTTGTTTGGTACAACGTTTTGCATCATCAGCCGTCCAAATCTCACCATTGGCGATGACTGGTAAGCCTAGATGAGTAAACGGCTCAATTTTTTCCCAATAAGCAGGCGGTTTATAACCGTCCACTTTTGTGCGAGCATGAATGGTAAGCCAGCTTGCATTGGCTGATTTGACCGCTTGTCCGATTTCATGTGTTTTAGAAGTGTCGTTGTAGCCCAGTCGGATTTTGGCAGAGACAGGGATATGGGTGGGGACGGCTTGACGAACCTGACTGATGATGGCATATAAAACCTCTGGCTCATCTAAGAGTACCGAACCGCCCTTGTGGTTATTGACCGTTTTGGCGGGGCAACCAAAATTCAAATCTATGGCACACGCCCCCAGACTGATGGCAGTCAAGGCACTTTGGCTCATTGTTTCTGGATTGTTGCCCAAAAGTTGGATATGAATGGGTGTGCCACTTGCTGTTTTGCCATTGGTGCGTAGCTCTGGCACATATTTATAAAACACATGGGCAGGCAGTGGATAATGAGTAACACGGATAAATTCGCTGACCCCCCAGTCATAAGGGCGACCCAAATCATGGGCAATTTGAGTCAAAATCTGACGCATCAATGGGTCGGTTAAGCCTTCCATTGGGGCGAGCAGGCGGACGGGGTGGGGGAAGAAGTGGGAGAAGTTCACAAATCAGCACCCAACATTTAACACGACATACACGCCTTTATTGTCTCGTTCCAAACTTGCCGAATTGCCCGCACCTTCACAGACATAATCAGGTTCTTTATCAAAATGAACGCGTTGTTTTAGGGCTTGAAATTGAGCGTTATTCATTGGAGCGAGCGTGGCGTAAAAACCCACACCACCACATTCAAAGCAGTAATATTCATAGGTCAAACTTTTTAGGGGATAGCCATAAAGCGTGGCATTTTTTAAAGGAATAACAGCTTTTAGCGGCAGGTCTTGTTTGCTGTCTTTATACGCTTTGGCAGGTAACAAATCTTCTTTGTAGGGCGTGGTAATCGGATAATTGCCGTGTTGGGCGTAGTTGGTTAAAGGATTGATTTTTTTATAATTGCCAGAATGGAGATTTTCTACAAAAATATTGTCCATTAGCTTGCCAATCAACGCCCCATCATCGCCTGTTTTGTTTTGTTCCAAATATTCAAAAACAGGTGTCCAGTCGGCACTGTGGGCAAGCATAGGAGTAAGGGCAGGGGCGGTGAGAGTAAGGAAAAAAGCGGTCAAACGAGCAAATTTCATGATGGTGTCCAATTTAAAGGGGGGTTGTTGATGTAGATTGTAGCAAATTTTGTGTGGCTTGTCTTGATTTTGACGGATTTGTTTAAAAATTGGGTGCCAATCAATGCATGGCAAGGGTGCGAAAACGTATTATGGGTTTATTTTATGTGAAAAATCGTTCATAATAGTACAAAATTTCTCTTTTGTTAAGTAAAAATTGCCATTATGGACAATTCACTGGAAAATTTATGACTTCACACAACTATTTAAAAATACTTGTTGGCACAGCCTCATTGATGATTGTGTTGGCAGGCATTAAATTGTCGGCAAGTTTGCTTGTGCCGTTTTTGATTTCGCTGTTCATTGCCATCATTTGTTCGCCCCTCATTAACTTTTTGACTCGCCACAAAATACCACATTGGATAGCGATTGGTGTGTTATTTTTTATTTTATCGTTGATTTTGGTGTTTGTGGGTGGGCTTGTCAATTCATCAATTGCCGAATTTACTCGCTCTATGCCCCAATACGAAAAGCTAATGTTGGTGCGTATTGATGAATTGGTGGCATTGGCAAAAAAATGGCATTTACCTTTTGAATTTAATGCCAATATGATTACCGACCATTTAAATGTCAAATCCATTTTTTCTTTTATGGGCAGTTTAATGGGAGGAATGTCTAGTGTGGCTTCTAACATTTTTGTGCTGGTGTTAATGGTTGTTTTTATGTTGTTTGAAGCTCCTGACTTTAAACATAAATTGGCATTTGTACTAGAAAAAACCGAAAAGCATCATCACATCAGCAACACCAAGATTAATTTGATTTTAGACAGTGTGATTCATTATTTGGGTTTAAAAGCATTAATCAGTTTATTAACAGGCTTTTGTGTTTGGGTATTATTAACTCTGCTTGGTGTGCAATACGCCGTACTTTGGGCAACACTAAGTTTTCTGTTAAACTTTGTGCCAAATATCGGCTCCGTGATTGCTTCTGTGCCTGTGATTTTACAAGCATTTTTATTAAATGATTTTTCGGTGAGTATGAGTGTTTTGATTGGTATGTTATTGATTAATGGTATTATTGGCAACGTACTAGAACCAAAAATTATGGGGAAAAATCTAGGATTGTCCACGCTCATGGTGTTTTTGTCATTATTGTTTTGGGGTTGGCTTTTGGGGGTTGTGGGTATGTTGTTGTCAGTGCCTTTAACTATGGTGATAAAAATCATATTGGAATCTAATCCAAATACTGCCCATTATGCCGTACTTATGGGTAATGATAACGCCCAATCTTTGGCAAAAAACCTACCGCAAACCTTAGAATAAATCATATAACGCCCAATGAAATAACGCCCAATTTTATTCATTGGGCGTTATTTTAATTTGTGGGGTTATTTAACTTGACTGATGATATAATCCACCGCCGCATAGACTTCTGCCTCCGAGACATCACCTGTCGCTTGGGCAGGCATTTTACCAAAACCTTTGGCAGAATGGGCGTGTAGGGTATCCACGCCTTTTTCTAGGCGTTTTGCCCAATTTGCTTTATCGCTAATCTTGGGAGCGTCTAAGAGACCTTGATCATGGCAAACTTTACAGGTTTTTTCGTAGCGAGCCTTGCCCTCTTCTAGGGATAGAGCTTTAACTTCGGTTTTTGTCTCTGTTTTGGTTGGCTCATCTGTTTTTGGGGCTTGGGTTGTTTCTTTGTCTGTGCTGGCAGTGTCTGCATTGTCAGCTTTTGGCTCGCTTGTTGTGTCTTGTGCCTTAGGTTCGTCCGCCTTGACTTCATCTGCTTTTGGGGTCTCTGCTTCGGGCTGAGTTTGGGTGGTTTGGGCTTTTGGTTCTGTTTTTGGGGTGTCGGCAGGTTTGTCGCCACCACAAGCGGTCAAAAATACGGCACTTGCCAATAATAATGATAGGGTTTTGCTGGGATTTTTCATAAAAATAACCTTGCAAGTTAAAAAATATTGAAATTGGGAATGTGATTTTTTATCAATGAGTAATGTCAGTTAATTACTGTCAGTGGCAATTTGTTTATAAGCAACATAGCTACTAATCATGGTTAATGGAAAGACAACAAAAATGCCCAGTCCAAATGTCAACAAACCCAATAACCATAATATGCCAATAACAATACCATAAAGTGTCATTGGTAAGAGATTTTTAAATGCCATTTTAATGCTGTATGTGATTGCTTTAAATGGGGGTAGTTCGTGAAAAAATACCAAAAAATGCGAAAACCAAATTACTGCCCCATAAACACAAAGATATATTGAACCTATCAGCAGATAAATGAGCATGATGATTGGATTGTCAGTACTTTTATTGCCATCAGCACCACCAATGACTAAAAATAAAATCAGCATGGTTGGTATGAACAAAATGAATAAAAAGAGTAATTGAGCAAAGAATAACCACACTAAATTCCCTGCTCGCTCTTGAAATGCAATGAACAAATCGCCAATTTCCATTGCTTGCTCATTGTCGGTCAAATATGCCATATAGCCGATACCAACCATGAGCATGATGAATAAGATGTTACCCAGTAAAGGAATTGCCCCAACGGTCATCATCAATGCCATGACAATAAAGCCCAATCCAATCCACAATAAAGGACGAGCCATAAAAATCTGCCACGCTCCTCCAATCCATGACAAACCACTGCCAATGGATAAGGATTGAGGTATGTCCAATAAGGTCAGTTCACTTGGCTCTTGATAATCATAAACATCACTTTGTGGGGCTTGGTAAGGATTATAATTGTTACTCATAAAATCCTTGTTGTTATTGTGAAATTGTAATCAGTGTAACAAATTTACCCATAAAAGTCCACAAGTTTTAAAAATTGATGATAAAACACATTCATCACCAAAAACTCAATATGAAATCACCATTTATCTTTTAATTTTATGGTGTCATTCTTTTTATAAAATTGCCAAAAATAATACAAACTTTCCAAAATCATATAAATGCCAATAAAAGCAATGATTGGATTGTCATACTCTTGTTTGATAATGCCAAAATACCCCAAAATGATGGCACAAATCATCATTGTTAATTGTGAAGTGGTTTTTCTGCTTAACTTTTTCATCATTATCAAGTGGGTAAAGCATTGTTCTAATCTACCAAATTCCCCCCAAAAAGTCAAATTTTGCCCCATTGATGGTCAATAAACTACTTTATAAATCCCCCCAATTAGGCTATAATTATTCATTTTAATTTTAAGCACAATGAGCCAGACAATGACCGACCAAGCCCAACCCCAAACCGACTACAAAAACACCCTAAACCTTGCCGATACCGCCTTTCCAATGCGAGGCGATTTGGCAAAACGAGAGCCAATTTGGCTTGAACAATGGTACAAGGACGATGTCTATGGGCAAATTAGAAAAGAGCGAGCAGGGCGACAAAAATATATCCTACACGATGGCCCTCCTTATGCCAACGGTCAAATTCATCTAGGACACACGGTCAACAAGGTCTTAAAAGACATTATCATCAAATACAAAACCCTTGATGGCTATGACGCTCCCTATGTGCCAGGGTGGGATTGCCACGGCTTACCGATTGAACAAAAGGTGGAGGGCGAGTTTGGCAAAATCGGACACCCCCCAAAAAATGACAAAAACGGCGAGCCGATTACCGCCACACAGTTTAGAAAAGCCTGCCGAGACTATGCCAAAAGCCAGATTGAACTACAAAAGGCGGATTTTAAACGCCTTGGCGTGCTAGGCGATTGGGACAATCCATATTTGACGATGAATTTTAAAACCGAGGCGGACATTGTACGAGCTTTGGGCAAAATTTATGACAATGGGCATATCGTGCGTGGTATGAAACCTGTCAATTGGTGTTTGGATTGTGGCTCTGCTTTGGCGGAAGCCGAAGTAGAATACGAAAACAAGCAATCAGACGCCATTTATGTTGGTTTTGATATTGTTAATCGTGAAAATTTGGCACAAACTGCCCATTTGGACAGCAAATTACAAGCGGTGATTTGGACAACGACCCCTTGGACACTCCCTGCCAACCAAGCCATTAGTGCCAATGCGGAATTTGATTATGCGATTATTAAAAGCGAAAAAGGACATTTTATCATTGCCGAAAGTCTAAAAGACGACTTTGCCAAAAATGTCAATTTAGAAAATGTAGAAATCATCGCCACGATTAAGGGCAATGAATTAACCGCCCTAAATGCCCAGCACCCACTCATCAGCGACCGCCAAGTGCCGATTATCACAGGCGACCACGTAACGGCTGATAGCGGTACAGGGCTTGTCCATACCGCCCCTGCTCACGGTGTGGACGATTATAATGTCGGTAAACTCTACAACCTACCCACCGACAACCCTGTGGGCGGAAATGGCGTGTATTTGGACGAAGCAAAGGTTTTTGTTGGCGAGCATATTTATAAGGCACAGCCCAAGATTATCGCTACTTTGCAAGAAAGTGGACATTTATTAGACCACAAAAAAATCAGCCACAGCTATCCGCATTGCTGGCGACACAAGACACCGATTATCTTTCGTGCCACACCGCAATGGTTTATTTCTATGGAGGCAAAGGGGCTAAGAGAACAGGCATTGGCTGACATCAGTAAGGTAACTTGGACACCAGCGTGGGGGCAAAACCGCATTGAATCAATGATGAATGGTCGCCCTGATTGGTGTATTTCTCGCCAACGCACTTGGGGTGTGCCGATTGCCTTTTTTATGCACAAAGACAGTGGCGAGCTTCACCCCAATACTTCTACCCTGATTGAAAAAGTTGCCCAAGTGATTGAAAAGGGCGGAATTGAAGCGTGGTTTGATGCACCGATTTCAGATTTTCTTGATGAACAAGATGCCCAAACTTATGTCAAATCCACCGATACGCTAGATGTTTGGTTTGATAGCGGTTCTACCAATTTTGCGGTGCTAGGTGAGCGTTCTGAACTTGCTCCTGTTGCCGATTTGTACCTTGAAGGCTCTGACCAACATCGTGGCTGGTTTCAATCATCGCTCCTTGTTGCCGAAAGCGTGTACGGTCGTCCGCCTTACAAACAAGTGCTAACACACGGCTTTACGGTGGACGCAAAAGGCTATAAACTCTCCAAATCCAAAGGCAATACCAAAGGCTTTGAACCTGCCGAGCTTGCGGGGAAATACGGCATTGACATTGTCCGCTTGTGGGTGGCAAGTAGCGATTACCGCTATGAAATGGCAGTTAGTAAAGAAGGCTTTGACCGTGTTAGCGATATGTATCGGCGTATTCGTAACACCGTGCGGTTTCTTTTGGCAAATACCGATGACTTTGACCCCACAGCCGACCTAGTACCAGCCGATAAACTGGTCAGCCTTGATAAATATATTATCCACAGGGCAAACAAGGTTCAAAACGATATTCGTAACGCCTATACACAAATGGACTTTTTGCAAGTGTGCCAGCTGATTACAGGCTTTTGTGGGCAAGATTTGGGCGGATTTTATTTGGATATTATCAAAGACCGCCAATACACCAGCAAGACGGACGGACAGGCACGCCGTTCGGCACAGACTGCCATTTATCATATCGCCCACGCTCTACTGCGTTGGATTGCTCCAATCCTATCCTTTACCGCCCAAGAAGCGTGGGAAGTATTAAAAGGCACGGACGGCTATGTCTTTACCAAAGAATGGTATGATTTGCCAGAAGTTGCCCTAAATGATGTTGGTGAGAGCGATTGGCAAACCATTTTGGCGGTCAAAGAGCTTGCTAACAAAGCAATGGACGAGGCTCGCACCGACAAAGTCATCAACAGTAGCCTGTCGGCAAGCCTTGATATTACGGCTGATGGGACCACTTATCAAACGCTTGCCAAATTGGGCGATGAATTACGCTTTGTACTGATTACAAGTGCGGTTAATTTGATAAAAGGCGATGATGTGGCGGTGAAAGTCGCCCCTGCACTTGGCGAAAAATGCGTACGCTGTTGGCATATTTTGCCAAGCGTGGGAAGTGTGGCACAGCACCCAGAGCTTTGCCCAAGATGTGTGGAAAATGCCTTTGGGGCAGGGGAAGTGCGAAAATTTGCCTAATTGTTTTGGTGGAATTGTAGGGGCAAATGGCAATTTGCCCTTATGGTTTTAAAAAACTTTAAGTGGTCAATTTTTCTATTCAAACGAGTGCTTATTATGAATTATATTGAATATATTGAGTATATAGAAAATACTTACCAAATCACTTTGCCAAGTTTGTACAAACAACTTGCCAAAGACAATATGTTGGATTGGCAACTTGGTTTGGAAAATTGGCATAAAGACATTTATCCAACTTTATTAAAAAATCCGCCATTGTTATTGTGTGCTTATGAATTTGAAATGTGCCAACCAAATGGTGTTCTTGAAATGCTTGATGAGATTTTACCAAGTCAAGATGATGGAAATGATTTTTATGTTAAATCAGAATATCAAAATCGCTTGGTAATTTTTGCTGAATGTGGCAATGGCGATTATTATGCGTTTTATTATGAAAATGACAAACACAGCGAGCCACAAATTATTAGAATTTGCCACGATGATGACAGCGAATTTGTCGCAAAAAATTTGCAAGAATTTATATTCTTTAAATTACTAGAAATTGCCAATGTGGGCGAGAATGGCGAATTGGAAACTTTTAGAGAAAAATTATTGGCACAATTACGCACGCATACGCCTTATCTAACTAATGAGCAAGTAGATTGTTTGAAAAATATTTATACAAAAGAATTTCAAAAAGACAATCACGATTATTGGGTATTATTAAATAATACTGAATTTGATAATATTATCAATGATTTTATCCCTTATGAAAAACAAGAGCAATCATTTGAGCTTTATGAGTTTGAATAAAATAACTCATTGGGATAATCCAATTTTAAACATTATGAGTAAATTGGAAAAGAATGTGGTGTTAATGATTGAGAGTAATTCGTAAGATAAGAAATGGCTCAACCTTAAAAAACACGGCAAACAAGGAAATAGATAATGGCTTATTCTATTGCTAAAAATGAAATGATTGATTATCCGCCTGATGAATTAAAAAATTTTCAGGTCATTGCCTATGAATGGATTGATAATTTAAATTTTACTCTTGCTCCTGATGAATGCCTTGAAAATCCAGAGCCTTATGTTCAACTGGTTAAAGAATTATTTTTGGAAAATGAATGGCAAGGCGATGGCGATATTAGGCTGATGTGGATACCGCCTTTTTGTTTGCCCTGTGATGAAACGCAGTGGCGTTATACCAAAGGTGTTGTGATTTGGCATACTAAACAAATATCTGATGGGACTTCTTGGTTATTAATCCCAAAAGAAATTGCGGATATGAAATTGCCGTTTTGTTAATTTGATTGCAAGGTGGTTGTTACACACCGTTTATTTAACCCAATTAGGAATTAAAAATGAGCGAAAAATCAGATTTTATTCAAGCTAAAATTATTGAAATTCAAAATAAACTTGCCAAGCCAATTACCGCATTTCAAACTGGTGGCTTTAAACCAACAGGCGAAAAAACCGAAAATTGGATAGGACGAGTATTTTTATGTAAAGCTGATGAAGCCAAACCAGTTACGGATAATAATGGTAATCGCCTTTATCCATTGGCTCAATTTTATTTGCCCAATTTGCCTTTTGTGCCTGATGAATTAAAGCACATTGCTTGGCTTACGGTTTTTATGGGCGAGGAATTTCCAGAAGTTTATGAAAATCAAGGCACAAATGGCAATGGTTGGCTAATTCGTGAATATACGGCTAATGATGAATTGGTAGAATATGAATATGAATACGAATATGAAGGTGAATATGAACAAAAAGGTATGCCAACGCCCTTTCCATTAAGTTTTTCTTTTAAAGAACAAGATTTTCCACTTTGGGACGGGGGTGGTGTACCGAGTGATTTGGAAGACGAAATTTGTGAATTGGCAGAGGATTATGATGAAGAACGAGATGAAGAAAAAGATGATTGTGATATATTAGATTATTATGAAGATATTGTTGGGGACAATCATTGTTATCATCATAAATTTGGTGGTTATCCATCTTTTTGTCAATCAGGTGTGGAATTTGAAAATGATTGCAAATTTATGTTTCAAATTTCAAGCGATGATAAAGCCGAATTTAATGTCGTTGATAGCGGTAGTTTAATGTTTGCTAGAAATGATAAAGGTGATTGGGTTTTATATTATGATTTTTATTAAACGGTGCGTATTACGCACCTTATACTTAACCAACAATTTATTAAATAGGAAAACTTATGATTGAAATTGCTGTTCACGAAATCGCCAATTATGATATGGTACAAATTTTACAAAAAGCTAAGCAAGGCGAAAAAGTAGCCTTAATTTATAATGGCACAACTTTTGATATAACGCCAAGCAAACCTTTGTCAGAAGAAGAGAAAAAATTTGCTATCTTAGACAATATTTTTGCCACCGTACAAGCAAAATTGCCACCAGATTTTAAATTTAACCGAGAAGAATTGTATGAGTGTTAATTCAAGTTATTTTATAGACAGTAACATTTTATTGTATTCTATTGGCGATGACCCATACAAAAAACAAATTTCCCAATCCCTGTTAAAAAATATTAATGTTGTTATCAGTACGCAAGTTTTAAATGAATTTTGCAATGTGGTTTTTAAAAAGAAATTGATTACGCCTGACGAGTTATTCTTATCCGTTCAAGGTTTTTCAGAAGTATTTAAGGTAATGGATATTAGTAGCGACCTTGTTATCAAAGCCCTAAATATAAAAAATCGCTATCAGTATTCTTATTGGGATAGTTTGATTATTGCCACCGCCTTAAAATCAGGTGTTACAATTTTATACTCTGAGGATATGGCAAATGGTCAAATAATTGATAATCAATTAACCATTGTTAATCCTTTTAATCTATAAAACACCATTATTTAATACGGCTTTTTAGAGAAAATGGCAATTTATCTCTAAATAGCAATAAATTATTATAAAGAAACCCAACAATTAACCTTTTAAGAAATAAATTATGACCCAAAACACCCCCAAATCAGAATTAAACGGCAAATCCGCCTTTGTTTATTATATCATTGGCTTGATTGTTTTAGTTTTTGACCAAGTTAGCAAAATTAGCTTTCAAAGCTGGCTCAAAGTAGAATACACTTCTGTGCCTGTCATAGAGCCAATATTAAATTGGACGCTGGCTTATAATCGTGGGGCGGCATTTAGTTTTCTTGCCAATCAAGGCGGTTGGCAAAAGTATTTTTTTGCCCTTTTAGGGATTGGCGTATCGGCATTTATTATGGCGTATTTAAGAAAAATCCCAAAAAATGCCAAAGTCTTAGCATTGGGGCTTGCCTTTGTTTTGGGTGGGGCGATTGGTAATGTCATTGACCGCTTTTTATATGGCTATGTGATTGATTTTATCCATATTCATTATGCCAATGTGTGGCATTATCCTGTGTTTAATGTGGCGGATATTGGCATTGTGATTGGTATGGGACTGATTGTGCTTGATATGGTATTTTTGGAAAAGAGAAGAGGCTAAAATGAGCTATACACTAACTTTTGATAATATCAATGAACAAGATGTGATTGACTATGAAAAAAAATCATAATGTCAATTTTAAAGAGTTTATTGAAAATTTAATAAAGCCGAAAACAATTCTACAAAAAGAAGTGGATTGTTCCGATATTTATGAATTATCGGAAAAATATCAAAAGTACGCAAAAGGTAAATCTTTCAGCATTGAAGAAATGGATAAAATTGCACGAGAAGCATTTGCTAAAAAGTGGGAGCAAGATGAGTTATTGAATAAAAGTGCTGAATAGTTTTGCTATTTACTTTTAATAAAAAGTGGGCAAATCACCCAATAATGCCAATGCAAAACCCAACCCCATGATTTAAGGTTGGGTTTTTGATAAATGTAACATCTATTTTTCAAAATTTTTCATATACATTTCTTTGTTTGGGCTATAAAAACGCCCTTTTTCAAAAGCGATACACTGCAATTTATTGGGTGCATAACTCTCATCAATCACTTCATCACGAGTGGGGACATTGATGCGTACACTGTGTTTGCTTTTTGTTTGCGGTGGGGTGCAAACGGTGGTTTTGCTCGGTGAAGGACTAAATTTAGGTTTTTTGTTATCGCTGGTGGTGTAGATTTCTGGCAAGCCAATCACACGTTTGTTTTTGGGGTCGAGCAGTGCGTAGGCAAAATGGGTGTTGCCATGAATGGTTTTGACGGTGATTGTGGTAAAAATGTACTCATTGGCAAAATTGGGCTTGGTCGTCTCCATGATTTTCAACAACTGTTTGCTCAGTTTATCGGTGCAAACATTGTGATGATGTCCCACCAATTCTTGCCCGCCAAACATTGATTTTTCGTTGTCATCAGCAGTAGGCATACAGTCGTCTATTTTTAGACCATTTACGACTTGGTTTTTAAATGTGCTGGTGTCATACAATCCATCTGGCAACTGTTTGGTTTTTAAATAATTTTGTGCATGAGTGGGTGTAACCATGCCAAAATATAAGCCAACACCAACCGCCATGATGGTTTTAAACATCGTTTTCATAACAAATAATCCTTTCATTCATTAACAACAAAAGCGGAAAATCAGCACGATTGTCCAGATTTTCCGCTTTAAAATACTCATTCGCCATTAAAACACGCATTCAATGGTTTTGTTGGTGCTGTCAAAAGTCAATGACGTGGTGCGAGTGCCACCATCCATTTCATCAACTGTACCCAGTCGCCAGCCTTTTTGGTTGATTTGCAACACACTAACCACGCCTGAGCCGTAGTCGCCATCGTGGGCTTTAGCGTGCTGTTGGAGCTGTTTGAATTTGGCTTCGTTAATGGCGGTGGCAACATAGCTGTCGTTCAAACTCCAAATGCCGTATTTATTGGCAGGGTATTTTTTATCGCCAAGTTCTACCGAGAATTGGGAGCGAATGTTGGTAAAATTGCCGTCCGCAAAATACACTTTGACAGAAGATAATTCAGAAGTATCGGGCAGTTTGGCTTGAATTTTGGTGATGGATTTGCCAAAAGCGGTGGCATTTTTGAGAGTGATGGTGGAGTGTTCGCCACTGCGTTTGTTTGAGACGATGTCTTTTTTGAGATTGGCAGGAATATTTAGGGCGTTGTTGCCTGTGGTGATGTCGTGCATGGCACAACCGTTTTTCATCGATTTGAGTAGGGGAGTCCAATCACCTGCGAATGCCTGCGAACTCCAAGCCAAGCCAAGCCAAGCCAAGCCAAGCCAAGCCAAATTTTTTGGTAGCTGTCATAACTTTCTCCGTTTGAGATTGAGTTTAAGTAAATAACCGTTCTTTGATTGTACAACAAAATCGCTCTATCTGTCAAGCCGTGAGAAATTTTGTAATCACCATAACTTATGATAAACTAGCGGTTATTTTTTTGGAAAATCTATGAATATTTTACCCAGCGAAGAGATTCGTATCACAGATGGTAGCACGGTTCTACTACATTTTGAGGTGAGTTTGCCCAACGGCACGGTGATTGATAGCACTTTTGGGAGAGATAAGCCTGTGAGCCTCACCATAGGTGATGAAAGTTTGTTGGCAGGGTTTGAGCAAGTGCTCATTAACCTAAAAGCAGGCGATACTCGTACCGCCCATCTACCACCCGAACAAGCCTTTGGCGAATGGAACGCAGAAAATGTCCAGACCTTTGCTCGTGCCAAGTTTAGCTTGTCCGAACCCAATCCTGTGGTGGGTATGATGATGGAATTTGCTGACAAGGGTAAAAATACACTTGCTGGCGTGATTTGTGAAGTAACGGATGATGAAGTTAAGGTGGATTTTAACCACCCATTGGCAGGGCAGGACGTGCTGTTTAAAGTACAGATTTTTAAGGTAACACCAAAAGGCGAAAGTCAGCTTAGATTTGTTTAGGGTCAAATGGTAACGCCATGCAAAATTTTTTATTTGTGCCTGCCACTCGCCTAGACCGTGTCGCCAAAGCAGTCGCCACAGGCGTAGATAATGTCATCATAGACCTAGAAGATGCGGTATTTGACTCTGATAAAAATGAGCTTTATCAATCTTTACAGGCATTTTGTCAAGAATGGGATTGGACATCATTTGATAAAATTTGGTTACGCATTGTAGGTGTGCGTCATGCTGATTTTATGGCTGATGTGGCACTGCTAGATTTGCCATTTTTTGGGGTGGTATTACCCAAAGTACAAAATGCTGATGATGTACAAAAATTAACCAATTTTACCAATAAACCCATTTTGGCAATGATAGAATGTGCTAATGGCGTACTAAATGTCCCAAATATTGCTCAATCTGGCATTTGGGGGTTGAGTTATGGCTGTTTGGATTTGGCGACATCGCTTGGTGTGAGTGTCAGTACGCCATCTGCACAAGTGTTGTTTGATAAAGTGCGTACCGAGCTTTTGTTACATTCGGCAGTTAATGGATTAAACTCACCGATTGAGAGTGTTTATCCTGATTTTGATGATGATGGCGGTTTTAAGAGGTATGTCAAACATTGGCAGGATTTTGGCATGGGTGGACAACTTCTTATTCACCCCAAACAAGTTAAAATGCTCCATTTACTAAGATTGGATAAAAATCGGTTGGCATTTGCCCAAAAAATCACGGCACATCATCAAAGTACAGGCGAAGTTGTCTTTGCTATTGATGGTCAAATGGTGGACTTGCCTGTGATAAATTGGGCAAAAGATTATGTGGCAAGTTTTATGCCGTTGCAATAAACCAATCTTGTGTTAATTTTTACTTAAAGGTAGGGTTGGGTTAAACAAAACCCAACTGGCGTATTTTTAATGGTTGCTGATTTATTTAATGGTAAACCAATCATCGGCATTCATTTTGGCTTTTTCAATATCGCTAGATGATAGGTTGAGAGCAAGCTGACCGATTTTGGCTTGGGCTTTGTGTTTGATGTTTTGGTCAAGCATGCCATCTCGGCTTGATAAATCATACCATTTATAGGCATCAATCAGGCGTTGCTGTTTTTCATCAATCATTGCCAGAGCGTAACTGGCTCGGTTATCGCCCAAATGGGCTGCTCGTTCAAGCCATTTACGACCCGTATCCATGTCTGCTTCTACACCTTCACCACGCAAATACATGATGCCAAGATTGAGCTGGGCAGGGGCGATATTTTTTTCGGCAGCACGAGTGTACCAATAGACTGCCTTGTCTGCGTCTTTGGCGACACCTTCGCCCTTTTGGAGGCGTTTGGCTAGGAAAAACTGGGCATGGTGATTTTCGTTACTGGCTTCGTTAATGAGACGATTTATGTCCATAAGGTCATAACGAGCAGTGGGGGCGGTATGAGTTTGAATATTGGCATAAGTGAGGTTGGTGAATAATAAAGCTGTCGCTAATGCTATGATTTTCATTGTCATGATAAATCCTTCGTTGTCAAAATCATCAACGGTATAAAATAGCTGTTGAATGTTTAGATGTATGCAATTTTTATACCAAGTTGAGATGTTTGGGTAATGATATCATATAAAACAACAATCCTTAGTCTTTACAAATGCGATAAATCGCCACATCTGCCAACAGATTGGGGGCTTTTTTAACAACTTTTTCACGGATAAAGTTGGGAATTTTGGGGTTTGGGTTGTCGCTGATTGCTACACTATCCAAGATACGAATGCGATTTTCGTGGCACAACCGTTCAAAATCCTTAAATGTACACAGATGTATATTTGGAGTGTCGTACCATTGGTTTGGCAGGGTTTCACTCATCGGCATGATGCCTTTGATGCCAAGCGAGATGCGGTTTTGCCAATAGGCGAAGTTTGGAAAAGTTACAATGCCAAATTTGGCAACACGAAGCATATCAAGCAGTAGAGTTTGGGGGTTTTTGACCGCTTGTAAGGCACGCATCATCACCACTGTGTCAAAACTGTTGTCAGCAAAACGAGCCAAGCCGTCATTCAAATCTTGCTCAATGACGTTTACACCTTTGGTGATGGCAAGGTTAATCCGTTCGTTATCAATTTCTAACCCATAGCCAGTAACGTTTAGCGTGCGTTGTAAATAAGCAAGCAGTTCTCCGTCTCCACAGCCCAAATCAAGCACTTTACTGTTTTTGGTTATCCAAGAATGAGCAAGTTCGTAATCAATTTTCATGTTAAATTTCTCAAAAATTAAATTCAAATCACAAATGCTATTTATGACTTACTTCCCCAAAAACGGAGCGGTCAAAAAGTTGCGTACCGCCTGAGTATAACGAGGAATGTCAAACAAAAACGAATCATGCCCATGTGGTGCGTCTATATTGACAAAGCTGACAGGTTTGTTATTTGCCATGAGTGCATCCACAATCTCTACCGAACGCTCTGGACTAAAACGCCAATCTGTTGTGAAAGATACGATTAAAAATTGGCATTGAGTGCGAGCAAGCGTTTGTTTTAGAGCCTCTTCTTCGCCCAAATCATCAGATGTATAGCCTCTGGTGGGGTCAAAATAATCAAGTGCTTTGGTCATGAGCAGATAAGTATTGGCATCAAAATTTTTGCTAAATCGTTCACCTTGATAACGCAGATAGCTTTCTACTTCAAATTCTACATCAAAACCATACATGAATTTGCCTGATTTTAGGTCTCGCCCAAATTTGGCTTTCATCGCCTCTTCGGTGATGTAAGTAATGTGTCCTACCATGCGAGCCAAAATCAAGCCTCGTTTGGGATATGTACCATGTTTAAGATACCAACCATCACAAAAATCAGGATCAGATAGGATAGACTGGCGAGCCACTTCGTTAAAGGCGATGTTTTGGGCGGAGAGTTTGGGGGTGCTTGCGATGATGACAGCACGAGAGAGGCGGTCAGGATAATCCACCGACCATTGCAATGCTTGCATACCGCCCATGCTTCCACCAACGATGGCGTGCCATTTATCTATGCCCAAGCGGTCAGAGAGCATGACTTGGGTTTTGACCCAGTCTTTGATGGTGATGAGTGGAAAATCTGCCCCCCAAATCTCGCCTGTGGTAGGATTAATCGTGGTTGGACCTGTTGAGCCATGACATGAACCGATGTTGTTAAGACATACAACAAAAAATTTTGTGGTGTCTATTGCCTTGCCATTACCAATAAAGTTATCCCACCAACCTGCTTTGGTGTCATTTTCACTATGATAACCTGCGGCATGATGACTGCCTGATAGGGCATGGCAAATCAAGATGGCATTGGATTTGTCAGCATTTAATGTGCCATAAGTCTCAATCACAAGATCAAATGATGGTAAAACTTGCTCACATTCTAAGGTCAAGGGTGTATTAAAATGTAGGGTTTGGGGTGTAACGATGCCTACCGATCTGGGGTCAAGGCTTGGGTGTGGGGTCTGGGTGTCCGTCATTGTTGTAAAATGGTTTATTAAAAGGGGTAATTTTAAGGGTTTTTGGGGAGTTAAGGAGTAAAAATAAAAAGGGCAACACCCTTTTTATTTTTAAGCAAACAAAATTGTAATTCTATTTTTTATTGCATGAACAGTCAGGAATTGGAAAGCATTTACCTGTCTTTGGGTAAACCACTGTACCGTCTTTCTTTGTGATATAACGCCTAAACATTACGCCACAAGTCTGACCGCATTTGTTGCAAATCATAGTTTTCATAACTACAATCTCCTAAAATGTGGAGTTGCTATCACTTAACCTATGGACAAACATACAACTTTTGATGTAAAATAGTAGCTTGCTTAACATTAGTTATTTGTCTGTGTTTAGCGGATAGAGAACTAAACAGTAAAATCCTGTTGGTAGCAGTATTTTACTCCAAAATGGCTTGGTTAGTTGGTAGCTTTCCAAGTCATTTTTTTATTTATGCCACATCATCATCTTGATTTTGTTTCAAGGCAGCTAACTTCTTCTCTTCAACATCTTCTGTAAAATCCATTGGGATAACAATGGGTTCTTCGCTTGAATTAGTACTATTCCAATGGTCGATATCCAAAGAGAGTTGATAGGTATCGCCAACAATCGCCTCCCTTCTTTTCTGAAAGGATTTCTGTATAAGAGGTCTCGGAGCTTCATCTATATCAACCCATATCGGATATTGCTTTCCCTCTCTGGGTACAGCATGGTTTGCTCTATATGGTAAACCTGTATTTTTGTCAGTTCTTGTTTCCTCTCTAGCGGCTGTTGCGAACTTTTTAGCGAGAGCCTCAAGAGGGTCGGTAGGCTGAGGAAGCTTATAACCAAGTTTGCCTACCGCATACCTTGCAACCTCAATCATCTCGACTTCTGTTTTGCCTGTTTCTCGCTTGTATTGTCTAATGACTTTCTGAAAGTCATGTTTTTGACTCATAAAACCTCCTCAGTTTTCTAAAGGATAAACATCTCCCCATCCATCAACCGTAGCGGATGGAGAAATGATGTGCCGAATTGGAACTAAATGCTTTCTAAAAATATTATATTTTTTAGTATGATGTTGTAATTTGCCCGCAATAATACCTGGATGCACCTTTGTGGCTTCTGAGAATCCAATAATGTGAGCTTCTGAGAAAAATGGAGTTTTTCTAGCAATAAAACTATTCATTTTCTGCTCTGAGATGGCAAAATTGATAGAAGCTTGATTGGCAATCTCTTCCTCGATGTCCATTACTTCAAGTTGCAAGTCATTATCAACTTTTGGACAGTCCTTACCATGTCCTTGTAGTACATGCTCCAATTCATGTCGCAAAACAAACCAAAAATTATCAATTCTGTCAAATCTTAGCGACATTCCAATTACAGGAGAATTGTCATCCAACCAAAGGCAAACGCCATCCATTTTTGAACCCTTCAAATGCTCCACAATAACAAACCTAATGCCATGTTCAGATAAAATTCTGGGGACTTTTCTGATTTCTTCCGCTGAATACAATAGATTTTTCAATTCAGCAACTGCTGCTTTGCCTTTGGATTCAGAATAAGGAGCAACAATCATTTCTTCAGCAATCCTCTTGACATGATTTATCCAAGCTAATTGTGTGGGTTCTGCCAAATTTGTTGCATTTGTTTTTTTTGCACTATGAGCGATGGGGCTAAGAATTTCATCCAATGTTTCAACTCTGAATAATTTTTTTAGTTCCACCTCAATTCTATTAAAATCTTTCTTATTTTCTACATCTAGCCAAGACCTATTAATCATATCCACAATAGGTAGTTGACTAAATAATTTGGCTCTATGTTCAAGCTGTGGGTCAGGCATGGCTTTAAGTCTTGCTTTAGCCAGTTCATGCTTGCTTTGTAGAATCAACAATTCTTCAGCAGAAACTTGAAGTAAATCTTCTAATGTTAATGCCAATGTAGGTGTAATTGACTTCTTATCTTGCAAAAGACGATTGACACCAGATTCATCTATCTGTAAAATTCCTGCTAGCACACGCCCAGTCCAACCTTTATCTTGTAAAAGTTGGGTTAAGGCTTGTCCAGGTGAGCGATAATGTGATATGTCATTTTTCATAGTTTGCATTCTATACTAGTTTGCACAATTTCGCAAGTTTTTTTGGTAAAAATATACTGAACTCCACTCTCAACTTAAAATCATCTTAAACCTTAAAGGTGGGTTGCCAAGTTATTTGTTAATCTGCACACAAACACTGTAAACCAAAAACTTTCCAATCATGTGATTGGACAAGTGACATAAGTTTCTATCTTGCTCCCAAATTATTTTGTGTTAAAACTTAGGGTTGGGTTCTATCGTTTTATTTCAAGTGCCTTAGGGTGTTAGTTGAGAGAGGGGTATTTGGGGGTGTGTATAGTATGATTGCCCTGAGATAGTTGTTCTAGTGAGCCTCGTCCCAATTCGCCCCCACACCAATCTCTACCAAAAGTGGTACGGCAAAATCCACCGTCCAACCCAAATCTTTGGCGGTATTGGTCAGCACATTTTGCATGGCGGTTTTGATGAGTTTGCCAATCTCGTCCGCCTTGTCCTCGTCTACCTCAAACACCAATTCATCATGTACTTGTAGGAGTAGTTTGGCATTGTCCTTTGGTAAAATCTTATCCACCGCAATCATTGCAAGTTTGATAATCTCGGCAGCTGAGCCTTGTAGGGGAGCATTGATACTGGCTCGTTCCGCCCCTTGCCTTATCATGGCATTTGATGAGTTGATGTCAGGGGCGTAGAGTTTGCGACCCAAAATGGTGGTTACATAACCCTTCTCTTTGGCTTGTGTTTTGGTGTTTTCCATGTAGTCATTGATGCTAGGATAGCGGGCAAAGTAGCGTTTGATGTAGTCTTTGGCAACTTCATTGCTCACGCCAAGCTGTTTGGCAAGCCCAAACACCCCCATACCATAGAGCAGTCCAAAGTTTACCGCCTTTGCCGAGCGTCTTTCGTTGGCTGTTACTTCTGATAAAGGTTTACCCATAATCTCGCTGGCGGTGGCGGTGTGAATGTCTAGATTGTTATTAAAGGCACCAATTAGACTTTCATCACCACTAAAATGTGCCATCAGTCGTAGTTCTATCTGCGAATAGTCCGCCGCCAATATGACTCGCCCCTGTGGTGCGACAAAGGCTTGACGAATGAGTCGTCCTGTGTCGGTGCGAATGGGGATATTTTGTAAGTTGGGGTCAGATGACGACAGTCGCCCTGTGCTTGTCAGGGCTTGATGGTAGCTGGTATGCACACGCCCTTCTTTGTCGCATGCCTTGATGAGTGCGTCTGTATAGGTGCTTTTGAGTTTGGAGAGACTTCTATGTTCTAGCACGACCTCCACAAGCGGGTGGTCTATCTTGGCAAGGGTTGCCTCGGAGGTGGAATATTGCCCTGTTTTGGTTTTTTTGCCTCCTGATATGCCCAGTTTACCAAACAAAATCTCACCAAGCTGTTTGGGGCTGGCAAGGTTAAAGCTCTCGCCTGCCAACTCAAAGGCTTTTTGTTCCAAAATGCTGATTTGATTGTCAAAAACAGAAGACAATTTGCCCAAAAATTCACTCTTAATCAAGATACCATCATGCTCCATTTGAGCGAGGATTTGGGCGGTGGGAATTTCTAATCGTTCCAATAATTGTTTGGTATTTTGGTCTTTTTGTAAATATTCAAAAAATACGCTAAATAACCGATAAGTAATGTCCGCATCTTCACAGGCATATTGACTTGCCTTTTCAATTTCCACTTTATCAAACGTGATTTGTTTTGCCCCCTTGCCAGCGACTTCCTCAAAGGTGGTGGTTTTGACACCCAGATAATGATTTGCCAAATCGTCCATATTGTGCCGTGTGGCGGTGCTGTTGATGACATAACTGGCTAGCATGGTATCCATGTGCCAATTTGTCAAATCAATGCCATATTTTTTAAAAATATGACTGTCGTATTTAATATGCTGACCGATTTTACCGATACTTTGATTTTCTAAAATTGGTTTTAATTCATTTAAAACAAAATTAATGTCCAATTGATTATCTAACAATAGATTAAAATCCCCTGTATGCCCAACAGGAATATAGTAGCCATTATAATTGTGGGTGGAGATACTAATACCTACCAAATCCGCCTTTTGCCAATCAACATCAGTAGTTTCGGTATCAATGGCAAAATGTGAACTTGTCTTTAAATGGGTGATGAGATTTAAAAAATCAGTGGCATTATCAATGGTGCGATAATTGGTAGGTTGAATAAGTAAGGGTTTGACAACTAATTCATCGTGATTATTTGATTCATGACCAAAAGAATTATTGAATTCATCATTGGCGTTATCAAATAAATCATCAGTCGTTGGCAAATCCGCCATTTTTAATAAAGCCGATTGCTGTGCCATTTCTTTTTTAAATTCTAATTCTTTAAATAGTTCATACAATGCGTTGGCTCGCCCAATGGTTGCAGTTTGACTGTTGTCTAGTTTTAATTCATCAAAAGAAATGGGTAAAGTTAAATTGGTAACAATGGTAGCAAGCGTGCGATTTAGGGGAATGGTGTGGGCATGGTCTGCCAAATTTTTGCCAACCACGCCTTTGATGTCTGCTATATTTGCCAAAATGCCATCAATATCGCCATAGTCGGTGAGTAATTTACTGGCGGTCTTTGCCCCAACTTTGGGAATGCCTGCGATGCCGTCTACACTGTCGCCCATCAAGGTGAGGTAATCGGCGATTTGGGTGGTGTGTACACCAAACTTGTCAAACACGCCTTGTGCGTCCGTGATTTTGTCCTTGAAGCTATCCTCTAAAATCACACAGTCGTTGACAAGCTGTGCCATGTCCTTATCACCTGTGGAGATGATGACAGGGTAGCCGTGCGTGCAGGCGGTATAAGCAAGTGTGCCGATGATGTCGTCCGCTTCATAGCCGTCAATTTTGATAAGCGGTATGCCCAATTTTTCAATCATCTGGTGAATGTAGGGAATTTGTACCCTTAAATCCTCATCCATCGGTGGGCGATGGGCTTTGTATGCCTCCGACAATTCATGGCGAAAGGTTGGGGCTTTGGTGTCAAAGGCGACCGCCATGTGAGTGGGGTTGTATTTGTTTATCAGCTTGTTTAGGGCATTTAGCACGCCACGAATGGCATTGGTGGGCAGACCGTCCTTGTTGGATAAAGGTGGCAGTCCATGAAAACAGCGAAACAAATAATATGAGCCGTCCACCAATATCACAGGCGGACGAGTGCGGTCAATGTGGGTGGTGTCAAAGGTGGCAAGGTTTGGAGTATGAGTCATGGAGGTTTTGGTGGTAAAAATTTGGATTATTATACCCAAATTGATAAGCCTTAGGGAGCTGTTTTTGAGTTTTTGAATTTATTTTAAAAAATCATCATATTTATCAATGAATTAGGTTTTTTTTTGATAAAAAATCCCATTGGCTATTGCAAAAAAGCCAGTTTTGTTATATTGTAATAATGAACATATGTTTTAAGGAATGTCGTATGAGCCAAAACAATGATGAACATCGTGATGTCGCCACTTACTTTTTTGGTCACCCTGAACTGTTTTATTCAAAAGTGAATATCAAACAAACAGCGATTACTGCTGTTGTTGCCATTGTCGCTGCTATTTTGGCTTATGTTTGTTGGTTTAATCCAGAGTTGATTGTATCGGCAGGGGCAGGAAGTGCCAAAGAAACCCAATTTGGCATATTGATGACGGCGGTTAAGTGGATTAGCCCTGTTGTTTTATTGGTTTCATCAGCGATGATTTTGGGTGGTGGTGTCAGAACGCATTATGACAAACAATCCAATGGGGCGATTTCCACCGACTTTTTGGTCAAACACATCTCTGCCGAACATCAAGAGGTGCGTGAGTGGTTTTTAAATGGTGAATTTGATAAAATCCTTGCTCTGCCTGTTGTGTCCGATTATTATAACAAGGATATTTCAACATTGACATTGGCACATAATCCCACTGGCAAAACTTTTTATGCCTTTTGTGAATATCAGTTTTATGATGCAGACAATCATGGCAAATTGCTAGGCACTGTCAAAACAGAAAAACTCGTACCAAAACACATCAGCGAGCCTCAATATTCTGCACTCATGCCAATGGTAGAGGCCAACCTCAAGGCAATCAAAGAAGTATCCGATGCAGCCAGCAAAGAAAAAAATATCATCGTAACACCAAACCTTCACTCCTAATCAACAACTCTAAATCATTAACTGCTACTTGTTGTCTTAAAAACAAAACCCCAATTTTGGGGTTTTTTTGTTATTTATACTCAGTGCACGTAATTTTTTCATCAGCACAAAACATCTCATGTAGATTTGCGGTGCATTGTTTTTTTACGTCCAAAAATGCCCGTCCACGACTGGTATTTTCAGCTTGGTAAGTATCAGTAAAAGGCGTGATTTTACAGACATGTATGGTGTTAGGAACGACATCAACCACAACAGGTACAGGGATATTGATGGAATTGTCTTGAACGGTGAGGCAAGCAGACAAAGAAGTGCAAAAAATCGCAATGATACCAAAATGAGTTTTCATAAAATTACCCAAAAATTAAAAAATAAAAATACCACAAAATTGTCATGGTATTATACAAATGTATTCTGACATAAATTTTAGGAGTGTGTAATAAATTGTAACATCTTTTTTTATTTTGGTTGGGTTTGTGGGTGTGGGCGGTTTTTATGTATTTAACCACCAAATATCGCCATGCCCCATAATATCACGACCAAAATCAGTGCCACAACTTGAGCTGATGAGCCGACATCTTTGGCGATTTTGGCGAGAGGGTGAATCTCCATAGAAGTGTGGTCTACGGCAGCTTCTAGGGCGGTGTTAAAAAATTCTACAATCAAGGATAAAAATGAGCCAAATACCAAAATCATCTTTACCGCCAAAGTAAAATCAAGCCACAACGCCAATACAATTAAGGGTAGATGTACCATCATCAATTGAAAAATGGCAGGTTCTTTTAAGGCAACCTTAAAGCCGTCCTTAGAATAAGATAAAGTTTTAATAATGCGTTTTAAGCCTGTGGTTTTATTGAATGCGGACATGGTGTAAGCTGTGTCGGTTGTGGGGGAAAATATTATAGCATTTTAGCTCTTTTTGGTAAAATCTGTTAAAATAGGGCGATGTTGTCTTTATATTTAGTATCGTTATGAAAAAACTCCACCAAGAAATCGCCAAACGCCGTACATTCGCCATCATCAGCCACCCTGACGCAGGTAAAACCACAATGACCGAAAAGCTCCTTTTGTGGGGCAAGGCAATCTTGACCGCAGGCGAGGTCAAAAGCCGTAAAACCGACAAACACGCCACCTCTGACTGGATGAGTATGGAGCAGGAGCGGGGCATTTCTATTACCACCTCTGTGATGCAGTTTCCTTATGGCGACTGTATGGTAAACCTACTTGACACCCCCGGACACGCTGACTTTTCAGAAGATACTTATCGCACCTTGACCGCCGTTGATAGTGCCTTGATGGTCATTGATGGGGCAAAGGGTGTGGAAGAGCGGACGATTAAACTGATGGAAGTCTGCCGTATGCGTGATACGCCCATCATCAGTTTTGTCAATAAACTTGACCGTGAAATCCAAAATCCGCTTGCCCTCTTAGATGAAATTGAAAGCGTGCTAAAAATCAAATGCGTGCCGTTTTGTTATCCCATTGGTATGGGGCAAGATTTTGTGGGGGTGTACAACTTTTTTGATAACAAAACTTATCTGTATAAAAAGGGCTTTGGCACACAATTAACCGAGATTGAAACGCTTGATGGCTACGACCACGATGAGATTAAGGGGCGACTGGGCGAGCTTTTGTGGAATGAGTTTTTGGAAGGGGTGGAGCTTGCCGAAATGGCATTTGGCGATTGGGACATTGATGAGTTCTTGGCAGGCAAGCAAACGCCTGTACTGTTTGGGACGGCTTTGGGTAATTTTGGCGTGGATATGGTGCTAGACACCCTAACCAAATACGCCCCAGCCCCCAAAGACCACAATGCCGTGGAGCGAGTGGTCAAGGCGGACGAGCCAAATTTCACAGGCTTTGTCTTTAAAATCCAAGCCAATATGGACCCCAAACACCGAGACCGTGTTGCCTTTATGCGTATTTGTTCTGGCAAGTATGAAAAAGGTATGAAATTAAACCATATTCGTATTGGCAAAGAAGTGCGAGTGTCAGATGCGTTGATGTTTTTGGCAGGCGACCGTGAAAGCCTTGAAGAGGCGTATGCTGGCGACATTATTGGCTTGCACAATCACGGCACAATTCAGATTGGCGACAGTTTCACCAGTGGCGAAACCCTTAATTTTACAGGCATTCCGCACTTTGCCCCAGAACTGTTTCGCCGTGTGGTGCTAAAAGACCCACTAAAATCCAAGCAACTGCAAAAAGGCTTACAGCAATTATCCGAAGAAGGGGCAACCCAAGTCTTTATGCCTCAAATCAACAACGACCTGATTTTGGGGGCGGTGGGTGTTTTGCAGTTTGAAGTGGTGGCTCATCGTCTTTTGGAAGAATACAAGGTGCAATGTGCCTTTGAGCCAATTTCTATTGCCACCGTCCGCTGGGTGCATTGCGATGATAAAGTCGCTTTTGAAAAATTTAAGAAAAAAGCCCACGACCAACTCTCACTTGATGGCGGTGGTTATTTAACCTACCTTGCCCCAAGCCGTGTCAATTTGCAGTTAATGCAGGAGCGGTATCCTGAGGTGGAGTTTAGAAGCACGAGGGAGCATTGATTTAAAAAAGTTAATTAACAACCCTTACAATCATAAAAATTGCTCATTTATATTTGTGATGAGCGATTTTTTGTTTTATTTTGTTATAAAAAATTTGAGTTTATTAATCATTTTATTTGGGACTGTAC
>NZ_BCYQ01000020.1 GCF_001598275.1 Moraxella oblonga NBRC 102422
AATTTTATCATAAATCAACTTAACAACGAACGAAACTTTTACCCATTGCCCCAAATATAAGCAAATACTTTGTTATGGACTTGTGGGGGTAAATGTAATTTACTCAAGGCTCTAGTCTAGCATAGGTTGGATTGCTAGTCTAGAGTCTTATTTAATCTTTACCAATGAATCGCACCTTACCAAACTTAACTTATGTTATAATAACGCCAAAAAAGTGAGATTTTCAATGTCAAACAACCTAACCCTACACACCCTATCCCTACCCCCCTTTGACAACCTTATCATCAAAACTTTGCCCAATGCCGACTATACCACCACACACACAGCAATGTTTGACAAAACTTTGCAAAAAATTGACCAAAAAAAAGCAGGCAACCCTTTGCCTGATGAGCTTTGGCTGGTGGAGCATAGCGATGTTTATACGCTTGGGCAAGCAGGCAAAAAAGAGCATATTTTGTACGACACAGGCACACCCATCATTCAAACCGATAGAGGCGGACAGGTAACTTGGCACGGCACAGGTCAATTGACGGCATACTTTTTGTGGGATTTAAATGCCCTCTGTTGGGGCGTCAGAGATTTGGTGAGCCACGCCGAGCAAGCGATTGAAGATGTGGTAAACGCCTATTTACCAAACGGTCTAACCGCCAAAGCACGAAAAGAAGCCCCCGGGGTGTATGTTTATAATACCGATGGCGATATGCTTGGCAAAATTGCAAGTTTGGGCTTTAAAATCAAGCACAGCCACAGCTATCACGGCATTGCCATTAACCTTATCAATGATTTGATCGCCTTTAATGCCATCAATCCGTGTGGCTATGCAGGTATGACGATGGTCAAACTTGCCCAGTTTTGTGAATTTGATAGCGATGAATTTATATTAAAACTCACCGATAATTTGGTTAAAAGACGAAATGGGACAATTGCCTTGCGTAAATTTGATTGATTATTTATGCCAATTTTAATACAATAGTGTTTTTGACTTAGGAATCTTTATGGCAGACTTTAACCAAATCCTAGACGCAGGCGATGTGGACGCTGGCATCATCAATGTCGTGGTAGAAATCCCCACAGGTTCAAACCACAAGATTGAATGGGACAGAAAAAACGCCTGTTTCAAACTTGACCGTGTTGAACCCATCGCCTTTGCCAAGCCTTGTAACTATGGCTTTATTCCCCAAACTTTGGACGAAGATGGCGATGAATTGGACGCGCTTATCATTACCGAACAGCCTTTGACCACTGGCATTTACCTAGAAGCTCGTGTGATTGGCGTGATGAAGTTTGTGGACGATGGCGAAGTGGACGACAAAATCGTTGTTGTGCCAGCCGATGACCGCAACAATGGCGATGCTTATCAAAGCCTTGACGATTTACCAAAACAACTTATCAAACAGCTAGAATTTCATTTTAATCACTACAAAGATTTGAAAAAAGCTGGCACAACCGTCGTGGAAGGTTTCTTTGGCATTGATGAGGCCAAAAAGGTCATCAAAGAAAGCCAAAAACGCTGGACAGAGCAAGCCTAATCAATCACCAAAACCGTCCGACTGGGCGGTTTTTTGTACTTATATTTTAAGCCCCTTGTTTTTTTGGGGAATTTTTGTAAAATGACTTTTTTACCCATCGTCTTTTTACCATGAAAACCAAAAATCCACTCTCACTCATTGCCTCTCTTTGGAAAAATCCCCACATTCGTTATGCACTTATTTTGTCTGTGCTTGGTGTGCTTGGTTACTCTTTTTGGTTTAGCACCGCATGGCTCATGTTGTGCTATGGATTGGCACTATTTTTGTTTGGTATGCAGTGCATAGAAACAGGACTACACCAAGCCACAGGTGGCACACTTGAACGAATCATGGCAAAAACCACATCAAGCCCTGCCAAAGGCTTTGCGTTTGGTGTGGGAGCGACCTTTGTACTACAATCTAGCACATTGGTCTCACTACTTACCATCGCTTTTTTGAGCACAGGTATGATTAGCCTTGCAGGGGGTTTATCCATCATCTTTGGGACAAATTTGGGGGCAACAAGCGGTATTTGGCTATTGGCTTTGATGGGTCAGAGTATTAGCCTAAATACCTTTGCCCTACCCATGCTCGTCTTTGGGGTGTTGATGGGCTTTATGGACAAACGCCTAAAAGCAGTTGGGCAAGCACTCATTGGCATTTCACTCATTTTTTTGGGTATTGATGCCATCAAAGAAGGTTTTTCTGGAGCAAACGACATTTCATTTAGCCAAATCAATGTACACGGCTTTGGGCAAGTACTGATGTTTGTTGTGGTGGGATTTTTACTTACTTGTGTTTTACAATCATCACACGCCACACTTATTTTGACTTTGTCCGCCCTATCAGCAGGACAAATCAGTGTCGTACAGGGTTTTGCCATTGCCGTAGGTTCAAACTTGGGCAGTAGTGTCACTACTGCTCTTGTTGGTATGATTGGTAGCGAAAAAAACGGACAAAGATTGGCATTGGCACACCTGATTTTCAATGTTGTTACGGCGATTTTGTCCATTATTTTATGGATGCCTTTAACTTATGGTACAGCATGGGTGGCAGATTTGTTTGGGATTGAGTCGGATTTGCTCAAATTGGCACTATTTCATACATTATTTAACTTGCTTGGTGTGGCGATTTTTTGGGGCAAAAAAGAACAATTTGCCAACAAACTCACCAAATGGCTTCCCCAATACACCCATAGCCCCCAGACTTTGCCAGATAATAGTGAACCTGTTCAGCCCAAATACCTACAAAGCAACTTGTTGCTGTCTGCCGATACCGCCATGCACGCCATCAACCAAGAAACACACCGCCTAACCACACTTGGGCTAGAAGTGATTTGCCATGCCATCTATGTCCCCAATGACGAATTACGGCGTATGACAGGCAATTTACCAAAACCTGAATCACCACTTGAACTTGATGTGCAGACATTATACTCATGGCAAATCAAACCGCTTTATGGGGCGATTTTGGATTTTGGTAGTCGTCTTGATATTGATGATAATATGGTGTTGCACCAAAAACTGACACTTGCCCAACTGCGCGCTTTTCATATTGTAGAAATTATCAAAGAAAGCAAGCACTTGCAAAAAAATATGCAACAGTTTTTAAGCCAATCCAACAACGCCATTCATGGCGAATATCTACATTTGCGTGAGCATTTGTTTGAGATTTTGCTTGCGTTTTTGCACATTCACGAATTGCCCATTGACAATGAGGAGCGGATTGTACGCCAAAATGAATTTATTGACAATGCCGAAACGCTCAATAACACATTAAGCAGTGCAATTTTAGAAAAACTCCATCAAGGCAAAATCAGCGGACTACAAACCGCCTCTTTGCTTAACGACATCAACTACATTCACCGCATCAATTTAGGGCTTGGGGAGATTTTGCAATTTGAATCACAGCTCATGCAAAAGTCATAAGTATTTGTTTTTGTTGTGTTTGTTTCTTTTTAATTTAAGCATCAAAAGACGCTGGGACTTGGTGTACCAGCGTTCCATATGCTGATAAGTAATTGCCGAAAACAAAATCACCGACATAGGAAGCAACATGGACAAATAACCCACTTTGGCATAAAGCCATACTGCCACAAAACCACCAATAAAAAATCCCCACCACAACCCACTGTGTAAAATAATCTTACTCATGCTGACCTTGCGACCGACAAGCCAATTACCAACAGTCGCCCCCAAATCAGACGTAACCCCCGTCAAATGCGTGGTACGCACCACCGCTCCATGATAAGTTGCCACCATTGAGTTTTGCAGTCCACACGCCATTGCAATCAGCATTTGCCCATATTCATTGTCATGCAAATACAGTCCAAGCGACCCACAAAGGAGCAAAAATTCCAAGTACATCGCATAGCCATAGTTACGGCGAATATGAAGTTCACTTGCACCGATAATCGCCCCACTTAGCACCGAGCCAAGCCAAAACGAACCAATTGAGATAACAAAAAGTTTTAGATTAACCCAATTGCCATTAAATACCGACACAGCCACCTGACTGATGTTACCTGTAACGTGAGATGCTGAAACATGGGTAAAGCCCATGAGTGCAGTAGTGTTTAAAATACCAGCACTAAACGCCAACACCACTGCCCCAAACAGTACCCATGTGGGAATTTTATCTTGCATGGTAAAAAAAATAAATCATTTAATTTACCAGTAGTTTAACAAAAAACGAAAACACTTGGGGCAAGCCAAGTGTTTTTAAAATGTTACAAAATTTTACATTTAACACATCATTCGTCATCGCCTGCCATTGCCATGATTTGCTCACTAATAGCAACCGTGTTAAAACCTGCATCCACAAACAAAATCTCACCTGTAATTCCACTTGCCCAAGGAGACAACAAGAACAAACTGGCATTACCCACTTCCATTTGGCTGACGTTGCGTTGTAGAGGGGCGATTTTTTCGCTCACGTCCAACATACGGCGAAATGATTTGATGCCACTGGCAGCAAGCGTACGGATTGGACCTGCACTGATGGCATTGACACGAATACCATCTTTACCCAAAGAGCTTGCCAAATAACGCACGGACGCTTCTAGGCTTGCTTTTGCCATGCCCATGACATTGTAATTTGGCAATACCGAAATACTGCCTTCATAAGTCAAAGTCAGTAGCGACCCTTGACGTTTGGCAAGTAGCTCACGCCCTGCCTTTGCCAATGCCACAAAACTATAAGAGCTGATGTCATGAGCGATGGCAGAACCTTCACGGGTGGTTGCACTGGTAAAATCACCATCAAGTTGGTCAGCAGGTGCAAAGCCAATGGCATGGACAATGCCGTTTAGCCCTGCCTCATCGCCCTGCCCCCAAAATTCAGACACCTTATCAAAACACGCCTGAATAGACTCATCAGAACCAACATCACACTCAATGATGGCGGTAGCATTAAAGGCTTCGCCTGCCATTTCAACACGTTTTTTAATCTTGTCATTAGGATAAGTCAAAATCAGCTCTGCCCCCTCACGGTGCAAACATTCGGCAATCGCCCACGCAATTGAGAGCTTACTGGCAATGCCTGTAACCAAAAATCGTTGACCTTGTAACAACATAAATAAACCTTTTTAAAATATATCAAGCAACGTGGATTATATCATGTTTTTTGGTAAATGCCTACGCAAAAATACATTTGTAAACTTTAAAAACTACCAAAATCCACTTGATAAAATCCAAAATTGCGTTAAGCTATACATTTATTTGCGATTGTGATTGTTATGTCAAATTATACTTTTGTTCCTGACCACGAAGCCCTTGCCAGCCACTATGCCAAAATCATCGAAGGTTGTGGCGAAGATCTCAACCGAGACGGTCTATTAGATACTCCCATGCGTGCATCAAAGGCATTTAGTTATCTGACACAAGGCTATCACCAAAGCCTAGAAGTTGTCGCCAATGATGCAGTATTTGAATCAGACAACCCTGAGTTGGTACTTGTGCAAAACATTGAGTTTTATTCACTGTGCGAGCATCACATGCTTCCTTTTTATGGGGTGGCTCATGTAGGATATTTACCCAATGGCAAAGTACTAGGACTCTCCAAAGTCGCACGCATTGTGGATATGTACGCCCGCCGACTACAAATCCAAGAAAACCTCACCAAACAAATCGCCCTTGCCATTCAAGAGCTGACCGATTGCCATGGTGTGGCGGTGGTCATGGACGCAAGCCATATGTGCATGATGATGCGTGGTGTGGGCAAACAACAATCCACCACCCGTACGATGAGTACGCTTGGCAAACTAAGCGATGATAATCATGCCCGTCAAGAATTTTTAAGTGCCATTCCAAAACGAATGCCTGCTTTTGGCTAATAAACAAAAAAACCGAACATATCGTTCGGTTTTTTTGAGTGTTGGTACTAGCCATTTGTTGCCATCGTTTCTGCCACACGAATCACTTGCGTGCTATAGCCCATTTCATTATCATACCAAATATACAAAGTTGCACGACTGTCTTGTGCAATTGTTGCCTTAGCATCAAAAATCGCCACTTTTTGCGACCCCACAAAATCGGTAGAAACGGCTTCAGGACTGTCTGAATAGTCAATTTGCTCTTGCCATTCAAGGCTTTCTGACTTACTCTTCATAAAGGCATTTAGCTCATCTTTTGACCCCACCGCCTTTTCAAAGTTCAAATTCAAAATCGCAAGCGAAACATTGGGCGTTGGCACCCGAATGGCATTGCCTGTCAATTTGCCTTTAAGTTCTGGAATGGCTTTTGATACCGCAGAAGCCGCCCCTGTAGAAGTCATTACCATATTTAGGGGGGCAGCCCGTCCACGGCGGTCGGATTTGTGATGATTGTCCACCAAGTTTTGGTCATTGGTAAAGGCGTGTACGGTTTCCATATGACCGTTTATGATGCCATAGGTATCGTGTAGGACTTTAAGTGCTGGCGTAATGGCATTGGTAGTACAGCTTGCTGCCGAAACAATGCTATCATTGCCAATGGTATCGTGGTTTACACCATAGACGACATTTTTAATTTCGCCTTTGGCAGGGGCGGTCAGCAAGACTTTTTTAACGCCTTTGCTTGCCAAATGCTTGGAAAGACCAGCTTCATCTTTCCATTTGCCTGTATTATCAATCACAATAGCATTGTCAATGCCATAGGCAGTATAGTCAATCTCTGATGGGTCGGAAGCATAAATAAATTTAATAAAACGCCCATTGACCACAATCCCACCATTGTCATTGTCAATCTGTACCGCCCCATCAAACCAGCCGTGTACGCTGTCTCGCTCCAAGAGCGAACCACGCTTATCAAGGTCGCCATCGCCAGCAGGACGCACCACAATCGCCTTTAATTGCAAGCCCTTATCAGAAGCAGGGCGACTCATCAACAGGCGTGCCAAAATCCGTCCGATACGCCCAAAACCATACAATACCACATCGGTAGCAGGGATTTCTTGACCGCTGACAAAGTCGCTTGCCTTTTTGCCTGCCTTGATTGCCTGACCCAAGTCCAATGTCGTATTGGCAATATCTAGTCCATCTGCCAATGCCAAGCTATCAGCCACATCAATCCCTGCCTTGTCGTGCTTTGCCAAAATATCCGATACCGACAAGGCAACTTTTTCACCAAAAAACAGCACCGTTACATTTTGGGCGGTTAATTTGGCAAGGGCAACAAGCAATTGGGTGGCGGTTTGTTCGTTTGCTTGTCGTTTGGCAAGGTGGGTTTGATAGATACTCATAACTTTTTCCTTTTAGGTTAAACAAATAACAGTTACTACTCAACATGTAATAAAACTAACTCAAATTTAATCAATGTTGATTGACCACTTCTTTTAATGTTTGAATTTTTTGAGACAAACGCTCTAATAACAATACTCTATTTTCACCCAATACGCTTTGATTGGTATCTTTTATTTTTTCATAAGCCAAAATAGCGTATTCGACTTGGTTTTTATTTAGGTGAATTTCACCATTGCCATTGTTAATGATTGACAGTCCATGAATTTCATCTTTGGATAAATTGGGAAATAATGCTGTCATGTATTTTTCTAAAAATAACAAAGATGATTGTTTTATCCATGCAACTTTATTGCTTGTTTGTTGTGGGTGTAAACGATATAATACAAGAGATTCTGATAAATTAGCAAAAGTTGCTCCACCAATTGCACAATTTACCCAAAAACCATAATCACAAGCGGTTGGTTGTTGATTATAATGAATATTTAGTGATTTTATGCGACTTTGTCGATACATGGCAGTTGGGTTTAGAATATTAGCAACCGCTCGTGAGAGGTTGACTTTAATATCTTCATCTACCAATGGAATGTCGGTATGATACCCTTCATCAGTTTGCCCATCAGTAAAGCAATACATATTTGAACCCAATACATCAATATTGGTATGTTTATCCAAATATTCAATTTGTTTTTCAAAACGATGAGGCAAACAAACATCATCAGCATCCATGCGTGCCACATAATCAACTTTCATCATGTTGGTTAATTGTATGGCAAACTGGGTGGCAATTGGTTCGCCTTGATTGTTATCAAAATGATATGCTCGCAATCGTTGGTCTTTTTTGGCATAATCCTCTAAAATCTGCCCAGAATTATCGCTAGAAGCATCATTAACCGCCAAAATACAAAAATCTTCAAATGTTTGACTAAGTAATGAATCCAAACAGGTTGCCAAATATTGTTGTGCATTATATATAGGCAATATCACCGCCAATCTCATATTCGCCCCACAACGATTATATCAAGTATATTCCAAAATTTTTGAGATTTTAGAACAAAAAAGTTGGCTTGGCAACTATTATTTAATTATAAAATGGTAGTATTTTATTTTAAAATAATAAAATTTATTTTATAAAACCCCGTATCCCTGCCACTGCTACTGCCCCATGTTGGTATGCCATCTCTATATCAGATGGGCTAAGCCCACCCAATGCAATGACAGGTACGTCTGAGAATTGTGCAAGTTTGGCAAAATTCTCCCAACCCAAATGGGGAGTATCTGGGTGTGTGGCGGTGGCTTTGACAGGGGATAGCAATATCGCCATGACAGGGTGAGTATTTGCCAGTAAGTTGGCTTTTTGAATGCTAATCACATCATGACAACTGATAATGATAGGTAGTTTTGGTAGCTCATCAGATGACAAATCTAGCTCCATAAGTTCATTTTGCGTTAGTCGCACCGCCATGATGTTAGGACTGTTAGTGATGTCCTGCAAGGGTACAATCAACCTTAAATCCCCTCTTTGCGATGATAAGGCATTGATAAGCTCAGCATTGATTTGATGGTCTGCTTGTGTACGCACAATGAGAGTACAATCTTTGGATAAAGATAAGTAACAATCCAACCAGTCGGTTTGTTTTTTAAATACGCTCAACGCATGACTGATAACAATGGCAGATGGCAGGGCAAGCCAGTTTAGAATGGGGGCATTGGCAGTGGGAAAACGCTCTGTTTGGTTTAAAATCTCTTTTTCATAAAAACCGATATGCTGACCGTCATTACCCATGTTTTTATCCTTAAAATCAAGGTATTGCTCATCAGTAAGCCAGATTTGGTACACGAATAACTGCACGATTTTATCGCCATAATCATGATTAATCCTACCAAGTTTCGTCATGACATTATCTTTGATGTCAAGCCCAAGCTCCTCGTTTACTTCTCGGATTAGGGCATGATTGGGGGTTTCGCCTTGCTCAATCTTGCCACCCACAAATTCTAATTTACCGCCCTGATGCTGGTGGTCTAGCCGTGTCGCCAACAACAAAAGTTCGCCATAGCGAAGAACTGCCACTGCCACAGGAATGACTGTGTTCACATGATTACCTTTTATACCCATATACATACCTTTTATCTAAAAAATGGTGAATTTTGTCAAATTTTACAATTTATATTTGCAATCTTAAAATTTTCTGTTATCATAACATCAAATGATAATTGATACCATTTAAAATCAAATATCATTCAATACTGAGAATGAAACTTAGTATTTATGTTTAAGTTTAGCCATTGTGGCTCGGGAAAATACCCGCAACCCACCTAGAAGGAATATCGCCATGACTACAACTATCGCTCGTTATTTTAGTAACCGTGAGGCCACTCGCTTGCCTACACTACACTCTCAAAACTTGTTTGCTCTGACCAAGGAAGTTCGTATTGAGCATCAAGGTGAGGAATATCGTTTACGTTTAACCCGCAATAATCGTCTCATTTTGACGAAATAGTTGATGACCACCCCAACCAAAAAGCACCTGTTTAGGTGCTTTTTGTTTTGGTAAATGTCGTACATCATACCAAAAAAAAATTTTTGGATATATGACCAATCAAACCCAAAATACATCACATCAGTTTTTATTCGTGGCAAGAAAAGTCAAACCATAAAAAAACCCCACAACTGGGCTTTGGAGCGAACGGTTTTGGCTGTTGAGGTTAAATTATCATAAATGCGTATAACACACGATTTTTAGGTTTGAGTTTATGGTGGTCTGTTACGCACTTTGCTACCATGTGATTAGATGACGGAATTAAGGTTGATGAGATATTAAAACTTCCACCGATAAATCACATCCACCATATTTTCAGTGGCTTTGGTTGCTTCTACATAGACACGGCGAGTAAGTTGATATCGCATGGAAAGCTGAGTTTTGGCATTAAATACACCCACACCATAGCGAATGTACAAATCGGGACTGATATAGCCTGTAATGTTGAGACTTGTGTCATGTGAGTTACCCTGTGCATCAACTGTCAAATTTTCCAAGCCTAGTGCATTGCCGATTTGGTTGGTAATATTTCTAGTACCAGACAGACCCAAGTTGAGCCCTGCCGCTGCAAGATTGTTGGTCACTTGGGAGCGAAAACTCTGCTCAGAAACCTGAGCATCATTGGCTTCACTGATACGTCCTGTGATGATGGCATTCATCGCCTGTTGTTCGGTCAGCCCTGCACTGTTAAATACACTAATATCAGGTTTGTTTGCCGTGCCTTTGACACGCACACCCACCGTTTGTCCCTCAATTTGTTTTTCAGCTTCAATAGATAGGTGTGGATTTAGCATGTCGCCATTAAAGCGGATTTGGGCGTAGTTGAGTTCTAAATTTTGCCCAATACCGTCAATGGTAGCACGCTTGGCAACCTGTACCACACCACGAGCTTTCATGGAGTCTTGTCCTGATTGAGTCAAATGCAACGCCCCTGCCAGTGGTAATTTTGCCCCAAAACCACGAAACACCACATTATCACCCAAATCAAGCCCAATATCAGCGTTAATGCTCCACGGTTTGACCGTTGCCAAAATCTCATTGACATTCGCCACTTTACGGCGGTCAATCACCGTAACATCACCTGATTGACTCACGATAGTTTCAGTCGTCTCTGGCGGACGAATGGTAGCATTTGGTACAGAAATCACGCCTTTGACATTCACATACTGCTCGGTTGGTTTAACCAAAATTTCAATATCAGGGCTAAACTCTGCCATCAACAAAGGCGGACTATCAATCGTCAAATGCTCACCCATAATACCAAGCTGTGCTTGTATGCTATTTTTCCAATCAATTTGTCCTGTAAGTTTACCACGCCCTTCGCCTGCCCAAAAACCACCCTTTAACTTGGCATAATCACCTTGTATATCCATGTCAGCTTGAATGCCAGATAACATCAATGGCACGCCTGCCACCGCAAGCTGTCCACGTTTTAACTCAGCCGTCCCAAAAAATAGTGGTTTGGTGAGCGTACCACCCACTGCCCCCGCGATGTCCACCATGCCTGCCAACGTTTGTAAATCAGGGAAAAATGGTTGCACCACCGCCAAATCTACCCCTTCTATTGCCATAGCACCCGATATGGGTTTGTTGGTTTTATAAGGGTCTATCACCACATCAGCATAGCCTGTCCCAATCGTCCCTGCAATGTCTGTACGGATTTTGAGTCCAGCAGGCACGCTTTTGGCAATCACTGACACTCGCTCATAAGGCATCTCTACATAGCCACCTTCTTGGCTTATGCCCACTCGCCCATTATCTGAATACAGTACTGCATTGATGAGCGGGCTTTTGCCCTGTTGCCAACTGGCTTGCACCTTACCGTTTAGCACCGACCGCCACCGCATATCGCTTGGCAAGGCAGGAGATAGCACGCTGGTATCTAGGTTTTGTACAACAAGGTTGATGTTTGCCCCTGCATCATGATAACTAAGCATATCTTGTAAACAAAGCGAGCCTGTACGTGCATCTTTGGTGGTTTGCCAACAATGGGGAGCGATTTTGATGTGGTTATTTTTAACAGTATAAGAAAACTCGGCTGGCTGAGTTTGGCGAATTTGTCCAAATTTACTAACAACTTGCCCCTGCCCCAGTACACCTTGATATTGCATGGTTTTGCCATTAAACCCACCTTTGACATGGGCGGACATTTCAAGGTCAGCATTTTTGGTTGCAAAACTGGCAGTATGACTCTCTTGTGTGCCTTTAAAATCCAGCCTTGCCGACTTCACCACTCGCCCCAATGCAATGATGTTATCCACCTCAATGGCAAGCTGACTGGGCAGATTACCCAGATTAACCACCTTACCCAGTACATCCACACGCTGAACAATGACGTCTTTGGTGCGTACATCATTAACATCTAAATCTACATAGAGTGTGGGCAAGGCTTGTCTGTCGTCAGCCAGCACCATGCCACCAACTATCCGCCCACTGGCAGACGGCACAATTTGTCCCAAATCCTGCACACTGACGGTAGTAGTCAGCCTACCTTTATCACCATTCATGGCAAGGGTGTTATCGCCCAATTGTACTGACAAATCGTTTGCTGTCATGTGCTTGATGATTTGTCTGGTTTGGTAGGCATGGGCATGAAGCTGTTTTTGCAAATCAATCAGTTCGTTGGGTGATTTGGGGGTGTGGGCAGTTTGTTTTAGGCGTGCTACATAATTATCTAAATTTTTAGGCAAATCCAAAAGCACTGACAAAGACCCCTTAGCAGTCAAGGGCTGACCATTTAGCGTCCCATGCACATCAAGTCCGCTTATGTCTATGGCTTGGGTGTCTTTCCAATGTCCTTTACTTGCCAATTGACCTGTCAACTTACTATCAACACCACGCACAAACTGACCCATATCAAACTGCGTCATGCCAGCTTTTATGTCCCATGCACGCTTATCAATATCCACCTTACCTGTGGCGTTTAGGCTACCTGCCTGCCCTGTGTGGCTTAGACGTTTAATATCAATGACATTGCCCTTGCCAAGCACATCAAAATTAAGTCTACCTTGTGGGATTTTGTCATTTTGAACTTGTCCATCAAAGCTGGCTTGAATGCTGTCCAACTTATCACCATACGCCCCTTGACTGGCGAGCTTGCCTGTGATGACTGCTTTAAAATCAGGCGAAATGACAGACGTATCCACCTTGTCCAAATGAGCATTCACACCCCAAGCAATGCCTTTGGTTAGCCCCAGTTTGCCTGTGGCGGAGAGTGTACCCAGTTTGTCATTATTTAGATTTAACTTATCAATAGTTATCGCATCTAGGTTGCCCTGTGCCACGACATTAAGATTACTTTTGCCCAGCTTGATAAAGTCTTGGTTTATTGCCCCATCAAAATATGCCTTAAAATGACGCACGTCTGAACCATTTAATAGCACCACGCCACCACCCTTGCCATCTAGGGCAAGTTGTTTTTTGTCATCTAAGGTCGCCACCAAATCGCTATCAGTAATGTCAAAATCGTGCGTTGTGCCATTTTCGCCCTCACGCAGTCGCCCCATAGCCACCAATCTGCCTGATAGTGTATGAATGGGTGTTTTGTTTGGCGTATCAAAATAGGCGTTGGGAACAAGTTTTTGGGTATTTAGGTCAAATTGCCATGTTAATGGGGCTTGTTTGGTTGCCAAGTCAATCCGACCATGACCTGCCAAATCACCCATAACCCCTTGATATTTAAAATCATCAAGATGAATGCGTTCGCCTTTTTCAATATTGGCTTTGATGATGTAATCACCCTTTGGAGCAACAGACAATTTGTCAATATCTGCCCTACCCTCCACAAAAGTCCGCCCTTCGGCTAGGCGAATGTGAACATTACCACGTTTGGAGTGAATGTTGTCTAGGCTTGGTACGTTGGTACGGTACAAATGTTGCCAATCGGCATGAATGTGCCAATCAGCATTGGGATTGTCTTGGGACTGAGCAAGGCGAACATTGACCTGCTCGCCGTCTTGTTGGGCTAGGTTAAATTGTAGGCGAGTTTCATTGCTGTCTTTGTCCAAATAATCATAATCCACCCCCAACGTGCCTGTGAGTGTTTTTGGCAAATAAGCCTGATAATCTTGGTACTCAATCGGTAACACATCACGAATTTGATAACTGTCGCCCTTGACGTCGGCATGAAGTTTAAATTCGTGTTGCCAATCCATACTTCCTTTGGCGGTCAGTACACCGCTTGGGGTGTTTGCTTTTAAAAAGGGAATATCCATGCCTTTGGTTGGCGTGATAACCCCTCGCCCATGATAACGCCCTGATGGAATGTCTTTGGCAGTCAAATCGCTGTTTAAACGAATTTCAATCTCATCAATAACCCCTTCGGCAGTAATCACTCCGTCTGTAAAATGAATCTGTTGCTCTTCGGCGTAGGGTAGCACCATGTCGTCCACATAGAGCTTGGCAGAAAAAGGTACATTATCATCTAGCCCCTGCACGCTAAACTCGCCACGCACGTCATAACCGTTGTAGGCGGAGACCACTTTGCCAACCGTGCGTTTTAAAGAGCCTGTAGCATGGGTGTAGAGCGTGTCAAAATAAACATCGTCTAATGCCTTGACATTAATGTCTGCTCGCACATCTAAGGGATAGCTATCTGACAAATCAATAAAGCCTGTGGCATTATTGACAACAACATCACGTTCATAGCTGATTGATGTACCTTGGGTGTTTATGCGTGTGCCAGACCATGTGGCAGACTGGATATGCCCATCTCTTAAATGGAAGGTTTTTTGGTCTTTTTGGTGAAAGGCAATGGTTTGTACGGTAGAATTATCCACTTTTAAGGTAAAGGGCAAATCCACCGTCATATAATCAAACGGCTCACCTGTCGGAGCTTTATGGTTGATGATGTCAAGTGTACCAAGCTCACTATCCACCAAATGCACTTGTTTGGCAAAAAGAGACCGCCAGCCCAATTTAATAAAAGCACGGTCAATCTTAATCTCAATATCATCAGTGGGTTTGAGCTGAAAATTAGACACCCACACACCCTCACGGAGCGTGCCATCTGAATAATTCAAATTCGCCCCGATTTGAGTGCTAACCTTGTCTAGCAAAAACGCTGTCCCTGTCTGCGTGTTCATGGCATAAAGAAGCGACAACAGCACCAACACCACCGCCACCGCCAAGACGATGACCAGACGCATCAAAAAAACTATCCAGCGTGGTTTTGTGTTGGAGAATGTCAATGCCATGTAAAATGACCACCCAAAATCATCATTAGTTGAAACGCACCATTAAACCACAAGATGAGAATTTTTTCAATTTGTCGTGTGATTTTATGTGATAAAATTTCATCAACACACCCACAAATTTTCCTTGTATTTTTATCATTTTCTGTTAAAATAAAAATACCGACTGGTCGGTTTTTATTTTAATATATTAGGTAATGCAATCCATGACCCAAGACTTATTTGATGACACCATTCCCAAAAAACGCAAAAACAACCCAGAATTGCTCCGCCACAGTCTGATTTTGTGTGCCAAAGACATCATGCTAAGAGATGGTATTGCCAATCTGTCTTTACAAAAAGTCGCTGACATGGCAGGGGTGAGCAAAGGCGGATTATTTCATCATTTTAAAAACAAAGATGAGCTGATGATGAGTGTGTTTGAGCTGTTTATCGCTCAGGTAAACACCGCCATTATGGCACATATGGACAACGAATTTGGGGCGTTTACACGAGCTTATGTTACGGTATTTTTTGATAATGCCGACATTGGACTGACAAGCGACTGGGCAGGGCTAATCCGATCCATGACGGCAGATAGCCAAATGCACGCCCTATGGGCAAACTGGCTTGCCCAAAAACTCACCGTCCACACCAGCACCGATGACGACATACGTCTCACGGTCGTGCGTCATGCGGTGGACGGAGCGTGGCTTGGTGAGGTCAAGGCAGATGATTTGCCTGTCATGAGAGATTATTTGCTTGGGCTTATTGAAGCGATGGATAGGTAATGATAAAGGGTGGTAATCTGTAACCACCCCAATCCATGAATCATGGATTGTCCCAATTTCTTTGATTGATGTAATTTTTACGTCTAAATGCAAAATGCTTAGCATTGGGGTCTTTATTTAACATATCAATCATATTACCAATAATCCAAAAATAGCCACCCACATAATACAAATCCCCATCATATTCCAAATAAAAGGCGTAGTCCATTTCTCTTCCTTTGTGATGTCATAAATAAAACCATTCAATAAACCATCTTTACAAGTAATTTTAAACCCCACACTGCCATATCCATGACCATACGATTTCTCCCAAAAACAAAAAACTTGATGTTTGTAGTTTTAAAACGTCTTACCACAGCACCTTTATAGTCATAAACTTCTAATTTGTCCTTATCTAGAATGGTAAATGGTGTTGTACTCTTTAAAGTTTCCAACTCTTTTAATTGACGTTTGATTATTTTTGGTCTAAAATTATCGTTAAAAACCCCAATAAAAAACCAAACAAATATATTGCAGACAAAAAACACATCGCTTTTACTATAAAACATACCAGTGCGACAATCGCTAAGATATACAGCGTGCCATAAATCATTGACATATCTATTTTAACTGGTGATAATAATTGTTCTTTACTGATGATTTATCGCATAATTAGATAATCATAGATTTTAAAAAACACCACAAATATACTTAATTCACACGAACAAAAAATCTTTGTTTGTTTTTACTATAACGCCCATTTAAATATTGCAATAATGTTATCTTTTGTGTATAATTTTGCAAAAATATTTGTTTTTGTTATTAATTTAACCGATTGAGGGAATGAATGAAAAAATTTATTGTCATCGCCTGTCTTACTGTTGCTCCAACGTTTGCTTTGATTGCATGTAGCAGTCCAGAAAAGAAAATGGAAAAAATCCGCCAAAGCCTAAAATCACACGATTACAGCAGTGATGGCATGAACCAAATGAGCGGTCCTATGGGTGGCAAACTTACCATTAACAACCAATACCCCAAGATTACTTTTAGCTTTCAGTTTAACGAAATCGTCAAAGAAGACATTCCAAAAGATGGCTTAAAAGGATTTGATAAACAAATGACCGAAGAAGTATGTCGCCAAATTCCCGAACTTGACAAGATAGTATCAAAAGCAGTTGGTGAAAGCGATACCAAATTATTTGCCCGAGTTTTACAAATGGACGGTGTCAATTTTGAATTTGTCTTTAAAGATAAAATGGGGCGTGATATCGCTGTCTTCAATCAAAAAATATCCAGTTGCCCCAATTTTGGCACGCTACTCAATTAATTCAACAACCACAATCCAAAAAAACCACTTGCCAATATATCGGGCAAGTGGTTTTTATCATCAGTCTAATTTAAATCGCATAACCCAACGCATAAAATGCCACCAACGCCAGTGCGATAATGATTGTGCCGATGTTTAGTTTTTTAAACTCGCCAGAAATCACCCGACCCAGCACCAAAGACGCAAAACCTAGCATGATACCAGTAACGATATTGGCGGTCAGCACGATAAATACCGCACAAATTAGCCCACTCATCGCCCCCACAAAATCCTCAAAATCCAGCTTTGAGACATTGCTTAGCATGAGCAGACCTACATACATCAAGGCAGGAGCGGTTGCGTAACTTGGCACTAAAAATGCCAATGGCTGAAAAAACAACATGAGCAAAAAAAGCCCGCCCACAACCACCGCCGTCAGACCTGTTTTGCCACCGACTGCTGTCCCTGCTGCCGACTCAATATACACCGCCGCAGGAGCTGTGCCAAACACACCAGACATGAGTGATGACACCGAATCAGCTGTCAAAGCCTTGCCACCACCGACAATCTGACCTTCTTTATCAATCAGACCCGCCTGCCCTGCCACCGCACGGATTGTACCTGTGGCATCAAAAACTGCCGTCATTACAAGGGCAAACACCACAGGCAATACAGTAGCATTCAACGCACTCATAATATCTAGGTTAAAAAATTGTGATTCGCCAGAAATGGTAGGTAATTTAAAAATAGAACCACCAAACTTAACATTGGGGTCAAACATCAACCCCAAAATAGTAATGGCGATAATCACCCACAAAATACTGCCTTTAACACCCTTCTTTTCAAGTCCGATAATGCTTGCCAAACCAAGTAATGACATGATGACACCAAATGACATGAATTCACCCATTTTTACAGGCAAACCTGCATCATTTTTGACAACCAAACCCACGCCATTGGTAGCAATAAGAAGCAAAAACAACCCAATACCAATCCCCGCCCCATGAGCAATAGAGCTTGGTAGGTTTTTTAAAATCCACGCTCGCACCCCTGTGATGGAGATAAAAGTAAAAACAACCCCCATTAAAAAAATCGCCCCCAGAGCAACAGGAATGGCGATTTTTTGACCGATAACCAAACTAAATGCAGTAAACGCCGTCAGACTGATGGCACAGCCAATCGCCATTGGCACATTGGCAAACACACCAATCAAAATAGAGCCAAATCCCGCCACAAGACAGGTAGCGATATACACCGACTCAGCAGGGAAACCTGCATCGGCAAGCATACCTGGCACAACAATCACCGAATACACCATTGCCAAAAAGGTGGTCAAACCTGCGATGATTTCTTGGCGTATTGTAGAACCACGTTCAGCAATATCAAAAAAAGAAAGCAAAGACATAAAACGCCTTAAAAGTTGCTAAAAAAATTAGCGAGTAATTTTACCGTATTGATACAATTTTTACAAATTTTTAACGAAAGTTTTTATACAAAACTTCGTAAATAACACATGATAATCATCAAGTTAATTCATCTTTATGCCAATTTTATGGCAATTTATATTTTTTTTTAGTAAAATACACCATTTTAATCACAACTTTTTATGAAAAACTCTCACGAAAATATCACCCTACCCACCTTTGAAGTTGCATTAGTACAAAACACAGGTAACGAACCAACTCACCAAACCATCAGCCTTAATGATTTTATCAAACAGCACAATAGTGGTTTGATTTTATATTTTTATCCCAAAGACAGTACGGCAGGTTGCACGGTGCAAGCCACCGACTTTACAGCACTGGCAGATAAATTTGCCCAAAAAGGCTACACCATACTTGGCGTATCTCGTGATAGCATCAAATCGCACCATAATTTTATTTGTAAAAAAGAACTAAGCATTGGACTCATTAGCGATACCGATGAAAAGCTATGCCAGCATTTTGGCGTTATCCAAGAAAAAATGATGTACGGAAAAACTCATCTGGGTGTGGTGCGTTCAACTTTTGTATTTGATAAAAATGGCATCATGACGGCAAGTTTTCGCAACATCAAATCCAAAGAACACGCTCAAACCTTACTTGATATTTTATAATGAAAGTCATGCACCTATCCTCATCGCTCAAACATGATGAAGCCGAGCGAGGGATTTATGCCATTACTCATGCTCTTGCCAAAGCAGGTCATGAAAGCATGGTTATCGGTTCAGCCCACCCTGATGACGAACTGGTTACTCGCCTTGTGCGTGATGGCACGATTTATCATCAAATGATTATGCCAAAAAAGTCATGGTGGTCATTACGGCACGTTTTTCGTTTACGAACATTGATTGATGATTACAAGCCCAACGTGATTCATGTACATTCTCGCACGCCTGCGTGGGTACTACATTGGGCATTACGACCCTATCCCAAATCATCTCGCCCCAAGATAGTGGCCACCATGTATGGCTTTTATCAACTCAATTCCTATGCCAAAGCATTATTTAATGCCGACATTATCATTACAGCATCAAAAAGCATACACGCCTACCTCATTGACAAATTGGCCGAAAAAAAAGAAGAGTTGGATATTGATGAATTCCCCTTTCAAATCACCTGCATCAAACGAGGCATAGATGTACGCAAATACCCCTATCGCCATCATTCATCTGTCTATTGGCTACACAACGTATTTGCACAATATCCAGAACTTGAACACAAAAAATGGCTGATGTTCCCCACGCCTGTGGGGGCAGAGTATGGACAAGAGTGGCTCATTGACATTTTGGGCAATCTCCAAGAACAATTCCCAAACATTCATGCCATCATCGCCGAAGACAACGACCCACTTGCACCCCAAGATGTCGCCCACGAAGATTTTATCCAGCGTCTGCACGCTCTAAATCTCCAAGATAAGGTAACTTTTATCGGTAGGCGACCGCCCGACATGAGGGAATGGCTCTCCTCTGCCAATGTGGTACTTGCCTTAGCAAGCCACCCTGAAAGCATTGGCATTACTGCCATTCAAGCCATACATCTAGGCACACCTGTCATTGGCTGGGCAAGGGGGGCGTTTGCTGATATTTTAAAAGCCACCTATCCACAGGGCATCATCAAAGAAGAAACTGCCATCGCCTTGTGCAAAACCATCAAATCCCACCTAAAAAATGCTTTTCGTCCTGCCATGACCCATGAATACACCATTGACCAAATGACAGCCGAAACGTTGGCGGTGTATCAGTCGCTGGTGCCTGATTGTAAATTGGTAGAAAAAGACAGGCACGATAATTTGGTCTGTGTGCGAGTGGATGAATAGTTTTAAAAAATCATACGTTTTTTACATCACTTACATTTAAATACCAAGCACCGCATAAATTTTGTGGTAATTTTAAAACTTTATCACTATAATTAAGCCATTTTGGCATAAAAGAGTAAAAAGATGATTATTGGCATTGATTTAGGTACAACCAACAGCCTTGTGAGTTATTTTAAGGACGGCAAACCCACCCTAATCCCCAACGCCTTGGGGAGTGTGCTTACGCCATCGGTCGTGAGTGTGGATAATGACGGAAAAATCCTCGTGGGACAACCTGCCAAAGACCGCCTTATCAGCCACCCTACCGCTACCGCTAGCACCTTTAAACGCTTTATGGGTAGCCAAAAAATTTATACCCTAACCGCAGGCAAACACACCCAAAAATTTAGCCCAGAAGAGTTATCTGCCCTAATTTTAAAATCCCTAAAACAAGATGCCATCGCCCATCTGGGGCAAGAAGTCAGCGATGTTGTCATTACCGTTCCTGCCTATTTTAACGACCATCAACGAGAATCCACCAAAACATCAGCCACACTTGCAGGCTTAAACGTTGTACGCCTCATCAACGAACCTACTGCCGCCTCTATGGCGTATGGGTTGCACGAATATGACAGCGATGATGAGCGTAAATTTTTGGTATTGGACTTGGGTGGTGGGACATTTGATGTAACCCTGCTTGAACTTTTTGCAGGGGTCATGGAAGTCAAAGCGTCCGCAGGTGATAATTTGCTTGGTGGTGAGGATTTTACCGAAGTCATCATCAAGGATTTTATCCGCCATCACGAAAATCAAGGTACGCCAAGCCACTTTTGGCAAGCTCATCACGCCATGCTCTATGATGAGAGTGAACGTGCCAAACGTATGTTATCCGACCATGATACCGCCCAAATCCATCTTAGCATTGATAATAAAGTGTACGATTATACACTTAATAGCGATGACTTTGAGGAGCTTTGCCAACCTCTATTCGCTAAAATCACCGCCCCCATTGAACAGGCTGTGCGAGATGCCGAGCTAAAAGTGCGAGATTTGGACGCAATCGTGCTGGTGGGCGGCTCAACTCGTATGCCACTTTTTAAAAAAATGATTGCCAAACTTTTGGGGCGTTTTCCCACCGCCACCCTAAATCCAGATGAGGCAATCGCTATCGGGGCAAGCATTCAGGCAGGATTGATTGCAGAAGACAACGCCCTAGATGAGCTGGTATTGACCGATGTATCACCTTATTCTTTGGGTGTGGAAACAAGCATTCAAGTGAACGAGCACGAACGCAGAGCAGGCATTTTTTCACCCATCATTGAACGCAACACCATCATTCCCACAAGCCGTGTGGAAAATTTTAGCCCCGTTCACAACGACCAAACCGAAGTACGATTTGGCATTTATCAAGGTGAGGCACGGCTTGTCAAAGACAATATTTTGCTTGGCGAGCTGACCGTCAAAGTCCCCAAAGAATATCAAGGCAAGGCTACCCAGTTATCAATTGACGTGCGTTTTTCCTATGATGTCAATGGGCTTTTAGAAGTGGATATTGATGCAGGAGGCAAACAGCACAATCTCACCATTGAAAATGGTGCAAAACGCCTCACCGAAAAAGAGTTGCAAGCCTCCAAAGACAAACTATCCGCCCTAAAAATCCACCCAAGAGACACCATCGAGAGTCGAGCCCTCATTGCACGAGCCGAACGCCTATATTCACAACGTCTAGGACATGACAGAGAGGAGATTGGGCGACTTTTGGCATGGTTTGAAAACGTACTAGATGGTCAAGACAGCGAAAAAATCCGCCATTCGCAGGTCAAATTTGGCGAATTTTTGGACAATATTGAAAACAGAGATGACTGGCGATGAACGCATGGCAAATACTGGGCATAGAACCCACCGATGATGAAAGCACCATCAAAAAAGCCTATGCCAAACAGCTAAAACACAACAAGCCTGACAAAAACCCCGAAGGCTTTAAAAAGTTGCGTGAAGCGTACGAACACGCCCTTGCTACTCGCTATTATTATGCCGATGATGATAATGACGATGAGAATGATGAGAATGATGAGAATGACGATATTTTAAAACACACCGAGTATGACCATCACAGCGATGAGACGGATGTTGGCGGTCAACCTGACGACACCCATGATGTCAATCACGTCAATGACAACCTTACCAAGTTCATCAAAGACGTAGAAAATATCTCGCCTGCTCAGGGTATTACCATTCATTATCAGATTGTTGATGACACAAAACACACGCCCAATGAGAGCGATGACGGTCATGTCGGTGTAGACACAGATGATTTTCAACCAACCGATGACCCAAACGACCACACAGACAACCACGCAAACCATCAAGACCAAACAAGCGACTGGACTGATGACGATGTGGCAGATGAGAGTGATGATAATGATTATGAAAGTTTGACAAACGCATGGTACGACATTGACAACGCCGAGACCAGCCATCAGCACAAAGATAAAGCCTTACTTGCCCTGCTTGGCGAGCAAGTGGAACAACTGCCCAACCTGCCTCTTGATGACCGCATGGCATATGAGCAAGATTTGTTACATTTTTTTATGTGGCGAGAAAACATTTATCATCAAAGTTATCATTGGGTGTTTGACAACTTTGGTTGGCAGACCATCATGGACACTTGGCAAATCGAGCGTTATCCATGGCATTATCTGACCGATTTGCAAGAGCGTTATAAAAGAACTGTGGCTAATTTTATCAGTTATGCCAGTACTGATTTGGACAAATCGCAAGAATTTGAACAGTTATTACAAACAGAATACCCAGCATTTTATGAATATTATCAAAACAGCCACCCCAACACCTATGTCCATGCCTACCGTTTTATCAAATACTCTTTTTATCCTGAAAAAGTGGGGGCATTGTCGTATGATTTACACCAAATCACGCACGCCTTAAACGCACTATCCACCCTAGATAAAAAGAATGACTATCTTTTTTATACTTCACTTCACAACAGCAAAACACTCAAAGAACTCAAAGAATGGACGTTTGACGGCGTATTTAGCACCAAAGACGTGTTGATGGCTGGTGCAATAATTTGGTATTTGGTGTGGGGAACTTCTCTTGCCCTTGATAAGATGACGATTGTCAATCATCATGTATTGCCCATACTGATATTTGTGGGCATGATGATGATTTTTTGGCGGTGGCGGTGGCAACTGTTTGTAACGCCTAACAAATTTAATTATCAGCGTTACCTGCACCGTGTGAATGAGAAGTATTTTAAAAACTTACACATCTCTATACCACTCATCTTTGCCAGTGGCTTTTATGGGGCATATCACAGTCTCCAAAAAAGCCCAGTCATGACCGATGAGACCATGAAGCTCTATGATGACCCCAGTTATTTTATGGTGCATGGTTTGGCATTTGGGCTATGGTGGAGTCTTATGCGTGCCAACCGTTATGACAACCCCTTTGCCATACAAACTCATTGGTATGCGGTTTTTATTTTTACCCTTGTCAGCGTGGTGTATCCGCTCATCGCCCTACTGGTGGGTGAGAGTATTCGGGGCAACATCATAGGATATCACCCCTTATTGTGGCTTATCATTTACACACCAATCGTGCTACACCTTTTGACCGTCAATGGTTGGTCGTGGCTACATACACTAGAAAATCTAACATTGAGAGTATTTTTGGGATTGGCAGGAGGTCTCACCTTGATGGCGGGCTTGGTAGCGTTTGTGCTGATGTTTAACATACCATTGTTTGGGGTGTTAGTCGTCATTGGATTATGGTCGGCATTTAGATCAACAATTACAGGAAAAGAATGATGGTCAATCACATAAGCAAGTTAAAATTCAACAAATCAATGGCTTGCCAAATGTGTCATGAGAATAAAAACCCCAATCCCAATAAGCACCACTCCGCCCAAAATTTGGGCTTTGTTGCCAACTTCTTTGCCGATTTTTGCCCCCAAACACACCCCAAAAGTCGCCATGGTGGTGGTCGCCATGCCAATCAGCAAGCTTGCTAACCAAATATTGACATCTAAAAAGGCAAGCGATACACCAACAATCATCGCATCAATGCTGGTAGCAAAGGCGGTCAAGATGGTTTTGGCAAGGTTATTTTTGATGGATTTGCCATCATCGTCCACCCCAAAAACCGCTTCATACATCAAATGCACGCCCAACCCACCCAATAATACAAAACTCACCCAATGGTCAAATCCTTGCACCAAATCATTTGCCAACACACCCAAAAAATAACCAATAATCGGCGTAATTGCTTCTACAATGCCAAAAATAATGCCGATTTTAAAGGCTTGAAATAAACGATTGTCTGATAAATGAACGCTCGCCCCACGCACCACAGACGCCGCAAATGCGTCCATAGACATACCAAAAGATAAGGCGGTCAGAGCAACGATATTCATGTAATTAACTCATTAATAATTGGTATTATTTAATAGCAATACATTTATGATTTTTAAGTATCTTTAATCAACAATGTCTAAAATTTATTTTTTAATTCACGCAGTGCCGAAAACACTGATAATTTATCCTCATTTTTTAAAGGGTAAATTTGTTTAATGTTATCAATCATTTTTTTATTGTCTGTTTGTAAAAACACATTAATCAAACGCTCTGTTTTAAGGTTGGTTGGTAATGATGGCGTGTTGTTTTTTAGATGTTTTTCTACATACTCTTTATGCACCAAAATCTCTTTTTTGGTCACATCATCACATATTGACAAACCAAATTTTAGATTAGATACCGTATATTCATGTGTAGGATAAAATAAAACATCATCAGGCAAAATATTAAAAGATAATGTATCAAAACGTTCCATACTGTCAAATAATTCATTCACCGTTCCTGTAAAAACTCGCCCACACCCACCACTAAATAATGTATCTCCACAAAAAACATGAGTTTGATGATTAATGTTGCACAAATAGCTCAAATGTGTGTCCGTATGTCCTGCCGTCCGCCACACATTAAATTTTAACCCCAACAGCTCAAATGTGGTATTTTCATCACACACCACATCAGGCATAATACCAATGGCATTTAAATGGGTATCATGGGCATAAATTTGGGCATTGGGATAGGCGATTTTGGCATTTGCCACACCGCCGATATGGTCATCATGATGATGAGTGATTAAGATGGCAGACAAGTCAAGATGGTGCTTTTTTAAATAATCAATAACAGGCTCATCATCGCCAATATCCACCGCAATGGCATGATTGCCTTGGGTGATTAGCCAAACATAGTTATCATTTAAAATAGGAATGGGGATAATTTTCATGGGTTTTTCCAAAAAAAACCGACTGGTCGGTTGTAAAAGTAAGGGCGAAATTCGCCCCTACCTTCTAAAAATCATGGATTGTTCAGTTGGATACCAAACGTCAAGCGTAAGATTTTTCAAAATCTTTCATAAAATCAACGAGTGCTTGTACTTGTTTGAGTGTAACAGCATTATAGATACTGGCTCTCATACCACCCACAATGCGATGACCTTTTAGGTTTAACAGTCCTGCTTCTTTGGACTTTTCCAAAAAGACTTTATCAAGCTCGCTATCAGCCAACGTAAATGGCACGTTCATGATAGAGCGGTGTTTTGGATTAACGGCATTATGATAAAAACTAGAATCATCAATGGCTTGGTACAGTAGCTCGGCTTTGGCACGATTGATTTTGGCAATATTTTCCACCCCACCATTTTCCAAGAGCCACTCAAACACAAGACCTGACAGATACCACGCAAATGTTGATGGCGTGTTTAACATACTGTCATTTTCGGCTTGATTTTTATAATTTAGGACATTTGGACACCACGCACTTGCCTGCTCCATCAAATCCTTACGTACAATAACAAGCGTCAAGCCCGCAGGTCCGATGTTTTTTTGAGCCCCTGCATAAATCAATCCAAAATCATTGACGTTGATAGGTTCAGACAAAATACAAGAGGACATATCCGCCACGATGGGGGCATTGACTTTTGGGGTATCAAAAATCTGCACGCCATGAATGGTTTCGTTAGGGCAATAATGAAAATAAGATGCATTATCTGACAACTGCCAAACATCAGCGTTTGGAACATCTTTACCATCGCCTTGTGCCACCAGATTGATTTTGCCAAGCCCCAATGCTTCGTAACGTTTGGCTTCTTTGTAGGCTTTTTCTGACCATGTACCTGTGTTTAGATAATCCGCCGTTCCGCCGTTTAACAGGTTAAAGGGAATGGCAGAGAATTGTAAAGATGCACCCCCCTGTAAAAACAACACCGCATAATCGTCTGAAATACCCATCAATTTGCGTAAATCTTGCTCGGCTTTGGTGGCAATCTCAATGTAGTCAGCACTGCGATGGCTGATTTCCATAACAGAAACGCCTTTACCACGCCAATCAAGTAGCTCGGCTTGGGCTTTTAGTAAGACTTCGGTAGGCATACTGGCAGGACCAGCACAAAAATTGGCAAGGCGATTCATGAGGTATCCTTAAAAAAAACTTGGTGAGTTATTGTAACAGATTTGTATGGCTTTTAAAATAACCACCCAAAAATAAAAACACCATCATCACCTGCATTACAACGTAGGAATAAATTTGGTATTTGGGCACCATTTGTCATACAAAACAGACATAATCTCATAATCACATTCATCAAACACACCATTACCCAATAGAGAAGTGTGCAAAGTATCTAAATATCTTTTATTCATCATTAGGTCATCATTTTGATAATGGCACAACAACAATGCGATATCCACCGCACTGCATTGAAAAATCATCATTATAATACTTTCCAAATCATCTTGGTGGATTGATAATTGGGAATTGATGAGGCGTATATAACGATAAATAGTATGGATACTTTTATGATGGTCGTACTGATGACTGGTGATAATTTTTATTAATAATAAAATCACCACCCATTCATTATGATTGATACAGTACTGTTTTGCCTTGATGATTAATTTATCAAATAACATTTGATAAATCTCCTCAAAATCATACATTTTATCAAAAACAGAAAGCAATCCATACAAATGAACGCCTTGCCACAAAGTAGCCAATGAATTATTGTTGGTGTTTTGATGATTGCCATAACTGATATAATGGCATAACTGATAAAAATCACCCATCAGCCATGATTGTTTATTTTTATCGCATAAATCTTGATAAATTCTTTGATAAATAACACACAACAATCCATGGTCAATACGTCTATCCGTTTTTGCCACTTCCATCAATAATGACCTGTCAATTGTCAGCACTCTATCATGACCATCTTGTTCATAAAAAACATCACCAAAACAAATATGTTTATCAAGACATAATTCATTTTTATCATGGCAAATCATAACCGCGTAAAATAGCTGAAATAACTGCGTCAAATCATCTCTACCCACATCATTATTGTGTAAAAATCGGTTGATGATTAATGGCAAATGTAGTTTTTTTATATGATTAATACTAATGTATTGAACATTAACCAATTCATAATCCGCTTTTGCTTGACTAGGATAAATCACATTATCAGCGATGTCTGTATTATCAACTACCAATCCATCATTGAGAACTTTTTCTTGTAAGTGCATGATTGGTTTATCATAAACTGGGATAATATTGGGCAACTGGTCTTTGATGACATTGGGAGTTATTTTAGATGAAGTTGGATAATGATTGGTTGGGTGCTTACTAATGTGGGAAATGCTATCATTAATCTGCAAAGCCATCATATCATCATAAGTGCGTTGCAATTTTGTTACGTCCAAATGAGCAATCGCCATTTTTGCAAAATCTTCATAATCAGACGCATACAAAGCATGAATACGCTCATGATTGTCAGGGTGGGTATTGCCCAAATCACCAATCCGTTCTCGCCAACTTAGAGCATAATCATTATGTGGGTTCAAAAAGAAAAAATAACTTAAATGTGTGGTATAGCATTTCTTACTTTTGGTTAAAAAAGGATTTTGTTGTAATATTTTTAATAATTTGGTTACACCATTACTTCTGGTTAATTGGATAGAAGTTGCATCTGCCAAAAATTCACGCTGGCGGTTAAAATGCTGTTTTATCCATTCGCCACTTGCCATACCCAAAAAACCCACCAAGCGAATCATCAATGAAATAAATTCAATAGACAATCGCCCGACACCAACTACCTGTACATATTCACGCTTTTGACCTTTATCGTTGGTAAGATAATAGCGTTTTACTTTGGGGTTTTGTCGCCATTTAGAAATCCACTCCAAGCTATCAGCCACATCATAAAGCCATGACAAACTTGACATAAGCACATACATTTTGACATTTAATTTGGCATCGCCATGTAATATATGTCCATATTCATGACCGATTAAACCGTATAGGCTTTCATTATCTAATTGTAATGCCCCTTCACTCACCACAAGCATCATGTCATAATCATCAAATCCTGCCACAAAAGCATTAATGCCTTTATCATTCATGACATATAGTTTTGGCAAATAGATATTAGAAGCAATGGCAAGTTGTTCGGCAAATTGATAATATCGGCGATATTTAGGTTCAAATTCCTTGATATAATTCACACAAATCACATTTTGAGATGATGAATTTGCCAAACCAGACACATTAATAAATAAGCGTTTGACTTCAATATCCTTTAATATTAAATCGTGATTGTGGGTGATTTTATTATACTGATATAAAACATTTAAAATAAAATAACTAGGAATAATTAAAACAATCCAAAACCATAAAAATTCTGTCCAAACCCCAACAATAAAATACCAAGCCACCATAAATACCAATAACGCTACCACCACATGAATCATCATCGCCATGACAAATAAAAAATAAAGCATTAGGCTATTTCTTTTGTAATGGCGTTGTAATTCAAAAAATTGATGATGAGTGGTCATGTTGGGCAATCATCAAAATGATACATTGGGAGAGACACCAATACTGGATTTGTCCGTAAATTCTAATTGGGATATGGGAAAAAACCCAAACAGATTTGCTACGATGTTATTGGGGAAAATTTCTCGCTGATTGTTATAAAACATCACACTGTCATTATAAAATTGGCGAGCAAAACCTATGCGATTTTCGGTGTTTTTGATTTCGTCTGACAACTCTTTTAGGGTGGTGTCTGCTTTTAATTCTGGGTAGTTTTCTACCACCGCATAGAAGGCAGTGAGAGCTTTTGATAAGGTATTTTCGGCACTGGCTAATTTGGCAAGTTCGCCATTATCACTAAGGTTGGCTTTCACGCCATTCATGCTTTGGGCGATATTACGAGCTTCTGTGATAGCGACCAACACTTGTTCCTCGTGAATCATATAGCGTTTGGCAATGTTCACCAAATTTGGAATTAGGTCATGGCGACGTTTTAGCTGAACGTCAATTTGGGATAGTCCGTTGGCAACTTGGTTTTTGAGGCGAATAAGTCCATTGTATATGATGACAAAAAACATACCAAGCCCAATCAACAACGCCATCACCACATACATCATAACACACCTCCAAATTTCCTATCAGTTCATTCTAGCATAACATACCCTACATGGCAAGCTGACGCAGAGGGCGTGCGGTAGTTTTACAAAAAAGCTCATAATCAATGGTGTTTGCCCAATTTGCCACTTGATAGGCAGGCAAACCCTCTCCCCACAACACAACTTCATCGCCCACCCCCACAGGCACATCGGTAATGTCTATCATCATCATATCCATCGCCACACGCCCCACAACAGGTATTAAAAACTGCTGACTGTTTTTTGTGATAAAAACATGGGCATTTTGTACCACTCTAGGATAGCCATCACCATAGCCCACACTTAGCACACCAATGCGACTGGGCTTGTCTGCCATCCATAATCCGCCATAACCCACCTGCTCACCCACATTTAACTCATGAATGGCAAAAATATGTGTAGTAAAAGTCATTACAGGTCGCAACCCAAGCTGATTTGGGGTTTTGTCCGCCACAGCCATACCACCATATAGAGCAATCCCCGCTCGCACCCAATCATAATGAACACTAGGAAAGTTAAAAATTCCTGCCGAATTACAAAGTGAGCCTTGTATTTTATCCGCATGCATGGCTTTTAAAGCACCAAGCACCTCATTAAAACGCTCTATTTGCAAGCCATTTGCTAAATTTTCTCTGTCGTCTGCACAAGCAAAATGACTGGTTAAAATGATGTTATAACCTTTATCCATAAGCAATTTGGCAGATGCCAAAACGTCATTTTTGCCAAACCCCAAACGGTTCATGCCCGTGTTGTATTTTAACCAAATAGTACGTGAAAAACTGACATTTTTTGGCACATTTGCCAATGCCCAATCCAGTTGGTTTTGGCAATGCACCACACAACTAAAATTATAGTCTAACGCTTGTAACCATTCACTTTGACTAAACACTCCTTCAATAAGAACAATGGGCTTAACTGACAATTTTTGACAGTTGATTTTGGATAATATGTCAAAAACTTGCACACCCTCTCCAAAACTTGCTACACCATAGGCGTCCGCTTCCAACAACCCCTGCAAAGCCCAAGCAATACCATGCCCATAAGCATTGGCTTTTACCATTGCCATGACTTTGGCGGTTGGGGCGTTTTGGCGTATGGTATTTAGGTTTTTTTGCAGGGCAGATGCCTTTAAAGTAATGGTAGTATGTCGCATTTTTAACCTTTATTATACTGTTATTCGCTGTACTCGGTAGGCTCGCCATAATGCACGCCTTCATCTGGGACAAACTCTTCCTCAGTCTGACTGTCATCATCACCATCTACCACCTGTGTTGATTGGCTTTGAAATTCTGACACTTGGGTTTCGTAGTAGCAATCCGTGCCTTGCTGTGGCATAAATTCATTCAGCACAGGCAAATACACCGCATTAGGACAACCTTCCTTAGAAAGCAGTCCTGTGCCGTTATCTAGCCACGCCCACGTTACTTTGTCTGGTGTTTCAAAATGGTTGGGTGTTAGATTGAGCCGACTCATATAATCCACCCAAATCGGCAATGCTCCTGTACCGCCCGTCAATCCGATGGGCTTGTTGTCATCACGCCCAACCCATACCACAGACACGTAGTTGCCACTATATCCTGCAAACCACGCATCTCGTGCGTCATTGGTTGTGCCTGTCTTGCCCGCTAGGTTTAGATGCTCTCCCAAAGATAGGGCTTTTTTGGCTGTACCATTTTTGATAACTTCGGTCATGGCATGGTTGATTAGATACATATGTTCTGGTTTAAAACGCTGAACTTTACGGTCGTCATCAGTTCGTTTTAGCACTTGCCCTGTTTCACTGATGATTTGTCTAACGCTATGAATGGGTGCATGATAACCCCCAGAAGCAAAGATTTGGTACATACCCAACATATTCATGGGTGACAAATCCATCGCCCCCAAAAGCACCGATGGATAAGGTGAAATTTCCGCTTCAATACCAAACTGACGCAATTGCCCATGAAAATTTTTAAGCTCCATATCCATACCAACATTGACCGCCGACTGGTTGTAAGAGTTGGCAAGGGCAGTCATGAGTGGCACTTCGCCATGGCTTTTACCGCCATAATTTTTTGGCGTCCATGATTTGCCCCCTGATGGATACGCCACAGGTTCATCATTAACAGCACTGGCTAGGTTGTATTTACCTGATTGTAGTGCTGTCAGATAAATCACAGGTTTTAAAAGCGAACCCACTTGGCGTTTGGCATCCACCGCTCGGTTAAATCCTGTAAACTCCCCTGCACTACCTACAATCGCCACAAGCTCCCCTGTTTGAGGGTCAGCACTCACCAACGCCCCTTGTAGGTTTTGGGTGGCTTTACTGGTCTTTTTGAGTTTGGCAAGCTGTGCCGTCATGGCATTATCGGCAGATGTTTGGGCAATTGGATCAAGCGTAGAAATGATACGGAGCCCTGCACTCATCAAATCTTTTTCTTGATAATACGTTTTTAAATCACGTCTAACCACGTCAAAAAAATCAGGAAAATGACGTTTGGCAAGCATGGGCTTATCCGCAATATCCATATCATGAGCAACCGCCTCATCATGTTGTTCTTGGGTGATTTTACCCATGACTAGCATATTGTGAAGCACTGTATCGCGTCTATCTTTGGTGCGTTCGGGGTATTTTCTAGGGTTGTAATAACTAGACCCTTTGGCAATGCCCACAAGCAGTGCATACTGATCAAGTCGCAATTCTGATAAGGGTTTGTTAAAATAAAATCGTGATGCCACCGCAAAACCATTGACCGACACATTGCCATTTTGCCCCAAATTAATCTCATTAAGATAAGCAATTAAAATATCGTCTTTGGCATAATGACGTTCCAAAAGCAAAGCCATGAGTGCCTCGTTCGCCTTGCGTTTTAGGGTGCGGTCAGAGTTGAGATAAAAGTTTTTGATGAGTTGTTGTGTGATGGTAGAACCGCCCTGCCTTGCCCCACCTGTGATGTTTGATACAATCGCCCGAGCAATACCACGCACCGATACGCCATGATGTTCATAAAATAAACGGTCTTCGGTAGCGATGAGTGCATCTACCAAAGGCTTGGGTACATCTTCTTTTTTTAGGACTTCTCTATCTTCGTTGTTTTCAGGATAAATCCGACCCATCTCTATCGGCTCTAAACGAGCTTTATTTTGGGCGATGGTGCTTTGCAATTTGGCAATTTGCCCATCACGCAGAGTGATTTTCAACACACGTGCTTCGTCTATGTCGCCATCGCCATAATCAAATTTGCGAGCATAAATGGTGTAAGTATTGCCCTCTTTATAATAAGTCCCTGTTTTTTGGCTGTTGGTCTCGCTATAATTTAGACGATGAAGCCAGTCTTTGAGATGTTTATCACTCAATGGCATCTGTGGCAACAGTTCAAGGGGGCGAGAATACACCGTGGCAGGTATGTTCCAACGGCGTGTCTCAAACTTACCAACCACTTCGGCATCAAGTTTGTAAGCGTGCATTGCCAAAAACACCAAACCCACAATAATCGCCACTAACAGCAAAAAACCAACGAGCATAAATCCCTGTTGGCGTTTTTGTAAAGAACCAGACATCACACACCCCTAAGACCTTAAAAGGCATAATATCGCCCAAAATGCAGATTTTTGCAAGTGAAAAAATGATGAAATTTTGCAACAATCTAACACCAAAGATGATTTTTTGTATTGATTGCCCAAAAGTAAAAACGACACCCTAAGATGTCGTTTTTATCAAGGTCATTTCCAATCAGTTGAACTTGACGGAGTACAACTTGATCCTTTTGTCCAGCACTTTTGTCCACGACTATTTAGAACAACACTACCATCGCCATTTTGTTTGGCGGACGCAGGTTCTGCTGTCATGGTCCACTTTCTACCATTATCTTGAATCTGTATGTTAATGGTATAATGGGGGGTACCGTCTGGAAAGGAGGCGTTTTTCACCCCTTTGATTTTATTGTCCGCACCCTGAAAACTATTGCGGTTTGTTACTTGATAACGTTGTAGCTCTTGGCTTAGACGCACCATCTCTGTTTGTACTGCGGTGCGGTTGGTACGCACCACATATTTATCATAAGATGGCACTGCAATGGCTGCAATCACACCAATAATACCCACCACAATGATGATTTCAATAATTGTAAAACCTTTTTGCATCACCAATTCACCTCATTGTCACCACAAGTACCCTTTTTAACAGTATCTTTTGCCTGCGTCATACAACGCTCACCCACACTCGTCATAAGCAAGTCATAATTGAGTGCTTGAGCGGCTGGATCTGTACGTTCAGCATAGATACGCCAAGCAAAACCGTCGGCCTTTGCATTGGCGATATTGACACCTGCATTATCAGTTACCTTAATCGTATAAATCTCTTTACCATTAACAGAGACTGTACGCTCCACTGGTGCATTTGCTTGTGGCGCTGTTCCACTTTCGTTTGGCAATGTAAACCCTTTATAAGTAAAGTTTTTGCCACGAAAACGCTCCAAATCCGCAGCGATTTTTTGCATTTCTTGTTGGGCGACAGCTCTGTCCTTTTTGCGTGTATACTCTTGGTAACTTGGCACAGCAAAAGCGGTGATGATGGAGAGAATCACCAACACCATCAACAACTCTATCACGGTAAAACCTTGATATTTTTTCATGGACAATCCTTAGTTTTGGCTTTGCTCTTGACGTGATTCAAACCAACGCAACTGTGAAAGAATCGAAGGTGTTTCTACATTCAAGCATTCAGGCTTTGATTGATTTTCTGTTTTTGAACAATCAATTTTGACATTAGAACTTGCAGAACTGTCTGCACTACTACTGTTTGCTGAGATGTTACTCAAATTACCAACACCTTTCTCGCCCAGACCAAGCGTCATCTCTACCAAGCCCGGTGTGCTAGAAGAAACTACTGGTGTTTCTTCGTTGCGTACATAGCCATGCTCGTCCTTCTCACAGATACCTGTTGGTAAACAGAACTGATAGGCTTGACTTACACCAACCACACCAGCACCACATGCACCACTTAGACCGCCACCATCTCTGTCATAGGTATTGACAAACAACAGATTGGTGATGGCGTAGGGTTCACCAAATGCTTTATAACGACCTTTCTTCTCCGTAGGATAGGCGTATTTCCAGCCTTGATTTTTACCATCAGCTTTCACTTCACGTTCAGTGCCTTTAAGGTTACTGTCAAGAACAGCTGTCTTTAATGCACCTTTACCATGATGGGTCAAAAGATTGCCCATAGACATGGTTCTCCACGCCGTGTTGCCCAAATCATAATCATACACCACAAAAACAGAGTCATCAGCAGTATTAAGATTTGTCTTCAATCTTTCATAGTTACCCGCCAATGGTGAACTTCTGTCACCAGAGCCAAACGCCGCCACCGCAAAACGACCAATACCTTCTGCCTCTTGCACAGAAATGCTTGGCATTTCGTATAAGCGTGGGCTTAGACCATCATTCTTGTGTTCATCAAAAATCTTGACCACACGAATAGAGAATGGCACTTCTGCACTGCCGTTAGCATTTATCTTATTGGCGTTATTTAGATCAATACGGAAACCTTGACCTGCCAAATCCCCAAAATACAAGGCATCAATCAAGCCATCACTATCACGGTCAATGGTGTTGATACGGCTGACCACACTGTATTGCAAGCTACCGTTATCATCGCCTGTGGCACTGTGTTTGGTTGCTTTACCGCCTGTAACATCATTGTTGCTTGCCCACCATAGTAGGTCGCCTGTGTTGGCATCAAACATATACACGCCTGCACCCTCGCCGTTGGTTTGTGCATAATCTGACTGTTCATAACCTACATCATAGCCACCACCGACAAACATCACAAGTCTACGCTCACCATTCCAACGTACATAGCCTAACGATGGCTTGGACCAGCTTTGACCCATTTTGGTAAGCTCTGGATAGGATTTTTTACCTGATGAGGTATAGACCGCTCCAGCCTCGGGGTCAATGTTAAATTTGAGTACAGGTGCTCCAGAGATTTGACCGTCATTTTGACCTTGCTTGGCAGTATTGGCAATACTGCTCAAATCTAGACTGTAGTAGTTTTTACCACCCATACGCAGACCGCCATAGATCCACTGTTTACCTTTTGCTGAATTGGCATCACTTGGATTGGATAGGCCCACCGTCAATGCACCATCATCAGGGCGTGGGACATACTCGGTGTGAGCCACCCACGCACCATCAATGCCATAAAACAATTTTTCTTTACCGCCTGATGTGTTACTTTCGTGCAAGAAGGCTTGTTTTTGTTTTTCAACCATTTTTTGTGGTACAAAAGCAAATTTCTCTTCGCCTGTATCAGCATCTACAATATGCAACACACCTTGCGTACTACCATAAACCAAATAGTCGTCTCGGTTGCTTTCTTCTAGCTGACTGTTAATCTTACCTGACTGGGTTAGCAAAATTGGACTAGAATGCATGGTCGCACCAAGCTGACGAAGTTCTGGCTTGGCACTGAGCTGATTGAAGTCCACAGTCTCATTTTCTGATACCTTGTAACCTAGCAGGTTGAGCCAATAATTCTTATTGTTATCTTGTCCATTTCTTAATGAATCCACCGTAACTGTGGTCAAGGCACGGTTATCGCCAGTACTTTCGGTATAGACTTGACGCTGAGTCTGGTTTTGTTCATTGGTACGTAATTTGAGGTTGCCAAACACACCACTTGCTGTTTCACCATTGATTTCTCTATCCCACAGACCAAGCGTGGTTTGATCAATCAAGCCACTGGTTTGAAATAATGATTGATTGCCTTGACCATATAGTGAGCCATTGATGGTGTTGTATTTGTTCATGTTACCTGTCCACAACTGCTGAGTTTTGTCAGGTTGAGGAGCAAAGGAAGCATAATAGGCTTGACTTGATAACGACTGTCTATTCAAACTACTCACTGGCACGGTTGGCGAACCTGTTGCCATTGAAGGAATGTCGGTGTTTAATGTCTGCAAGAATGAGTTTACGCTATTTACGACGCTGACGGTACTACTGCCCGAATACCAACCACCGCCACCGACAATACCCCAAGCAGCCGCACGGCGTTGCTCTTTATCATTTGAAGGCAAGTTGTCAATGGTGGTAACGTCAGTTCCTGTAACACCTACATTTTTTAAGTTTTCTTCTTTGGTTAGGGCTGCATCATATGATGGAATTTTGGTAAATACTGCACCAAAGCCAACCACCGCTGTCTTGATGGGAACTTTTTTCTTGTGATTGCCAGACAGTAATTTTTCAGAAGCAGTAATTGCACAATACAAACTATCACCCGTATCTGGGCAGGTGATTTTTTCACCAAATGCAGAGGCAAACAAACCCTCCGAACCAGAATCTTGAGTTGGCTCACCATCTGTCAAAACATACACACCTTGTGCAGCACAAGAATCGCCATCTAGGGGAGAAGCGTAGTTAGAACCATTTTTGGTTAAGGGATCTGAATACTGAAATCCAGATCTACCATAAACTTTGGTTGGTTTAATTACGTAGGTGTAGCCCGGCATAGACGTATAGGCATTCGTTGCAGAAGTTGTGCCGATTGGGTAGTTAGTCCACGACAGTCTACTTTCATTAGGATCCCTTCCAGAACCAATAATATCAGTGTTATACAAAATGCGTTGCAATCCACTTGGCATCATATTACAACGAGTGGGGTGAGTATTATCACACTTATAGCGTGCATTTTTACCTGGAATATACAAATATTGAGTTGCGGTTGCTTGGTAATTTGATGGCACATTAGTGGTATTTGTACCCATAAAATATGCCACCACCTCAGCAAATGAACGAGCAGTTGGTGTGTTGGTACGTGCTGTAAACTTAGACATCTCATCGGTGAGGATTTGGCGTTGAGTTTTACCATTTACCATAGCATCTAAACGGCGTGCAGGCACGACCATACGACCTGTATCAACAGCACTATCAACATATACACCCAATGTTGAAAGTCCAATCACTTTATCATCAGACAGTTTGGTAATTTCCTCACCTTTTAGATCACGACCACCATTTAGCAGTAGATAAAACGCATCTTGTAGGCGAGACATACGGCTGTAGCATTTATAATAGCCATTGTCTAGCACGCACTGCTCTTGAACTGCCTTCGACCGATCACCTTCGGCTTTGAGAACACGTCTATAATCACGTGTATAACCTGAAAAACCCCTCTCACTCCAATAGTAAAAAAGGACGGTATTACCACTCATAGCTGGTTTGGCACCACTGACACCTCTATCATTTGCCCAGTTTAGTGCTTGACCAGTATTGGTTAAATAATCATCAGCAACGCTTCCCACGTCCATACTTCCTGAGATATCAAGCATAAACACCAAACTGGTTGCCCCTGCTGTTGCTTCTCTATAAATCTCAATATCACTAGCCTGTGCTTGTGGCATAACTGTGGTAGCAGTCATGACAGCAGACAATGATAGGGCTAAGGTTTTTATATTAAATTTTTTCATCATTTATACTCTCTTGGTTATGGTGTGGTTGCAGGTTTAGTATTGACATTCTGGAAATCGGTACCAATCATGTACTGGGCATCTTGTCTGTTATAAGGTACTTTTGCCCTTCCCAGACAGTTCACAGAGTCTTCAATTTTTGTATATGTAGAACCTAGACACTCTACAATATCCTTGATACCACTATTGGCAAAACTTGGCAAGATAGAGATGGATGTTGCATTCATCTTCATCTTAGTGATACCAATAGAACCTTGACCGATACTCACCCCTGTCGCCAATCCTGCCAATGGCGTACCATCATTATCTGGTGCTCGGCTGATATAAATCTGTGAAATCACCACTTGACGACCGCCCGAGAAATCACTTTCACCGCAGTACCCTTGGCTGCCCAACTTGCTATTGCCAAGCACACTGGCACGAGTGATGTCAAAAAACTCACTTTGACTAGAACGGTAACAAAACACCAATGTATCATCAGCGTTGGCATTGGATAAAAAATGTCCATACATGCTGTTGGTTGCTAGACGTTGTGAGACTTTGCTTGGGTCTTCTAGGTTAAACAAAGCTGAGTTGTTGTTTTCTAAAAGTAGGCTATCCACTTGGTTGTTGGTAGATAAACGTAGCCCAAACATACCTGTTTTCATGGCGATAGTAGCAATAGAACTGATGAGTAGCAATACAATCAGCACCATGATGAGCGTCGCCCCTTGTTGATTTTTAATATTCATACTTAACCCCCAGAACTGTTACGAATAGCGACCACTTGACTAAATACTTCACGCATAAATGCTGGCGTTCCTGATGTGTCGGTAAGTTTAACCTCTTGCCCTGCGATACGGTAGGTCTTCTCATCATTAACAACACTATTTGATGAACCTAGATTGTGAGTGGAACGCATGATAAGCCCGACTTCAATAGAGATAAGTTGATCAGTAGCAGTTAACGTACCGATGCCTTTATATTGCATATTATTGCCATTTTTTGTGCCAAAACGCACCTTAAAGGCTTCAACATCAGGAATCATCAAGCGTGGATTGCCAAACTTATCAGTATCATTATTTGCATCACAGTACAAACCAAAGCGACCATTGCCTTGTGGCATGGGCTGGATAAAATAACGCTGTACATTGATTTCATTAGCTTTTAAAGGCGTACCCACACAGCTTTGCAACAAGTTTGCTACATGCGGTTTAAACTGAATGGTGAGCTGGTCGTTATTTAGTCCTACAAACACAGCCTTGTCATTAACCTTACTTGGATCAACCGTTTTAGTAACGTGTACATTTTGGATGCCTGCAAAGTTTTTATCACTAAACACTATGCCCGCCCCTGGATCATCAATTTTGATGGTGGTGGTTGATGTGGTATTTAGGTTGATATGACGCAAATCATGGGTAAGCTGAGCGATACCAAAAATGGCATTTTGTTGCAAATCACTCGCACCTGTCTGTGTCGCAAGAGAACGCTGACCCGCCAAAAACACACCAGTCGCCGCCGCAATGATAAGTAAGCCCAACGCCATAGAAATGATAAGCTCTAACATGGTAAAGCCTTTTTGATAATTAGACACGATTATAAATCTCCATGATGACGCATTGTGCGTTGGTGTTGTAAACTGTGCCATTGGTGCAATCCATGCCACCATCAGGGTTGTTGTCATTACCATTGGTAGGATTGGTATCACCCCATGATACATAGACACACGAACGAGCTAGTGTAGAACCTGCACAAGTGAGCACAGCCATTTGCATACCTAAATTGGTGGCACGTGTACGCACTTGGTCAAAATCATACTGTGCCATTTGTGTTGCATTACATACATTCTTCCCACAATCACGTGGCTTAGCAGCTACATTAAAATTAGTTTTTTGCAATGCCTCTAAACCTTGACGATTGACACGCAGACGCTCTGCTAAATCTCGGGCAATGTTGGTGGCGTAGACGTTGTTAGAAGCTTCGGTACTGGTAGTCACTGCACGCAACTGCATGGCACTAAACCCCAAAACAGCAACGGCAAGAATTACCAAAGCAACTATCACCTCTATCAATCCTACCCCTTGTTGGCTATTTTTCATTATTTATCTCTTTTATTGACAGTTATTACTATTTTTAAAAATATTGGGATTACCAACCGACTGTACTAGCACAGAAGCAACGATGGTTGCATCTGTCTTGTGAGTGAGTGTGAAGCAATGTCCGCCCAACTCTGTTTCTTTATTTGCACCTTTCACATTAACACGACCCATATAATCATAACTTACACTGAGGGTTGGTGAGATGGTAAGATGTTTGAATGTAATTTGAGTACTTGGATTATTTACAGGTGAAGATGTAAACTGGATACTACTTTGCCCAACAGTAACAGTGTGGGCTCTTTTTTGGATAACGGCATTGGTGCGAGCCTCTTGAAAAGTCTCCACCACCGCACGCACCTCGCCATTAAACTTAGTTTTGTTCATGGTTTTTACAAAAGTAGGCACGGCAAAAGCCGATAAAATCGCCAATATACCCACAGTAATCAGCAACTCTACAATCGTAAAGCCCTTTTGTCGCTGTAATGTCATCATCTCAAATCCCCAAAATCTTGTATTATCAGTATATCATAATTGCCATACAACCGCCATCAACCAAATTTAGGCATTTTGTTATCAAAAAAATGCTCAAACCTAGATGTTGATTGGCTTAGGGTGTTGCAAGAACCATGCACACTAAGCATACTGATACAATTCAACAACAATTTATATCAATATAAACATTATGTAACTTTATGATTATTTTGTATATTTTATGTAAAAATAAGTGGAATTATTTGCTATTGATTTGCCAATATGTAAAAAAACCGTTCGCTATTTACGAACGGTTTACACACACCAAAAGAACTTTAAAAATGACACAAAATTAGCGATTGTTCGCGGGGTATTCGCCCCCCACAAAAACGTATCAAATTTATAGTTTTGATGGATATCATCACAGTTTGATTTTATCTTTTAACAAAAACTCCATCAAGGCTTTTTGGGCATGCAAGCGATTTTCGGCTTCGTCCCACACCACCGAACGAGGGTCGTCTAGCAGGTCATGACTAATCTCCTCACCACGATGAGCGGGCAGACAATGCATAAAAAGCACCTCTTTATCCGCCATATCAAGGAGTTGCTTGGTTACTTGAAATCCTGCAAAATCTGTTTCACGTTTTTTTTGCTCTGCCTCTTGCCCCATGCTTGCCCACACATCAGTAACCACAAGGTGTGAGCCTTTGACCGCCTCATAAATGTCATTGGTCAATGTCAAACGGTGGGCATATTTGTTCACCAGTTCACTGTTTGGCTCATAGCCTTTTGGTGTGGCGATATTTAGATGAAAATCAAACTGCTCGGCTGCCAAAATATAAGAATTACACATATTATTACCATCGCCGACCCATGTTACCGTTTTGCCTTTGATGTCGCCACGATGTTCGGCAAAGGTTTGCATATCCGCCAAAAGCTGGCAGGGGTGATAATCATCAGTTAGGGCATTGATGACAGGTACAGACGAATATTTGGCAAAGGTTTGTACTTTTTGATGAGCAAAAGTGCGAATCATGACAATATCTGTCATAGAACTAATGACACGAGCCGAATCCTCAATCGGTTCACCACGTCCAAGCTGGGTATCGTTGGGCGATAAAAATAAAGCCTGCCCACCAAACTGCCCCATACCAGTCTCAAATGAGACACGAGTACGAGTGCTGGATTTTTCAAAAATCATCGCAAGTGTACGACCGACAAAGGGGCGATAAATCTCGCCTGCGTGTTGCATTTTTTTAAGTTCACTGGCACGGCTAATAACAGCTTGCAATTCATCTTTGGATAAATCAAGTAAGGTGAGAAAATGGCGAACGCTCATAAAAAATCCTTGTTAAAGTCATGGAAAAAGAGATGAGTATAACAAAAATTGTCATGATTAGGCAAGTTAATCTTGGGCTTAGGCTATTGATTGACAAATGTCCAAAATGCCCTTTTTTGCTCACTATGCTTGGCAAGTAAGCGAACATCGGTCAAGGTATAAGCATTTTTAATGCCCAGTCCTTCGGTGAGTGGGGTCAGCAGTCCAATTTGCACGCCCATCACATCAGGCATGGCAAGCCCCAATACAAAACCCAAACAGGCTTGGTTGGCAGGTGCAAAATCTTGGTGTTCGGCATAGTCGTCCTTGACCAGCGGATAACGTATCTCATGGGTGCGATAAGGTAGGTTGGCAGCTTGGGCTTGACGCTCTAACGCTTCACACAAGGAGAGCCAAACTGAATGCACATCTGTATCCAAAAATTGCAAATCCACCACCAACACCCACCGCCCAAATCGCACACCTTTAAGATGATAGCGAATGTCCACTTTGGGGATAGGTGTGGTCATGGGTGAGTTAGGTTGGGCGGTGGCGACCTGTGGGGGGGTGGTTGAGTTATCCACCAATTGCTTGGGCATTACCACATCATCAGGCATATCAGAGGTGGGTGCATGGATAGCAATGTCATCAGCGACGTTGCCAATGCGTTCATCATGACTGTCATAGCCATCATCATTATCATGGCTATCATAACAATCATCACTATCATAGTAATCATTATCATCACAACCACCCACCAACACGCCAGTAATCATGGGTGCAGGTCTTTGTCCCAAACGGTCGCTCATGGCAGGCACACATTCTGTGGTGTGCGCTTTGTTCGCCCACACAGGTATGCCTATCATTGATAGGATATGGCGGTTTTGGCTAATGGCTAAATTCATGAAATCAAATGGTGCTGATGTGAGGCAATTTTACCACGATTTTATAAAATTCGCTCAATTTTTGACAGTTGACATTCGCTTAATTCTCATCGCATTCACCACCACAATCAGACTTGACACACTCATACCAATGGCAGCAAGCCACGGTGGAACATAACCTAGCCCTGCTGGCACAATAACAGCTGTATTATAAAAAAATGCCCAACGTAAGTTTTGGCGTATGATGTGGCGAGTTTTGTTAGCAATGTCCAAAGCATTATCCACAACCAATAACTTACCACCCAACAGAACGCCATCAGCCGACACCTGTGCCAAATCACTAGCCCCCGCCATTGCCACCGACACGTTGGATGCACCCAGTACAGGTGCGTCATTGATGCCATCACCCACCATCAAGACAGTATGTCCATTTTTTTGCAACTCTTTGATGTGATTGACTTTATCGGTTGGGGATAAGCCATGATAAGCGGTCTGTATGCCCAACTCTTTGGCGACTGTTAGGGCATTATCACTGGGGTCGCCTGTGAGCATGATGGGCGTGATGTTTTTGGTAATTAGGCTTTTGATAAGTGCTTTTGTGTCTGTGCGTATCACGTCATTAAAATAAAAACGCGCCACCATTTGCCATGTGTCGCCAACTTTTTGGGAGAGTGCTACTGACATATTTGCCGAAAAATCGCTCAATTTTTCTACAATGATTTGCCCTTTTGTGTCATTTAGCACAAACTCATCATGCCCTATCCGATACCACACACCATCAATACAACCCTCCACACCTCCTGCTGTATGATGTGTCAGGCTATCCACTTTAAGCAAATGCAGTCCATGAGCTGATGTCAATATTGCCTTTGCCACAGGGTGCTTTGACCCCACTTCTAGGCTGGCACTGATTTTAAGCCAATGCGTTTTATCAAAATCCATATAATCCATATGTAAAAGATTCGCCTGCCCTACCGTGAGTGTACCAGTTTTGTCAAATGCCACATGGGTAACTTCTGACAAACTTTGAATGGTATGCCCACGAGTCGCCAAAAACCCCAAACTAGCCAGTCGGTTGGTTGCCATCGTCAAGGCAATCGGTGTGGCAAGACCCAACGCACAGGGGCAAGTCGCTACCAGTACCGCCACTGTCGCCCATACTGCCTGACTTTTATCCACAAAAAACCAAATCACAAAAATAAGTACAGACAATGCAAGTACACGAGCCACAAACCACCTTGCCATTTTGTCAGCATCTTGGGCAATTTGGGGCTTTTCACTCATGGCACGATTCATCAGACGGTCAATGAGTGCCATTTGGCTGTCGTTGATTTCTGCCGTTACAAGCATGGCAAAAGGTTGGGCATCATTTTGTGAACCCCCAAACAACACATCGCCCTGCCGTTTGACAATCAAATCACTCTCACCAGTCAAAAGGCTTTGGGATACAGTTGCGTTGTTTGACAATAACACACCATCGCAGGCTATCTGTTGCCCTGCTTCTATCCAAATCACATCACCAATCTTGACGGTCTGTGCCAGTATCTTGTCGGCGTAGTCATGGCTGTTTTTTGTGTGCCATTGATTGATGATATCTTTGTTTAATGTATTATTTTTATAATGGGTCAACAACCCCACATCATCAACAAATTTTTGTACCAACGTTGGCTCAATCACCACCAAATCAGAAGCCAAATTAGACGCTTTTAGACGGGCATTTTGTTCAATATATCGCCCAGCCAGCAAAAAGAAAATAAACATCGCTACCGAATCAAAATAAGTCTCACCCGACTGGGTCAATGTGGCGTATAAACTTGCCACAAAAGTAATGATGAGAGCGATAGAGACAGGCACGTCCATGTTGACTTGGCGAGCTTTTAGAGCATGGTAAGCCGAAGCAAAAAATGGTGCTCCTGCATAAAAAATGACAGGCATGGTAACAAATAACGCCACCGCCCTCAAAAAATGGCGATGTTCTTCGGCCATGCCCGAATAATCCCCAAAATACATACCAATAGAAAACATCATCGCCTGCATTGCCCCTACCGCCGCCACGCCTAGCCTGATGAGCATTTGTTTGTTTTGGCGTTTCATCATCGCTTCGTGCGTGTCTTGGCGATAGGGTTTGGCATCATAACCCACCGAATGTATGGCGGACAAAATATCGCTGATATGACAACAAGTTTCGTCCCAATTGACTCGCATACGCCCCTGTGTGAGATTGACCTGACAAGCACGTACACCACCTATACTACGCAAGCGACTCTCAATCAGCCAAGTGCAAGCCGTGCACCGCAAATTTGCCACCGAAAGCTCGGCGACACTACCCCCATCTTCTTGGTACACAAACAAAGATTTGACATCATCGTGATTATAAGCATCAAAATTGGCTATGGGCAAGGGTGCAGTTGGGCTAATCTCACGGCGATCTAGATAATACTGCGACAATCCAGCCTCAACGATACTGGCAGAAGCAAGCTGACAGCCTAAACAGCACATGGGGCGTTCCTTTTGAAAAATCATGGTATAAAAAGGTTCGCTGGGCAAAACTTCACCACAATGAAAACAATGTCCATCAGGGGGCAATACCAAAGAATCTAAGGCAACATCGGAGGGTTGGTAAGTCATGGTAATTTTGGAAAAATTAACCAATATTATATCACGGTTTTTTTATTGGCTTATCTTGCCATTGTCAAATTATTCTTTAAAAAAATCAAACAAAAACCAATAAAATAAAAAACGCACCCATAAGGCACGTTTTTTAAGATTGGTATTGTTTAGATGACCGCACGTTTTGCAAACACCAAAAATGGATAGGCTCTATCATTTGTAGGATAAAATAACATGGGCATAACCGTTTAGCATTTTTGGATTTATTTTTGTCAAATTTGGGTATTTACAACTTTTGCAACGCTTCCAAATGCACCGACAGCTTATCATCTTGTTTGCCACTATTTACTTAAATGTTATTCATACATTCGTTCATTCGTTGGTTGTCTCACACTTTTGTTGATGAGAATGCTTGGTTGGTTCAACAAAGACTTTTTTCATAAGCAAAATTCATCAACCACCAACAAAATGATTATGAGTACATTGCAATGACAAATATCTTAACAAGATTTGTCAAAAGATGTTGTTATCAAATACACTTTATCCACATTAAACATTACGGTG
>NZ_BCYQ01000021.1 GCF_001598275.1 Moraxella oblonga NBRC 102422
TACCCAAATTTTTAATTAAAATATATAAGGTCATTTAAATTGGACATTCTTTTATTTATCAAAGCCCTAATCATGGGTATTATTGAAGGTATTACCGAGTTTTTGCCGATTTCTAGTACGGGCTATTTGATTTTATCGGCGGATTTAATGAACTTTTGGACAAAAGAAAAGGCAAGTTTGTTTATTGTCGTCATTCAAATGGGGGCAATGCTGGCGGTGGTTTATGATTATTGGGGCAGGCTTTGGAATGCCCTAATGGGTTTATTAACAGGCAAGGCACAAGGATTAGAAAAACCCCGTCAATTAGGCTTATCGTTAATTATTGCCACATTGCCGATAATGGTGCTGGGTTTATTATTTGAAGATTTTATTACCGAAAAATTATTTCACCCTGTGGTGGTGGCAATAATGTTAATTGTCGGTGCAGTGCTTATTATATATGCTGAAAAAACCAAACGCCCCATCATTGCTCAAACAGCCGAACAAATAGACTTTAAAACCGCTATTAAAATCGGTTTGGCACAATGCCTTGCTCTAATACCAGGGACTTCTCGCAGTGGCTCAACCATTATTGGGGCGTTATTATTTGGTACTTCTCGCACGGCTGGCACCGAATTTTCATTTTTTTTGGGTATTCCTGTTATTATGGGGGCAGGCTTACTAGGCTTAATCAAACACAAAGAGGCAATGCAAACAGGGGGCGATTGGGCAATATTGGGTGTGGGCTTTGTGGCATCTTTTATTATTGCTTTAATTTGCATTCGCTTTATGGTGGCGTGGGTTTCCAAAAAAGACTTTATGATTTTTGCTTATTTAAGAATTATTACAGGCATTGTGGTGTTAATTGCTTTTTTTGGCTTTGGTTATTCAATGGAAGGATAAGATTGTTGAATTGCATTTTTTTAAATAATCACGAATACGATATTAAATTTATTGAAACGCTCATACAAGAATTTCAATTAAATTTGTCATTATCTGTTATTGAAACTTTGGATTGTTCTAATAAATCTTTAAAAAAAGTAAGTGCCTTTAATGATAATGCACCTTTGTTATTTTTTGATAAACAAAGTTTTATATTGGCAATGGTTATTGATAATGAACTTATTAAAACCAATCTTAATTGGCAAAGTCTGCAAAAACGCATTGTCTCTTCTGGGAAAAATAATGAACTGTTATTAAAGGCGTGTAAATTAAGTCAAACAATGAGCGTTATTGACGGTACGGCAGGATTTGGCATTGATGGGCTGATATTGGCAAGTACAGGGGCAAGGGTAACGCTGATTGAACAAAATCCAATCATTTTTTTAATGCTGTATTTTGAAAAACTTAAAATGAGCCAACATAAAAATTGGCAAAAACTGATGGATAGAATTAATATTGTATTTGGTAATAGCAATGATATTATCAATAACAGTATCAAACACGATTTAATTTATCTTGACCCAATGTTTCCAAATGGCAGTTATAAGGGAGCGGTCAATAAAAATATGCAAGTATTGCATTCAATGGTTAGTCCACCAAATAGCGATGATGAATTAAAACTTTTTAATACCGCCATAGCAAAGTGTGATAAATTGGTGATTAAACGCCCTATAATAGCTCCCAATTTTGCCGATAAATCGCCCAATCAAAGTTTTAATAATGAAGTCATAAGATTTGATGTGTATATGGAGAATAATCAATGATTGAAATTATTTTAATTTGTGTGACAATCATTGTTTTTGGGTTTTATCTGATTTGGTTGTTTAGGTCAATGTTTAAAACCATAGATAATCCACTTGAAACATATAAGCCAGAACATATCAATGATTTTGTCAATTTTGCCAAAACACAATTACATTTGCCCAAAGTCAAAGCCATTAAAGCCATTCGCCAAGAATTTCCTCATTTAGAATTGGTACAAGCATTGGCAGTCTATGAATTGGCAAATAAAGAAAAAGAAATAGACAACCCTAATTTGTCAGAAAAAATATAAAAAATGTTTCCTATTTTTGCCATTTTAAGTTATCATAAGCACATAATTTTAAAGAGAAATTATCATGCAACAAACACCTATCATGAGAAAATCCGATTTAATCAATAACCTAACTTCTGAATGTCATCATTTAGATGAAAAGTTGGTTGATGAAGCGGTGCGTGAGATAATTGGACTCATGGCGAACGCCCTAGCCAATGGCGAACGCATAGAAGTGCGTGGTTTTGGCAGTTTTTCGCTACACCACAGAGAGCCACGCCAAGCTCGTAACCCCAGAACGGGTGAGGTTGTCATGGTGGACGCAAAATCTGTGCCACATTTTAAGCCTGGTAAGGCATTGCGTGAACTCGTCAATCAAGAGATGTAAGCCATGTCCATGTTTTTAATTATTTTATTGGTGATATTTTTTGGCTATTCGTTAGCATTGGTATTAACCAACAACAATGAAGTTGCTGTTAATCTATTGTTTAGTCAACTACCTAACACCAATTTGGGTTTGGTGCTAATTGCTACCATCACATTGGGGGTTTTTATCGGTGTGTTGCTGGCGTTGTTGATTTTTAAAGTTTTGCAAAACAAACTAGAAATCAGAAAACTGCACAAAGATGTTGCTCTATTGGAAAGCAAATTAAAGGAAGCAAACATCGCCATTGAGCAAAATCGCATCGCCTTAGCACAGACACAAGCCACACAAACCATGCCAGAGCCAACCCTTAACACCACGTTTGTACCCCCACAAGGACAATGACATGACTGCATCGCCCATTATCGTTGCCATTGATAAACATGATTTAGGTTCGGCATTGGCATTGGCGGACAAATTGGACCCAAAGCTATGTCGTTTAAAGGTGGGAAAAGAGCTGTTTACCGCTTGTGGTACAGAAGTTGTCAAGTCCTTGCATGCTCGGGGTTTTGAGTTATTTTTGGATTTAAAATTCCACGACATTCCTAATACCACCGCCCAAGCGGTGCTAAGTTCAGCCGATTTGGGTGTATGGATGGTAAATGTTCATGCCATGAGCGGTAGTCAAACGATGAAACTGTGCAAAACCCGCCTGCGTGAGGGTGGCTACGCAACCTTACTTATTGGTGTAACGGTATTGACCTCAATGACTGATGAGGCGCTTATAGAGCTTGGTATTAATGACAAAGTTAGCAATCAAGTCTTGCGACTTGCCAAACTTACCCAAGCATCAGGGTTAGATGGGGTGGTTTGTTCCGCCCAAGAGGCTAAATTGCTAAAAAGTACATTGGGAGCGGATTTTAAACTCATCACGCCCGGCATTCGTCTGCCTGATGATAGTAGAGATGACCAGCAACGCATTTGTACGCCCAAAGATGCTGTGGCAAATGGTTCGGACTTTTTGGTGATTGGTCGATCAATTACCACCGCCAAAGATCCAGTTGCCAAACTTCAACAAATTCTAAGCACTTTATAATCTTTGATTGCCATGACTGATATGTTCGCTTTTCCAAAACCACCTAATCGTCCCATACCCACGCTACCTATCAGATGGGTGGAGACTGATGATGAGTTGTACGCGTTGATTGATGAGATTGATGATGTGGACGTGGTGGCACTTGATACCGAATTTGTGAGGCGTACCACCTATTATCCGATTTTGGCACTTGTGCAAGTGAACACGGGTAAGGGCATTTATTTGGTAGATGCCCCCAAACTTGATTTGAGTGAATTTTGGCAAGCACTTTCAGAAGTACCAACCATGCTGTGGTATGCGTGCGGTGAAGATTTGACGATTTTTTATCATTTGGCAAAATGCCCACCACTCACCAATATCATTGATATACAAATTGGCATTGCATATCTTACCAGTCTTATGCAGGTCGGTTATGCTCAAGCGGTGTTTGAGGTATTGGGTGTAACACTAGACAAAGCCGAAAGTCAATCAGATTGGCTTGTTCGTCCACTTAGCGACAATCAACAAAACTACGCCATTAGTGATGTGCAGTATTTGCCTACACTGTATGAAGTTATCAAAGAAACTCTTGTTGCCAAAAATCTGTTTGATTGCGTGATTGAAGACAGCTTATTATACGCTAAAGAAATTCATACTGCTTTACACACCCCCAATGAGCAGGTGTATTTGGACTATCTTGACCCCAAATATAACCAACGTCAAATCACCTTGTTACAAGCTTTAACCAGTTGGCGAGAACGTTTGGCAAGGGTCAAAAACAAACCACGCACCTTTATCATTGACAAACAGGGACTGCGAGACATCATTGATACCATGCCTACCACTACCAAGGCATTAGCAAATACAAGCATTAATCGCAATGCCCTACGCCGTTATGGTGATGACATTGTGCGTATCATCAAACAAGTAACAAGTCTGCCCAAAGAGCAACTCATTACCCTACCGCCACCGCCGTATACTAGTAAAAATAAACCCTTTAAAAAAGAGTTGTCCCAAGCCCTTGCTGCTCACAGTCAAGCTACTCAAATCCCTGAATCATTGCTTATGCGAGGGCGGTGGCTAAATCAACTTTTATATATGATTTACCAAGAGTTAGACGATGAGCATTTGCCAGACGGTTTGAAAGGCTATCGCCATGAGTGGGTTATTGCACATATTTTACCACTACTGCGTGAGTACAAAGAGCAGATTGCGGACGGCTTTATCTTGGGCAACAATCAGCGTGGTTGACTTAATAAGCCAATAATCACTGCCATAAATTCGGGTAAATTCATGCCTTTGGCATTCATCACCACATAAGTTTCGCCCAGTACAAACTCACCATGATAATACATATTGCCCTGTTTGTCGCTCAACGATTCTAGGCGGATGGGTGTACCGTCTACATTTTCGTTAAACAGCTCCTTAATCAATATGGTTTCATGTGCCAATTTGGTTTGGGTGATTTCAAGGCGGGATTTGGTGGTGGGGTTTTCAAACAATTGATAAATGCCATCAAAACCCTGCTCACCCTTTTGCCCTTCGTATTGGCGACCTGTCAAGACAAAGCCTTGTGGTAAAAACGACATCATCTTGACTGCTTGGAAGGATAAAGGTTGCTTGCGTCCAAAACGATAAGTCATCTTGGCGTGGGTAGATTGTTTAAATTCGGTGGTTAAAACCCCGCCCGTGCTACTGCCTGTTTCTTGGATATTGTTGATTTGTTTTAGGATTTTTTGTTTTTCTTGGGGAGTAATTTTGGTATTTTCAATAGAAACGTAACGCACCAACTGTGGTTTTGGTAGCACTTCGCTCATTTTTAGCACACCCACGTCTGCTTTTGCAGTTGGTACGATGGTCATTTTGTCATTGTTTGGACGTGCCCATATCAACCCTAAGCCTATCGCACCCAAGCACACAGCACCGATGAGGAGGGTTTTTTGATGTTTTTTAAAATGTGTCATAATTTATTGTGATGACCTTGTAATCTTTTATGGATATTTTAACGGTTTTTGATAAAATCATCAAATAAACTTAACCGACCTTCATAACACACCGCAAGCGTGCCATCACAAACGCAACAACACGCCAATACTTCACCATCATCAAGCATGGCAAGCGGTGAGCTTTTATGGGAAGTGGCACAGGTAGATGAGTGTACTTTTATTTTGCATGCCCCACAAAAACCCTGCCGACACATATATCGCACATCTTTATGTTCGGTGCGTATCATGCCATCAAGCAAAGTTTCACCATCATGCAAATAAAATCGTTTTTCTTCTGTAAAAACCCAGCCCATACCACATCACTAAATTATAATTTAAAATCGTCCAAGTCTACATCGTCCAAATCACTGTCAATCTGACCAACCAGATAAGTGGTGATTTCTGTTTCTTGGGGGGCGACTTGGACGTTGTCGGACGATAACCATGCGTTAATCCATGGGATTGGGTTGGATTTGACATCAAAAATAGCAGGTAGACCAATCGCACTCATGCGAGCATTGGTGATGTATTCAATATATTGACATAAAATATCACGGTTTAGCCCGATGATTGAGCCATCTTTGAACAAATAGTCCGCCCAGTCTTTTTCTTGCTCGGACGCCACACGGAAAATCTGGATTGCTTCGGCTTCACATTCTTTGGCAATCTCCACCATTTCAGGGTCATCTTTGCCATTTCTCATTAGGTTGATGATATGTTGAGTGCCATTTAGGTGCAAGGCTTCATCACGAGCAATCATCTTGATGATTTTGGCATTGCCTTCCATGACTTTGTTTTCGGCAAAAGCAAATGAGCAGGCAAATGACACATAAAAACGAATGGCTTCTAGGACATTGACCGCCACGATACATAGGTATAGTTTTTTCTTTAATTCACGCAAATCACCTTTGCCTGTCAAATTATACATCTGACTGGCTTCATACAAATCATCATAATACACCGCAATGTCTTTGGCTCGTGCCAAAATATGCTCGTTATCCATAATATCATCAAAAATGATGCTGGGGTCATTGACAATGTTGCGAATGATGTGTGTATAACTACGGCTGTGAATGGTTTCGCTAAATGACCAAGTTTCAATCCACGTTTCAAGTTCGGGTAAAGACACAATCGGTAAAAGCACCGCATTGGGGCTACGCCCTTGAATGCTGTCAAGCAAGGTTTGGTATTTTAGATTGGATAAAAAAATGTGCTGGGCAGGGGCAGAAAGCTCACTAAAATCAATCCTATCGCGACTGACATCAATCTCTTCTGGTCGCCAAAAAAAGGACAACTGTTTCTCAATGAGTTGCTCAAATATTGGGTGGCGTTGTTGGTCATAGCGAGAGACATTCACGGCTTGCCCAAAAAACATGGGTTCTTTTAGGGGGTCGTTTTTGGTTTGAGGAAAAATAGAATAATGCATAAAATTTAATCTCTAATGTGTAATGACAATCATCATCGGTTGGTGATGAGTGGTGAAAATTTTAGCATATTTTTGATGAAAATTTTCATTTGAATGATAAAATTTATTAAGCGATTGATTTTATTAATGATAAAATTTGTTAAGTAATTGATTTTATTAAATTATTTATTTTTTGAAATGGTTAAACGATGGGTTTACGCCGATAAAATAACAATCCGGGAATGGATAAGCCCAATACCAATGCCGAAATGATAAAAATCGCTTCAAAAAAGTAAGTCATCATTTGCACAAATAGCGGTATGCTAAATCCAAAATAGCCAATTTGTACCATACTCACCATCGCTTTATACGCCACAATACCCGGCATGAGGCAAATGACACTTGGTACGATGAGTGCTTTGGGCGGTAATCCTTTTTTTTGGGCAAAATATACACCCAAAAAACTGGCAAACATCGCTCCAAAAAAAGTCGCCACCGCCAAATGTACGTTTGCTTGTGTCATGAGTGTTTTTGTGCCAAAACTGATGGCGGTTAGTATCATGCAAAGACTTATATAACGCAAGGGTAGGGTAAACATCAAACACCACCCAAAGGTAATAACACAGCTTAGCAAAATATCAATGATAAAATTCATCAGTGTAGTCCCCAATCTGGAATTTGCAATAAAATCAATGCAATGACAATACCAACACAAGACGATAAAGTGAGCATGGTGGCAAACATCCAACGACCCACGCCCATGTTAATATAACCTTTTAAAATATCAGATAGAGCGTTGATGATGGGAAAGCTTGGCACAAGCAATAAAACGCTTGACGCAACGGCGACATCGGTATTTGCTCCTAAATTTAAAAAATGACCACTTGCCCCAAGACAGGTTGCTACAAAAGCGGTGATAATGACAACCACAAAGGGGTTAAAATGTTGAGTGGAAAGATAGGTTCGTACTCGCATGGCACACATACCTGCCACCAATGTTACGAGGGCGATTTTTATATTGCCACCATTTAAATAAGCAAAGCAGGCACAGGATAAACCGACAAATAACGCCAAAATGATGTTGGGGTAGGTGGTGCGGTTGATGTGGTACAGGCGGTGTTCAATGTCGCCAACCCAAGATTCATCAAATTTTTGGGATTGATTTCTTTGGCGTTCAATGTCAAGGATAATTTGCTGAATTTGTACCAAAATATTGACATTAATGCCTTGATGAACGGTGTTTCTGGCGGTGGTAATACAGCGACCTTGATGAAGTGTTGTCAATGTGATGGCGTTAAATGATAATGCACATTCTACCCCCGTTACACCAAGTGACAAACCCAAACGTTTGGTCAAATCTACCACCACCACCGATTCTGCTCCGTATTGCATGAGCAACAAAGCACAACGCACACAAAGTCGTGTGATGCGTTGTTGGTCTTCGTGGCTTAGGTAGGGGGGTTTTTGAACAATGGTGCTCATAATTATACGGTGTCAAAATTATATATTATAACTTGATGTTGTGAATGTTCAACATACCTTAGCAAAAAAGTGTATAATAATGGTTTATTTTTTACCATTTATTTGTCCCATGCAACAAATCCACATTGTTTTATACACCCCCAAAATCCCCAATAATACAGGTAATGCCATTCGCCTGTGTGCCAATACAGGAGCAAAACTACATCTTATCAAACCTTTGGCGTTTGAGCTTGATGATAAAAAGTTGAGACGAGCGGGGCTTGATTACCACGAATATGCTGACATGCAAGTGCATGATGATTGGCAGGCGTGTCGTGATTATTTAACAAACGTGGGTGTGGAGACGGTGGTGGCTTTGACGACAAAATTTAGCCGTCCATTTTACGATTATGATTTTAAACAAAATAATGGCTTGGTTGCATTGGTTTTTGGTTCAGAAACTGATGGCTTGCCTACTGATGTGCGTGATGATATTGGAGCGGACAATTGGCTAAGGTTGCCCATGCTCCCTGATTCTCGCAGTCTAAACCTATCTAACAGCGTGGCGATTTGTCTGTACGAAGTATGGCGACAACTTGGCTTTGTGGGTGATGTGGGTGAGAGTGTGGGTTATCATCGTTTGTCTAGTCGTCCTGAGTGATTTGTTATGTTTCAAAAACTATTTTTACCTTTGATGTTGCTCACCTTGACCGCTTGTGGCGAACAAACGCACACCAAATCCAACCCAACTCCCACAACCAACAATGAGCTTGTGGGGTGTTATAGCGTGCATAAAGATGGCACTGCCCAAATCAAGATTAGCCATGATGATGGTTATGTCATGCAAATGAAAGAGCCAAACGGAGCAACGCAAGCATGGGATAAGCCTGAAGCACTAGATGAGCTGGCTTTGGATAAGGCGTGGGAGTTTTTTAGGGTTAATACGCTAGATTTGCAATCTGCTGATTTGAGCCATGTTATCGCTCGCCCTGATGGTATGATGGCGTTGGCAAAGGTAAATCCGACCGTTGCCAATGTCAATCCATTGGTTGATGGTGGCTATGTGGTACATATTGTTCAAGGGGTGAATGTGATTTATCAAGTGCCATGCGATGATGTGCCATTGGAGATTGTTAAGCCTAGTATTCACGGTGTGCATGGGCATTAAAAATGTTCATTATTTATTTAAAAAATGGAGTTTTTGAAAATATTTCTCAAAATCATACCATTTTATGATAAAAATCTTTTATAATGTGAAAGATTTTTGGTTTTACAATAATCATATCCAAATATTAACTAATCCTGTAAGGGTAATTTTATGACAACATACTACAACGATTCCGACCACGTCGAAACCCAAGAGTGGCTTGACGCATTTGAGTCGGTCATCAAAAACGCCAGCAAAGAAAGAGCAGGCTTTTTATTAAAAGCACTTTATAACAAAGCGGTACAAGAAGGCTTGCAAGCCAACCGCCTAGATACCGCCTATGTCAATACCATTCCTGTTGAAGATGAGCCTACTTATCCAGGCGACCTACATATGGAGCGTAAACTGCGTTCTATCGTACGCTATAATGCTCTTGCGATGGTGGTACGTGCCAATATGAATGATGATGAGCTTGGTGGGCATTTGGCAACTTTTGCATCATCAGCAACGCTATACGAAACTGGCTTTAACCACTTTTGGCGTGCACCCAGTGAGGCTCATGGTGGCGACATGATTTATTATCAAGGTCATGGCACACCGGGTATGTACGCTCGCTCGTTCATGGAGGGACGTTTATCCGAAGAACAACTTAAAAACTTCCGCCGTGAAGTGGACGGCAAGGGTCTATCAAGCTATCCACACCCATATCTGATGCCTGACTACTGGCAATTTCCTACCGTATCTATGGGTCTTGGACCACTGATGAGTATTTATCAAGCTCGTACCCAAAAATACCTAACTAACCGTGGTTTGATTAAAGACGAAGACCGTAAAGTTTGGGCATTTTTGGGCGATGGTGAGACGGATGAACCAGAAAGCTTGGGTGCCATCAGCATGGCAGGGCGTGAGAAACTGGACAACCTTATTTGGGTCATCAACTGCAACCTCCAACGTCTTGATGGTCCTGTACGAGGCAATGGCAAGATTATTCAAGAGCTTGAATCAGTGTTTCGTGGGGCAGGCTGGCGTGTGATTAAGGTCATTTGGGGTGACCATTGGGATAGCCTACTTGCCAAAGACCATACAGGTGTTCTAAAACACCGCATGGAAGAAGTGGTTGATGGTGAATACCAGCTTTATACCGCTCGTGATGGTGCGTTTGTGCGTAAAGAGTTTTTTGGCAAATACCCAGAGCTTGCTGACATGGCGTCCGCTCTATCTGACGATGAAATCATGCGTCTAAATCGTGGCGGACATGACCCCAAAAAAGTCTACGCTGCCTATGCTGAGGCTATGAAAACCAAAGGTCAGCCAACAGTGATTTTGGTAAAAACTGTCAAAGGTTATGGACTATCTAGCCAAATCCAAGCAGTGAACAAAGCCCACCAACTCAAAAAACTGGACGAAACTGGACTTAAATACTTCCGTGATAGATTTGATTTGCCAATCAGCGACGAAGAGTTGAAAACCCTACCATTCTATCGTCCTAGCGAAGACAGTGCCGAATACAAATATCTGATGGGTCGCCGTGAGGCATTGGGTGGACATCTACCAGCTCGCCGTAGTGGTCATGTTCCATTAGAGATTCCAGAATTGTCTGTTTTTGATGGAGTGTTGCAAGGTAGTAAGGGCAAAGAACAATCCACCACCATGGTGTTTGTCCGTCTGTTGTCTGCCCTCCTAAAAGACAAAGGTCTTAACAAATATGTCGTACCTATCGTGCCTGATGAAGCTCGTACTTTTGGTTTGGAAGGTATGTTCCGTCAATTAGGCATTTATTCATCTGTCGGTCAAAACTATGTTGCCGAAGACGCCGAAGCCTTGATGGGTTATCGTGAAGCCAAAGATGGACATATGCTTGAAGAGGGCATCAACGAAGCAGGGGCGATGAGTTCTTGGATTAGCCTTGCAACCAGCTATTCGGTGAATGCTCTGCCAATGATTCCGATGTATATCTATTATTCCATGTTTGGGTTCCAACGTATTGGCGATTTGGCGTGGGCAGCAGGCGACAGCCAAGCACAAGGTTTCTTGTTTGGTGCTACTGCGGGGCGTACTACCCTAAATGGCGAAGGCTTACAGCACCAAGACGGTCACAGCCATATCCTATTTGGCACAGTACCAAACTGTGTAACCTATGACCCATGTTTTGGTTATGAGCTTGCGGTCATCATGCACGATGGTTTAAAACGTATGTATGGCAATGGTGAACGTGTGTACTATTATATCACGCTCATGAACGAAAATTACGACCAGCCTGCCATTCCTGCCCAAAACCGTCAAGCAGTAGAAGAGGGTATCAAACGTGGTATGTACCTATTAGAAGATAACGGCTCTACCCAAGTTCAACTGTTGGGTTCTGGCGTGATTTTGCGTGAAGTTCAAAAAGCGGCAACCATTTTGGCAGAAGAGTTTAACATCAAAGCCAACGTGTGGAGCGTAACGAGCTTTAACGAACTGACTCGTGATGGTATGGCGTGCGATGATTATAATCGCTTGCACCCAACTGATGAGCCTAAACTACCTTGGGTAACTGAACAGCTTGCACCACACAAAGGTGTTATTGTGGCGGCGACTGACTATATGCGTAACTATGCTGAACAAATCCGTGGTTGGTTGCCTGACAACCGCCCATATAGCACACTTGGTACAGATGGTTTTGGGCGTTCTGATACTCGTGCCAACTTGCGTAGCTTCTTTAATGTAGACGCTGCTCACATCGTGGTGGCAACCCTTAAAAAACTTGCTGATGAAGGTGAGGTAGATGTACGTTTGGTAAAAGACGCAATTGCGACATTTGGCATTGATGCTGACCAAGCACCTGCATGGCAACCACAACCACATCATGACTATTACCCTGATGCACCTGCTCCTGCACACCCAGCACCAAAACCTGTGCCTGAGCTCAAAGATGATGTCAAATAACCCAAATAGGAGAGAATCATGGAAATTTTAGCCCCAGATTTGGGTGTAGATAGTGCCGAAGTGGCAGAAGTGTTGGTCAAAGTGGGTGATGTCATTGCTGAAAATGACAGTCTAATTTTGGCAGAATCTGACAAAGCGTCCGTAGAAGTGCCTGCTCCTGTGAGTGGTAAAATCACGGCGGTATTTGTTAATGTTGGTGATAGTATTAGTACAGGTACGGTACTGTTTACCGTTGAAACAGCCATTAGTGCTGAACAAACGCCTGCACCCAAAGCAGAAGAAGCTACCACCGAACCAGTTGTAGAGAATCAAGCCAAGCCTGCTCCAACCACAAACCAAACTGGCAATCAAGCCAGCCAAACCTACAATCTGCCTGACTTGGGTGTGGCAAGTGCCGAAGTTGCCGAAGTGCTTGTGGCGGTTGGTGATGGTGTGAGTGAGGGTCAATCGCTACTACTTGTTGAATCTGACAAAGCGTCCGTAGAAGTGCCTGCTCCTGTGAGTGGTGTGGTTGAGGCGATTTTGGTTAAAGCGGGTGATACTGTTGCCAACGGTCAAGCCTTTATCACCATCAAAGGCGATACTGGCGCTTCGGTTGCTAGTGAGCAACCAAAAGCTACAACACCTACTCCTGCCTCCCAAGTTGAGCCGACAACCCAACCAAGTACACAAACTGCCCCCACTGGCAAATTACCAGAAAATGAGGTAAATATTCGTGCCAAAGACGCTCATGCAGGACCTGCGGTGCGTAAACTTGCTCGTGAGATGGGTATTGATATTAGTCTGGTCAAAGGTACAGCACCGCATGGTCGTATCCTAAAAGAAGACTTATTTGGTTATGTTAAAGCGGTGATTAACAATGCCAATACCAAACCAGCCAATACACCAAGCGTGGCGAGTGGTTCGGCGATTAGTTTACCACCACTTCCTGACATGAGTAATCTTGAAATTTGGGGCGAGACCCAGACGGTTGAGTTGTCACGCCTTCAAAAAGTCTCAATTCCACAACTCAATCTTAATACCTTGCTTCCGCAGGTTACGCAGTTTGATTTGGCGGATATTACTGATACCGAGGCCTTGCGTGCATCTTTAAAAGATGAATTCAAGGCAAAAGGTATTGGCTTGACTATCTTGGCATTTATTGTTAAAGCGGTAGCGTATGCACTAACTCAGCACCCCAAATTCAACAGTCATGTGTCTGATGATAACACCCAAATGATTGTTCGCAAATCGGTAAATATGGGTATTGCTGTGGCAACTGATGATGGATTGATTGTACCTGTCATTCGTAATGCTCAAAGCAAGGGTATCACCGAACTTGCCAAAGAGATTGGCGAACTTGCTAAAAAAGCCCGTGATAAGAAGTTATCTGCCAAAGACTTGCAAGGTGCATCATTTACCATCTCATCGCAAGGCAATATGGGTGGGACGTATTTTACTCCGCTTGTCAATCACCCACAAGTGGCGATTTTGGGAATCTCTGAATCCACCATTCAGCCACGTTGGAATGGCAAAGAGTTTGAGCCTCGCCTCATGCTACCGTTGTCTTTGTCTTATGACCATCGTCTCATCAATGGGGCAGATGCGGCAGTATTTACTCGCTACATCGCCAAATTGCTTGCTGACCCACGCAAAATTTTACTATAATTTTAGTAAAATAATGCTACAAAAAAGACGGAACATAAACCGTCTTTTTTGTTATAATTCCGATTGTTTTTTGGAGTTTTTTTATGAAAAAGATAGTTGTTGCCTCTTTGTTGTTGGTGTCAAGCTCAGCATTGGCAAATCCCACATCAGGCGGTGCTACTTTGGTTGGTAATTGGTTGTGTGAAGCGGTTGTTTATCATGGTAATCTTGCCATACAAACCAAAAATCGTGTTCATTACCAATCAAATGGTCGTGCCAATGAAACCATTCAGGTCAATCATTACGAAAATGGCGAATTGCGAGCGACTGGTAATGTGCGTTTAGGATATGGCTGGGAGTTGCTTGGTGGTCGCCAAAGAATGTCTAACATGACCATTGATGCCTATGAAGTTTATGATCATGTTACTAAACAGTCCGCGAATTTTGGTGAAGTGGCGTTATTGAAGCAAAACTTGATTGACCAATACCAAACTCACCCATGGCAAACCATCACGTTTATTGATGAAAATATGCATCAATATACTGCTGATGATGGTGCAACGGGCATTTGCCTGCGTGAAGTTGCCCCATGATGCCAAATCGCCGATTATTTTTGCAGCTGCTTGCTGTATCACCTGTGGTGCTGGCGACGGCTTGTGGTGGTAAGTCCAAGTTTACCACACTTGGCAAAGATTCAAAGGTGGTGGCGTTGGGAGATAGCTTGACGTTTGGTTTTGGTGGTCAAGGGCAAGATTATCCTAAGGTGTTGGCAGGACTGACAGGTTGGCAGATTAAAAATATGGGTGTCAATGGCGATACCACCTCTGATGTCCTAAACCGCCTAGATACCGTGATGGCACATCAGCCCAAGTTGGTGCTATTGGGTGTGGGTGGCAATGATGTATTGAGACGGATTGATATGAATGTAACCAAATCAAACCTTATTAATATTATCAATACCTTACAATCAAAATCCATGCCCGTGGTGTTGATTGCTGAGCCGCATTTTTCGGTCAGTGCTTTATTTGGCAAAGCCAGCGATAACCCTGTTTACAAAGAAGTGGCGGACGAATTGAACGTACCGCTATTTGAAAAAGCGTGGTCAGAAATTTTATCCGACAACAGCCTAAAATCTGACCAAATCCACGCCAATGGGGCAGGCTATGCCAAATTTGCCGAAATGCTGTTTGAATTTTTAAAGGAATTGGGTTATGTTTAAATATGCGTTGGCGGGATTTTTGTTATTGCCTGTGCTTGGTTTTGCCAATTCTTTGAATGATAAAACTTTTATTGGCAAATGGCAGTGCGACATGAAAAACCATGAACCTTTTGTGGCACAAAAAATTGATTTGCAATTTTTAAAAGATGGGACGGTGAATGAGTATTTTCAAATCACCTACGGACAACGCCATGAATATGCCTATCAAATCGAAACTGCCAATTCAAAAGCCAAATGGCGATTTGCCGATGACATGCTGATTTATGAGGATTATCAACTTTATAATTATAAAGTCAGAATGCCAAATAGCAGTAAAGATGACATTGGACAAGCAAGCATTGCCTTAAATAAATCTTTGCCGATTATTAAAATGATGATGGATAATGACATTCGTCAGCGTGAATTTGATGTATCATTGATAGATAAAAGAAGTTTTTTAGCCAATGACAGCCAAAGCCAAATGCTGATGACTTGTCATAAAAAGAGTTGGCTCAATTTTAATTTGTGATGATTGATTTGAGGAATGGATATGTTAAAAAGAATGCTGTTACTTGGCATGATTGTGCCATTATGGGCAAATGCTGAAATTCCATTTACCAAACAAGATTTGATTGGAAAATGGGAATGTAAAGTTTTAATAGATGATGATTTTAGGTCGGAAAGTGTGGTTGAATACCGTAATGATAATATCATTACCGACAATACTGTATTATATAGTTTATCAGAAAATGATGATTTGTATCAAATTGAAAAAATACAAACATTGTCCAAATATAAATTGGATAATGATAAAATTAGTTATTATGATGGCATTGTTCAATCTTATAAAATAGATATGCCAAATTATGATAGAATAACTGCTTTTGCCAATTATGATAAAGAATTAATGCTTGTTATTAAAGAAGCAATGGAGCGTCCTGAAATTGAGCAGTTAGTGGCAAAGGGAGCGATTGGTCGCATTCGTTTTCTTGATAAAAATACCTATATTACCGCCTTTGAAAGTATTGATGAAGATTTTCCTACTGATATTGAAAATAATCATTGCAAACGTAAAATTTAATTTGGAGAAGAGTTATGACCAATTATATGCCCCCAAAAGTTTGGGAATTTGAAAAAGCATCAATGGGCGGGAAATTTGGTGGTATCAATCGCCCCACCGCAGGAGCAAGACACACGCAAAACTTGCCCAAAGGTGATAAGCCATATCAGCTATATAGCCTAAATACACCCAATGGCATCAAAGTCAATATTATTTTAGAAGAGTTAAAGGTGCTTGGGCTGCTTGATTATGATGCTTTTAAAATTAACATCATGGCAGGTGAGCAGTTTGGCACAGGGTTTGTGGATATTAACCCCAATTCTAAAATACCTGCACTGGTAGATTATTCAACCGATACACCCATTTCTATTTTTGAAAGTGGGGCGATTTTGTTGTATCTTGCCCAAAAATATGACAGATTTTTACCAAAAGATTCTGCCAAAAACGCCCAAACTTTATCATGGCTGATGTGGCAAATGGGGTCTGCTCCATTTTTGGGTGGTGGGTTTGGGCATTTTTATGCTTATGCCCCCGAGCCGATAGAATATGCCATCAACCGCTATGCCATGGAAGCCAAACGTCAGCTTGATGTGTTGGATAAGCATTTGACAAACAATCAGTTTGTGGTTGGTGATGAATATACCATAGCGGATATGGCGATTTATCCATGGTATGGGGCGTTGGTGCTAGGCAAGCTTTATGTTGGACAAAATGATTATGCCAATTATGATGCTTCTCAATTTTTAAGTGTCCATGAATACACAAATGTCATAAGTTGGGCAAAATCTATCCAAAGCCGTGAAGCGGTGAAATTGGCTGAAAATTTGTCGTTGCGACCAATTGGTGAATGACGATGAATTTTATCGGTTATTTGTTGTTGGGTAGTGCAATGTATTTGCTTGGGTTTATGATTAACCTAAAAATACTCCACCCCAAACGCAAAACGGGTGCAGTTTATACGCTCATGCACCCGACCATTTTGGGTTTTGTGGGGGTGTGTTTTGCTGTTATGCTATTGGTGTCGTTTTTGATGGGGCGGTTTTTGTTAAATCATGATCCGATTGATGTCGCTTTTGTGCTGGTGAATAGTGCGGTAGCAACAGGGGTTTTTTATTTTGGGTTAAATCCCGACCAAACCAAGATGAATATGCCTGATTAATTCTACCTTTGATAAATGATGAGCTGTAGGGTGGCATGATGTTTACCCTGTGATTTTTTGTGAATTTAATTTTTTCGCCCCAAATATGGTTTTTAAGCTGTAAGGTGTGTATAACGCATCGTTTTTAAACCTGTAACGGTACATACGCATGTACACCTTATGTTTGATTGCAAAAATGGATTGAACAAGGTTAATCAAAATCCAACCTTTTAATCCAAAGGTGCGTACAACGCACTATTTTCAAACACTTTAAAGGTATGATACGCACCTTATGCTAAATAAATCTTACGATAGTTTTGGGGTTATATATAAAAACCCGCCATTAAAAGCTCTTCATAAGTTTTATAATCCGACTTTTTAATGGCGATGGCTTTGATTTCTTTATCAGACGGACGGACTTTTTCAAATTCTTGTTCAGACAATCCAGTTGTTTCTATAAATTTTTTGAGCAAGCGTTTTGATTCACTGCGTCCATAGCCGATTGTGTTTTGACTAATAAAAAATAAAGATGCCAATGCCCATTCATTATGATATAGGCGATAATTGGTAAGCAATATTTTTAATAAATAGGATTCATGATAACTTGGAGATGGGTAGGGGCAATGCTTATTCAATGTTGTTTCGGCATATTCTTTGGATTCAAAAATATTATATCCTTCCTCCATTTTCAAGTAATCCAAAACATCTAAGCGTATTCGTAACACCGCATAATGGTCATACATGTACCCCACAATATGACCAATCATTTCTGTATCAAGTGGCGTTAATGTGCAGTAGCCATACCAATCCAAGCCAAATTGCTCTTGTATTGCTTTGGCAAATTGATGTAAAGATTCCTGATTAAATGCTGATAATAACTCTAAAAAACTGTCGTTATCCAATGGTTTTACCCACGCTTTATCATCGCTTTTTAATAAAATGCCAATTAAATTTTTGATTTGCTCATTAGACAATGGCGTTCCGTCTTTTAATAGTAAAGGTGGTAGGGCATTTAATTGGGTTTCATCAGGAAATTCGGGAGCTCTGATACGCAAGCCTTTGATTTGCCAAGGGGGTGTGATTAAAAGGCTGGGGATTGCTGGGGTTGTCATTGGGATTGTCTATAAAACACAAAGTGAATTTTATTATAATCAAAATGGGCGGTGGTTGCAAGGCGATTTCCCAATAAAATAAGGCTTTAATCAAATTAAAACCTTATTTTATCCGTTGGATTAATGTCTAAAATGTCTCATGCCTGTAAAGACCATGGCAATACCATGCTCATCGGCAGCGGCAATAACTTCTTCGTCACGCATAGAGCCACCAGGTTGGATAATGCACTTGATGCCAGCCTTGCCTGCATTGTCAATGCCATCACGGAATGGGAAAAATGCGTCTGATGCCATGACTGCACCCTCCACAGGCAGTCCTGCGTGTTCGGCTTTGATGATGGCAATACGAGCGGAGTTCACACGACTCATCTGACCTGCACCAATACCGATGGTTTGGCGGTTTTTGGCATAGACGATGGCGTTGGATTTGACATATTTGGCAACTTTCCATGCAAAAATCAAATCATCAAGCTCTTCTTGGCTAGGCTGACGTTTGGTAACGACTTTTAGGTCGGATTTGTCAATCATGCCCAAATCTTGATCTTGCACCAAAAGCCCGCCATTGACACGTTTATAGTCAAGCTGTGGCGTGCGTTCGTTGATGGCGGGCAGTTCGCCACAGGTAAGTACACGCACGTTTTTCTTGGTGGCGGTGATGTCTAGCACGCCATCTGCTACACTTGGGGCGATGATGACTTCCACAAATTGACGTTCAATGATGGTTTTGGCGGTTTCAATGTCAAGCTCACGGTTGAAGGCGATGATTCCACCAAAGGCACTTTCTGGGTCGGTGGCATAGGCTAGGTTGTAAGCGTCCAAAATGCCATCTAGGGAAACTGCTACGCCACAAGGATTGGCGTGTTTGACGATGACACAGGTAGGTTTTGCAAAAGATTTGACGCATTCCAATGCCGCATCGGTATCGGCAATGTTGTTATAAGACAGCTCTTTGCCTTGATGTTGAATGGCGGTGGCAATTGAGGCTTCTTTTGTGTCTTTTTCAACATAAAAAGTGGCTTTTTGGTGTGGGTTTTCGCCATAACGCAAATCTTGAGCCTTGATAAGTTGGGTGTTAAATGTACGAGCAAAATCAGCATTTTCACCCAATTTTTTACCAAAGAAATTGGCAATCATACCATCATAATGGGCGGTATGTTCAAAGGCTTTGACCGCTAAATCAAAACGAGTCTCAAAGCTGATACCACCATTTGCAAGCTCATCAAGCACACGTCCATAGTCGGCAGGGTTTGTTAAAATCGTAACGTGAGCATGATTTTTGGCAGCAGAGCGTACCATTGCAGGTCCGCCAATGTCAATGTTTTCAATGGCATCTTCCATACTGACGTTGGGGTTGGCAACGGTTTGGGCAAAGGGATATAGGTTTACCGCCACCACATCAATACAGTCAATGCCATGCTCTGCCATCACATCATCATCTGTGCCACGTCTGCCTAAAATACCTCCGTGAATCTTGGGGTGTAAGGTCTTGACACGACCACCCATCATCTCACTAAATCCTGTGTGTGAGCTGACTTCAATGGCGTCAACATCATTATCTTTGAGTAATTTGAATGTGCCACCTGTGGACAAAATGCCAAAACCATGGGCTACTAGACCTTTGGCAAGCTCAATAATGCCTGTTTTGTCAGAAACGGACAAAAGTGCGAATTTTTTCATAAAAACTCCTAGATAGAAATTCAACAAAAAACCCGTCAAAAACGGGTCTGTGATTACAATAAGCCATGTGTTTTCATTTTGGCACGCAATGTACCACGATTTAGACCCAGCATTTTGGCGGTCTTGGATTGGTTGTGATTGGTGTGTTTTAGTAGGCTAATCAATAGCGGTTTTTCTAATTCGTGCAAAAATAACTCGTACATGTTTGTGGTGTTTTCACCTGCCAGATTGTGTAGGTAGTCATGTACGGCTTGTTCAACATGGTGATACAATGCTGATTGGGATTGCGTGTTATTCATAATGGATTGGTATGATTAGTAAAAAGGTTTAATGTCTACGGTAGAAACAAATTTGGCGGTATTGATGGTAAACATGGCACGTTTGTGTTGTCCGCTCAATAGACTGTTTTGGGCTTCAAATACATAATCTTTGGTAGTAACCACAAAATCACCAAGTAATGCACCATTGACATCTTTGGCTGTAACTACAAAGTTAGGAAATAGTGTGGGGTCATTACCTTTGTTTGTGATAACAACAACGATGTTGGTGGTGTAGTTTTCGCTAGTATGTGTAGATTCAATGCTGATATTGGATAGCTCTGCTTTTGGAATGGTGCAAGGTGCGATAGCACACACACTTTCTAGCACACTTGCTTGGGAGGGGTTTTTGGCGATTGTGTTGATGTTGAAAAAGACGTACTGGATAGCCAACACCGCCAATAACAAAGCACAACCCAAAAGCCAAAGAAGTTGGGAAATCATTGAAGTTTGGCTGGCGATTTCTTGGGCGGTTGGGTCTTTTTTGGCGAGAATACGACTAAGACCAACATTTTTTCTGGTTCTTGGGGTGGTAGCTACAGGGATAAAATCATCAAAATCAATCGCTGTTTGGGCGGTGCTGGCTGTACGTGCAACACTGTTTTGGGTGGCGACGCTGGGTTTTGAGTCATCAAGCAAATCACGCACCCAAGATTCGTCATCTTGTTGGGATTTTTGTTCGTCTAGGGTGCTGGTTATGGGCTGTTGGATATGTACATCACTATTTAAAAAGCTGTCTAGCTCGTTGTCAGAAAAAGCCACACTGACGGGTTTTTCTTCTTCTCCAAACATATCATCGTGAATGACATCGCCTGTGGGTGCAGGTTTTTCTCGTTTGGTGCGTCTTTTGGGCTGTTCTGGAACTGGTTCATTGGCAATGGCGTTGAATGCGTCTAGGTTTACCCCTGCTTTTTTATTTTCTTGTTCTGGTGCGATTAGATGGTCATTGAGTAAAAAAATCTCTTGGCAACGTCCGCACCTTGCTTTTGCATTAGGCTCGCCCAGTTTTGCTTCTGGCATGGGGTAGGTAGCGTGGCAACTTGGGCATTGGGTTTTTAGTTGGCTCATTATTTTATTCCTAATATGTCGTGAAAATCACCCAACAAGGCTTAGCGTTTGGTGGCGGACAAACGATACCAATGGCGGTCATCGGCATTGTCATAATGATAAGGTATGTCCATATCAAAGGCGATTTGGTAGGCGTTCATCACGTCATTGACTTGATTTTCAATCAATCCTGCCAATACGATAGAGCCTTTATTTTTTAATAGGGTAGCAAAATAAGGGGCAAAATGAATGAGTGGTTTGGCTAAAATATTGGCAGTAATGGTATCAGCTTGAATGCTGTTTTGTTCTTGATAAATTTTAAATTCTTCGGGCAAAAACGCCAAAAGTTTGTCCTCAACACCGTTTAATTTGGCGTTTTGGCGAGTAGCAAGGATTGCTTGTGGGTCTATATCTACCGCTAGGACTTGTTTTGCTCCCAGCAGTAACGCCCCCACACCAAGCACACCAGAACCACAACCGTAGTCAATCACTACTTTGTCGGTCAAATCCTGCTCGGTGAGCCAGTCAAGACATAGGCGAGTGGTGGCGTGATATCCTGTCCCAAAGGCAAGTCCAGGGTCTAATATCAAGTTGGCGGCGTTGGGGTCTGGGGCTTCTAGCCACTGCGGTACAATCCATAAATTATTGGCACAAGGTACAGGCTTGTAGTGTGTCATCCATTCACGAGTCCAATCCTTGTCGTCAAGTACAGATAGCCATACACGACTTGCTCCAACTTCGGCACTGACTTCTTGGGCGAGATGTTCAAAGTCCATTTGGGCAAAACGGTCATCTGTGTTGGTGTCAAAGATGGCGGTTAAAATGACATCGCACCAAAGTGGCTCTTCGTTTGGCATGGGTTCAAAAAGTGGTTCATCACCTGCATCTTCAAGCAAAATAGAAACTGCTTCGGCTTCATAAAAGAGTGCTTCTGCCAGTTCAACTTGCTCTTTGGTGAGTTGTAGGTGAATTTGTTGCCATGCCATAACAATGCCCTAATTAATGTGTCAATGTGGTCAATTATTAACCAAGTAAAAATTTTACCCATTTTAACAAAAAATAACGCATTTGCAAATGGTATTTTGTCAAATTTGTGGCGTTTGTGCGATGTGTGGGTGTGTTTACAGCACATTTACCTGATATACATCATCATCAATGCTAATGCTAAGTCTGTCGCCTGTATTGAGCTTGCCCACACCTTTGGGTGTGCCTGTCATGACGAGGTCGCCTGCCTGCACACCATATAAATCATCAAGATAATCAACCAGATATTCTAATGAATACATCAGTTTGTCAGTAGTGTCGTTTTGGCGGAGTTCATCGTTGATACTTAGGCTTAGGTGATAAGTTTTTTTGTAAAGGGTTTAAATGTGCCAAGCCAGCACGCTCCCTTATTTTAACAAGATTTACAAAACCAATCTTATTCTCAACTTAAAATCACAACTTATTGATATAAATTTTTAAGATGTGGGCGAGAATTGCCATGCACCTGATAAAAATCAAACAGTTGCATAAAGTTGCGATTGGTATAAAATCAGGCTATTCCAAGTTTTTTGGCTTTTTTGTTTTAAGTTTAATAAAAACAAAAATGCAAGTCATACTTGCATTTTTTGTCAAAATTATCATTTAGTCAAAAATCTTGCCAATGGCTTGAAATGGTAAAGTTACCACGTCAAATGCTACTGCAAAAGGAAATAAGACCAATTTTTGGATAGGGTCACTCTCACCTTGTCGGTAGGTGGTTTGCTCTTCGTGGGTGTAAATGCTGACAGGGTAGGCACGACTAAGTGTGTGCAGGCTGGCTTGATTGTTGACGGCGGGGTAAGACAGACCTTTTAGAGGAATGCTAAAACAAAAACTTTGAGCATTAAGTGACTTGTCGCTGTAAGAAGTGCATTCTTCTACATTGTTTTGCAAAAAGAAATTCAACTCTTGATTACTCACGTCATCTTTGAGCTTGGTGTATTTAAAAGCAAGCTCGCCTGTAAATTGTCCGTCATTATTTTGTGAATAAAATTCTAACGGTTTGGTGAGTTTGATGTGTTTTGGGTCAAGGCGAGTGAGCAAACGTTCAAATTGTCCACCACCTTCGGTCAATACATAGCTGTGTTTTTGTCCCACAATCACCACCGCATCGGCAGGCAATCCTTGCATGGGTAAGGTTGGTTTGCCAAAAGCAAGGACGGTGTCATTGACGAGTGTTTTTTGTACTTGTTTGGTCGTCATACCCCCTGAATCTTTGGAAAGTAGTGAGTGAGTGGCACAACCAGACAACATCATGGTAGCAGTCAGTAAAGCAACGGCAAATTTTTTCATCAACAAATCTCCACATTTTTTATAGGGGATATGTTAGATTATAATGTATTTGCCAACGCTTGTAAACATATAAAGTTGGGTTGCTGTTAAACTATTTTATTCTTAACTTAAAATCACAACTTATTGATTTAAATTTTTGAGATGTAGGGGGAAATTGCCATATATCCTGATAAAAATCAAATAGTTGCATAAAGTTTAGATGGTGTATAAGTTTTAAAAAGGTATGCCAATAAAAAAATGTAGTTTAATGGGATTACCCTCTTCGCCGACACCTGTTGCGACATCTAGCCTTACTTGCCCAACAGGAGAGGCATAACGCACGCCCAAACCTGCACCGATTTTGGTGTCATTTTTAAAATGTTTGTCATAGGCACCACCCACATCAGCAAATACCCCAAGACGTAAATTTTCCATGATTTCGTAGTTGTATTCACCGCTTGCTACCGCCAATGCTTGACCGCCAACCAAATAACCCTTGTCTGATAAGGGTGCTAGGCTCTGGTAGTTGTAGCCACGAATGCTCTGGTCGCCTCCTGCAAAAAAACGCAATTTATAAGGCACGCTTTCAAAATCTTTTGCCCACAGATAACCACCATGCAAACTGCCGATGAGTTGGTGCTGGCGGTTTTTGCCATAGGCGTTGTCGCCAAAACTGTATATGCCACTTAGTCTGGCTTGTAATATGGCAAGCGAAGTGTCAGTAACAAGACCTTGGGTACCCGCTTCTAATGAGTAATGCTGGCGATAGCCACGCATGGGATTTGCAATGTTGTCAGCAACCATTTTGTTCATGGTGTAGCCTAGCAGTAGGGCTTCTTGGGTGGGTTTGCCATCTATAAAACGTACGGGCAAATCTTGCCAAAGTTGGCGTGGCATATTGGTTTCTAACTCATCTAAGCGATAACGTAGCGAATAGGTGCGATTCCAACCTGTCTCATTGATGCGGTTGCGACTCAAAATGGCTTCTAAGGTGCGAGAGGACAAATCAAAACTGCCCTTGCCACGATTGAGGTCTTCTTCTTCATAATTTAGGCTTGCTTTTAAAGTGTCATTAAGAGGGTGTTTATGTGGTCTTGTGATGTAGGCTTGCACCCCCTTTTTTTGTTCAGAAAATCGTACGTCCGCCCCTGCCTGCATACCATGACGGTTTAGTAGGTGATGTTCAAATTTACCAATCAAACGAGTGCCACTATCTGAACCCCAACCGATACCGATTTGGGCGTCTTTGGGTTTGTCAGACATCACAAAAATATATAAGGGTACTTTTTTATCAGCATACACTTGTTCTGCCGTTTTTCGCCCTTGTAAGATGGGGGGTTTTTCATCATCTTGGAGTTTGGGCAGGGCATCATCAGATTCGTCAGGCAAAATGATTTTTGCTACATTGCTTACAGCGTCTGAAATGCGTCCTAGTAGGCTTTTGGATTTTTGATGAGTGTCTGTAACTAACAAGCGGTCATCAGGTGCCATGTAGAGTTGTTCGGCTTTTTGTTTGATGAGTGCCAGTTTATCATTAATTGCTTGTGAAGTGGTAAACTCTATGGGGGAGACATCAACCACCACGCCATCATCTAACACAACCGTTTCGTTTTTGCTGGTGTTTTGTGTGCTACTTGGGTTGTTTTTTTGGGTGGACTCTGGTAGAACGGTTTCGGTGTTGACGGCGTTAAAAAAACCTGTTGCTAGTAAGCTATTACTAAGATTGCGAACGGCACTGCGGTTATAGTCATCGCCCATGTTAAAAGTCATGAGTTGTTTTAGAATTTTTGGGCGGATGGGCAGTTTATCAGGGTCGGTGGTTAGTTCGCCTGTATCAGGGTCAATGGTAAAAAACACCACCTCATCAAAAGTGTACTGCGTGCCTGTATCATACACCAAACTGACATCAGCGATATTGTCGGGTAGCAAAACCTCTACGGAGTTGTTTAGCCATTTACTGTCAAAAAATCCATGTTCGCCACTTGCGTCTGTGAGGCGAGTTTTTAGGGCTTCATATTGCCCATGATGAAAGGTGTCGCCAACGTTGAGTGTTTGTGGGTCATTGGTTATGGCGGTGTAGGCTTTATGAGTTGCACCTTCGCCACGTACATCAAGCGTTTTATGCTCTACCTTAACGCCATCACCCATGTTGTGTATGATAACATGAAGTTTGTTTGCTCCTGCTTTGACAATGCTAAAATCAACTTCATAATAACCCACCGCACGGCTAGCACTGATAATGGCTTGGCGTAGGCGTGGTACAGCTCCTGTAAAGTCGCTCATGCTCTGGGCGGTCATGTCGGTGAGCGTGGCTTTGATGTTGGCAAAAGGCTCGGTTTTGATGAGTTTTTTATCAATCTGTTGGGGGGCGTTGTCGCCTTTTTTACCCTGATAAAATACCACCTCAATGTGTGGCACGGTTTCAACACCATCTTTAAATAGACGGTTGTATACTCTTTTTAGGGCGTTGGGCTTTGGCAAATCATCATCATTTGATGTTGGGTTGGGTTCATTGTGTTCTAAGGTTTCTTCATATTCATAAACAGGAATGTAGTCATCAGGATTGATGTCATCTGTTTGGTCAGTAGTTTCTTGGACGATACTTTCTAATGTTGGCAGTTTGGTGATAGATGTTACATCAAGCCCGATGGGGGTGGCAGGGTTATCCAAACGTGAAATGGGGTTTTGGTTGTCAAAAGCCATGTCAGTAGCCATGGTGCGACCCAAGAGTTTTTGTTCAATGGCAAAAGGATTTAAGCTAATGTCATCTTGCTGTATGGCATTATCGTTGTTGCCTTGAAAGAGGGTTTGGGGTTTGGTGTTTTGGGTTTGGGCAAATGCCCCTAACGTTGTCATGATGATGGTTTGACAAAGGAATGTTTTTTGTAGATTTTTTTTGGTAAAATTCATAAAAAGTTACAGCCATGCTTATTTTTCTGCTATTATAACAAGCAATTTCAACAATACAAATACTCACTTATGGCATCTCAATTTTCTTTATTTAGACATCGGCGTTTTAGTGCGATGTTTTTTACCCAGTTTTTAGGTGCGTTTAATGACAATGTCTTTAAACAAGCTCTGATTTTGGTGTTGACTTATTCGGCAGCGACCAAGCTTGGTATGGCGGTGAGTCTATTAAATAATCTGGCTGCCATGTTGTTTATTTTGCCTTACTTTTTGTTTTCGGCATTGGCAGGGCAAATCGCTGACAAATACGAAAAATCCAAACTCACCCAGCTTGTCAAATTGCTAGAAATCATCATCATGGGCATTTCGGCGGTGGGCTTTGTATTTGAGATTTATTGGCTACTTTTTGTGGCATTATTTTTGATGGGGACGCAGTCCACCTTTTTTGGACCGATTAAATACGCCTACTTGCCAGAAGCGATGCACAAAGATGAGCTTGTGGGAGCAAACGGTCTGTTTCAGACAGGTACAAGCCTTGCAATACTTGTGGGCATGATGAGTGCAGGCTTGCTTATGCAACTAAATCACCCTATGATTTGGGTATGTGTGGTTACGCTTGTGGTGGCGTTTTTGGGTTTTGTGGCATCTAAATTTTTGCCAAAAACGCACGCCTACAACCCTAAGTTGGTTGTTAATTACAACATTTTTGCCACAAGTTTTGAGGTGATTAAATATCTGTATGGCTTACCACTTCTTTTTTTCATCATCATGGGTAATAGCTGGTTTTGGTTTTATGGGGCGACATTTTTAACCCAAGTGCCAGAATTTAGCAAAACCATGTTGTACGGCGATGAGGGGGTGGTGATATTTTTATTGACCTTGTTTTCGGTGGGGACGGCAATGGGGTCTCTTTTGTGCAAAACACTCACCAAAAATCAAATCAGCCTAAAATTATTACCAATCGGCATTGTGGGTTTGTCGTTATTTGCCATTGATTTGTATTTTGCTTTAAATGGCTTATCCATTGTGGCGGGGGCAAATGAGGCAACCTATGGTATTGGTGAGCTTTTTGCAATGAATGGAACAGTGCGAGTATTTGTGGATTTATTTTTGCTAGGATTATCTGGTGGTATTTATATCGTGCCTTTGTACGCCTATATGCAAGCCTACGCTCCTAAGCCACCGTTCTCGCATTGTGGGGGCAAACAACATTTTTAATGCCATTTTTATGGTGGGGTCAGCGATATTTGCGATTGTGATTTTGGCGGTAGCAAAACTATCCTTACCTACGTTGTTTGTCATTACAGGTGTACTAAATCTTTTGTTTGGGGTATTTTTATACACCAAACTAAACCGTTATAAAAATAGCATGGAACGTGCTGACGGTGATGATGTTTTTTTGTAATTTACAAAATGTAACAATTTAGCTGATAAACTCTCTCAAAAAGTTGGTTTTGATTGATAACTCATTGCACAAATTTTGTTATGATACACAAGTTTTTAGCACATATTATTTGGAAAACAAGTTTATGAAAACCTTATTTAAAATTTCTGTACTAACACTAAGTTTGGTTGGTATGTCCGCACTGGCAAATGTCGCCCCCGTATTGCGTGGTGAAATCACCAAACCAGTTCATCATGCCAACAACGCCAATCTGCTCACCACACCTGTGGCAGGTGTGCCAAGCATTCGTGCCAGCATAAGCCAAGTAAAAACCCTGCCTACCATACTTATCAATGCTGACAAATCAGGCACGACCAAACTTGATGTTACGCTGATTGATGATTTGCTTGATGATTTGGCTCCCAATGCCCGCCACTACCCAACCAACTTTCCAAACCGTACGGCTGAGCATTTGGCAGGGCAAAACATTAAACACATCTCTGATTGGATTGAGCCTTATGCCAACGCCAAAGATGCTAGCCTAGATGTGCTAATCCGTGCCGCCAAAATCAACGGCATGGCTCGCAATCTAAATATTGGTGATGCTTATTCATTGCGTGCCAATAATCACATGGCAAAGGTACTAAAACTTGACCCCAACCATGCCGAAGCTAACTTTTTATATGGCATGATGATTAGCGAAGCAGGTGGTTTTAGTGAGGGCAAAAAATACCTTGATAAGGCGGTAAATCTAGGTTATGTAGAGGCAGAGCAGAGTCTTGCCCAAGCGGATTTGTTATCTGATAAAAAAGACCAAGCACTTTCTCGCCTAAAAGCATTGCAAAATAAACACCCAGACAACACCCAAATCACCGAACAAATCAAGATTGTAGAAAATGGTGGTTTTTATATTTGGAATATTGCCAATAACCAACTCAACCTAAAACCAGTTTATTAAACAGGTTTTATTTTTATATTTTTATATGGCTATTTTACCTCATTAAAATCCGTCATTTTATTATGGCGGATTTTTGTGTAAAATACCCAATATTTGTTTGGTTTTTTGGATTAGTCATGCAAAATTTGAGATTTTATGGTGTGTTTGCGGTGTTTTTGGTGTTGTCGGCATGTACAACCTTGCCCAACAACAAAACCGCCCAAGCCAAGCTCATACAAAGTGCTCGCACCAACATCTCCACCACCACACGCCTAAGCGACAGCACTCAAAGCGTGCTTTTGTCGTCAGGTTATACCCAAGAGGAATGCGTGGCGGATTTTGATAAATGCTTGCAAAGTGTTGATGAGTTGTTTTTTAATGAAAAAAACAAATTTTATCTAGCGGTGATTGCTGAATTGCATTATGCACATGCTCTGTATTTGCAAAATCATGATGATTGTCGGCATGATTTCCCCCCGTTTGATGACTATTATGCCAATGCCCCACTAGATGAGCAAGCCCAAAAACAGCGACAGCTAAGCCAACAGCAATGTTTTTTGACTTATGTTAAAGCGTTAAATAATACCATTAATTACAGTTATGCTCACCTGTTTTATGACAATCTAACTGGCGATAAAACTGCCATGCCCATAGCATTTGAAAATGACATTAAAGCCCAAGACTTGTACCATGTGGCAAGCCATGCATTGATTGATGAAGTGTACAAAAAACAATATGGAGCGTTTGCTTTTACCAAAGCTAATCATGCCAAAGCTGATGGACAAAATCTTAGTGCCATTGGGCATTTGTTGGACGAACGTTATCAGATGGCAGATTATGTTGTCAATCTTCATGTGATTGATAACAATGATTATTTTCACAGTTTGTATAAAGGTGAGGATACGGTGTCAGAGCTGATTTCTATTTATGACAGCCGTCTTGCCAATTTACAAACAGTAAACACACGTTCTGGTATTGGTGTGGGTTATGTTGGGGTGCTTGCCGACCGTTATGCCACACAAAAACAACCTAAAACCGATGAAAAAAATCGTTCCAAAGCCCATGATGACCCAGCCACTCGCATTTATCCGATTGGGCATGTGTTATTGACAGGTGTGGCAAAACCACAAGGTAAAAGTTTAGATGAAGTGCTAAACAGTCATACGTTGGACGTGTATTTTTTTAACCCGTATGACAATAAATCAGTAGAAATTTTGGGGCAAAATTACCCTTTATTTGTCAATTATTCGGCAAGTTATGCCATGTGGCTCAAAGAAAATGATTTGGATAAAGTTGGTTTGTCCAACATGCTCCAAAAACAAGAAGTTAGCTTGCCTGAACTATTTATGTTAGAGCCTTATAATCCTGATAAAAAAGTGGTGATTTTGGTGCATGGGTTGGCATCTAGCCCAGCAACTTGGGTGAACTTTACCAACAACCTACTGGCTGACCCTATACTGCGTGATAACTATCAAGTGTGGCAAATTTTTTATTCCACCAATCTGCCCATGCTAGAAAATCGCTACCAAATCCAAAAACTCATTGAAACCGCCTATGCCAAAACTGATCCAGAGGGCAAGCATAAAGCCAGCAAAAATAGTATTTTGATTGGACATAGCATGGGCGGGGTGATTTCTCGTATGATGTTGTCTGATGATGATTTATGGTCAAGACTTGATGAGATTGACGAAAAAACCCAAGACAATCAAGTCAAAAAATTATTGACCCAAACTTATCAAGATGAGTTTCTTAACCGTTTTAGTTTGCGTGCTTTGCCACAAGTAGATACAGCAGTCTTTATATCCAGTCCTTTTCGTGGGACGGATTATGCTGAGCGTTGGTTTACTCGCATGGCAAGACGAATCATTCGTTTGCCACTTGATTTGACACAAGTGGTGGTAACGCCCCTTGTCAATCTGGGCGAAGATGAGGTTTATGACAGTACGATAGGTTCGTTGTATTTGCATAATGGGGCAAGCCAGTTATCCGACCGTTCGGCATTTATGGCGTTAACCAAAGACATACAAATTAATGATAAAGTGCGTTATTATAGTGTGATGGGCAATCATAAAGGTAAGTTGGATAACGGTGATGTGGCAGGGGTGGCAATTTCTGATGGGATTGTGCCTTATGAGAGTTCACACTTGGAAGGGGCAGAGCGTGAAATCATCATCACAGGCGGACACAGTATCCATGAAAACCCCAAAACCGTGCGAGAACTTAGAAAAATTCTGCACGAACACCTCATGAGTCAAAAATAACCTACCGACCAGTTGGTTTTTTATTAAACGTTCGTGTGATGACGAACGTTTAAGATTTAAGAAGGGTTGGGTGGTTATTGATAACGTGTGGGGTCGTCCACGCCAGCATCAATAAATCCTTGACGGCGTAAAGTACAGCTATCGCATACACCACACGCTCTGCCATTGGTGTCGGCTTGATAACAAGAAACTGTTTGCCCATAATCTACACCAAGCGACAAACCCAGTTTGAGCGTCTGAGCTTTTGAAAGGTGTTGGAGTGGGGCGAGAATGGATAAATGGTTGCCTTGTCTGCCTGCGACTGTTGCAAGGTTTGCCATAAGTTCAAAAGCATGAATGAAGTCAGGACGACAATCAGGATAGCCTGAAAAATCCACTGAGCTGACACCGATGACGATGTGGCTTGCATTTGTAACTTCGGCGACAGCCAAAGCATAAGACAAAAAGATGGTATTGCGAGCGGGTACATAGGTGATAGGTACGTTGTCAGTATCGCCCTGATAATCAGGCACATCAATGCTCAGGTCAGTCAATGCCGAACCGCCAAGCTGGGCAATATCAATGTCAATAATGCGATGTGAGACGTTTAGGGACTTGGCGATTTGTTGGGCAAAAACAAGCTCGCTACTATGGCGTTGCCCATAGCGAAAACTTATGGCGGTAATGGATTTAAAATGAGATTTGGCCCAATATAGGCAAGTGGTGCTGTCTAACCCACCAGAAAAAAGTACAACAGCGTTTTGGTTGTGATAATCGTTCATCATTGGCTAAAATTCATGATTTTAGCATAAAATGATGACTTTGACGACTAAAATTTTTATGATAAAAATGATAGAATGGTATAATGAGTAAAAATAATTAAATCGGAGCGTATTTATGGATACAGAACTTATCAAAATCATTCTTGCATTTATGGTATTAATCAACCCTTTTAGTGCATTGACTTTATTTTTAAATATCACAAATGGATATGGCGAAAAAGACCGCCAAAAAGTTGCCCAGATTGCGTGTGTAACGGTTTTTGTGGGTATTGCGTTTTTTACGTTGCTTGGTGAGAGTTTGTTAAAAATATTGGGCATATCGGTGGGGTCATTTCAGGTGGCAGGCGGGATTTTGGTGTTTTTAATTGCCATTAATATGATGAATGGAGGTGGCAATCCTGTCAAGCCCAAAGAAAATGAGGTGGGGGTGGGTTCGTCATTGACGGCATCAGCAGTTGTGCCACTTGCCATACCAATGATGATAGGGCCGGGCGGCATTTCTACCGTGATTATTTATAGCAGTCAGGTCAAAGGTGCGTTTCAAATTGGCATGATTTTGGTGGCAGGGTTTTTTATCAGTATTTTTTGTTATGTATCGCTGATGATGGCAGGTAAGGTCAGTCGTTTTTTGGGCGAAACAGGACTAAATATCCTAAGTCGTATTATGGGCATGCTCCTTGCGGCGGTAGCAATAGAGATTTTGGTGAGTGGGCTTAGGGCAACTTTTCCACAGTTGGCGGGGTAGATAGCGATGACTGGTTTTGGTGATATGTTGTTAAATTTGACCTCATTTCACCAAATGAGTTTATTGAAAGCTTGATTAAGCAAAAAAACCCAACCGTTTTCACGATTGAGTTTTTAGAATGATGGTGGGGACGGAGAGACTCGAACTCTCACGGGTCGCCCCGCTGGAACCTAAATCCAGTGCGTCTACCAATTTCGCCACGTCCCCATTGGCTCTGTATTATACACTTTTATTTTAAAAGGTCAAGTAATTTTTTTTAAAATTGATAAAAATTTCTTTAAAACTCATAGGTGAGCGAAATGGCATAGTTACGACCAGGGGCGGTGTAGCGGTTAAAGCCGTTGCCATCTCTATCTACCATGTTGTTGACATTAGCATTGCTAAACATTCTTAGGCTTTCCCAAGGAATGTATTTGGCGTCAGTCAAGTTATAAATGCCACCATTTAAAATAAAACGGTTGTCTTTACCAAATTTTTTAGTACCATATAAATCCACCAAAACCACATCTTTGCTACGGTCAGCGTGTTTGTAGGTGCTGACATATTCGGTGTAGCCTGTGAGTGTACGGTCATTTTTGTAAAAGTCGCCATTGTTATCTTGTAACAAATAATCCGCACTGCTACAATAAAACGAACCATACCAAGCATAAAATGGGTCGTCTTTACAATATTTGATGTCATTTTTGTATTTTGGGGCAACGTCAATGCCTTTGGTATCTTCGGCTTTTTTGGCACGAATGCCACGCACTCTGGTATGTAGCGACCAATCTTTGTTGGCAGAAACATAATCCGCTCCTAAAATCAGACTGGTTGGTGTGGCAGCCAACGTATTGATTTTAAATCTGCCATCATAGTCGGTTTCTACTTCGGCACTGTCTTTGGCGGTATGATAATTGGCGAGTACGCTAAATTTGCCATTGGTTTTTAATTTTTCGGATAAATCCGCTTCTATGCCAACCTTGACACCATGCACTTTGGCGGTATCAAGGTTAACAGATTGTAGACAGATAGACCTTCCGTTACACCCACCTGTGTTTCCTTCCCAAAATTTGGTGTGGATAAAATTGTCATATTTTGAGAGATAGCCTGACACAGTCAGTGCGGTGTTTTTTGTAGGACGAAATTCAAACTCTAACTCTTGGTTGAGTGAAGTTTCGGGTTTTAGGTGATAATTTGGTACTTCTAGCACGCCAAGCCCTTGAAAGTTTCGGTAAATTTGCGTGCCTGTGGGTGCTAAAAAACCTGTGCCAATTTTATAACGAGCGTTTAAACGATCAGGAATAACTGCATAATCTAGCATACCACTCCATGTAGTATGGCTGTATTTGGTGTTTTTCAAACTTTCGCCCAATCGGTAATTTTCACAAAATCCGCCAGAAGCGTTATTGGTTACACAAGTTTGATACACTCGGGCATTTTCATCATAACCAAAAACATCATTTTCAAAGTAGGGTTTGTATTTGTGATTGTCGTATCGCACGCCTGCCATGGCATTTAGACGATTGCCAAAAGTCATAAAGTCAGTGAGTGCCAAATGATAATTGTCTTTTTTGACATCAGAAAAAGTGTAATTTAGATAATTTGGTGAGCCATCTTCTTTGAGTACTGTTGCCGAGGTGCTACGATCAGCTTTCGCCAATCCTCCTGATAACTCTAAACGATGTTCGCCAAATTTACCAAAATCAATGGGTAAAAATTTTAAATTTAGACGATATTGGTCGGTTTTGGTGGTGGTGGGACGGTATTCTCGTCTGTCAAAATCAATAACACCTAGCCAATTTCTATCATATACCCAAGTGTCTGCTACGCCAAGCACTTTACTTTTGGTATAATCAAAGTTTAATTCATCTAAAAAGCTATCACTGGGGCGATAACGGTAATTTGCTCCGTAACTGGTCATTTCTTCTTTATCTTTGGCACGGCGTGGGTCAAGACTGGTGCGAGAACCATAGCTGGCATTGATGTCGGTATTCATGACGGTATTTTTTTGTTGGTATATGCCATGCACGCCGATACGATGATTGTCATTGAGGTGATAATAAAATTTTGCCAACGCACTGTCTTGTTTGGCACTCATGGCGTTGGGGTGGCGAAGCGATTTTAAGCCACTTGGTAATTCTTCTTCGCTAAATATGTATGCTAAATTGTTTACAATTTCTTTTTTGTGGCTTATCATGTCGTGGTTTTTTAGCTCATGTCCTTCACGGCGAGCATAGTTTATTAAAAATTCGGTACGGTCATACACGCCTGCCAGACCAACAGCAGAGAGCAACTCTTCGTTTTTGTTGGTATAGCCCAATTTGGCATAACCGCCTAGATTTTTGTCGCCGTATACGAGATTGTTCGGGTTTTTGGTGTTGTATGCGACTGAGCCACCTACCGCCCCCGAACCTGACAGCAGACTATCTGCTCCTGCGGTAATGTTTACTCTACCCATCATTTCCAAATCAGGATTAAAACGCCCTTCGTACATATAGCCATAGGGTGAAAAAATCTCATTAACCTCCACTTCGGGCAATGCTACACCATCAACATTCATGGCAACACGGTTGCCATCTACACCACGAATGGCAAAACCTTTGTTGCCATAGCGACCCACTTCTGCCACATCTACTTCGGTGTTATAACGGACTAAGTCATGACTGTTTTGGATATTTTCTTGGTTTAGTTGTTGGCGAGTAACAGTGGTTTCACTCATCTTGTCTTTGGGTTTTTTGGCGAGTTGTATGGTGATACCCTCCAAGTTTACCGTAGGCGTGTCGTCTGCCCAAGCACTGTACATGACCGTACAAACTGTCAAGGTGAGCATGGTAAGGTGAAAATATCTAGTTTGCATGAATTAGCCTTAAAAACAAATGTTACCAAAATGATACATGATTGTGATGGAGGTGTATTATAAGCGATTTTTCTATTTTTGCAAATGGTTATAGTTATTATTTGAATTATATTTATATTTTTTAATTCAACTCATCATATAATAAAAAAGCACCATATCAGGTGCTTTTAGTATGCCAAGATTGTGAGGTTATTGCTTGTAGACTTTGTGGCAACTACCACAGCTTTCTGCCATTTTGCCAAATGCTCCTGCCACATCGTCAGCAGTTTTGGCGGTGCCAGCCACGGTTACAAGCTCGGCAACGGCGGTGTCAAAAGCATCTTTTTTGGCTTGGAAGCCTTGTGCGTCCGACCATACAGCATCTTGGGATTTGCCTTTGGCGTTGGCATCATTAAAATGCCCCCATGCTTCGGCAATGCTTTTTTGGATAAATTCGGCTTGCTCTTTAAAGGTTGCACTGTCAAAATTGTTTGGATTTTCAAGCATACCTTTCATGATGTCATTGGCGCCACGCCAATCTTGCATGATATTTTGGCGAGCTTTAACGCCATCAGTCTGGGCAGGAGCTTCTGTATTGGTGGTTTTATCGCCACCACAAGCGGTTAGGGTGATGACAGTTGCCATCGCAAGAGCGATGTGTTTGATAGAAAAATTCATTTGGCTTCCTTTGGAAAGATACAAAAAAGGTGGCTAAGGTTTCTATCGTACCATAAAGATTTTTAATAATCAAAGAAAGTTGCATAAATTCAATAAATGTAGCACCATGGATATAATTTTTAACAGAATTTAACAAAAAAAGCGGTCATGAAACCGCTTTTGATGAGTAGGGCGTACCCACCTTTTGTATTTACAATTAAAAATGAGATAAACCGCACGTTTTTCTAGGAAAAAAACGTAGGCTGTAAGTTTTCTATCAGACAAGTTTTTAACAAAAAAACACCCAACCACTTAATCTCTTAACTCTAAGAGTACCTTTAATTTTATAAGATTAAGTGGTTGGGTAGCCATTTTTAATGTAAAAACGCTCTATTTTTTCTAAATTATTACTATATTGTAAATGGTGTTATAAGGGTGGGTATGCCCTATTTATAAACTTAACCAATCTTTTGGTTTAAGATAAAAGTCAGTCAGTTCAAATTCTCGTGTACCTGCTTTTGGCTCATAACGATACGACCAACTTGCTAGTGGAGGCATGGATACCAAGATGGATTCGGTACGCCCATTGGATTGTAAGCCAAAAATCGTCCCACGGTCATAGACTAAGTTATACTCAACGTATCTACCACGTCTATATAACTGAAATTCACGTTCATCTTGGGTGTAGGTTTTGTGTTTGTTGTTTTCAAAAATGGGAATGATGCCATCAATATAACCTTGACCAACTGCTTGCATAAACGCAAAGCATTTTTCAAAATCCCAACCTTGTGTGGCGGTGTTTAGGTCATCATAAAACAAACCGCCCACGCCACGACATTCACCACGATGTTTTAGGTAAAAATACTCATCGCACCACTTTTTAAAATCATCATAAACTGTCTTGCCAAAAGGTTGGCACAAATCACGGCAGACAGTATGCCAATGCACCACATCACCCATGACAGGATAAAATGGGGTCAAATCAAAACCACCACCAAACCACCAAACAGGCTCACTACCATCATCAGGATAAGCAACAAACAGGCGGACGTTGGCATGGCTTGTGGGGACGTGAGGGTTTTTGGGGTGAATTACAAGCGATACGCCCATTGCTTCAGCTTTTGCACCTGCAAGTTGTGGATAGCGTTCGGAGGCAGAAGGAGGGAGTTTACCAATTTGGATATGGCTAAACATCACACCACCTTTTTCAATCACTTGACCACCTGCCAACACACACGAGCGACCACCACCGCCTTCGGGGCGTTCCCATTCGTCAGCGATAAATTTGGTGTCTGTACCACCATCAATACCCCCTGATTTTTCTTGGTTTTCTAGGGCGGTGCAGATACGCTGTTGTAACTCTAATAAAAAGGTGCGTACCGCTTGGATTTGGGTTGGTTGAATGCTCATGGCAAATCTCCAATGAAGGGAATTTTTAAAAATTATAAAACAAAACACCCAAAAAATCCATAATATTTTTGGGTGTTTAAAATGATTTATTGACGATTGAAACGCTCCATTTGTCTAAGCAGTTCTTGCAGTTGTGCCAACTCTTCTGGGCTTAGGTTTTGTAAGTTTTGGCTTTGGTTTTTGGTTGGACGTTCGCCCACAGTAACGCTAAGGTTGTGTTGCTGGTTGTTGCGTAAAATTACCATGGATAGGGTGTTGTTTGGGGCGGTTTTGGAGACAAGCCCGATAAGTGTGTTGGGGTCGTTGGTGGTTGTGCCATTGATGGAGAGTACAACATCGCCATTTTGTAGCCCTGCTTTTTGGGCGGGCGTGCCTTGCCCAACGTGGGTAATTTGTACACCTGTTTGGGTGGATAAATCGGTCAAATCGTTGTTATGAGCAATTTCAATGCCCAGCCAACCACGACTGACCTTACCATGCTTGATAAGTCCGTCCACTACCTGCTCAACGATGCTTGTGGGAATGGCAAAACCAAGCCCCACCGAACCGCCAGAGCGTGAATAAATCATTGTGTTGATACCAATCAATGCCCCATGAGCATCCACCAACGCTCCGCCAGAGTTGCCAGGGTTGATGGCGGCATCCGTTTGGACAAAGTCCTCAAACATACTTGTGCCAAGTCCTGCTCGCCCTGTGGCGGAGATGATGCCTTGGGTTACAGTTTGACCGACACCAAAGGGGTTGCCGATGGCAAGGGCGACATCACCCACACGAATGGGGTCGGTACGAAAGGCTAAGGGTTTTAGGTTGTCAAGCTCAATTTTGATGACTGCCAAATCGCTTTCTGTGTCTTGTCCGATGATTTTGGCATGGGCTTTGCGTCCGTCATTGAGTGCCACGATGACCTCGTCTGCCTTTTCAATGACATGGGCGTTGGTTACGATGTAGCCATCTTTGGCGATAATCACACCAGAGCCTAGATTGCTAATGTCTTGCTGTTTTTGCCCATAATACTCAAAAAGTTGGCTTAACACAGGGTCATTGGCATAGGGGTTTTGTACTTTTTGGGTGGTATAAATGTTCACTACTGATGGTGAAGCCAGTGCTACCGCATCATGATAGGAGCTGACAGCAGGGGTGGAAGCCAATGCTGGGGTTGGGGCAACATCTTTGAGTAAGAGTGTGCTTGGGGTGATGGCGACAGGCTCGCTTGCTTGACTACCTTGGGTTTGGCTAGGTTGCATGGACTGTGGCAAATAGCCTTGTAGGGCTTGTCCATTTTGTTTGGGGTTTTGTACCACCCAAAAAAACAAACTTGCCATGACAATGACCAAAAGCCAAGGGAAGATTTTTAACAGGCTAAAACCAAGTTGATTATTTTTCATGCTCTTTTTCATACAAATTCCAAAAATAGTGATGATGAATTTATGATACAAAATTTCATTGTATTAAATTTTACAAAGATTGTGGGTTTTTGGGGTGCTGTGTTGAAAATTTGTAGCGATTGTTAATGCTCTATAAAGTGTTTAAAAAACCGCCAAAATTGACGGTTTTTAATCATGATGATAAACATCAATCAAATCAAAATGAGCCAATTATCATTGAGCCAGTTTGCTACGCTTACCAAAAGCTCGCCGTCTAGCTCATCAAAAACAATCGCCTCATTGTCTGTAAAGCGGTCAATGAGTGCCAGCTCTTTATCATCAAAACATATATTTTCACCATTGATGTACCATTGGTCATTTTGCAACACAAATCGGCAGGCGGGGTTAATCATGAGGCATTCACCATTTTGTAGGCGTTCACCAAGTTCATCAGGGCTTAATTCATCATCAAAAGCAACCAAATCATATTGGCGTTTGCTCACCAGTTCGCTCACTGCTTGGGTGATGATGGTATTGCCTTTGTCGGAATTTAACAGATTGATAAGTTCATTTTTGATGGCGTGAATGCTATCATCGCTTAGCTCATAAGCGTTGGTCTGTAAGGATTGAGGTAAAGTTAATGGCGAAAATAAAGCGTGTTCACCTGTGGCAACATCAGCGATTTCGTCAAGAATTTGCACCATGTTGGGACGGCGAAAGCCAAAACTAAATGTCAAACAATCGCCCATCGCCAACCCATAATGACTAAGGCGTGGCGGTACATACAGCACATCACCAGCTTCTAAAACTTCATCAAAAATAATATCACCCATGTCATCAAGCAGGCGAATGGGTTGACCTTCTACAAAGGGTGTGCCAGCCTCACACATTTTACCAAGTGTCCAACGGCGACTGCCATAGCCTTGTGCTAAAAATACATCATATTCATCATAGTGCATACCGACCGAGCCACCATCTGGGGCAACTGATACCATGATGTCGTCTTGTTGCCATTTTGGAATAAAATCAAAGGCTTGCCACAACTCACCAAGCTCTGGCGACCATTGTTCTAAGTTTTGCACCAGTACCGTCCACAGGCTTGGGGTGGATTGTAAATCGCTTTCGGTTAAAGGCGAATTTTTGAGCGTCCATTGGTTTGGGTTGTCATCTTTTTGGGTGATGAGGCGTGCTGATGCGCCTTCTTCTATTGCTAAATCCAGCACGTCTGTTGGCTCAAACATACCTACTAGGGCGGGCAGACCGTTTTTGATGAGTAGAGGTTTTTTTTGCCAATATTCTGCCAAAAATACTTCTGGTGTGATGTCTTTGGGTAGGCAAAAGGGTAATTTTTCGGTCATGGCATTTCTCTAAGATAAAACTCCCATATTCTATCAAGTTTTGCTCCAAAAAACCATTTGTTAGCACCAAATTTCATGATTGATTTAAAAATGAGTTTAAAAACTGTCAAAATTTATTTATAATGCTAACAAATTTTTTATCTTAGAGAATGTTATGTTAGATGTGTTTGGTTTTGTCAAAAGTGATGTGGATAATGATAAGGGTCATGGTAGGTTGAACCAAACCCAAGCCGATGGATTGCAAGCTGAGTTAGATGAGGCTGGGCGTAGCCTTCGCACCATTCGTGATTTTATTCGTTTTTGTGTGTCCAAACTGCGTGAATATGATGTGGTGGTGGCACAAGGCACAACTGATGAGTTTGCCGAAAGTTCTGCCATTGTGCTACATACGCTCAATTTGGATTGGGACGCAAACCCTGAGATTTTGGATTGTCGTTTGACTGATGGTGAAAAACGTGCGGTACTTGATTTGCTATTTAATCGCATCGTTCAACGTAAACCATTGTCTTATTTGATTAATTTGGCATATTTTTGTAATTTGCCGTTTTATGTGGACGAGCGTGTACTAATACCACGTTCTCCGATTGCCGAACTGATTAGCCAAAAATTCTACCCTTATTTTGATGTGGATCATGCTAACAAAAGCCAATTTTTTGAGCATGGCTTTGAACAAAGAGAATTGGTATTGCCAGAGCGTATTTTAGATTTGTGTACAGGTTCTGGTTGTATTGCCATTGCATTGGCGGTGGCTTTTCCTGATGCCAACGTAGATGGTGTGGACATTGACAAAGACGCCCTAGAAGTGGCATGGACAAATGTAGAGCATCATGGTCTAGAGCATCAAGTTAATTTGATTGAAAGTGATTTGTTTGCCAAATTACCAATGGAAAATCAATATGAACTGATTGTTACCAATCCGCCTTATGTAGATAGTGAGGACATGGCGGAGCTTCCCCCAGAGTTTTTATATGAACCTGAACACGCCTTAGCCGCAGGGCAAGATGGCTTGGATATTGTTCATAAAATTCTCTATCATGCTCCTGACTATCTCACTCGTGATGGGTTGTTGGTGTGTGAAGTGGGTAATAGTGAATGGCATTTACGCCAAGCCTATCCGTCCATTCAATTTAATTGGCTCAAATTTGAAAAGGGTGGTAGTGGGATTTTTGCCATTAGCCGAGAAGAATTGGTGGAATATCGGGAGCTTTTTGGGCAGTATGTGAATGTTTGATGGTTAAATAAAAATAAATGGTGATTTTTTTAAAAATGAGCCATTTATTTTATACATAAGAGATGTTTTTTTAATTGCGATATTGTGTCTTTAAGTAATGAAACATAGACCAGCTTATTATCCTGATACCGATTTTTCTCAAAAAATTTACCCCAAAGTTTTGGTGTATTTACAAGATTTTGAGAAATTAAATGACACTTATTCATTGACCGAGCAGGAATTTGAAAATGCTTATCAAGCATTGGCAAAATCTTTACAGGATTTAACCAAAAAAGAAATGGGTAATTATCCATTATGGGAATGGTGGGAAGGTGAGGGTATAGAAGTTTTGGCTTTTAGAATTTCTTTACCAAATCCTACGATTTATCAACTTAATCAAGACGAGTTAAGAGATATTGTTGATATTATCCAAAATAATAATTACCCTTGTCAAAATGAATTTGAAAATCAATTTTGTGGTTATTTTGATAAGTATTTTCATCAATTATTGGCATTGAATTTCCCAAAAAGTTATGAATATGATTATTTTTTAAGGCATTGTATTGGGGAAAAATATATTGAATTTAATATAGATGATATTGTGGAATGTATCTTTTCCAATAAACCTTATCAATATCATAAAACCACCTTATTTAAAAAATATGGAGCATAGAAGTGTCAGGCAACACCATTGGAAAATTGTTTACCGTAACCACCTGTGGCGAGTCGCACGGTGTGGGTTTGATGGCGATTGTGGACGGTGTACCACCCAATTTACCACTTTGCGAAGAAGATTTGCAAATAGAGTTGGATAGAAGAAAACCCGGTACTTCCAAATTCGCCACACAAAGAAAAGAAGACGATAAGGTTGAAATCATCTCTGGCGTGTTTGAAGGGCGGACGACTGGCACACCCATTGGGCTTTTAATTCGTAATACCGACCAAAAGTCCAAAGATTATGGCAACATTGCAACAACCTTTCGCCCCAACCACGCCGATTATACCTACACGATGAAATACGGTTTTCGGGATTATCGGGGCGGTGGGCGTTCGTCTGCACGAGAGACGGCAATGCGTGTGGCGGCAGGGGCGATTGCCAAAAAGTATCTTAAAGAACGCTTGGGTATTGTCATTCGTGGCGTTGTTACCCAAATTGGCAATGAAAAAGCGGACAAACTTGATTGGGATATTGTGGGTACAAATCCGTTTTTTTGTGGCGATGAGACGGCGATTCCACGCTTTGAACAGCTTATCACAAGTTTGCGAGAGCAGGGGACAAGCTGTGGGGCAAGGATTGAAGTGTTTGCTCAAAATGTGCCTGTGGGGCTTGGCGAGCCTGTCTTTGACCGTCTTGATGCCGATATTGCTTTTGCGATGATGTCTATCAATGCGGTGAAGGGCGTGGAGATTGGCGATGGTTTTGATGTGGCAGGGCAGTTTGGACATCAAGCCCAAGATGAGCTTACGCCCAATGGCTTTACTGCCAATCACGCAGGCGGGATTTTGGGTGGCATATCAAGCGGTCAAACCATTAAGGTTGCCATTGCCCTAAAACCAACTTCTAGCATTACAACGGCTGGTAAATCCATTGACCTAGATGGCAACCCGACTGATGTCATTACAAAAGGGCGACACGACCCTTGCGTGGGGGTGCGAGCTGTACCGATTGCCGAGAGTATGCTGGCGATTGTCCTGCTTGACCATTATTTACGCCATCGGGGGCAAAATAGCGATGTGGTTCAGCCATTTACACCCATAGAATAAATGATTAAGTGATTGGCTGGATCAGTATTTTATTAAGGATTTGTCTTAAATAATCCAAATGCCAGTCAATCAAAGATAATTGTTTAAAAATGAAATGATTAAAATGAAATTTATCATCGTTGCCATTATTTTACAAATCTTATTTGCGTTAATCATAGATTTGTTATATGTCAAATTTGATGGTTTAAAATGGGTTAATGATGATGATTGGATTTATTGGATATTGATGATGGTTATTGCTTTACCTGTATATTTTAAGGGCTATTTCATTTTATATAAAAAGAAATGGCTGGCGGTAATTTTAGCCATTGTTTCTTTTATAATATTTGGGCTATTATCAGCAATTTTGGGAGTATTATTTCATACTCAAATATTAAATGCTCCTTTATAAAATAATTGGAAACCATAATGACCCCTGCCATTACTTTATTAAAAAAATTACAAGTGGATTTTAGTATTCACGAATACGACCACGACCCAAGCAATGTCAATTTTGGGCAAGAGGCGGTGGAAAAACTTGGCTTAACTGATGTGGAGGTTTTTAAAACCTTGCTTGCCACCGATGGTCAAAACTATTTTGTGGCGGTGTTGCCTGTGGCATATCAATTAAGTTTAAGTAAATTTGCCAAAGCGATGGGTGTTAAAAAACTAAGAATGGCGGATATGGCAAGTGCCGAGCGTGTTACAGGCTATTTGGTGGGCGGAATTAGTCCGATTGGGCAAAAGAAGAAACTTCCCACCGTGATAAGTCATACTGCCCAAACGCTTGATAAAATGTATGTCAGTGGCGGACGGCGTGGACTGGATGTGGGGTTGGTTCCTGACGAGCTGGCAAAGGTTTTGTCGGCACGGTTTTGTGATATAATAGATAACTAATTTT
>NZ_BCYQ01000022.1 GCF_001598275.1 Moraxella oblonga NBRC 102422
CAATTCGCAATTCTACCCATGCGTTGTTAAAAATCAACCAGTTAACAACTTAATTTCTTATTTTTTAAAAACCTACTTCCATTTGGGAGTGGGTTTTTTATTATCTAAATTTGGGGTTTTTGATGAGCGATAAACAAAAACAAGTCAAATCTAAAAAACGAGTGGCGGATTTTGGTGAAGTCTTTACCGCTGAAAAAGAAGTTAGGGCAATGCTTGATTTGGTAAAAATCCAATCCGAGCAATTACAAAGCCGATTTTTAGAACCTGCGTGCGGTACAGGAAATTTTTTGGTAGAAATTTTAAAACGTAAATTAAACACCGCCATTACTCTAAGCCAAATCAATAAATCGCAAAAATCTCCCAAATACGCCCAAGCCATTTATGAAAAAAATGCCATTATTGCTCTATCTAGCATTTATGGTATTGAGTTACTTGCCGATAACTGTGCTGAATGCCGTAGCCGATTATTCACGCTGTTTAAAGAGCATTATCAAAGTTATTTTAAACAGATAAATGAACAAGTACTAACAACCGCCCATTATTTATTAAATAAAAATATCGTTAATGGCAATGCCCTAGATTTAAAGGATTTAACTGGTAATCCGATTGTATTTAGCGAATGGACTTTTATTAGCGATATTATGATACAAAGGCGAGATTTTATTTATGAGGATTTGGTAGAAAAAACCAACAACATTTCGCCAGAAGAAACTGGCTTTATTGCCAAAAATATCAAAGATTATCACCCCATTCATTATTTAAAATTAAGCGAGCAGGAAAATGTATAATCAAGATTTAAAAATAAACAGCCAAATCACCCCTGATTTGGATAATATCGGCAAAGGTCAATTATCATTTTTTGAGATGACCTATAACCCTGATGTGCTAGATTGTTTATCCAGTCTTTCTAATGATGAAGTCTTTACTTCGCCAAAACTTGCCAATTTAATGCTGGATTTATTACCCAATGAAATCTGGTCAAATCCCAATGCCAAATTTTTAGACCCTGTTTGTAAATCAGGCGTATTCTTACGAGAAATAGTCAAACGACTAGATAAAGGATTAGAAAATCAAATACCAGACCGTCAAACTCGTATTAATCATATTTGCAAAAATCAAGTCTATGGCATCGCCATTACTTATTTGACCGCCCTATTATCACGCCGTAGTGTGTATTGTGCCAAGATTGCCAATTCGCCTTTTTCTATTTGTGATGAATTTGATGATGAAATGGGCAATATTATTTTTGGCAAAAGTGAGCATATTTTTGATAATGGCAAATGTGTGGAATGCGGAGCAAGCGAAGGGGTATTTGGCAAGCGAGACGGCTTAGAAAACCACGCTTATGCCTTTATTCATTCTAATATTGATACTGTATTTAAAGAGATTTTAACGATGAAATTTGATGTGATTATTGGTAATCCGCCTTATCAATTAGATGATGGTGGAGCTGGGGCAAGTGCTAAGCCGATTTATCATTTATTTGTAGAACAAGCCAAAAAATTAAATCCCAATTATCTGATTATGATTACCCCAAGCCGTTGGTTTGCAGGTGGTAAGGGGTTAGATGAATTTCGGGATAATATGCTAAATGATAGACGAATTAAACAAATTCACGATTTTCCCAATTCCAAAGATTGTTTTGATAATGTAGAGATTAAAGGGGGTGTTAGTTATTTTTTATGGGATAGAGATTATAATGGAGATTGTGAGATATTTACTTATGAAAACGGACAATGCGTTTCTTATGCTAAAAGACCGCTAAAAGAAAAAGGTATTGATGTTTTTATTCGTTATAATCAAGCAGTTTCTATCATAAATAAAGTTAGAAAATTAGATGAAAAAAGTTTTTCAAATTTAGTTAGTTCAAGAAAACCTTTTGGTCTAGCTACTAATATAAAAGGAAACCCAAAACCTTATGTAAATTGTAATGAGAATGTTGTTTTGTATCAAAATGGTAGTACTGGTTATATAAAACGGTCTGAAATACCAAGCAATAAAGAGAATATCTTAACACATAAAGTTTATATTGGTAGGGCTTATGGAGCAGGTGAAGGATTTCCACACCAAATATTAAACAATCCTATTTATGGAGAGCCAAATACAGTTTGCACAGAAACTTATTTGATGATAGGTAAATTTGAAAGTGAAGAGATTTGCAAGAATGTAATGTCCTATATTTCCACAAGATTTTTCCGTTTTTTGGTAATGCTAATTAAAAATACCCAAGATGCCCCAAAAAGAGTTTACCAACTTGTACCAATACAAGATTTTAGCCGTTCGTGGACAGATGAACAGCTCTATGCCAAATATGGCTTATCCAAAGATGAAATTAACTTTATTGAAAGTATGATACGCCCAATGGAAAACGATACTGGCGAAAAGGTTAAAAAATCTCGTAGTAAAAAGACCGCACAATCACAGTTAGATTTGGAGAATGATGATGAGTAAAGCAATTCCACATTTGTTAAAAACAAGAAATGTATCTTTTCCTACAAAAGGAGCATTTCAAAAGCACCTAAAAAGCATTTATGACAAAGCCAAAGCAAATAAAAGTGGCTTGGTTGATTGTGATAATGGTATTTTGGATTTAAAAGATTTCATTCAAGATTATTGCGACAAATCTGAGCGATTGCTAGATATTTTTGATTTGGATAATTGCCATTTCATTGTCAAAAAATCGCCAGATTATACTACAAAGTGTCTATTTATTGTTGATAATAATACAGGTAATCAAGAGCAATTTAGTGTTTATGATTTTGGTAATCCGCCTGATGCAAAAACTGGTTTTTATTCATTTTGTCGTTATACAATTATGTGGTTAAAATTTGAATATCGTAGAAAATTTTCTGAACATCTTGGCATTGATTATAATGAATATGATTTATGGCACAAAAAACCAACAACCAAACAAATAATTGATGAATTTATTGAATTTAAAGAAATTGGCGAGAAATTAGATGAAGTTGTTTCCGAAAATTTTAAAGGAAATAACGCTTTTTATTTGTCGGAAAAATATAAATTCTTAAACCAAGAATTTATTGACTTCTATCAATCCAAAGTTGCAACCGAATTATTTTTTGAATTAAAGTTGAGAAAATAAAATGACCAACCCAACCTTTACCCAAATCCACACCCCAAAAATCTATGTCTATTCCGATAGCCGTTATCCCAATACCCTAAAAGTCGGCTATACCGCCCAAGAAACGGTGGAACAGCGTATGAAACAGCATTATCCAACCATTACCCCAAGTCAAAGCTGGCAATTGGAATTTGAAACTTTGGCGATAAAAAATGATGGCGGTTATTTTAAAGATTTTGCCGTTTTTGATGAATTAAAGAAAATGGGAGTAAAACACATTGCAGGCGAATGGTATGAATGCAATTTGGATACCATTAAAAATGCCATTTTAAACATCAAAAATAACAAAACTTTTGAGAAAAAACGCACCAATGATTTTAAAATGCGTCCAGAACAACAAATGGCGGTGGATAAAACCGTGCGTTATTTTAATGCCATCAAACAAGACAAAACACACACTCGCACACCGCATTTTCTTTGGAATGCCAAAATGCGATTTGGTAAGACTTTTGCCACTTATCAATTAGCCAAAGCGATGAATTGGCAAAGGGTGTTGATTGTAACTTTTAAACCTGCGGTAAAAACGGCTTGGTCTGATGATTTAAATAGCCATATTGATTTTAATGGTTGGCAATTTATCAGCCGTGATAGCGATTTAAGCATAGAGGATTATGATAAAAATCGCCCAATGGTGTATTTTGGTTCATTTCAAGATTTGTTGGGCAAAGATAAATTTGGTAATATCAAGGCAAAAAATGAATGGCTACACACGATGAATTGGGATTGTGTGGTATTTGATGAATATCATTTTGGGGCGTGGCGTGATAATGCCAAAAACCTATTTGCCAAAGATGAAGAGCTGGCACAAAAGGCAGTAAAAGATGAATATACTGAAATGGAATTAGATACTACCAATATGGATTTTGATGAAAGTCAGCTACCCATTACCACCGACTATTATTTGTATTTGTCAGGTACGCCATTTAGAGCGATTAGTACAGGCGAATTTATTGAAGAGCAGATTTTTAATTGGACTTATTCAGATGAACAAAGTGCCAAACTAAATTGGGATAATTCAACAGGGGATAATCCATATTTATCATTACCGCAAATGATGTTATTAACCTATCAATTACCAGAGCATATTCGCCATATTGCCAGCGATGGGCAGTTTAATGAATTTGATTTGAATGAGTTTTTTAAAGCAACAGGCAAGGGAGAAACTGCCGTTTTTAAACATCAAAATGAAGTACAAAAATGGCTGGATTTAATCCGTGATAGTCTTGATGAAATGATTATTCACAATTTAAAACAAGGTAATAAAAAACCACCAATGCCATTTAGTGATGTTAATTTATTAAATAGTTTATTGCATACCGTTTGGTATTTGCCTGATGTTGCCAGTTGTTTTGCGATGGCAAATTTATTAAAATCGCCCAATAATCAATTTTATCATCAGTATGAGATTATCGTGGCGGCAGGCAATAATGCAGGAATGGGCGATAAGGCGTTAATTCCTGTGAGTAATGCCATTGGCAATAATCCTTTAAATACCAAATCCATTACCTTATCGTGTGGTAAACTCTTGACTGGGGTGTCTGTGCCTGCGTGGACAGGGATTTTTATGCTTAGAAATTCGGCAAGCCCAGAGACTTATTTTCAGGCGTGCTTTCGGGTGCAAACGCCTTGGGTGGTGCAGTCGGATAATGAACAAGAGATTATCAAACATCAATGCTATGTCTTTGATTTTGCTCCCAATCGTGCCTTGCGACAAATTAGTGAATACGCCAATAAACTAAATACCAAAGACAGTAATCCAGAAACCAAAGTGGCTGAGTTTATCGCCTTTTTGCCTGTGCTTGCCTATGATGGCAGTGCGATGGAGCAGGTGGACGCCAAACGCCTGCTTGATATGGCGATGAGTGGGACGACCGCCACGCTACTTGCACGGCGTTGGCAATCGGCACATTTGGTTAATGTTGATGATTTGACTTTGCAAAATATTTTGGATAATGAAAAGGCGTTAAACGCATTAGAAAAATTAGAAAGTTTTCGTAATCTTAATGATGATATTCAAATTGTCATCAATCGTTCTGAAAGGATTAAGACGTTAAAACAAAAAGCCAAAGATAATGAGTTAAACGAAAAAGATAAAAAAGAATTAACCCAACTTGAAAAGGAGGAAAAGGATAAAAAATCCAAACGCAGAGAAATCGAAGAAAAACTCATTAAATTTGCCACTCGTATTCCGATTTTTATGTATTTATCTGATTATCGTGAGCATACTTTGACCGATGTTATTATGGAGCTTGAAACCGAACTTTTTACAAAAGTTACAGGGTTATCTAAGCAAGACTTTTCTTTACTCGTCTCATTAAATGTCTTTGATGAAGGGGTAATGAATGATGCGGTCTATAAGTTTAAACGCTATGAAGATGCCAGTCTTGAATATACAGGGATTGATAAAACTGGTGAGTATTTGGGGCTTTATAATACGGTAATTAAAAATTATAAATAAAATCAAAAAGTTATGTAATTTTTACAAAAATTTCAAAATTTTTGATAAAAAACATTTGACACACCAAAAAATTACTGTATAATACGCACCACATCAAGACGATGGGTCGTTAGCTCAGTTGGTAGAGCGTCTGCCTTACACGCAGAATGTCGGCGGTTCGAATCCGTCACGACCCACCATTTATCTTGATAGCGACCTTAGCAGCGGTAGTTCAGTTGGTTAGAATACCGGCCTGTCACGCCGGGGGTCGCGGGTTCGAGCCCCGTCCGCTGCGCCATTTTTAACTGGGTTTTCCAGTTTATCCCCCAAGTCTCCCCTGACTTGGGGATTTTTTTGTATGATGATTGTGATAAATTCTCATTTTCATTGGAAAAATGGTTTTATTTTGTTATCATGGAGTATGTGATACTTTTTGTATGTAAGGCGAAAGCTGCCTAAGCAAAGAATTTGGGCGACAATCAAAAAATGACATGGAAGCCATCTGTTGATGTTTGAGCGGGGATTGAGAGTGTTTTAGGGTTGAGTGAGTGTATGAATTACGACCATTACATTTGCTTTACAATACAGCAAACAAACTTCCATAAATCTTTTACAAAAAAGTGTTCTACTGTTGTATTTTTGTGTTTGTTTGGGCATAAGAGATGACAAAGTTAGGTATTTGTGTGTATTTTTCTTTATAATATACGTCCCAAAACGGACTTAAGTTGAGATTTTTTAATCATTTTTTGTTTGATTTTTTATAAAATTAAACATTGATTAAGAAATTTTAAATTAAGTCCGTTTTTGTTATGACCAATCTAAAAGGTGTATTATGACAAAAACACATAAATTGAAAAAGCCCCTTAAAATATTTGGGGCGTCGTTGGCGGTGGTGCTGGCATGCGTGCTGATATTTTTATTTCGCCCTGTGGCAAGTAAAAGCGTCAATCTGACGGGTGAAGAACCTATGGTGGATATGGTGCTGATCGGTGGCGGTATCATGTCAGCGACACTTGGGACATATCTGTCAGAGCTTGAACCGACATGGAAAATCCAGATGTACGAACGCCTTGACAAGGTCGCCCAAGAAAGCTCCAACGGCTTTCATAACGCTGGTACAGGGCATTCTGGCTTTATGGAGATGAACTACACGGCTGAGGCTGATGATGGTAGTATCTCTATTGAGCGTGCCGAAAAAATTGCCGCACAGTTTGAGGTGTCCAAGCAGTTTTGGGCTTATCAAGTCAAAAACGGTGCGTTGGGCGACCCAAAAACCTTCATCAATCCTGTGCCACACATCGCTTTTGTGTGGGGGGATAATGTTAGCTTCTTAAAACGCCGTCATGAGGCGATGATAAAATCTCCGCTATTTAGTGATATGGTGTATACCGAAGATAAAGCCACCATCAGTCAGTGGTCGCCTTTGGTCATGCAAGGTCGTGATGATGCCCAAAAAGTTGCTGCCACTCGCATGGATATAGGTACAGATGTAAACTATGGTGCGATTACCACACAGCTCATTGATGCTTTGGGTAAAAATAGTAACTTTAATTTAAAAACAAGCACCGAAGTAACGGGCATCAGCCGTAACGAAGATGGTAGTTGGACGGTGAGTGTCAAAAACTTGACCGATAACAGCATCTCACACACTAAGACTCGCCGTGTCTTTATCGGTGCGGGTGGAGCGGCGATTAAAATGCTCCAAATGACAGGTTTGCCTGAGAGTAAATATTATGCAGGTTTTCCTGTGGGCGGACTGTTTTTGATGACGGACAAGCCAGAAATCGTCAATGCTCACACCGCCAAAGTTTATGGTCGTGCCGAGCTTGGTGCACCTCCCATGAGCGTGCCACACATTGACACACGTTATATTGATGGCAAAAAATATGTCTTGTTTGGACCGTTTGCCACTTATTCTAACAAATTTTTAAAACAAGGCTCACAAACAGATTTGTTATCATCAGCTACCAAAGACAACGCTTTGCCGATGGCGGCGATTGGGCTTGAAAATACTGATTTGGTCAAATACCTCATCAGCCAAGTGCTACTTTCATCAGAAGAAAAAATGGCAGAGTTACGCAAATACTATCCAGAAGCCAAATCCGAAGATTGGAAAGAAAATCAAGGCGGTCAGCGCGTACAAATTATCAAGAAATTGCCAAATGAACCTGCCAAACTCCAATTTGGTACAGAGATTTTTGCTTCGCAAGACGGCACAGTAAGTGCCTTGCTTGGTGCATCCCCTGGTGCGTCCACCTCACCAAACATGATGCTTGATTTGCTTGCCAAAGCATTTCCTAATGAAGTCAAAGGTGCGTGGGGCGATAAACTTGTAAAAATTATTCCTTCTTATGGTCAGGATTTGGCTAAAAATCCAGAACTGCTTGACAAAGTGCGTACCGACACCAGTGCCACACTAGGGTTGGTGTATACCCCAAAATCCCAAGAAAACTCATCTGATGAGGTGCAGACAGACGAGAAAAAAGCAGATGATAAAAAGGTGGAAGAGCAAGAGGCGACAACACCAGCAACACCTGCGGACAAACCTACCAATGACAAAACTGCACCTGCCGACCAAAACACGTCAGAGGCTGATAAAAAAGTGGCGTAATGGTATGAACGGTCAAATACAATAAAGGGCGACATTGCCCTTTATTTTTTGGGAGTTGGATGTATACTAACCGAACTTCAAAATTGTTATGGTTTTTGTTCGTGGTGAGCTTGTCAAACCATAACAGAAACTCGCCCACAGGCATGGCTTGGGGTGAACGGTTTTTGTACTAGTTTTTAGGTTTGGTTGGTATCATTGACATCAACCCAAAATAATAGTAAAATATGGTAAATCTAGGAACATTATACTATATTTAATGAGATATAAAATATCCGAATACGCTAAAATCAAAAAAGTACAATACCGCACCGTTTGGAATTGGGTAAAAGCAGGTAAGGTAAAATCAGAACGCACCGAAACAGGGGGCGTGATTATCGTTGATGATGGCGATGGCGTGATGTCCAAAACGCTTGTTGCCATTTACTGCCGTGTATCGTCAAGTGAAAATAAAAGCAATTTAGACAGTCAAGCCGACCGCCTTATCTCTTATGCCAATGCACGTGGTTATCAAGTTGCCAAAGTCATCAAGGAAGTGGGTAGCGGTGTCAATGACAATCGCCCCAAATTGGTTGCCCTACTCAAAGACCCAAGTTTAAATCTTATTATTGTAGAGCATAAAGACCGCTTGACACGCTTTGGTTTTAATTATTTAGAAACCCTACTTGATATGCAAAACCGCAAAATAGAAGTGGTTAATCAAGTGGATAGCCCAAGAGATGATTTAATGGCGGATTTTACCGCCATCATCACTTCATTTTGTGCAAGGCTTTATGGGCTAAGATGCACCAAACGCAAAACAAAGCAGCTCATCAAATCCCTAGAACAAGACCAAACCCATGTATAAAACCGCCACCATATTCATTAAAAACACCAATCCATTATTTGATGTGATTGATGATTATGCGTTTTTATGCAAAAACCTTAAAAACTCTGCTTTGTATGCTTATCGTCAAGCTTTCTTTAGCAACAAAACCATCAATAAATTTTCCCTAATTAACACCTTTACCCATGACAAACAAGCTGATTACATTGCAATCCCTAGAAAGGTTGCCCAACAAATCATTTTTCAAGTGGCACAAGAGTTTCAATCCTTTTGGGGATTGATTAAATTATGGGTGAAAGACAAAACAAAACCACGCCCCAACATACCACGTTACTTAGACAAACAAAAAGGACGTGCCAACATCATTTTTACCAAACAAGCCATCAGTAAAAAGGACTTAGCCAAAGGAGAGCTAACCCTAAGCCCTTTTGATAAATCACGTCCTATTTCAATCAAATTAGGCAAACTTAATCAGTTGATTAGTTATGACAATATCCAAGAAGTTAAAGTCGTCAAAGTAGCAAATGGCTATGATGTAAAAATCTGTTATAAAACACAAGACATAGAAAGCCCCACAAGTATAAATCCAACAAGGGTTTTATCCATTGATTTTGGTGTAAACAATTTAATGACGGTTGGCAATAACATCAAAGCACAAAACATCATTATCAAGGGCAAAGCCTTAAAATCCTTTAACCAATATTTTAATAAAAAGTTGGCGAAGCTAAAAAGCCACTTAGACACCACCAAAGATTTTTTAAAGCCATCTGTCCAAAAGAAATTGGATAGGCTTTACCAAAAACGCAAACACAAGGTCAATGACTTTTTGCATAAAGCAAGCCATTACTTAGTTAATCATGCCGTTGAAAACCACATTGATACCCTAGTCATAGGTTACAATCAAGGCTTAAAACAAGAGATTGAGATTGGCAGGGTCAATAACCAAAAATTTGTGAACATTCCTTTTGCCACGCTACTCGATATGATAACCTACAAGGCAAAAGAAAAAGGAATGCAGGTCATCATCACAAATGAAAGCCACACCAGCAAATGTAGTTTTTTAGATGATGAACCGATACAAAAACAACCCACTTACAAAGGTAAGCGGATAAAACGTGGATTATTTAAATCATCACAAGGCAAGCTCATTAACGCTGATGTCAATGGTGCTTTAAATATCTTGCGAAAAGTAATTGGGAACTTTGATTATGACCCAATACAGGTGTGTAGTACGCCAAAGATGGTTAATGTCTTAAAGTAATTTACCATATTTTACTATGGTTTTTGCAACTATGCAATCCAAGCCAAGTAACCAAAAAGAGTAAAAATCAATGAAATGGGTAAAGGCGGGCATATGGGCGGTTTTACTGCTTATGGGGCTGTATCTTTGGATATTTGATTGGGGGGTGGGGTATGTGCTTCTTAGCATTGCCAGTCATGGCGTGTTACGGTGGCTTTTACACAAACGCCTCATCAGACCGCACATCATTTGGGTGGTGTTGGCGGTGTTGTTTGGGGTGCATGTCTGGGCGTATCAAGGATTGCAACATCATCAAGCACGCCATGACACAGGCGAGCGGTGGTCGCAGTATGGGGCGTTGTAGCTGGGTGTGGTTAAATTTTACCACAAGCTTATCAAATTGTGAGTTTGGCTAGTGGAGATGACAAGAGGGTTATGAAGTTTGATAAAAAAGGACGAGATTTCGTCCTTTTGTTTTTGGTTAAGCCGTGCGATTTTTTCCCAGTTGATTGCCCACAACAAACGCCACAAACCCAACGACCAAAGCAGGTACAACCGCATGCAAATCAAATAGGGTGATTTTAAAATAGGCAAAAATCACATAGCTAAACAACCCTGCTATCATTGAAAAAATCGCCCCTGTGGCATTGGCTTTTTTATAATACAAACCAAAAATAAGAACCCATAAAAAAGTTGCTTCTAGTCCACCAAAGGAAAGCAGGTTTAGCCAAATGAGCATATCAGGCGGATTTAGCATGGCAACCACCGCCAAAATCACCGTAAATATCAGCGTAAAGCCTGTGGAGTAGCGTTTGATTTTAGCTTCGTTTTTGATGGCATCAGGCTTGGCAGATAGGTACAAATCCTTGATGAGCGTGCTTGATGATTGGATAAGCATGGAGTCAATGGACGACATGATGGCTGCCATAGGAGCTGCCAAAAATATCCCTGCCACAAAGGGTGGTAGTACTGTCATCATGAGTGTGGGCACGACTTTGTCAGGTACGTCTAAATTGGGGATAACTGCCCGAGCCAACACGCCCGCCAGATGCATGCCTAGCACCAGTATGGTCATCACCACCGTTCCCACCAAAATCCCTCGATGAAGTGAGTGACTGTCTTTGTATGCCATGGCACGAATTGCTGTATGGGGCAAACCAATCAAACCAAAACACACCAATACCCAAAAGGATAGCATAAAGGTTGCTGACAGTTTATCATCTACTCCTGTGGGTGTGAGCAGGCGTGGGTCAATGGTGTGTAGTGTGGTCATGGCATTTTCAATGCCCCCTGTGGCTATCACCGTACCGCCAAGTAGCAAAATTGTACCAATCATCATGACTAGCCCTTGTACGGTATCGGTCAACACCACCGCACGAAAACCGCCAATAAAAGTATAAAGTCCAATCACGAGGGCAAAAACACCAATAGATAGTTCATAGGGCAAACCAAGCGTGGTTTCTAAAAGGCGACCTGCTCCGATAAACTGCACCACCATCATGCCAAAAAAAGCCAGTAGGAGTGATATGCACGCAAGATAGACGACTACTTTGTTTTGGTAGCGAGCAAACAGCAAATCATTGATGGTAATGCTCCCTGTTTGTCGGGCGTAGATGGCAAATTTTTTGCCTAATGTGCCAAGCGTGAGCCAAATGGCAGGTACTTGAATCATCGCCAGCAGTACCCAGCCAAGCCCATATTTGTACGCCGCTCCGGGACCGCCGATGAATGAGCTTGCTGATACGTAGGTGGCGACAGTTGTCATGGCAAGTACAAAACCACCCATTGAGCGAGAGCCAACATAGTATTCGTCTAAAAATCCGCCTTGCTTGCGTTTTTGGTAGGCATACCACGCCACTCCAAAGACAAAGCATAGATACAGCACAAGGGGAATGAGAATTTGTACATTTAGATTCATGCGTTATCCTCATCAGTGTGAGTATTTAAATCAATTTCTTTGTAAACAGTTTTTAGTGTTGCCATGCTCATAAGGATAAATAAAATTGGTAAAACAATGCAACTCATCTCAAACCACAAAGGAAAACCTAAAAGCCCTGTACCATTTGGTAAAAAATAAGCAAAAATTACCCAACCTGCCAAATAAATGAAAGTTAGATACAGCGACCATTTGGCTTCACGGTTTAGTTGGCGGGTGGTGGGATTGTTGGTTTGGGAGGTGGGAGAATGAGGATTGGATTTGGTCATAAACGTCCCTATATGGTAGGCTAGTGTCATAAATTGGGCAAATAGTTTAACAAATTTTAGCAATTTTTACCAACGAAAGTGGCTAAGCTATGTTACAATAACGAGATTTTACTCCTCAATACATGATTAATGTCTGTACAGTTACCTCCTTATCGTCCTATCAAACGCCGTAACGGTTTGCAAGTTATGGTGGCAGCATTTCATGCTTTGCTGATGCGTGAGTTACAGACTCGTTTTGGTAGCTATCGGCTTGGTTATTTGTGGGCACCTCTTGAAGTCATCTTGCAAATGGTCATCATGCTTGTGATTTTTGGTGCAGTAATGAAACGCACTTTGCCCGGCATGGATTATATGCTATTTTTAGTGGCAGGATTTACGCCGTTTTTTATGATGCAAAAAATCGCCACTCGCTCGCTTGGAGCGGTCTCCGCTAATGCAGGACTTTTGATGTATCGAGCGGTTAAACACATTGACATCATTATCGCTCGCTCATTTTTGGAGCTTGTGATTTATTTTGTTACTTTTGTGATTTTGCTTGTAGGTTTGGCATTTTTTGGGATTGGATTTAGTTTGGATAATTTGCACATGGTGCTGTTATGCTGGCTTGCCATGTTCTTTTTTGCTTTTGGGCTTGCCATGATTATGATGATTGTGGGGCATTATGGTGGTGAGCTTAGTAAGGTCATTGGTATTGTATTTACGATTTTGTATTTTACCTCTGGGGTGATTTATTCGGTGCATGTCGTGCCTGAGCCGTATTTGAGTTATTTGATGTACAATCCATTTATTCACAACTTAGAAATGATGCGTCATTCATTATCACCAACTTATCCAATTTATCATGTGGATATGTGGTATTTTGTCAAATGGACGGTGTGTGTGAATTTTTTTGGACTGCTTTTATATAAAGCCTTTGAAAATGATTTGATTCGTAGCAAATAATATGATTGAAATAAAAAACATCACCAAATCATTTATGACGCCACAAGGTCGCCATTATCTGTTTAAAGATTTGAATTTAACCATTGAAGATGGTCAATCGGTTGGGCTTTTGGGCAAAAATGGTGCAGGTAAATCCACGCTCCTTAGGATTATCTGTGGGCTTGACAGACCAGACAGTGGTGAAGTCATCACCAATAGTACTATTAGCTGGCCTGTGGGTGTGGCGGGCGGATTTCAAGGCAGTTTGACAGGACGACAAAACGTCACCTTTGTCTGTCGGCTGTATTCAAGTGGTAGATATACCGAAGAAAAAGTGCGTTTTGTCCAAGAATTTGCCGATTTGGGCAAATATTTTGATATGCCCGTCAAAAGCTACTCTTCGGGCATGAAAGCAAGGCTAACCTTTGGGCTGTCTTTGGCATTTGATTTTGATTATTATATGTTAGATGAAGTGAGTGCGGTGGGCGATGCGTCTTTTCGTAAGCGTAGCGAAGAAGTTTTGAACGCACGCCGAAGTCAGGCGGGATTTTTGATGGTGTCGCACAACTTGGCAGATATTGAGAAAAATTGTGATGTTGGGATTGTATTGATGAATCAACGTGCCCAAGTTTTTGGGAATGTCAAACAAGCAGTTGAGGTGTATAAAGATTATGTCCAAAAAAAATAAAAAGAAATTTAAAAAAATACTGTTGTTTGTGGCGGTGGTGGTTATTCCTTGGGTGGCGACCGCCATATATACGACCAATTTGGCAAATCCACGCTATGTTAGCACATCATCTGTTGTCATCAAACAAGTGTCTGACCAAGCAAGTGCAAGCTCTGGTTTTTCTGCACTTTTGGGGGTTAATAATACCAACCGTGAAGATGCGGTGTATTTGACCGAATATATTTTATCCAACGACATGATTGAGATTTTGGATGCTGAGTTTGATTTTCGCACCCATTATCGGGTGTCAGGTTCGGATTTTATCTATGAAATTCCAGAAAATGCCACCCAAGAAGAGTTGCGTGAATATTTTAAAAAGCGAGTGTCTGTCAAATTGGACGAGCTTAGTTATGTTTTGACGGTTGAGACACAAGGATTTACGCCAGAGTATGCCTTGCGGTTAAATCGTGCGATTTTGCGAGAATCTGAAAAGTTCGTCAATAGTGTCTCAAAACAAACTGCCAACGAGCAACTTGCCTTTGTCAGTGACCAAGTAACAGAAGCTGAAAGTCGCCTTGAAAAAGCCAAAAATGCTTTGCTTGATTACCAAAATACCAATGAGATTTTTGATCCACAAACCAATGCCCAAATCGTCAACCAAGTCATCGGTACACTGCAAGGTCAGCTTAGCACCCTACGCACCGAAGAGCGTCAACTTTTGAGCTATCTTAACCCAGAAGCACCACAAGTGGTGAGTTTGCGTAGCCAAATCAGTTCGGTTGAAAAACAAATCAAAGATGAGCAGTCCAAACTCACTTCTGCACAGTCTGCCAAATTGAACGAAAAAACAGCAGAATTTGAGGCATTAAAGGCAGATGTAGAGTTTGCTGGCGAGCTTTATAAATTGGCACTGACTTCTATGGAAAACTCTCGTCTAGAAGTGCTTAGAAAAATGAAAAATCTTGTCATCATTTCAAGTCCGCACAAGGCAGAAGAGGCACTTTATCCACGTGTGGGTTATGTGCTTGGTACGTCATTTGTGTTACTTTTGATTTTATACGGCTTTATCGTGCTGGTGCTTGCAGTTATCAGAGACCATTCTAAGTGATTGATTTATAAGGAAAATAATAATGAGAAAATTTGCCAAACTCACGCCAATTGCCATTGCATTTTTATCGTCTCATATCGCCATCGCCAACACCAACTTTGCCACTAACAATAATACAGGTCGTCTGGCAGGCGTGATGGGTCAAGGCATACCATCAGAAGCAACAACGGCTGAGGCGGTGGCGATGGCAAGTATGCCAACCAACGCTGTGATTAGTAACACTTCTGCTGTCCAGCACATCAAATCAGACGTACGTATTTTTGGTGAGCAGTTGTTTCGTGGGGCGTTTGCCACTACATCAGGCTCAACCTTTAATGACAGTTATGTGATTAATGTGGGTGATAATGTCCAAGTGCGTATGTGGGGGGCATACCAGTACGCTGCTACGATGACAGTAGATCCACAGGGTAACATCTTTTTACCAAACGTTGGACCTGTGCGTATTGCAGGTATCCAAAATGGGCAACTTCAAAATGTGGTGCAGTCAGCCATTGCACGTATTTATCGCTCCAATGTAGGGGTGTATGCTTCACTAGAACAAGCCCAGCCTGTCAAGGTGTTTGTTACTGGTTTTGTCAATCAACCGGGTTATTATGGTGGTTTGGCGGCAGATAGTGTGCTATCTTATATTGACCGTGCAGGTGGCATTGACCCCAAGCGTGGCAGTTATATAGATGTGCAGATTTTGCGAAATGGGCAAGCTGTTCAAAAAATCAACCTCTACGATTTTCTCATCATGGGGCGGTTGTCGCCATTTTCGTTCAGAGATGGCGATGTGATTAATGTCGCTTCGCAAAAACAGACATTTAGCATTTCTGGCAAAGTCCAAAACGAATATGTATTTGAATTTGGCGTTGATGATTTGACCATCTCGGACGTGCTGGCGGTTGCCAAACCACTGGCAGACGCTACCAACATCAGCATTACTCGTGCTTCTGGTAAAGCCCAAACAGCAGAATATTATGCCCTAAATGATGCCAAAAGTGTCCCTGTCAACAATGGAGACAAACTGGTCGTAACGTCTGACCGACACGCAGGTACGATAGCTGTGCAAGTAACAGGAGCTCACAAAGGTAATGGGGCGGTGATTTTGCCATATGGGGCAAGACTCAAAGACGTCATTGCCCAACTTGAACCATCTTCTTTGGCAAATGTCAATAATCTCACCATTTACCGTGAGTCGGTCAAAGCCAGCCAAAAAAATGCAATCAATAAAACGCTAGACCGCCTCCAAGAGATGACACTGGCTACCCAATCCACTACTCGTGAAGAGGCTCAGCTTCGTGCCGAAGATGCCAAATTGGTGGAACAATTCATCACCAAAGCTCGTCAGATTGAGCCGACAGGGCGGATTGTGGTTGTGCCAAACTCATGGCAGGATATTATCCTAGAACAAGGCGACATCATTCACATTCCTGCTCAGACTTCGGTCATTACTGTCAATGGTCAAGTAAGAAATCAAGGGGCATTGACGTTCAATCCTGATTTGACAGTGGGAGACTATGTTGCCAAATCAGGGGGGTTTGACGATAATGCTGATACCGAGCAGATTTTGGTCATGCACCAAAATGGCGAAACGAGTGTGGTAAATACTGCCTATCGCATCAAGCAAGGTGATGAAATCATGGTTTTGCCCAAAGTCAAAACTCGCAAAGTTGAGATTGCCCGTGGCATTGCACAGGTGATTTATCAGCTTGCGGTGGCGACAGGCGTGATTGTTAAGTTATAATGACTGTTATCTACACCACTGCCACCAAGGGGATTATCAACAATAATCCCCTGCTTGGCGTGGCACTTGGGGTGGATGTTCGTTACCAAGATAAATCCGCCCAAGCAGTGCTGGCGTGGGGGAGAAAACCTAGCCATACCAAAGCCACAAGATTTGCCCAAACGCATGGACTGTCGCTTATTACCATTGAAGATGGTTTTGTGCGTTCTTTGGGTAGTGGCGTAGGGAGCGTTGGGGGTGGTTTTATCGTTGATGATTTGGGGGTGTATTTTGATTTGACCGCCCCCAATCGTTTACAACAACTCATCGCCGATGCGGTGATAAACTGGAATAATGACAAAGAAATCTACGCAAAGCAACTCATTAACAAAATTATTGATAACAAACTCTCCAAATACAATGCCACCACCTATGCTCCTGATTTATTAGTTTTGGCAAACAACAATAAACCCCACATCATCATCATAGACCAAGTAGCAAACGATGCTTCCATTGGTGGGGCAGGGGCAGATGATGAGCGGTTTTTTGCCATGCTTGCTCACGCCAAAGAGCATTATCCCAACGCTAATATCTGGATTAAAGCTCACCCTGCGGGCAAAGGTTATTTTTGCTCTGATGATGTTTCTGCCCCTTTTTATTTGATGGATAACTGCAATCCCATTGCTTTGCTAAGTCAAGTAATTGCTGTTTATACGGTAAGTAGCCATATGGGTTTTGAGGCGTTAATGCTTGGTAAAAAAGTGCATAATTTTGGGGTGAATTGGTATGCAGGTTTTGGTTTGACTGATGATGATTTTATAAAAAATAGTGAACTTTATCAAAATGTGTGCAAGCATTATCAAGCCTTAAACATCACCAATCCCACAGTTTATCAGCTTTTTTATGCCAGTTATGTGTCATACAGCCGTTATGCCAACCCCGCCACAGGGCAGGCGTGTGATTTGCTTGTATTGATGGACTATCTTATTCAAAATCGTGATTGGCAAGACAAACTTGCAGGCGATATGCTGATGTACGATGTCAGTCGTTGGAAGGTGCCATTTGTGCGGGGATTTTTGGGTTTTGACAAGGTTAATCTCATCATCAAGCCCAAGACCAAATGGTTATTTTTTTTACCCAACAACATCAACAAAAAACGTGCCAACCGTGCCAACCATCAGATATTGGCAAAAATTTCACCTCATGTTGCCTATACAGTGTGGGGGCAAAAAACCAAACAAACTTTACAAAAAAAACTCGCTCATCACAACAATATAGCCTCACACATTTGGTGCATGGAAGATGGTTTTATCCGTTCAAATGGATTGGGGGCGACACTCATTGCCCCACTGTCGGTGGTCATGGACGATGTGGGGATTTATTTTGATGCAACCGTCCCAAGTCGTCTTGAAATGATTTTAAATGGTATTTGTTTGTCTGATGCACAAAAAAATCGTGCCAAAAATCTACACAAACTTCTGCTCACCAAACGGGTTAGTAAATATAATGTACCTACCACAAATCATGATTTTGCCCACAAAATCCACGCCCTAAAATCAAAAAATCGCCCCATTCATTTGGTGGTGGGGCAGGTTGAAGATGATGCGTCCGTGAGACTTTGTGCAAGTTTAATCAAAAAAAACAGTGAGCTTTTGGCACGAGTACGAGCAGATTATCCTGATGATTTGATTGTTTATAAACCGCACCCAGATGTAGAAGCAGGATTGCGTGTTGGTAAGGCAAACAACCATCATCTGGCGGACGTGATTGCCCATGATGTTGCCATGCCTGACTGTTTAGATGTGTGCGATATGATACATACCATCAGTTCGTTGACGGGTTTTGAAGCACTGCTCCGTGGTAAAAAAGTGGTGTGCTATGGTTTGCCTTTTTATGCAGGATTTGGGCTGACACATGATGTGGTTGAAGAAAATAACACACTTAAACAACAAGCATTATCTCGCCGTACTCGCCCTCATCTACCGCCACTTGATTTGTATGATTTGATTTTTGGAGTGCTTATTGCTTATCCGATATATCGTCTACCGCATGGTGTGGGTTTGGCAAATGCCGAAGATGTGATTGACTATCTTTATAATCACAAGCACACACCCACGCACCATCGCATGACACAAATGATAAAAACCACCTTCATGCGGTTACGCAATTTAACCAAAGCATAAAATTTGTGGATAAAAAATGTGGTACAATGACGCATTTTAAGTTTTGACCCAGCTATTTATTCATGTCCGCCACCTTGTCCCATTTGATGACACATCAAAATATTTTGCTTTTACAAGGCAAAATGGGGACGTTTTTTTGTCGTTTTGCCACCTTTTTAATCAATCAAGGCAAAACAGTACATAAAATCAACTTTAATGCAGGTGATGCCTTTTTTTATTGCCATAAAAAAAATACCAACAACTATCGTGGAACATTGGCGGATTTTGATGAATTTTTAAGCTGGTACATAAAAACGCACGACATTCATGCGGTGGTGTGTTTTAATGATTGTCGCCCTCATCACGCCATTGCTAGTGTCGTTACCACAAGGCTTGGTACGTCATTTTTTGTGTTTGAAGAAGGTTATTTACGTCCTGACTATATCACCCTAGAAGAGCATGGCATCAATGGCTATTCTCGCCTTGATTCAACTTTGATTGATGAGTTGCAACAAGCCCAAGACGAGCCGCTTTATACCGCCAATCGTTTTTGGCGATTGTGTGTGGCAAGCATTGTTTATTATGTGGTGGTATTTTTTGGGCAATGGCGTTATCCGCATTATGAGCATTATCGTGGCTTGACAATTTTTGGGGAAATGTGGGCGTGGTGTTTGGCATTTGTGCGAAAATGGCTTCGTTGGTTGCCTGATAAATCCTTGCAAAAGAAACTGATTAGACAAAAAAATTTTTATCTTGTCAGCCTACAAGTCCACAACGATTCGCAAATCACTCATCATAGTGATTATGCTGATGTGCGTGATTTTATCGTGGAAGTGTTAGAAAGTTTTGCCAAACACGCCCCCAAAGGTACAACCCTTGTATTTAAACATCACCCCTTAGATAGAGGGCATAGAGATTATAACCATTTTATCGCTCGCATTGCTAATCGTTTGGGAATAAGCGAACGAGTTGATTATTGCTGTGATGTACATTTGCCAAGCCTTATCAAGGCAAGCATAGGCATGATTACGGTCAATAGCACCACCGCTTTACAATCCATCTATCACCAAAAACCTACCAAAATCATGGGGCGTGCCTTGTATGACGTGGCGGGCTTGACCGACCAACAGTCGCTTGATGAATTTTGGGTAAATCCCACTGCCCCTAATCGTGCTTTTTATCTTAAATTTAGAGAATATCTCATTGAACGCACACAATTAAATGGTTCTTTTTATGGCAAGGCACCGTGGGAGTTGCCTAATTTTGAACAAAACATGGCATTTTATGCCAATCGTGCCAATCAGTCTAAGGTGATTGAGTCGTGCAGTCGTGTTCATCCCTCCAAAAAGAAGCGTAAACCCACCACCTACCACCAACGCCAACTCAAACACAAAAACAAAAAGGGTAAATTTAAAAATAGTACGTTGTCATAATGTACGGATTTGATTTTTTGTTAAAAATCATTTGCCAAAATCATAGGTTTTTTATGAAAAAACTGCTAAAATAACAGGTTACTATTTTATTGCCAACTTGACACATCATGACTGATTTAACTCATATTCGTAATTTTTCTATTATTGCCCATATTGACCACGGCAAATCCACCCTTGCCGACCGTTTTATTCAGGTTTGTGGCGGTCTTGATGAACGAGAAATGCAAGCCCAAGTCCTTGATAGTATGGACATTGAGCGAGAGCGAGGCATTACCATCAAGGCACAGTCCGTTACGCTCTACTACAACCACCCGAGTGGCGAAAAATACCAACTCAACTTCATTGACACCCCAGGGCATGTGGACTTTTCTTATGAAGTGTCAAGAAGTTTGGCGGCGTGTGAGGGGGCTTTGCTTGTGGTGGACGCCGCTCAAGGCGTTGAGGCTCAATCAGTTGCCAACTGCTACACGGCAGTAGAGCAGGGCTTGGAAGTTTTGCCAGTTTTGAACAAAATTGACTTGCCACAGGTTGAGCCAGAGCGAGTGATAGAAGAGATTGAAGACATTATCGGCATTGAGGCGATGGACGCCCCACGAGTCTCCGCCAAGACAGGGCTTGGCATTGATGAGCTGTTGCAAGTGCTGGTGGAGAAAATCCCAGCCCCACAAGGCGACAGAGATGCCCCTTTGCAGGCTTTGATTATTGATAGTTGGTTTGACAATTATTTGGGCGTGGTGTCTTTGGTGCGTGTGCGTGAAGGTGAGGTTAGGACGGGCGATAAGATTTTTATCAAATCCACAGGCGAGAGCCATTTGGTAACTTCTATCGGTGTTTTTACGCCCAAACGCCTAGAAACGGGCATTTTGCAAGCAGGCGAGGTTGGCTTTATTATTGCAGGGATTAAGGACATTATGGGGGCACCTGTGGGCGATACCATTACCCTTGCCAAAACCCCTGATGTACAAAGCATTGCAGGCTTTAAAAAGGTAACACCGCAAGTCTATGCAGGAATGTTTCCCATTGATTCAGCCGATTTTGAGAAGTTTCGTGAAGCCTTGCAAAAGCTACAAATCAACGATTCTGCCCTGTTCTTTGAGCCTGATACTTCAGAAGCCTTAGGCTTTGGCTTTCGTTGTGGGTTTTTGGGTATGCTTCATATGGAAATTATCCAAGAGCGACTTGAAAGGGAGTATGACCTTGATTTGATTACCACCGCCCCATCGGTGATTTATGAAGTGGTCAAAAAAAATGGCGAGATTGTCTATGTGGATAACCCATCACGACTGCCCGATGCTGGACTAATCCAAGAGTTTCGTGAGCCGATTGCCAGATGTCATATCCTAGTTCCGCAAGAGTATTTGGGCAATGTCATTACTTTGGCGATTGAAAGACGAGGCGTGCAGGTAGATATGAAGTTTATGGCACGCCAAGTGCAGGTTGTCTTTGATATTCCAATGGGCGAGGTGGTGATGGACTTTTTTGATAAATTAAAATCCGCCTCTCGTGGCTTTGCTTCGCTTGACTATGGCTTTGAACGCTATCAAGCCGACAAACTCTCACGAGTTGATGTGCTAATCAATGGCGAAAAAGTGGACGCTTTGGCGATGATTTGCCATCAAGAACACGCTCGCCGTCGTGGCAATCAGCTTGTGGAAAAGATGAAAGAGCTAATCCCAAGACAGATGTTTGATGTTGCCATTCAAGCTGCCATTGGTAGTCAGATTATCGCTCGCTCCACCGTTAAGGCAATGCGTAAAGATGTGCTTGCCAAATGCTATGGTGGCGATGTGTCTCGTAAGAAAAAGCTACTTGAAAAACAAAAAGCGGGCAAAAAACGAATGAAACAAGTCGGCTCGGTGGAAATCCCCCAAGAGGCGTTCTTGGCGGTGTTGAAAGTAGATGGCTGATGTTGATTGTTGATTAGAATTTGGTATAAAACTTGCAAATACAAAGAAAGGGTTGCCTGTGGAATTTGATGTTAATTTAATCTTAGTACCGATTACGCTCATTTTGTTGGTGGCGTATTTGGCGGATAAATTGTGGTTAAAACAGTACAAGTTGGTCAAGCAAAATACCAAACAACTTTCTTTTGCCCAAACCCATTTTGAAGAATGTCAAAAAGCTTTCGCCCAAAGCCTAAAAAAACATGGTGGCGGTATGTCAGTTGAGCATTTTCAGCCAAGTGCAACCACACCTACCGAAGTGCTTACACTCCATGATAATTACCACACCGCCAAGCGTAAGGTTGCCGAACTTCAAAGCAAATTGGGCGACACTAAGGCATTTTTTTTGGTGGGGTGGGCATACGAATATTTGCCGATTTTGGCATTTTTGGTGGTGGTGCGTGCTTTTGTCATTGAGCCATTTAACATTCCGTCCAGTTCAATGGTGCCAACGCTCTATACAGGTGATTTTATTATCGTTAATAAGTCTGCCTATGGGTTGCGTTTGCCCATCACGCACACCAAAATTTTAAATACAGGCAGTCCCAAGCATGGCGATGTCGTGGTGTTTCGTTATCCTTTGAACGAAAAACGCTACTACATCAAGCGAGTGATTGGCGTGGCGGGTGATAAGGTGAGTTATAACAGTGGTGTTTTATCCATCAATGGCAAGCCTGTCCAAACCAACAAAACCGATTACCAAATGCCTGACGTTCTCAATGCCAAACTCATGCCAGCGATGATTGATAACCATCATTTGACTGATGATGAGCGGGCGGATTTTGGTAAAAAAGAAGAAAAGTTTGCCCATTATTATCGTGAAAATCTGGGCGAGCACAGTTATATAGTGCGTTATTTGGGCAATTTAAATAGTGCCAAAGATGGCGAATTTCTCCAAAAGCATTCACCCAGCGTTGTTGATTCTGTGGGTGAAGTGTGGGAAATCACCATACCAGAGGGTCAATACTTTGTGATGGGCGATAACCGAGATCGTAGTGAAGATGGGCGGTTTTGGGGTTTTGTCAGTGAGCGTCATTTGGCAGGCAAGGCAACTTATATTTGGATGCACAAAGAGGCGGGGCTAAAAGTACCAAGTTTTGGTCGTGCAGGTAAAATTGATTGATACAGTTTTCGCCCATGGGCGATATTTTAGGTGAATTATGAAACAACTTTCTTTAAACAACCAACGTGGTGCAAGCGTTACTGGCGTTGTGCTATTTATCATTTGTTTGGGCTTGATTGCTAGAGTCGGTGTAGGCATGATTCCTGCTTATGTGGGGGATTACCAATTTACCAAATTGGTTGCCCAAGAGCTTAAAAAAGCCAATGATGCCAAACAGACCGAAAAACAGTTTATGTCAAATCTCAATCAACAACTCTCCATCAATGCCAACTACGACTCCAAACCCGAAGAGATGTTGATTTTTACCAACAAAACCCCCGGTGCGTTGGCGGTCAAGACCCAATACGAAGTAGAAAGTAATTTCTATGGGCAGACTTTTATTGTCAACCGTTTCTCAAAGGATGTTACTTCAGCAGATGCTAAATAATGACTAATCCTACCTATTTTTCTAGTTTTGAGCAGGGGTATCCTTATCTTTGTTCAAAACTTGGCTACACATTCAAAAATCCCCAACTGCTCAGACAGGCACTCACCCATCGTTCTTTTGACCCAAAAAAAAGCTATGAACGCCTAGAATTTTTGGGAGATGCGTTGCTTGGCATGGTGATTGCCGAGGCGTTGTTTCATCATTTTCCACGCCATGATGAAGGTAAGCTCACTCGTATGCGAGCCACCTTAGTTCGCCAAGAGACGCTGGTGCAAATCGCCGAGAAGCTAGAACTGTCCAATCACCTGATATTGGGGGCAGGCGAGAAAAAAGGCGGAGGGCGACACCGTGCCAGCATTTTGGCGGATGCGGTAGAGGCGATTTTGGCTTCCGTGTATTTGGATAGTGGCGACATGGGGCTTGTCAAGAGTATGGTTCAGTGTTGGTATGAGTTTTTGATTCGTGAAGTAGGTGAAGAAAAAGTGCTCAAAGATGCCAAATCTCGCCTACAAGAATGGCTACAAGGCAACAAACTCCCCTTGCCAAATTATACACTACTTGATACGATAGGTAACGCCCCCAACCAAACTTTTGTGGTTGAATGTGTGGTGGCAGTGACTGATTGTATACCTATTACCGAGACAGGTGAATCTCGCCGTATCGCCGAACAAAAATGTGCTGAACGCATGATAAATCAGCTAAATAAATTAGAAAAGCCCAAATCTTTGTAAGGTATACCACACCAAACCCCAAATTTTGGGCAAATTACAACTGAACCTCCACAAATTAAAACTTTATTAAATCAAACAGGAAACTTATGACCCAGTCAAATGATGATGTCATCAACCAGTTTTTTAACCCTACCGCCCCTGCCATTGCTGATGAGTTTAAAGCAGGCTTTGTAGCGATTGTTGGGCGACCTAATGTCGGCAAATCCACGCTGATGAATCATCTTTTGGGGCAAAAGCTCTCCATCACCAGTCGCAAACCACAAACCACCCGCCACCGTATTCACGGCATTTTAACGGACAACACCGCCCAATTTGTCTTTGTGGATACCCCCGGTATTCATAGCAAAACAGTGCGAGCCATCAACGAGCGAATGAACAATGCTGCCGTGTCTGCCTTATCCGATGTGGATTTGGTACTGTTTGTGGTGGACGCACTTAAATGGGTGGAAGATGATTTATTAACGCTTGAAAAATTGGCAAATACCGATTTGCCTGTGGTGCTGGTTATCAACAAAGCCGATACCATTAAGGATAAGTCCAAACTGCTGCCCACCATTGAAGAGTTTGCCCAAAGTTTTGAATTTGCTGACATTGTGCCTGTCTCTGCCTTGCGTGGGCATAATTTGGATAGACTGCTTGAAGTTGCCAAAGGCTTTTTGCCAACTCGTCCACCGATTTTTGACCCAGAGCAGATTACCGATAGAAGCGAACGCTTTTTGGCAAGTGAGATTATTCGTGAAAAAATTATGCGTCAGTCTGGCGATGAAGTGCCTTATGATTTGACGGTGCAGATTGACGCCTTTAAGGACGAACCTGCTTACAAAGACCCAGAAACAGGCAAATGGCGAAAAGCGTGTACCTTTATTGATGCCACCATTTTTGTGGAGCGAGCAGGGCAAAAGAGCATTGTCATTGGCGAAAAGGGGGCAAAAATCAAGCAAGTGGGCATAGACGCACGAGCGGATATGGAAAAGCTGTTTGACCGTAAGATTATGCTAACCCTTTGGGTCAAAGTCAAAAAAGGCTGGTCTGATGATGAAAGGGCATTGAACAGTTTGGGGTATTAAGCAAGTATTTTAAATAGATATGCAAAGTTTAGTTGCTTTGATGATGGGTTTTCTTATTGTGATTGCAATATCGCCAGTAAGCGATAAGGTGGGTCTAAAAAATGACCATATTTTTGATGTGTAATGCCAAATTGATGGTAAAATTCATCACTACCAAGTGGAAAAATTATACCAAGAGGGCGGTACTATTCGCTTTAAAGCTGATGGCAAAAAAGTCATTTGCAGTCAATTTTTTGTTCAAGAAATTGCTAAGTAATCAATAATGACCCCCACCCCCCTCACAGGCTTTATTATCCACTCTCGCCCCTACCAAGAAAAAAGGGCGATTTATCAGTTGTTTAGCAAAGAATGGGGCGTGGTGCATGGTGTGGGCGTGCGTGGTGTGTTACCCTTTATGCAGATTGAATGCTTTGTTGCTGGTAAAAATTCGCTCAAAAATTTTAACCAAATTCATCTGATTGATAATACGCTTACTACCCATATTGGACAAAATCAGTACGCACTTTTGTACCTAAATGAGCTGATTTGTAAACTTATCGCCCCAGAAAATCCCTGCCCCACGCTTTGGTACAGCTATCAAAATAGTGTGGTAGAATTAAAAATGGTGCAAGATTTAATTGTCATGAAACAAATTTTACGCCAGTTTGAAAGAGTGTTGTTTGATGAATTGGGCGTGGCGATTGATTGGGCTTGCGACAGTATGGGGCGAGCGATAGAGCCTGATATGTGCTATGAATTTGCTCCAAATACAGGCTTTGCACCGTCAAAGGTGGGTATTTTGGGCGAGAGTATTTTGGCAATCAGTGATGATAAGTATTTAAACGTACTTGGGCAAATCCATCGCCAGATGATTGATTTTTTACTTGATTATAAACCCCTAAACAGCCGAAAACTGTGGGCAGAGCAGTTAAAATATCGTTGATTTTTAAGGAAAAAAATATGAACACTCCCAGACTTGGCGTAAACATTGACCACATTGCCACCCTTCGTAATGCTCGGGGCGTGGATTATCCGTGTCCTGTGAAGGGGGCACTGATTTGTGAAAAGGCAGGGGCGGACGGCATTACCCTGCATTTGCGAGAAGACCGCCGTCATATCAAGGATGGCGATGTTTATGCCATAAAACAGGCAATTAGCATACCGATGAATCTAGAAATGGCGGTAACGGACGAAATGCTGTCCATTGCCCAAAATGTGCGTCCTGACTGGGTGTGCCTTGTGCCTGAAAAGCGTGAGGAGGTAACAACCGAGGGCGGTCTTGATGTGGTGAATAATGCCAAATTACCTAATTTTATCAAAGACTTACAAAACGCAGGTATCAAAGTCTCCCTTTTTATTGACCCTGATATTGCCCAAATCACCAAAGCCATTGAGCTTTCGGCAGATGCCATTGAGATTCATACAGGGGCGTTTGCGACTGCTTGGCTTGATGACAAACACCTTGCCAGTGTAGAGCTTGACCGTATTAAAATAGCCACCACTTTTGCCAAAGACAATGCTCCCCATTTAATTGTGAATGCAGGGCATGGTTTGACCACCGACAATGTCGCCCTAATTGCTCAGATTGAGGGTATTCATGAATTAAATATCGGTCATAGTATCATTGCCGACAGTGTTTTTTTGGGGCTTGATGGGGCGGTGAGAGCGATGCGAGAGGCTTTTTTTAAAGTAAGCAAATGTTAATATTTTACCGTTCATCATAAAAAATATGCGTTTCATTATTAAAATTTGAAATATTAATGTAATAAATCGTGTTTTTTATCAAAAAAAGGTTGTCAAATTGACAATTTACCGTTAAGCTAATAGCAAGGTGAGGATACCAATAAAGTTTTTGTTGGTATTTTGACAGGTTTAATGATAAAATACTGGGCAATAATTTCAGTATTAATGTTCCTTGGAGGAATTTATGAAGTTTAATAAAATCGCTTTGGCCATCTTTGCTACTGCAACAACTACTGCTTTTGCAGGTGTTACTGTTACTCCACTTGTTGGTTATCAGTATCAAGACGAAGCACATGACAAGCAACGTGGTGTTTTCCATACTGGTAAGCAACTTAACGATCAAAACAATCCTGCTGTCGTAAGCTTTCCTAAGGATGGTGGTGTTGCCCTAGAAAGCGACCTATACACAGGTCTTGCGTTGGGTGTGGAAGTTACTCCTGCCACCCAAGTTCAGATTGAATATGGTGTTACTGACACCGAAGCAAAAGCTTCTAAATATTCTTTAACCTTGGCTCCAGATGGTTCTAACAAATTTGATGCTAAAGAAGAAACTATTAGTGCCAACGTTTTGGTGGGGCTAGACCAGTTTACTGGCAACCACGATGCCAAATTCAAGCCTTATGCCCTAATCGGTGGTGGTCAAGCCAAATATAAAGTAGAAAACCAAGTACATTATACGGCTAATGGTACTAACAATGCTGGTATTGTTGCTGGCACAGATGTTCCTGCTGGTACAGAGGTATCTTCATCTAAAGATACTATTGGTAATGTTGGTCTAGGTGCTCGTTACCTAATCAATGATGCTTTGGCGTTGCGTGGTGAAGTGCGCGGTGTTCACAACTTTGACAACAACTGGTGGGAAGCCCAAGCCCTAGCAGGTCTTGAAGTAACACTAGGTGGTCGTTTGGCGAATGCTGCGGCTGTTGCTCCTGTGTTGCCTGTTGAGCCAGTACCTACCCCTGTTGAGCCTATCCAAGTGCTAGACGACACTCCTGCTGTGGTTGATAGCGATATGGACGGTGTGGCTGATCACCTAGACGCTTGCCCAGGCACTCCACGTAACGTTGTGGTAGATGCTCGTGGTTGCCCTGTGAAGGTAGATGTACGTGAAGACCTACGTCAAGAACTTCGTGTATTCTTTGACTATGATAAGTCAAACATCAAGCCACAATACCGTGAAGAAGTTGCCAAAGTTGCTGAACGTATGCGTGAATTCCCGAACGCAACTGCTGTTATTGAAGGTCACGCTTCTAAGGATAGCAAACGTTCTAACGCTAAGTACAACCAACGTCTGTCAGAAGCTCGTGCAAACGCTGTTAAATCTATGCTTTCTAACGAGTTCGGTATCGCACCTAACCGCTTGAATGCAGTAGGTTATGGTTTTGACCGCCCAGTAGCACCAAACGACACCGCAGAAGGCAAAGCAATGAACCGCCGTGTTTATGCAGTTATCCAAGGTGATAAGGTAACTACTGTTGACCAAACCAAAGACATGGTTATCCGTTAATCGTTATTGATTACGTTGCACAAAGAAACCACCCAAATTTTTGGGTGGTTTTTTCTATTTACAAAATTCATGGGTTTTATCAAAAACTTATGCTATAATAGATAGCTTTTATATTTAACCTTTATGTACTGGTTTTTTACCATACACCCAATTATTTTTGAGTTTTTATGTCAAACAACATTCAACATTTACGCAACATCGCCATCATCGCCCACGTTGACCACGGTAAAACGACCCTTGTGGACAAATTATTACAACAATCTGGGGCATTGGGTGAGCGGGCTGGTGAGATTGAGAGAGTCATGGACTCTAACGCCTTAGAGAGTGAGCGTGGTATCACCATTTTAGCCAAAAATACCGCAATCAAATGGACGGACAAACGTTCTGGTATTGAGTACCGCATTAACATCGTGGACACCCCCGGACATGCTGATTTTGGTGGTGAGGTAGAGCGTGTATTGTCTATGGTGGATTGTGTGCTACTTTTGGTGGATAGTCAAGAAGGACCCATGCCCCAGACTCGTTTTGTTACCCAAAAAGCCTTTGCTCGTGGCTTAAAGCCGATTGTGATTATCAATAAGATTGACAAACCTGCTGCTCGTGCCGATTGGGTGATTGACCAAGTATTTGATTTGTTTGATAATTTGGGTGGTACAGACGAACAGCTAGATTTTCCTATCGTGTATGCCTCTGGTATCAACGGTATCGCAGGGCGTTCGCCTGATGAGCTTGCCCCTGACATGACGCCACTTTTTGAGACGATTGTGGATATTGTTGAGCCACCAAAGGTAGACGTAGATGGTGCATTTCAAATGCAGATTTCTAGCCTAGATTATAACAGCTTTGTTGGTGTTATTGGTGTGGGTCGCATTCAGCGTGGTAGCATCAAGACCAACACGCCTGTGGTGGTGATTGACAAAGACAGCAACAAACGCAACGGTCGTATCCTAAAAATCATGGGTTATCATGGCTTGGAGCGTGTGGACGTGGACAGTGCGTCAGCAGGCGATATCGTGTGTATTACAGGGATTGATAATCTAAACATCTCTGATACCATTTGCGACCCCAAAGAAGTGGAGGCTCTACCACCTTTGTCGGTTGATGAGCCAACGGTTTCTATGACATTTCAGGTGAATGATTCGCCTTTTGCGGGCAAAGAGGGTAAGTTTGTAACTTCTCGTAATATCCGTGAGCGTTTGGAGCGTGAGTTAATTCATAACGTGGCACTGCGTGTGGAGGATACGGACAGCCCAGACCGTTTCAAAGTATCTGGTCGTGGTGAGTTGCATTTGTCTGTACTCATTGAAAACATGAGACGTGAAGGTTTTGAGCTTGGTGTATCTCGCCCAGAAGTCATCATCAAAGAGATTGATGGTGTGATGTGTGAGCCTTATGAAAATGTTACTTTTGATGTAGAAGAACAACATCAAGGTACGGTCATGCAAGAGATGGGTAACCGCAAGGGTGAGCTGACTAACATGGAAGTGGACGGCAAAGGTCGTATTCGTATCGAGGCGACTGTGCCTTCTCGTGGGCTTATCGGCTTTCGTTCGGAGTTTTTGACCTTGACATCAGGCACGGGTATCATGACTTCTAGTTTTTCACACTATGGGGCGATGAAGGAGGGTTCGGTTGCCAAACGTCAAAATGGTGTGCTTGTGTCTATGGTGACAGGTACTTGCTTGGGCTATGCTTTGTTTAGCCTACAAGAGCGTGGTCGCCTATTTGCCAAACCACAGCTAGAAGTCTATGAGGGTATGATTGTTGGTATTAACTCTCGTGGTGATGATATGGTGGTGAACCCAACCAAAGCCAAACAACTCACCAATATTCGTGCCTCTGGCTCTGATGATGCCATTATCCTAACGCCTGCCCTAGAATACACACTAGAACAAGCCTTAGAATTTATTGAAGATGATGAGCTTGTTGAGGTTACGCCAAAATCTATCCGTATTCGCAAAAAATACCTGACAGAAAACGAACGTAAGCGTTTTGGTCGTAAAAAAGATTAAAATGTTTTTTAAAATCCAATCCATGTCAATGTGGGTTGGATTTTTAATTTTATCAAATGTGTTTATTAATAAATCAATACAAAAAACCCAAGTAAATTACTAAGAATTATGATAGAATGCACGCCGTTTTGTCATTGCCTTACTTTTTAAAGTGAATTGGGCAAATTGACAAGCAGTAATCGTCAATTTGCGATGGTTTTTTCACTTAAAAAGAGTTTAGTTTATGAGTATTATCCAAGAATTTAAAGAATTTGCTGTCAAAGGCAATGTAATGGATTTGGCGGTCGGTGTTATCATTGGCGGTGCATTTGGCAAAATCACCACATCTTTGGTTGATGATGTTATCATGCCTGTGATTTCGGCGATTATGGGTGGCAAGATTGATTTTACCAATATGTTTGTTACACTTGGCGAAGTGCCAGAGGGTACAGCGATGACTTATGCTGCCCTAAAAGAAGCAGGTGTGCCAGTGCTTGCGTATGGTAACTTTATCACCATTTTGATTAATTTTATCATTTTGGCATTCATTGTATTTATGCTTGTAAAAGGTATGAATAAGATGCGTAAGCAAGCAGAGCCTGAGCCAGCACCAGAAGCACCAGCCGAACCCTCAGAAGAAGTACTGTTGTTGCGTGAGATTAGTGCTAAGTTGAGCAAATAATCACAATCTTTAAAAACTCATCATTTTGGTGAGTTTTTTTTGTGCAAATACAAAAGTCAAACATGCTTTTTCTATGAAAAATTCCCAAAATCTGTTACGATAACGCTTTTTAGCCAGATTAATGTCATCATGACCATAAAAAAAGCTCTCTATCCGGGTACATTTGACCCCATTACGAATGGACATATTGACCTTGTCAACCGTTCCTTAAAAATCTTTGATGAAGTGGTGATTGCGGTGGCGTACGCCCACCACAAAAAACCATTGTTCGCTTTTGATGAGCGTGTGGCACTTGTCCAAGATATTTTTAAGGATAATGAGCGAGTGTCGGTGGTGGGTTTTGAGGGGCTTTTGGTGGATTTTGCCAAAACCACACAGGCAACAGCAGTGATTCGTGGGTTGCGTGCGGTGAGTGATTTTGAATATGAGTTTGGACTTGCCAACATGAATCGCAGTTTGGACGAGGATTTTGAGGCGGTGTTTTTGACACCTTCTGCCGAGTATTCGTTCGTGTCGTCCACATTGGTGAGAGAAGTTGCCAAATTGGGTGGTGATGTGTCAAAATTTGTGCCACCCACCGTTTTAAAGGCTTTTAAGCAAAAATTTGGGGGTTAAATGGCACTAAAAATCACTGATGAATGTATCAACTGCGATGTCTGTGAGCCTGTTTGTCCCAATGAGGCAATCAGTGCAGGTGATGACATTTATGTCATTAACCCAAATTTATGCACCGAATGTGTGGGGCATTTTGATGTACCGCAGTGTGTGGAAATTTGCCCTGTGGATTGTATCCCCAAAGACCCAAATCACCCTGAAAGCCATGAGGAGCTTTTGGCAAAGTATGAGCGACTTGTTGGTGGGGCGTGATTGCAAAAAGTAACAATTTTCTTTGAGGCTGTACTTGTGCTTGGTAATAAAATGTGATAAATTCCATACGATTTCGGTAGTTATCATTAAGGAGGCATTATGGCAATTTCACTTAACAAAGGCGGTAATCTTTCCCTCTCCAAAACCGACCCAAGCCTTACCAAACTGGTTATTGGCTTAGGTTGGGACGTGAGAGTGACTTCTGGACAGGATTTTGATTTGGACGCTTCTGTCTTCTTACTAAATAGCACAGGCAAAGTGCGTGGCGACCACGACTTTATTTTTTATAATCAACTAAAATCTACTGATGGGGCGGTGGAGCATACAGGCGACAACCGCACAGGGGCAGGCGATGGCGATGATGAAGTCATCAAGGTAGATTTAAGCCGTGTTTCCCCAGATGTGGATAAGATTGCCATCACCGTTACCATTCACGATGCCCAGATTCGCGGACAAAACTTTGGGCAAGTCGCCAACGCCTTTATTCGTCTGGTCAATGAGCAAACAGGCACAGAAGTGGTGAGGTTTGACCTAGCAGAGGATTATTCGGTGGAGACAGCGATGGTCTTTGGTGAGGTCTATCGCTACAATGGCGAATGGAAATTCCGTGCGGTGGGTCAAGGCTACTCTGGTGGACTGGCTGCCATGTGCCATCAGTACGGCATTCAAATTGGTTGAGCTTTTGGATGGTGATTTAAGGACGATTTTGTGAGTGTCTTTAAATTTGATTGTATTTATTGATAAAAAGTGGTCATTTATTGCCACTTTTTTCATATTTTCATGACTTATTTTTGGAAATTGTCATCTATGATGAAACACCTAAAACATTTTTATTTTGACATCGTCTTTACGGTGGTCGCTCTGTTACTGGCGGGCTATTGGGGCTTTACGCACGGCGGAGCAAATGCTTTGTTTACCGCTATGTTCATCGCCCTTGTCTTGGCATTGATGGAGATTTCTTTATCTTTTGATAATGCGGTGGTCAACGCTTCTATTTTAAAGCATTGGGACAAATTTTGGAAAACCATCTTTTTGACGGTGGGTATGATTATTGCCGTCTTTGGCATGCGTTTGGTGTTCCCCATTGTCATTGTGGCGGTAACGGCGGATATGGGAATGAAAGAAGTGGTGGATTTGGCACTACACAATCCAACCGCTTATTCTGAAAAACTGATGGCACACCACGCTGAAATTTCGGCATTTGGTGGTATGTTTTTGCTACTTGTGTTTTTGAACTTTGTGTTTGATGATAAAGAAATCCATTGGTTTGGCTGGCTTGAAAAAAGACTTGCCAAATTGGGCAAGGTTGATGCAATGAGCGTCTTTGTGGCGATTGTGGCATTGATGATTTCGCTTACTTGGGTGGACGAAGCTCACAAGGCGGTTGTTTTGATGGCAGGCGTGTGGGGCATTTTGATTTATATGGGGGTTAATGTACTCTCAACACTACTAGAAGGCGATGAAGATGGCGATGGCAAGGTAGATGGTAATGAAGTGGCAGGGGCGGTCGCCAAAGGCGGTATCGCAGGCTTTTTGTACCTAGAAGTGTTAGATGCGTCATTTAGTTTTGATGGGGTGATTGGGGCATTTGCCATTACCAACGATGTGGTGATTATTATGATTGGGCTTGCCATTGGTGCAATGTTTGTGCGGTCAATGACCATTTTCCTTGTAGAAAAAGGCACGCTTGATGAATTTGTCTATTTAGAACACGGTGCCCATTATGCCATTGGGGCGTTGGCGGTTATTATGCTGTTGTCTATGAAATTTCATATTCCAGAGATTATCACAGGCTTGATTGGCATTGCCTTTATTGTGGCATCGGTCATTGGTTCTATTAAGTATCGCAAAGAAAACCCCAAAATCGGCGATTAACATAACGTAACAAAAATGCCTTGCAAAAGTGTTGGATTTTGTTATAGTAGAACGTGAGTTTTGACTCACGTTTTTTATTTGTAATTAAGGAAAAGTTATGGCGATTAGCTTAACCAAAGGTGGTAATGTAAACCTATCCAAAGAAGCTCCAACCCTGTCCCAAATGACTGTTGGTTTGGGTTGGAATCCTCGTGCCACAGATGGTCAGCCGTTTGATTTGGACGCTGTGGCGTTTTTGGTCAAAGAAGATGGCAAAGTCCGTACCGACAGTGATTTTATCTTTTTTAACAACCTAAAATCAGTTGATGGCTCAGTAGCACACGCAGGCGACAACCGTACAGGCGAGGGTGCTGGCGATGATGAAGTCATCAAAGTGGATTTGACAAAAGTGCCTGCTGATGTTGCCAAAGTAGTATTTTGTGCGGTGATTTATGAAGGGCAAGCACGCAATCAAAATTTTGGTCAAGTGGGTAATGCCTACATTCGCATTGTCAATACACAAGGTGGCAGTGAAGTGGCTCGCTATGATTTGTCCGAAGACAGCTCTACTGAAACGGCGATGATTTTTGGGGAATTGTACAGACACAATGGCGAGTGGAAATTCCGTGCCGTAGGTCAAGGTTTTGCAGGTGGGCTTGGAGCATTGGCAAGCTCGCACGGCGTGGTGGTATAAGTTATTGCTTAAAAGCAAAAAAGAGTAAGTTTTTGCTTGCTCTTTTTTATTAAGAAAATGCGAAGGAAACTTATGACCGTAACTTTTACTTTATTGGGTGAAAATGAACCCTTTTTACATTGCAATCTAAAACAAGGCGACATTGTTCATTGCGAGGCAAACGCAATGGTCATGATGGAAAGCAACCTTGAACTTAAAGGTTCTCTACAAGGCGGTATCATGCAAGCCTTGATGAGACGATTTGCCAATGGTGAGTCGTTGTTTCAACAAAAAATTGAGGCGGTGCGAGGCGAGGGCGATTGTCTGCTTGCCCCAACGCTTGATGGCGATATGCAAATCCTTGATGTGGGCGGTGTTCAGTACACCTTATCTGATGGGGCATTTGTGGCAAGCTCTGGTACGGTGGACATTAAGGCAAGCATTAACAGCAGTCTGGGTGGAGCAGTTTTTGGTGATACAGGCGGATTTATGGTCATGCGTACCGAAGGGTATGGGCAAGTTGTGGTATCAGGCTTTGGCTCGCTATTTGAAATTGAGGTTACGCCTGATAAACCTGTACTGATTGATAATGGTCATGTAGTATGTTGGGATAGCCGTTTACAGTATGAATTATCAGTCTCCACCAGTCAAAGCAAAGGCTTTTTGGGCAATATCATCAATTCTGTAACCAGTGGCGAGGGCATGGTGCTAAAATTTAGCGGTGCTGGCAAAGTGGTCTTATGCTCACGCAACCGTGATAATTATCAAGGCTGGCTAAGTAAGGTGTTAGGCTCTGGCAATAGCGGTAGTGGCACAAGCGGTGGCGGTTTGCTTGGTGGGCTTTTGACTTAAATGTCAGCCAATTTACAAATGGAGTTAAAATGAGTTATTATACAATGGTTGCCTTCACTTGGGACGATAGAGAGTACCAAGCCAAGCACAATCAACCATTTTCTTTTGAATTGGTAAAACCAATCGCAGAGGAATGGGCTATTGAATATGATTGTAGTGTTGAAGGGGTGCTTGAAGACCTAGAAATAATGATGAAAGGCACTTGGTCTACGGGCTTTAATGGGTTGTATGCAGGGCTTATTTTAAATTTATTTGATACCATATCAGAGAAATTTCCTGACGTTCGTTTTATCGTTCGGGGTATGGGCGAAGAGTATACTGATTTGTGGTTGCGTGAATTATTGGCAGGCAAATGTTTGTTTGGCGTTGGACCATTTGAACGTGATGAAGAAAGTGGTTGGCGTGAATAATTCGTAGGAATGAATGACAATTTACCCATACAAATTGTACCAAATATTGAATTTGGCGTGTTTGATTTTAACATTTTTTTTAACAAGTAATAGGAGTTTATTATGGCAGTAAATTTGCAAAAAGGTCAAAAAATCTCTTTGGAAAAAGAGGCAGGTAGCACGCTTACCCAAGTCAAAATGGGCTTGGGTTGGGACGTTGCCAAATCTAGCGGTGGCGGATTTTTGGGTGGACTGTTTGGTGGTGGAAGTAATGACAGCATTGACCTAGATGCGTCAGTGATTCTGTTTAACGAACAAAAACAGCCTGTGGATGTCGTATATTTTGGACAACTACAATCCAAAGATGGCTCAATCACGCACTCTGGCGATAACCGCACAGGGGCAGGCGATGGTGATGATGAGGTGATTACTGTCAATTTATCGTCTGTGCCAGCAGGCGTGCAGTCACTTGTTTTTACAGTCAATAGTTTTACAGGGCAGTCATTTGAAAAAGTTGCCAATGCTTATTGTCGTATCCTTAATGGGACAAATAACAGCGAAATCGCTCGTTACTATTTGTCAGCACAAGGCTCACACACCGCCATGGTGATGGCAAAAGTCTATCGTCATAATGGCGAATGGAAAATGCACGCCATTGGTGAGACTATGAATGGGCGTACTTTTAATGAATTGATACCTGCGATTTTACCGCACATCTAAGCCATGTTGTAAAAACCGTCAAGTAATTTGGCGGTTTTTGGTTTTTTTGGGTGAAATCTTTTTATTTTTAAGCATTGTAAGGACATATCATGACAACATTGATTGCAGGGGCGAATGCGGTTTTATCAAATTCATCAATATCCATCGCCATCAACACCTCATTGGCGATGGGGCAGACGGTGGGCGTGGTGTGGCTGGCACTTGGTGAGGATTATAGTGCCAAAATCAGCCCTGCTTATCTACATGAACAAAAAAGCTGGGCAAAGTGTGATGATGGTGTATGGACGCTAAATTTGGCAGAGGTCTTTGGGCAGGGCGTAAAAAGCGTACAGATGGTCATTTATGCCTATTATGACCCCAACTTAGCAATCCCTGCCACTGAGCTTGCTGACATTGCTTTGACCGTTGATGGTAATATTTACTATGATGTACCCGTCAAAGAACGCCACATCAAAACCGCCCTTGTGCTTGAACTGTATGAGCGAGGCGGTCAGTACAAATGCCGAGCCTTGGCAGAGTGTACAGGGGTAAATTTAAAGGCATTTGGTGAGCATTTGGGCATCTCTTTATATGAAAAATTCCCCCAAGAGACGAGCGACACCCCCACCCAAAGGCGACCTGTGGTAGGAGAGACATGGACAGGGACGGCATTTGCCATCGACAGCCACCATCTTTTGACTTGCCATCATGTCATTGATGGGGCAAGCGTGATTGGTATTCGTCAGCAGGGGCGAGCCGACCGTCAGGCGTATGTGGTGATGAGTGATGAGGGCAGTGATACGGCACTCATTCGTGTTGATGAGCCTTTGTCGTGTGTGTTGCCACTGGCACAGGGACAAGTTGAGCTTTTGGGTGAGAGTGTGGTTACGATGGGTTTTCCGCTGTCAGGGCTGACAAGCCAGCTTCAAGTCACCTCTGGTAATATTTCTGGACTTCTGGGCGTACGAGATGATATTCGCTTTTTGCAGTTTACCGCTCCCATACAAGCAGGGTCTAGTGGCAGTCCGCTCATGCTTGCCACAGGTGAGGTGATTGGCATGGTAACATCAAGCATTACCAATACCCAAAATATGAATTATGCGGTAAAATATCAGCTTTTATCTGCCCTACTTAGTAGTGCAGGCGTGGCAAATGCTCACACCCCTCACACCGCCATGAGTACCCCAGAGCTGATCAGAGCTCACAAGGAGGCGGTGTATTTGGTGGGGTGTCGGGCGTGATTTTTTTCAACCTAACCTCAAAAAGATATGATGACACAGCTAACCCCCTCCCTTAACAGCCAACTAAACAGCATGGCGGTCTTGATAGATGCAGACAATGCGTCCGCCAAAACCATTGACGCTGTCTTGGAGGCTATTGAAAAATTAGGGAAAATTACCACTAAAAAAATCTATGGCGATTGGTCGGCATCAGGATTATCCGCCAGTTGGCAAGAGGCGATTTTACGCCACGCCATAGACCCCATGCAACAATTTGCCTATGTCAAAGGCAAAAACGCCACCGACATCGCCCTTGTGATTGAGGCGATGGACTTGCTTCATAGTGGTGAATATGATGGTTTTTGTTTGGTGTCGTCCGACAGCGATTTTGCTAGCCTTGCAGTACGCATTCGCAAAAGTGGTGTCAAGGTGATGGGTTTTGGGCGTAAAGAGGCAGTGGCTTCATTTCGCCAAGCCTGTGATGAGTTTTTTGAGGTGGAGAGTTTAAAAGCTGTGCAAAAACAGCTACCAAAACGCATACCTACCAACGAACTTAAACAAGACACTAAACTTATTAACGCCTTGCGTGAAGTGGTTGCTAATTTTGCCAATTTAGATGATGAGAATTGGTCAGATTATAAAGAGGTGTTGATTGCATTTGGCAAAAAATATTCAGAACTTAATCATGAAAAATATGGCTATGAAAAACTTATTCATTTAATTAAAGCCACTGAGTTGTTTGATGTAAAAAATGATAAAGATAATCCTGCCATACTTTATGTGAAATCAAACACGCCTTTTAAATATTCTACCAAACAATTACAATCAGATAAGTTGTTGGTGAATACTATTAAATCATTGCTTGACAATAACCCAAAATCTGAAAATGGTTGGGTAAATATCAGTTATATCGCCAGCGAGTTAAACAAAAACCCACACATCAATGTTGATAAATATGGCTATAAAAAGTTCTCTGATTTGATTACTGCCATTCGTTTATTTGATATTAAAAAACAACCCAATGGCATGTACATTAAATTAAAACAACCAAAAAACAATCCAACCCTACAAAACAACACAAAGACAGATTTATCGTCCAATAAAGACACCCAAAAGCCTTTGACTTTGTCAGACCTTAACCAAAAACCATTGATTTTACATGGTGAGGTCAATGTTTATGTATATCGTCAGTCAGGCATGGATTTGGTGTTGTGGCGACTTGGCGAAAATAAAAAAGTACGCCACGAAGGTGATTTTGTGTTTTATGGTCAAACCCAAAGTCATGATAACACCATTGTGCTGGATAATCATGACTTGTATGATTTATTGATTTGCCGTTTATCTGTGCAAGATAAAGACATTCATCAGCTTGTATTTAGCGTCAGTCATGAATCTGATGTTATGGCAAAAAGTCCGATAAAAGTTGTTATTGAACAAAATGGCAAACCATTATTTGCACATCAATTTATGGCAAATGACAACATCTCTAAAAGTGCGATTTTATTTAGCCTAAATCGTATTCCTGATGGTTGGCGTTTTGTGCCACGCTCACAATTTGTTGGGCATGACCTGCGTGCTTTATGTCATGCGTTTGGTGTGGAAGTTGAGGATTGAAAAATTTGATAGTTATGTTAAAATATGTACTGGTAAACCAGACAATCGCTGTCCACGTTAAGGGTGGAGGGAGGAAAGTCCGGACTACATAGGGCAGAGTGCCAGCTAACGGCTGGGCAGAGCAATCTGACGACCAGTGCAACAGAGAATAGACCGCCCGACCACTTAATTTGATTGGTTTTTTTAATGTGTTTTAAGCTCAACAGTCAAATTAAGTGGTCGGGTAAGGGTGAAACGGTGGGGTAAGAGCCCACCGCATGACTGGCAACAGTTCATGGCAAGGTAAACTCCACTCGTAGCAAGACCAAATAGGTACTCCATGGGTTGCCCGCTCAGAGTACGGGTAGGTTGCTTGACCATGTCAGCGATGGCATGGCTAGATGAATGATTGTCCACGACAGAATCCGGCTTATCGGTTTGCCAAAATATTATATTTTTCAATAAATTATCATAAATTTTATTTTTTTGTAAAATTTATGATTGACAGGTTGGTTATATTTTTGTAGAATACCCAACCTGTAATGGCAATGTAGCTCAGCCGGTTAGAGCGCACGACTCATAATCGTGAGGTCGGGAGTTCGAGTCTCCCCATCGCCACCAAC
>NZ_BCYQ01000023.1 GCF_001598275.1 Moraxella oblonga NBRC 102422
CTAATGGTGATGACGAATTTTTCAGTTACACTTTAAAAAATCAAGAGAATTTGAATAAATTAGAAAGTGTGCTTTTAATCAATAGTGATAAGCCAATTTTTGATGATATTGTTAACGCTGTCAATCAGTAGGAATTGAGCGATGTTAGCCAATTTTTATACGAAATTGCAAAGCTAAATAATTGCCAAGTGGAAGGTTTTATTATTGGTTTTAATGTGTTATGATTTGTAAGATGTATATCAAGCACCGTGTTGAGTTAAAATTCTTGAATGGTGCATGATGCACACCTGACGCTTACCTTTACTTTGCTTGAAGTAGTCAGCCAATGGCATGATATTCTCTTAAAAATATGTTAAGCTGTTTATTTGGTATAGTGCTAATTTTATGTGTACTTTTTAGATTTTTTTTGTTATAATGACAAAACCTAGCCCCCTTTAGGGGGTATGTCATTTATATGGAGTTTTTTTTATGAAAAAAGTTATCACACTTTCTATGGTTGCCTTGATAACCTTAACAGGTTGTAATGCTGTTAAGGGTTTGGGCAAGGATATTCAAAAAGGTGCAGAAATCATTCACGAAAATGGCAAAAAATCCCAAAGTCAATAAACTTATATGATTGCAAACCCACTCAAATCCGAGTGGGTTTTGTTTTATCTATCAAGCCCCTTGAAAAATCTATGTATTTTAAGTATAATGGAAGTCCATATTTTATTTGGAGCATGTACCATTAAACCGTCAAATCGCCTAAACATCAACGAAGACATTCGTGCCAAAGAAGTCCGCTTGGTTCAAGCAGATGGAGAACAGCTTGGGGTTGTCAGCCTAAAAGAAGCCTTAGAAAAGGCAAGAGAGGCAAACCTTGATTTGGTAGAAATCGTGCCAGATGCCAAACCGCCTGTGGCAAAAATTATGGACTACAAACGCCATTTGTACGAACAAAAGCAAAAGGCAAAAGAAGCCAAAAAAAATCAAAAACAAACCCAAGTCAAAGAAATCAAGCTCCGTCCTGGTACAGAAGAAGCGGATTATCAGGTCAAACTGCGTAAGATTGTGGAGTTTTTGGAAGACAAAGACAAGGTCAAGGTTTCCATTCGTTTTCGTGGGCGTGAGATGAGCCATCAAGAGATTGGTTTGCGTCAGCTTGAACGCATTATTGAGGATACTGCTGAGATTGCCAGTGTGGAACAAGCTCCCAAACTGGAAGGTCGCCAGATTGGTATGCTTCTAGGACCTGCTAAGAAAAAATAATTGTTTCATTCATTGTTTAAATCCCAACCAAAAAGGTTGGGATTTTTTATGGCTAGTGTTCTTGATTTTCTTGTATACCTAACGAACTTCAAAATTGTTATGGTTTTTGTTCGTGGTGAGCTTGTCAAATTATAACGGAAACTCACCCGCAGGCATAGCTTGGGGTGAACGGTTTTGGTGGTTTTTGAAGTTAAATCACTATAGATTCGGTTGGTACAATCTCTTTAATGGTGCGTGGTGTGCACCTTATTTCCAAAGCAGATTTTGTATTAGTTTTTTAGTTCTGTTGGTATGCGACAATTGTAAGGGGAATTGCAATTTATCCCCCTACGAATAATTACTCATTTTGTACCATTTTTAAAACTGTTTTGGTATAAATAAAAATCCGCCCCATACAGAGCGGATTTTTGTTTTGCCAAAAACTCATTAACCCCCAAAGTTATCCAGCAAGATGTTTTCATCTTCCACGCCCAACGATTTGAGCATTTTGATGACCGCATCGTTCATCACCGGTGGTCCACACATATAGAACTCACAGTCCTCTGGGGCTGGGTGGTCTTTTAGGTAGTTTTCGTACAAAACATTGTGAATAAAGCCTGTATAACCCTCCCAATTATCCTCTGGCTGTGGGTCGGAGAGTGCCACATTCCAAGAAAAGTTGGGGAACTCTGCCGCCAGTCCGTCATAGTCCTCCACATAGAACATCTCTCGCTTAGATCTTGCACCATACCAAAAGCTAATCTTACGGTCGGATTTTAGGCGTTTTAATTGGTCAAAAATATGAGACCGCATCGGTGCCATACCTGCACCACCACCAATAAAGACCATTTCGTTTTTGGTGTCTTTGGCAAAAAACTCGCCATAAGGCCCCGACACGGTGATTTTATCCCCTGGTTTTAGGCTAAACACATAAGACGACATCTTACCTGGGGGAATGCCTTCAGGGCCTCTGGGCGGAGGGCTGGCAATACGGATATTAAACTTGATAATGCCCTTTTCTTCTGGATAGTTTGCCATAGAATAGGCACGAATCACAGGCTCGGTAACGGTAGAAGTATAACGCCACAGATTGAAAGTATCCCAATCAGGGTGATACTCTTCGGCAATGTCAAAGTCCTTATAATGCACGGTGTGGGGCGGTGCTTCTAGCTGAACATAGCCCCCTGCACGAAACGGTACAACCTCGCCTTCTGGAATTTTCAGAGTAAGCTCTTTAATAAAGGTTGCCACATTGTCGTTTGAAATGACCTCGCATTCCCATTTTTTAACCTCAAAAAATTCAGGGTCAATCTCAATCGCCATATCCTGCTTGACCGCCACTTGGCACGCAAGTCGCATACCCTCACGAATCTCGCCTTGGGTAAAGTGGCTCTCTTCGGTGGGCAGAATATCGCCACCGCCAGAGATGACCTTACAGCGACATTGACCGCACGAACCACCGCCACCACAGGCAGAAGACAAGAAAATGCCCTCGCCTGCCAAAGTTTGCAAAAGTTTGCCACCTGCCTCAACGCTAATGGTGTTGTCGGGGTTTTCGTTGATGTTAATGTTTACCTTGCCTGTATTAACAAGCCTTGCTCGTGCCAATAAGATAACCACCACAAGGCTCATAATGATGGCGACAAACATGCCCACGCCACCAAATAATAAACCAAATTCCATTATATCCCCCTTATAAACTCATACCACCAAAGGACATAAAGCCTAACGCCATCAGTCCTGCGGTAATAAAGGTAATCGGCATACCACGCAAAGGTGCTGGCACATCAGAATATTTTAGGCGTTCACGAATGCCTGCCATTGCCGTAATCGCCAATGCCCAGCCAAGCCCTGAACTAAACCCATACACGGCAGATTGGGCAAAGTTATAATCTCGCTCCACCATAAACAGCACACCGCCCATAATAGCACAGTTTACCGTAATCAAAGGCAAGAAAATCCCCAAAGCGTTGTACAAAGCTGGCATAAATTTATCCATAAACATCTCTAACACTTGCACCACCGCAGCGATAAGAGCAATGTAGGATAAAAAGCCCAAGAACGACAAATCCACATCAGGATAACCTGCCCACGCCAAAGCACCGTCTTTTAGCAAATACTGATACAACAAATTATTTAAAGGTACAGTAATCGCCATCACAAAGGTTACGGCAATGCCAAGCCCCATTGCGGTGGAGACTTTTTTGGAAACGGCAATAAAGGTACACATTCCAAAAAAGTAGGCAAGTGCCATATTTTGAATAAAGACCGAAGTAATAAACAGATTGACATATTCCATTAGTGTCCTCCTTTGGAGTTTGGCTTAATGGTAAACTCGGCAGGCTCTTGCAGGCTTTTGTCTTTGAGGCGTAGCAAGGCGATGAATAGAGCAATCACAAAGAACGCAGACGGTGGAAGCAAAAGCAGACCGTTTGGCACATACCAACCGCCATCAGACACCTTTTGCAAAATTTGAATGTCAAACAACGACCCATTACCAAACAGTTCGCGAATGACCGCCACCAAAAACAGCATTAAGGAATAGCCCAAACCATTGCCAAAGCCGTCCAAGAAACTGGGGATTGGTGGATTGCTCATTGCAAAGGCTTCGGCACGCCCCATCACAATACAGTTGGTAATAATCAAACCAATAAATACCGACAGCGATTTGGAGACATCATAAACCACCGCCTTTAACACTTGGTCAACGACAATCACAAGGCTTGCAATGATAACCATCTGGGCAATGATACGAATGCTAGATGGAATTTGATTGCGAATGAGTGAGATAAAAAAGCTGGAAAATGCCGTTACCAAAGTCAAAGCAATGCCCATCACAAGGGCGTTTTTGATGCTAATGGTAACCGCCAATGCCGAACAAATCCCCAAAACCTGTACGGCAACAGGGTTATTTTTGACAATGGGGGTGAGTAGAATTTTTTTGTTGTCCGCCATAATCAGCTCTCCTTACCGCCTTTTTTTAGATTGTCCAAAAACGGCTTGTAGGCACGCTCCGACAACCAAAATTGAATCATATTATTAACACCAGCACTTGTCAAAGTCGCCCCTGTAATGCCGTCCACATAATGCTCGGTAGGCTTGGGCGTGCCTGATTTAACCACGCCTGTTACGATTTTGTCGCCCTCATAGGCTTGTTTGCCCACCCAAGTGGCTCGCCATTTTGGCGTTTCAATCAATGCTCCAAGACCGGGGGTTTCTTTGTGCTTATAAAAGGCAATGCCCTCAATGGTATTTAAGTCCGCCTTTAAGGTCAAAAAGCCATAAATCTGCCCCCAAAGTCCATTGCCATTGATGGGTAGCACGACATTTTTAAGTTGCCCTGCCTCATCGTTAATCAAATACACTTTTAACAGTTTGGCAACCGCCCCAATCTGGGCAGGGTCGTCCCCTTTTAGGCTAATGGCGGTGGCAGGGTTTTTGCTGGCTTTTTCTGGGTCGTATGCCCCAACATCACTAATGCCTGCCGATTTTAATTCATCATCGGTCGCAAATTTGCCTGTTTCGGTATTGATAAGTTTAATTTCAACATTTTTAAACAGTTCATTAACCTTGCTAGGATTGTCTTTTGCAGGGTCAAACAAATTGGCTGCCATTAGAATGTTTTTGTTGCGGTCAAGCAAGACATTAGAATCTTGCTTGGGTTTCATACTAATCGCCGCCGCCGACACCAGCACCGAACAAACAAGGCAAAGCACAAGGGCGGTGAGTAAGGTTTTGTTATTGCTTGACATAACGCATTCTCCGTGCTGTTTGGCGTTTGATGTTGGCTTGAATGACAAAATAGTCAAAAAGCGGTGCAAATAGGTTGGCAAATAGGATTGCCAGCATAATGCCTTCTGGGAAAGCTGGATTGACCACACGAATGACCACCGTCATAAAGCCGATGAGCAGTCCATAGCACCAGCGACCAATGTTGGTGTGGGCGGCTGAAACAGGGTCAGTTGCCATAAACACCGCCCCAAACATAAAGCCACCGATGACCAAATGCCAATGGGGAGCAAGGCTCATCATTGGGTTTTCACCGCCAATCATATTAAAGACAAAGGCTGTGGCAAGAAGTCCAATCACCGCCCCAACAATCACACGCCAAGAGGCGATTTTCATATACATTAGCACAAGACCGCCAAGGATAATCGCAAGCGTGGAAACCTCGCCAATAGAGCCTTGCATTTGTCCCAAGAAGGCTTGCCCCCAAGATAGGGTGTTGCCATAAGCGTCCACAAATTTATCCGCCGTTACACCAACGGCTGCTTGACCAAGTGGTGTCGCCCCAGAAAAGCCGTCCACAGCAGTCCATACCGCCGCCCCAGACATAGAAGTTGGATAGGCAAAATAAAGAAAGGCACGACCTGCCAAAGCTGGGTTTAGGAAGTTTTTGCCTGTACCGCCAAACAACTCTTTGGCAACGACAACGCCAAAACTGATACCAAGTGCTACTTGCCAAAGGGGGGTATTGGGCGGTAATGATAGGGCAAATAATACAGAAGTGACAAAAAATCCTTCGTTTACCTCGTGTTTACGCACCACCGCAAACAACATCTCCCACGCAATACCAACAATAAAGGTAACAGCATAAATCGGCAAAAACTGCATTGCCCCATAGACAAAGCACGCCAAAATACTGTTTGGGTCATAGCCGACAAGACCTGTAATGATGGTTCGCCAGCCATCAGGCGTTACGCCTGCGTGTGCCATATAGGTCAAGGCTTGAAAACCGACATTGTACATTCCCCAAAACATCGCAGGAAAAGTACAAAGCCACACGGTAATCATAATGCGTTTTAAGTCCACACCGTCTCTAATGTGGCTGGCTGAATAGGTTTGAGAGCTTGGCTGACGAAAAAAAGTGTCAAACATCTCAAACAAGGCATAGTATTTTTCGTATTTACCGCCTTTGGCAAAGGACGGCTCTAATTTATCAAAAAAATTGTGAATAAATTTCATTGTGCTATCCTTATCCTTCGGCTTCAATGCGAGTTAAATTATCACGCAAAATATCGCCATATTCATATTTGCCCGAACAAACAAAGGTGCAAAGTGCCAAATCCTCTTCGTCCAATTCCAACGCCCCCAAATCCACCGCCGTAACAATGTCTTCGACAATCAAGGCACGCAAAAGCTGGGTTGGCAAATAATCTTGGGGCATTACTTGTTCAAAATTGCCAATTGGCACCATTGCACGGGGCGAACCGTTGGTGCTGGTGGTAAAATTAAACTTTTTACCCTTAAAAAATTGGGAAATATAAATGGGCAAAAACGAGAAGCGATTGCCCCCCAAAGCAAAGAAGTGAAAGGCTGGGCGTTCATAGCCTTCTGGCAAACAAGAGACTTGATTGTGAAAACGCCCCAAATGGGCAATGGTGGGAGCATATTTGCGACCTGATAGCACTGACCCTGAAATGATGCGGTTTGTGCCGTCAATCAGTTCGCCTTTGGTCAAATCCACCAAATTTGCCCCACGAGTGGTTTTAATCAATCTTGGATTTTTGACCGCTCCCCCTGCAAGGCTGATAATACGGTCGGTGTAGAGTTTGCCTGTGGTAAACAGCTTACCAATGGCAATGACATCTTGATACCCAATCGTCCACACCGTTACGCCCCTTGCCAATGGGTGCAAAAAGTGAATGTGTGTCCCTGCATTGCCTGCTGGGTGCTTGCCTGCAAAGGCGTGGTATTCGGTGGTGTTGGTAAGATTACTGGCTTTTTGGGGTGCAGTTTCGCCATGACAAACAAAAGTTTTGGGTGATAGCACAGACAACACCGCCAAACCATCATTAAACGCATCAATGTTTTCATTGATGATGTTGATGGGGTCAGCACATAATGGGTTGGTGTCAGTAGCAGTTACGAAAATCGCAGAAGGTATGCTATCAAGCTCTGGCGTACGGCTAAATGGGCGAGTACGAAACGCTACCCACTCACCTGCATTGTTGAGTCGATTAACAATTTCTTCACGAGACAGTTTGCTAAGGCTGTCTTTGGCGTGTGCCTTAAAGGTGATTTCGTCACCTGCCTGAGCTTCTATCACCAAACTTTCAAACACACGGCGTTCGCCACGATTGATGGCAATGACTTTGCCTGCCGTGGGAGCGGTGTATTTGACACCCAAACGCTTTTTATCTTCAAACAACACCTGTCCTTTGGCGACAGTATCGCCTTCCTTGACGTGCATGGTCGGACGCATACCGATATAATCATAACCGATAAGGGCGACATGAGTAGGTGTGTGTTCGCTGATTTCTTTGGAAGGCTCGCCTGCAATTGGCAAGTCAAGCCCCTTTTTGATGGTAATCATAAGCGGATACTCACTCTAAGTGGAATGACCATGCCAGACTCCTTTTGGTATCTGTCATAGGTTAAAAACCTATAAGAGCTTTAACGCTGACCTTAGACTCCTTAACAACACGTTAATGCTTGCAGTTACAGTGGCGACTGGCTACCTGTTTTGTTAAATGATTAACAATTGCTTTTATGTCAAAATTTAGACATGAAAAATCCTATCCATTATACGCTAATTTGTCATAAATTTGTAGTGTTTTTATTAACTTAACTTGTTATTTTATTGCATTGAACATGATGTTTTGCCTAAGTTGGGTGATTTTTTTCGGGTGTTTTTTGGTGATAAAAATCTTGGGGCTTTTTATAAAAATTTTAAAACTTTTTGGCTATAAATCTGTTACAATCTAGTTTTTAACAAGTTAATTTTAAGGAGTTTTTATGCTGATTATTCCAGCAATTGACCTAAAAGATGGTAAATGCGTTCGCCTAAAACAAGGACGTATGGAAGATGATACCGTGTTTGGTGATGACCCTGTGGCGATGGCAACACAGTGGGTAGAGCAAGGGGCTAGACGATTGCATTTGGTGGATTTAAATGGAGCATTTGATGGTGTGCCTGTCCACAAAGACGTGGTAACAGCGATTGCCAAAGCTCACCCCAATTTGCCCATTCAGTTGGGTGGGGGTGTGCGTAGTTTGACGACCATTGAGCATTATTTGACAGCAGGGCTAAACCACATCATCATCGGCACAAAGGCGTTAGAAAATCCTGAATTTGTTGATGAAGCGTGCAAAGAATTTCCAAATAGTATCATCGTGGGTATTGATGCCAAAGATGGTTTTGTGGCAACACATGGCTGGGCAAATGTAACAGAGACTCGTGCCACCGACCTTGCCAAACGTTTTGCAGATGCAGGCGTGTCCTCTATCGTCTATACTGACATCGCCAAAGATGGCATGATGCAGGGGGTGAATATTAATGAGACGGTGAATTTGGTACGTGCGTGTGGTTTGCCTGTCATCGCATCAGGTGGTGTTACCAACATGGGCGACATTGAGCGGTTGAAGCCGTATCGTGAGTACCTGCTTGGGGCGATTACGGGGCGGGCGATTTATGAAGGAACACTTGATTTGGCGACCGCTCAGGCGTTTTTGGACGGTTAAATCATGAGATAAAACCATACGTTGGTATGGTTTTATTTTTTGTATTTTTTAAACCACAGTTTAGGGTTTTTAACATAAAAAGCCGTTTTTGCCAAAACACCTTTGGTTGGCAAAGTGGTGTGTGTGGTCATGTCATCACTTTGAATTTGGTGGGTGGGTGGTAGGTTGTCTGCTTGGTTTGCCTCCTCATGGCTTGGTATGTCCTTAAATAACTCTGCCAAACTCAAATCAAGCTCGCTTTGGGCATGACTTTCAGCAAGTGCCAGTTTTTGGGAAAGTTTGTCAAGCCAAACATCATCATGCCTGTGCTGATACTGTTTGATTTGGGCTTGGGTGGGTAGGGGGTAGGGCAGTTTTTGGTAAAGTTGCCACACACTCACACTCTCCAAATCCATGCGTAACACATAGTCCCCATCGGTGGTGCGAGTGATGAGTTTATGCTCCATGAGTTTGTCAAGGTATGAATGCCAATGAGTTTTGTCTCTTTGGTCAAGCAGGTTGCGGATTTCGTTTTCGCTGACGCTTTGCCCTTGCCCATGACGACAATACGCCAAGTGTATCATTTGCAATAAGTTGAGTAAGGGTGGGCGTTTGGGTGCGTCTGTTTTGTCAAAAATGGTGAGTGTGTAGCTGATTTCTACACCAAGCAAAATCACATTCCACGACAAATACAACCACATCAAAAACACAGGAATGATGGCAAAAGCCCCATAAATGGCTTCATAACTGGTAAAGTTGCTCATCACCACACCGAAGATTTTTTTGAGTAGTTCAAACAAAATCGCCGTTACCACCCCTGCAATGGTAGCGTTTTTTAGGGGTACATGTGTTTTTGGAATGAACCAATACATACCAATAAATCCTGCTGTCATTACCAACAGTGAAATAATCTGTGTCCACACCGCCCAATCAATGCCATACCCCATAAAGCGTTGGTTTAAAAATGACAACCCACGAATGGCACTGCTTGCACCAAATGCCACCCCAAGTATGGCAGGCGTAAGTGTTATCATCGTCCAGTAGCGAATGAGGCTTGATAGTCCGCCTGAACGCTCAGAAACTCGCCAGATTTGGTTGAAGGCATTTTCAATGGTGAGCAGGGTCATGATGGTGGTTACAAAGACACCTATGATTCCAAACAGCCCCAAATTGCTGGATTTTTGAGCAAAACTGTCAAGGTAATTTTGGACATTTTGGCTTGATGAGGGCAACAGGTTTTTGTAAATCATCTCTTGCACGTGCTCTCGCATTTCTGCCAGTGCAGGCACGACAGAAAATAATACCAATATCACTGTGATGATAGGCACAAGTGATAGCAATGTGGTATAAGTGAGGCTAGATGCTTTTTGGGTGCAGTCATCACCCCAATAATGACGTGCCAAAAAACACAAATACAAAAACCAAGCACTTTTGGCAAAAGGTAATTTGTTAATGAATTTTTGCATAAACATGATGTTGTGATATTTTTGGGTAGTTTAACAAAAATGTAAGCCAATGTGCCAATAAATTTACATAAGTTTTGTGATGAAGTGGGATTTTTTGGTTATAATGAGAAAAATTTTCAACGTCAATGCTCATGAAAACCACTCAATCTGGCAAACCTATCGCCCCCATTCATCATACCCTCCAAAGATGCTGGCTACTTTGGCTTATTCATAGGCTCATCATCTATCCTGTCGTGGTGAGTGTGGTGGGTGGGGGCGTGTGGTGGCTTGGTATGGTGTGGCAAGGATTTGCCATGTTGCCTGCTCTGCTTTTTACCAAAGCCATTTGGCAAGGCAACTCTCCCTACGCTCTGCTGTGGGCAAGTATGGTGATGCTTATGTATCTGGGGGCAGTGGGGGTATTTTTGCTCATGCGGTTTTATGAGCAGGCTCACCTTGCCATCACAGGTATGTTGGCGGTGGAGTTTTTGGTGGTGCTGGGCATTAATGTGCTGTTGTTTGTTCTATTGAAACGCCTGCCACCCATGCACAAACGGGGGACATGATGAAAAATTGGCTCATTATATTAGTATTATCGGTGTGTATGTCTGCTACCGCCCACACACACGACCATAATACGGACGGTATGGCACAAAGCGTGCATTCGCCTTATTTGATTTATCGGGCGGGCAATCCTAGTTTTCGCCCCAATGCCGAGAGTGTGGGGGTGCTTGCCCCTAGCGTCAGTACGGGTACACGCTTTAATGAACGCTACCTAAATCGCCAAATCGCCGAATGGTCACTACGCCAAATCCATGAAAATCTCACGCTCATTGATGATGCGTGGGTGAACGAATATTTTTGGCAAATGACCGCCAACATGAATGCTAACGCTCGCAACGAAGGGTTGTTTGCCTTACCCATCATTGATGATAATGACATCAATGCTTTTGCCGTGCCGGGCGGATTGATTGGATTAAACACAGGTACGGTACTATCTGCGTTGGCATTGGACGAAGTGGCAAGCGTATTGGCACACGAGATTGCTCATATTTCTCAGCGTCATTATGAGCACCGCCAAGATGAAAAGGGCAAAATGCTTGCCCTGCAATTGGGTGGGTTGTTGACGGCGATTATTGCCAGTTCGGTGAGTGGCGATTTGGCGACTACTGCCCTTATCGGTTCACAAACGGCAATGGCGGAGAGTATGGCAACCCATAGCCGAGAGCATGAAAAAGAAGCTGACCGTGTGGGTATGATGATACTTACCAAGTCAGGCTACGATGCTCGTGCGATGCCAAGATTTTTTGAGCGGTTGCAAAAGCAATCTTCACTTTATCACACCAAAGATGCGTTTATCCCCAGTTTTATCAAATCACACCCTTTGACTGCCGAGCGTCTGTCGGAGGCGACCAGTCGGGCTAGGACGTATCCTGTGGTAAGTATGGTTGCCCAAGAAAAGCAGGCTAGGGAATTTGATGTCTTGACATGGCGGTTAAAATATCTCACCAAAAAAGTAGATTTGACCACTTTGTCAGCGTCCGCCACAGACAGTGTGGGGGCAAGGCTTGCTTTGGTGAGTTTGCTGGCTGATACAGGACAGCATGACAAAGCAATGGCGTTGTTTGAGCGTGGGGGTTTTGACAAATCCGATCCACTTGTGTGTATCACGCACGCTCACGCCTTAACCAAGCAGGGCAACCACATACAGGCAGTAGCGGTGCTAACATCGTGTCAAGCGGTATATCCCGAGAGACGGGATTTAAGATTGCATTTGGCAAAGGCATTGATTGATGTGGGACAGGGCGATAAGGCGGTGGTAATTTTAAAGCCACTCACCGAGCGGACAAGCCATGACGTACAAGCGTGGCAATTGACTCAGCGAGCCTACGAAAAAAGCACTCTAAACCCAACCTTAGCGAGTATCTACGCCCTACACGCCAGATCACAAGCGGAGTTATGGCATGGCAAATATCAAGGAGCATTACAATCCAATGCCCAAGCCATAAAACTTGCCAAAGACAACCCAAGTTTTAACGTGTTATCCATGCTTGAAAATAGCAAGCAGGTGATTATCACGGCTAGGGATTATAAGCCTTAGGCGATAAAAAGATGTTTTATAAAAAAATGACTTGAATTGTTATTCAAGTCATTTTTTGGTTAAAATCACATTTTTAATTTATCCCCTACCAATCCTTTGACTGTATTTAGGATATCGGCAGGCATGACCACTGTTTTGGCATTGTCAGATTGGGCAAGCTCTTGCATGGCTTTGATGTATTGTTCGCCCAAAAGATAAATGACTGGCGTTTCTTTTCCGTCCATTGCCTGTGAGATGAGACGAATGGACTCTTCTGAACCACGAGCCAGCACCACTTGGGCTTCGGCATCACGGCGAGAGGCTTCAAGTCGTCCGTCTGCCTCCAAAATCGCTGACTGTTTTTGACCGTCTGCTCGTGTTACCATAGCACGGCGTTGACGTTCGGCAGCGGCTTGTTCTTCCATTGCCATTTGCATGGTGTGAGAGGGTTTGATGTCTTGGATTTCTACTGTTTTAAGTGTGATGCCCCAATCTGAAATATCATCAGAAATGGCGTGTTTGAGTTGGGTTTTGATTTGGTCTCGGCTAGATAGAGCGGAGTCAAAATCCATTTCACCCACGATAGAACGCAAAGAAGTCTGCACAAGGTTTCTAATACCATGCTCATAATCCTCAATGCCATAGACGGCATCTTCTGGACGTACTACGTTGATGTAGGCGACTGCATTGGCGATGATGACGACGTTATCACGAGTGATGACTTCTTGGCTTGGGATGTCAAGTACGATGTCTTTGGTGGTAACTTTATAAGCTACAGCATCAATATAAGGAATGATGATGCTTAGTCCGGGTTCTAGGGTGTTGTGATATTTGCCCAAACGTTGCACAATCCATTTTTCGCCCTGCGGTACAATACGTACACCCTTAAAGACGGTAAAAACGATAAAAAACACCAAAACAATGACAAAAATACCCATAAAATCTCCTATGCTTTAATGACTAACAGTTCGTTGCCAATGATGTCTACGATTTTGACCCTATCGCCAACATTGATGTGCTCTTGGGAACGACATGCCCATTCGCTTGCACCTGCTTTGGGTGTGGCAAAACGCACCATGCCTACGTCCAATTCGCTGGGTGATTTGATAATCATGCCTGTTTCACCAATAATGGCACTTGCACCAAGCCCTGCTTTGGTCTGGTTTTTAAAATTAGGTTGGATAAATTTAAACCAAGTAATGATAAAAATTACTGATAAAATCAACCACAGCACCACCATGCCCAAAAAGGATATGGGTAAGATAAAACCAACCAAAGCGGTCAAAACCGCACCCACACCAAACCATAGTAGAAAAAAGGTTGGTACAAACATCTCGGCAATGGTGAGCATGAGTCCAAACACCAACCAATGCCATGGTTCTACGGTCATGATTGCCCCTTTTATAAGAAAGTTAAACAATTTTATTGAAGTTTATGATAAATTGGGGGTAAATGCAAGGAGTTTTTGGGGTTTTATTAAGATAAAAATGGGTCAATTATCATTTTTTAAGAAAAAACAAAATCCACCGTCATGATTGCTAAAAGACCAATTGCCATTCAATCTTTCAACGATACGCTTGGCATAGTGTTCGTAAATGCGGTCTTTTCGTTCGGTGCTTGAAGTGAAACTAAAATGTTTAATGGTATCAACGTCTTTTTGATAGGGTGATTGATTGACATAATTCACAATCGTGTTGATAATCCGTTCAATGGTTTGAAAAGGTTGTTTGTTATAATTAACATCGTCTGTTGTTTCATCATCAACATAAAATAATGCCGATTTGCCATATTTTGTTTTTAAGATGTTAAATTCAGGAATCAACGTAAAATAAAATCGTTTGCCTGTATAATAGACTTGATAATATCCGCAATTGGGAATGCTAAATTTATCAATGATGATTTCTTGGGTCATAACACCTCAACATAAAAGATAAAATTTTAAGCAAGAAACAAACCCACCAATAGAATTGGTGTATTTTAGGACAAAAAGAAAAAGGTTGAATGAGAAACCAAAAGAGTAGGGGGGATTTATACTAAAATTATAGCCGATTTTTATAAAAATATCAAGCAAATCAAGCATTTTTACTCATCTTACCTAGTTACAAAAATTTACAAAATTGCCTTGACAAATGTGATTTTATCTTTTATCATCTAAAAGTATTCTAAATACAGTTCTCATTTTTCCAATCATTTTTTTATCACTATTCATCACTCATGATGAATATGTATCATTTATTTTATCTCATTTATCATTAAATTCGACATCATGCCATTGATGTTGTTGTCATTCATTGTTTTTTTTATTCAATCCAAAACTTGCTTAATTCATCAACCATTATTTAGGAAGTTTTCCATGAATAAATCTATCCATTCGTCTGTCCAAAATGATACTCATGTTTCATTTAAAGCAAACATTGACAAATTCATCCATAAATTTCAAACACACGATGCGGTCATTATCACCGCATTACGAGATGATTTTTATAAATACAAACAACCGATTTTAAAAAATAATCAAGCATTGTATTCGGCATTATTTGCACTGGGTTATCCCATGATTGAACTTGCGAGTTCTTATATTAAGGATTATCAAAAAGTATTAAATTTAAATGATAATTTCTTTATGGGGTCTTATTTGGTGATAAATCGTTTTGATAAACCTGATTTTGTGGATAATTTGGCAAAATTAGCAAATCATTATGGACAACCCCATATTTTTGTCATTCAAGGGGGTAAAACGCCCAAAGGGCATTTACTCATCACCAAAGAAAAAGGCAAATTAACCTTTGGGCAAATCGTGAATTTTCCCGAAGGTTATGAATTGATTGGTAATCCTGAGTTTTTTAAACCTTATCTCAATAGAGATTTTTATTTTACAGGGGTAATGAATGATAGCAAAATCACCAATAGCAACATGGAAGGTATCTATCAGCCAGCCAATTGGTTGGGTCGGTGGGCAGTTTCATCAATGGGTAAATGCGTGTTAAAAGAAGTGGGGATTTTATCTTTTTAATTGATTGATAAAAATCTAATGTTTTATTTTATAGTTTCATCATAAAAGGTAAATACAATGAGCGTGATTAACGAATTAAACCAATTATTGCATTTTGATAAAAAATTAAGCAAAAAGATTGAAAAACTGTTTCAAACAAATTTTACTTATCAAGAATATAAGGAGATTGAAAGTCATGTTCAATATCAAAGTAAATATCTGCAACCAAAATACGATTATGAGGATTTTGAAAAAGAGCGAGACATGATTTCTTGCATTTTGTATTCCACCATTGGACAAGAAAGCATGGATTGGGTCAAAGAATGGTTGGACATTCCCTATAAGGTATTTACAGGAGTAGAACCCAATTCTTATGAATATGAGCAAATTAAATTATTTGTGGCAAATTATTATGAACTTATGAAAGAAATGGGGCGATTAAAAATGTTTGTTGATGAGGAATATCATTTAAATAAATGGCGAGAAAAACACCAAGATAAAAAAGAGGAAATCCAAGAGAAATTGGCATTTTATCAAGGGGTGGTGGCAGATTACCAAGAAGTGTTAAATAAGTTAAAATAAACATCAATATTAAAATAAGGGCAAAATCATCCTTTGCCCTTATTGCTATGATTGGGTTAAATACAGCTTAATTTTATCAATCAACGCATTGACTTGCTCTTTGGTGGTGTCAAAACTCATCATCAAACGCACTTCGCCAGTCTCGCCATTCCAATCATAAAAATGAAAATCTTCATGCAATCGTGCGACCACGTGGGGCGGTAAAATGGCAAATACGGCGTTGCTTTGTACTTTTTGGGTGATGATGATGTTTGGTAAGTCTTTGATTTGATTGTATAAATATTGTGCCATGTCGTTGGCGTGTGTGGCTAATTTTTGCCACAATTCATCGTTTAGCCATGCCACAAATTGAGCAGAGATAAAGCGATGTTTGCTTGATAATTGAAGGTGGTTTTTACGCAAAAAAGGCATGATGTTGTCAAATGCAGGATTTAGCACTACAAGGCATTCTCCCATCATCATGCCGTTTTTTGTACCACCAAGTGAAAGTATGTCCACACCTGTTTTTGCGATGTCAGCAAAGGTACAACCCAAATAAGCACAAGCATTAGCAAGTCTTGCTCCATCAACATAAACTGACAATCCAAATGATTTGGCAGTTTTGACAATGTCGTCAATCTCTTGGAGCGTGTAACATGTGCCAAGCTCGGTTGCTTGGCTGATATAGACGGTGGTTGGCTGTGGAGCGTGGGGGTCGCCGATTCTGTGGCAAATGTTGGCGATGTCGCTTGGGCTAAGTTTGCCGTCTGGTGTTTTAACCGTCAAAAGTCTAAGCCCTGCCACATAAGCAGGGGCATTGCTTTCATCGTTGTGAATGTGGGCGTTCGTGGTGCAAATCACCGCCCCATGTCTTGGGGTCAATGCCGATAGAGCAATGATGTTCGCTCCTGTGCCATTAAAGACAGGGTAGGCGGTGGCAGTGTTGCCAAAATTTGTCTTAATTAGGGCATTTAGCCTATGACTGTACACATCATCGCCATAGGCTGTTTCATGACCGCCATTGGCATTAATAATCGCCTCCATAATGATGGGGTGTATGCCTGAGTAGTTGTCAGAGGCAAAAGCGAAATTTTGGCGGTTGTGTAATGTGGTCATGCAGTCAGTGCCTTTTTGACAAGTCCTGATAAAAGGGCGGGGTCAGCTTGCCCTGCGGTGGCTTCTTTGACGACACTCATGACCGCTCCCATGTCTTTCATGCTAGTAGCACCCAGTTTGGTAATGGTGTCTTTGATGATGTTGGTTAGTTGTGCTTCATCAAGCTGTTCTGGCAAAAAGACGCTGATAACTTCCATTTCAAACTGTTCTTTTTGTGCCAAATCATCACGACCATTGGCGGTGTAGATGTCATGAGATTCTTGGCGTTGCTTGATTTGTTTTTGTAGTATTGCCAACACCTCTTTGTCGCTAAGTTCTTTTTGACCATCAATCTCTACTTGTTTAATGACGGCTTGGACATTACGCAAAACTTTCACTCTTTCCATGTCTTTGGCTTTCATGGCGGTTTTGGTGGCTTCGGTCAGGGTTGTTTTTAGAGTCATGGATTATCTCCTGTATGAAATTGGTTTATTTTATCAAAATTGTGATAAAATTGCGATAAAATTCAATCATTTTTTATTAAAATGATGAATATAGATATAATGATGTATTGAAAAAAACAGTGATGTGATATTATCAAAAAGTACTAGATATGTTAGTTTGATGTGTTGTATGTGTTAATTTATTGGAGTTTTTTTTATGAATCATTCTATAAAAATTTATGAAAAACATTTATGTAAAGTTCGTACCATTACTGCTTTTATTTGTTTGTCAAATGATAAAAGTGATTGGGAAACTATCCTAAATACCGCCAAATTAAACTGTCAAAAAGTCGCCAACAATCTTATAGATAACGGATATATTGTACAATCTCTTCGTTTGGTTACTAATCCATTTGGTGAATACATCAATACAGATAATATAGATTCTGCCAAACAAGATTTGGCGTATTTGACTAATATTTTAAATAAACTTAATAAGGATAATCCTTTACGTCTTAGATTTGCCATTGGTGAAGCCAAAACTGCCAAAGAAATTGAGCTATTGCCAGAGCTGATTAGAGATTATGGTGATTTGTGTAATGCATGTGTCAATATTGATGTTGATGAGTATGGTTTTTTAGATAATGACAAAATTATCAACAGTGTTCACGTCATCAATCGCATTGCTAATATCACACCAAATGGACAAGGCAATTTTAATTTTACCGTTAATTTTAATTGCAATTCTTTTATTCCTTATTTTCCTGCCAGTTATCACCGTAATGAACTGGGTAATGTTTTGGTGGTAGGTCTTGAAACACCTGATTTGTTGGTTACTGCCCTAAATGATATTCGACATCAAAAATCACAATTAAGCCACGCCAAATTTATGCAATTGGGCTACGAAGTCATGCACCAAGCTCTAAGCCAACATATTTTACCAATCAATAACATTGTGAATAATACCACATTAACAGACAATTATCGTTTTATCGGCATAGATACTTCTGCCGCCCCCTCAAAAAATTGCTCATCAATGACGCAGCTTTATGAATTATTGGGTGTGCCATTTTTTGGTGCATCTGGTACGGTTGAGGTTTCTGCATTATTAACCAAAGTTTTTAAAAGCATTGCTGTTACACAAGTAGGATTTAGTGGTTTGATGCTTGCCGTTACCGAAGATGTGGGGTTGGCGATAGGTACACAAAGGGGTGATTTTGATATTCATGGGCTTTTGACATTTAGTAGTGTATGTGGCATTGGACTTGATACTGTGCCTATTGAGGGCGATACATCACCAGATAAAATTGTTCGTATCATGCGTGATACAGGCACGATGGCATATCGCCTAAATAAGCCTTTAACAGTGCGTTTATTTCCTGTACCTAATCTTGTCAAAGGGCAAATCACCACATTTGAAAGTGATGATTTGTGCAATTGTGCGGTTATGGAATTACCTTAATATTGATACATCAAACGAAACTAAATATGGGTTTAGGGGTAAATATTATTTGCCCCTTACCTATCTTAGAAGCAGTATATCTACATTAATGACAAATCAATAAGTAGTCAATGTGGATTCTCCATGTACTTTTTGATGTTTATCAATACGGTAGATTTTATTGGGTTCATCTTTTTTGGTAACGTCAACCAGTCCATTTTCAAAGCCACCCCAAACATCACTATAAATCAATGGTAATACCAATTTTCCTTGTGTATCTATAAATCCATACAAACCATCTTTTTTCACCATAAATAAACCTTCATCGTTTATGTTTGTGATAAGGCTGTATTTGGCATTTTCAGCGACAATGATGTTACCTTTATTGTTGGCAAGTAAATAAGCATCTTGACTTTCAATGGTAAGATAGCCCTTATAAGAGGAGGTGATTCTTCTATATTTTTCATTGGGTTTGATGATAAAATCACCCTTAGTATTTATCACACCATAGCCCACATCATTGCGTACTACCGCCACGCCATCGCTAAAATTGTTGGCTTCATAAAATTGATGAGGTATGATTAATTGAGCTTTGTTATTCATAAAACCGATTAAACCATCTTTTTCATTAATGGCAAGTCCGTCATGAAAAGATTGACTGCCACCTGTACGAGTATCTAATTTGCCATTGCGATAATCATAGGATTTGATGATTTTGTCTGCATCAGAGGCATTGCCCAATAATATTCTTTCTGTACCTTCTTGTGTAATAAAACCACATCTGTCTTTAATGCAAATGCGTGCCAAACCATCATAAAAATCATCCATGTGAGTATAAGTTTTTTTACTGATAATGCGACCATTATTATCAATCATGTGCCATTGATAATAATTTGGGTCATCTTTTTTCTTATTATTAGTGTTTTTAAATGCTTTATATCTATCCATGCCAATATCTTTTAATTCATCATAAAAATCACTGACAAATTGTCCTTTTTCATCAATCAAGCGGTATTTATAATAACTGCCAAAACTGATACCAACAACTGCTCTGTTGTTATTAAATGGTTCGGCAAAATCAAACTGATACTCTATGAGTGTTTTGTATTTTGGGTCAATATAGCCATATTTACCTTCTTTTTTGGCAACAGCCATACCATGATGAAATTCACCAACCTCTATATGACTGTATTTTTCAAATTTGTACCATTGATAAGAGTACCAACAAGCAAATGTCAACAATGCAAATAAAAATAAAATACGTATGCTTCTAAACATAAAATCCCTTAATTGTAATTTTAGTGGGCTTGATTTAATTGTAGTAATCTATCATAAACTTCACTCTTTTTAATTCCCAACACTTCCGCTACAATGCTACTGGCTTTTTTTGGTGGTAATTCTTTGGCAATGGCAAGTAGCCAATCATCATAATCCGTTTTTTGCTCTTTTTGGGTGTTGCCTGCCATGACGATGACAATTTCACCACGTTGTTGGTTGGGGTCATTTTTTACAAATTCTAATAAATCAATCAGTGGTAATTTTTTGATGGTTTCAAAAGTTTTGGTGATTTCACGGCATAGTGTTGCCTCTCGTTGACTGCCAAAAACGTCCACCATGTCAAAGATACACTCAACAATACGGTGCGGTGCTTCATAAAAAATCAACGTTTCACTGCTGTTTTGATGTGCCTTTAAGGTTTCAATACGCCCATGTTGTTTGGCAGGCAAAAATCCCAAAAAGGTAAATTTATCAGACGGCAAACCCGCCACCGACAACGCTCCAATGACTGCACACGCCCCCACAATAGGCACAACTTGTATGCCTATGTCATGGCAGGATTTGACGAGGCGAAAGCCGGGGTCTGAGATGAGTGGTGTGCCAGCATCAGAGATGAGAGCTAGTGATTGACCGCTTTGTAACTTTTCAATCAAGCGAGCCGTTTGTGTGTCGGCGTTGTGTTCGTGATAGGCAATGGTGGGGGTTGATATATTAAAAAAACTTAATAATTTAGAGCTTGTGCGAGTATCTTCGCAGGCGATAACATCAACCGATTTTAGGGTATCAATCGCTCTTTGACTTATGTCATTAAGATTGCCAATGGGGGTTGCAACTATGTATAAAATACCTGTCATTTTTTTATTCCTGATGATTGGTTGAGTAGGTGTTTTGTGATGCGTCATTTTCTACATTTTTATTATCAATGTTTAAATCATTATCCAAATGCAACCAATTGCCCAAGACATTAGCCAATTCATCAATACCTTCTTTATCCAATGCTGAAAAAAGCTGAATAGAAAATGGTAAATCCAAACTGGATAATTGTTTTTTTGTTTGTAATAAGGTGGTTTTTTGAGCACCACGTTTTAATTTGTCAGCTTTTGTTAAAAGAACGTGTACAGGCAAATCGCCGTCCTTTGCCCAATGAAGCATTTGTTCATCAAAATATTTTAAGGGGTGGCGAATATCGGTCAATAAAATCAAACCAACCAAACTTTCACGGTGTACCAGATAATTTTCAAGTTCTTTTTGCCATTTGATTTTCATCGCTTCTGGCACTTGTGCATAGCCATAGCCGGGCAAATCAACAATGCGACTGTTTGGTGAGCCAACATTAAAAAAGTTAATCATCTGCGTCCGCCCCGGTGTTTTAGAAGAGCGTGCAAGCTGTTTTTGGTGGGTGATGGTATTGATGGCAGAAGATTTTCCAGCATTTGAACGTCCAGCAAATGCCACTTCATAACCCATATCAGGTGGGCATAGTTTGAGGGTGGGAGCGGATAGGGCAAAACTGGTTTGGCGAATTTGTTTTAGATAATCTGTGGTGTTCATCATTTTTTGGTAGGTGTGTTTGGATAGATGAAAAGTGTAGCACGTTTTTAGGATTTGACAAGTTAAAAAATCCAGCCTGATGACTGGATTTGTGCATTGAGGTCTGGGTTGGGGTGTATTGAACCTTTATAACACTACTTGCAATATAGTAATAATGTAGAAATAAAGATGGCTAAATCTTATTTTTCTTCGTCAAAAACTTGTCTGATATACTAAGCGAACCTAAAAACTGGTACAAAAACTGTTCACCTCAAGCTATGCCTGCGGATGAGTTTCTGTTATGGTTTGACAAGCTCACCACGAACGAAAAAACCTAATATGGTGCATTTTGGGTTTAATTGACTATAAATACAAAAGTTCAACATACCCTAGTATTTGAAGTTTACCCCCACACTAAAATTACGCCCCATTTGAGGAATGTAGGGTAAAAAAGTCTCATGAGCGTAGATTTTTTGGTTTAGGATATTATTGGCATTAAAAAATAAAGAATACTCACCTGCACCAATGACGTTTTTATAATTTAACCCTACATTGACCAAATGATGTCCTTGTGTGGCATTTTCAAAATTGGAGGTTTTAGATTGGGTGAATGTGCGAACATATTCAGCCTCGCCAGTCCAGTTGTCGCCCCAGTTGGTTTTTATTTTTGCCCCAAGACGCATGGGTGGTAGGCGTGGGGTATAACGGTCATTAGGTTTGGTGTATTCTTTGATTTCTTTGCTAAAAAAACCTGCTGGTTCGTAACGACTGACAATCGGTGCTAAATTGTGTAATCGCCCTTTGACATAGTCCCCAAAAATCGCACCATAATATTTGTCGTTAAACTGGTAGCCGATTTTGCCTTCTACGCCATAAAATTTGGCAGGGGATTGGTCATAGTGGTTGATGCGTAAATGCAAGGGGTGTCTTACTTTGGCTGTGCCTAGATATTCATTGATGGTGTGTAGATAAATATAATTATCAAAATCATACAGATAACCTGACAGTTGATAATCTAATTTGTCTCCCTTAAAATCAAAACCCAATTCGTAACTGTTTGCTTTTTCTTTGGTAAGATGGCGATTGCCCATTTCAAACGAATTGGTAGCAAGATGCATACCGTGCGTATATAACTCTTGGGCATTGGGCAATCGTTCTTGATGAGTGGCGTTAAAAGATAGACGGTGTTTGGGTAAAAATTGCCAATGTACACCCATACCATAAGAATTGGCGTGATTTTGGTGGGGTTTGGTGGCGTCTATGGCATCATTGATGGCACGGTCTAGGGCTTCACCTTTTAAGAAAACCAGGCGATGATTGGTGATACGGTCTTTGATGTAATCTAGGTCATAATCCATCTTGACTGTTTGTTTTTCAAAACGAGTACCAAATTCTAATGCTACTTTACCCCATTGGTATTGTCCCATGCCAAAAATACTTTGGTTATTTAGGGTGTTTTGGGTTAAAAGAGGTAGCTGTCGCCAGTTGGTTTGTGGTGATAGACCGCTATTGTTTTGTTTGATGTATTGTATGCCCCATAAAGCACTAAATCTATCTGTTGGGCGGTGGGTAAATTCCAAACGAGCAACCTTGCCTTTGTTTTTAAAGGAAGTGTTGGTCATGCCAGCTTCTTTTTCGTCATGAGTATAATCTACAAGCCCCGCATTAAAACGCACGCTGTCTATAAACGAAGTGGGGTTTTGCCATTGTCCTCTTAGGTCATAACGGCGAGTGCTTAGGTCAATGTAGGGTGTGCCTATATGTTCGTGTTCTGGAATGACGCCGTGCGAGCCTTGTTGTGAGCCGTTGGCATTATGAATGTGTTTGCCACAGTCAGGACGTGGATTGATGTAGTTAATGTCGTCTGTGTTGATTAATTGGGGGTATTTTGCCAAATAAGGCTTGGTACGAATGGCGTCAAAAGTAGAAATCACCCCACACCCTTCATACAGATGATTGTGAGCGGGTAAACCATATTTGTCCTTGCGTTCGCTTAGTGCCACGCCCACATAGCCTTTGTCATGAACCCACGACAATCCAATGCTACCCACCTTAGAATCCGCCCAACTTTGGGGTAGATAATCTAGCTGATTGGTCTGTACGTCCAGATGAGATTGGTAGAGGGCTTTTTTGTCAAGATAGTTTTGTTCAGAACGAATATAGTGTTTTTCATCACGCCAATGAGGGCGTTTGCCTTGTTTAAAAAGTTCATATTCTGCTTCAAGGCTGGCTAGACGGTCAGGAGCTGATACATAATTATCCAAAGCCTGACGATTTTTGAAGTTTTGTTGGATATAATTTGGTGTGCGGTAGTCGTTTGAGGTCTTGTGCAAGCCTTCTAAATGAGCCACAAATCCCTTGCCCAAGTCAGCCGTCAATGCCCCTGTTGCCAGTTTTTCGTGGTTGCCCGTGTTATAACGGATACCAGCTTCACCAGTGAAGGGGGTGGCGGGACGATTTTGGGGGATTTTGTCATCAAGGATATTGACCACACCTGCCAAATTGCCTGATTTATAAAGCAAAGTACTCACGCCACGCACCACCTCAGTACGCCGTGCCAACATGGTATCTACCATGACAGCATGGTCTGGCGACAGATGTGCCATGTCAATGACATCGGCATTGTTTTGCAAAATGGTCAAACGCTTGCCTTCTTGTCCTCTGATGATGGGGGCGGATGCTCCTCCTCCAAATTGGTTTGAATGTATGCCAAGTTCACCATCTAAGGCATCACCCAGCGTGGTGGCTCGTTGTTTTAGTGTGTCCTTTTTGATAACCATGTCAGTTGTTTGAGCCACACGTGTCAAAGCCACACTGTCTAGGTTCTTTTTACTTAGGGTGATTTTTATCATGTCTAGATTGACCGTTGGGGTATCGGCTGTATCATGGGCGTGGCTGTTTGCACATAAAGCACAAATGGCGAGGCAAAGTGTGGTTTTTTTTAACATATTAGAGAGATTTCCTTGCAAAATGTAATATTATTTTATATCATTGATAAATTTTGTGCAACCATTGACAACAAATTGTGTCGGTTGTGATATTTGATGAGGCATAAATTTACAAAAAAGTTGAAATATTTATGGCTGTCATGAAAGGCTAGGCGGTGTAAATATAAAAAAAGTTACCAAAACCACATTTTTTATAGGAAAATTTGCCAAAATCTTGCTATAATAGGGCGTATTTTTAAAAATTTGTAATCCATTTTGGATAGCCATTCAACAAAACCCAAGACTTGGGGAGAGAGCCCCAGTAGTTAGTAGGAAATTGTTATGAAACCTGCAAAATCCCTTTTAGCCCGCACTTTATTGAAAGTTGTCCTTGCCACAGGTTTTGGTTTTGCCAGCTTATCTGCTCTATCAGCCCCTGTCGTGCCTGAGTACGATGTCGCCAGAGGTAAAGCCATTGTGGAGGCAAACTGTGCTGCCTGTCATGGTGCAAACGGTGTCTCTGTCGCTCCTGCCCAGCCTAACTTGGGTGGTCAAAACGTCAAATATCTCTATAAACAACTTGTTGATTTTAAAAACAAAGCTCGCCGTAACGGTATCATGGAAGCACAGCTTGTGGGTTTGACCCAGCAAGATTTGGCAGATGTGGCAGGCTATTTTTCTGAACAAAAACCATGGATGCCTGGCTATGGCAATAAAGCAACATTTGCCGAAGCCCAAAAACTATACTTGGGTGGCGACAAAACTCGTGGCATTATCCCTTGTGCAGGTTGTCATGACCCCAAAGGCTCTGGCAACGAATGGGCAGCTTTTCCACGTCTAGGTGGTCAGCACGCCACTTATATCGCTACTCAGCTTAAACTATTCCGTGCAGCAGGTCGTGAGGATGATGTGGGCGAAACCGAAATGCGTACCAATGATGCCGCCAAAAAAGGCGAGAAAGGCATGATGCAAATGGTCGCCTCCAAACTTTCTGACAGAGACATCAAGATTTTGTCCGAATTTATCACCGCAGTACACTGATGTACCAATAAAAAACCCCAAATATTTGGGGTTTTTTATTGATGTTGTTATTTGTCGTCTTTTTCGGGGATAATTTTGCCTGTTTTGTCAATACGATGATAATCACCGCCTTGATAGACCGTGGCAACACCATCATCAAAACCAGTGGCGTATTCATAGTTTAGACCAATGACGATTTTGCCTGCATTGTTGATAAAGCCATAGCGATAGATTTCATCGCCATCATCATCAACGCCAACTTGTTTGGCAACCAAAGCAAGCCCTTCGCTAAATTTGTCCATGATGTCATATTCAAAGGCGATTTTGGTTTTGCCTTGTTTGTCAATCATACCCCATTTTTTGTCTTTTTGGGCAACAACCAAACCTTCATCAAACCAATTGTCAGTATCTTCGTAGATGGGCTTGATGACGATTTTGCCTGTTTTGTCAATGAAGCCATATTTGCCATTTTGTTCAATCTTGGCAAGCCCTTCACTAAAACCCCAAGCATCATCAAAAATTGGTTTTATGGCAAAATCCCCCTTTGGGTTAAGATAGCCATATTTGTCATTTTGCTTGACGAGTGCAAGCCCTTCTTGAAAGGTGTAGGCTTCTTCAAACTTAGGAGCAATGACGATTTTGCCAGATTTGTCCGCATAGCCGATTTGACTAACAGGAGTAACAGGCACCAACGTCAAATCATCACAATCATCAAAATCATGCTCAAAAACGTAGCCGTCTGGTGCTTTAAAACCACAAAACTCATCGTCATGGTCATCATCTGCCCAAGCGGTTAGGCTTAGGCATAGTAGTAGGCTTAGTCCAAGTTTTTTCATAAAAACCTCGTGTGTTGGGGGGTGGTTAGGCGTTTGCCTTGTTTGTTGATGTAAAAAATTTGGTTGTCTTTGGTAACGGTTGCTGTGCCGTCAATAAAACTCGTTGCATTGTCATAATTGAGTGGAATGACGACATTGCCATATTTATCAATAAAGCCAAAATGATAAATATCGCTGGTGGGTGAGTTTTTTTTGGCGACCAGTGCCAAGCCTTCACTAAAACCACTGGCATAATCATATTCAAAGGCGATTTTGGTTCTGCCGTCTGGACCGATAAAGCCCCATTTATCGCCCTTTTTGACGGCAACGAGATTTTGGGCAAACCAGTTGTCTGCTTCGGTGAGTGTGGGGGCTATGACGATTTTGCCTGTTTTGTCAATGAAGCCATATTTGCCATTTTGGGTAATTTTGGCTCGCCCCTCGCTAAAACTCCAAGCATCATCAAAGGTGGGCTTGATGATGATTTTTCCTTTGGGGTTGATAAAGCCATATTTGTCGTCTTTTTTGATGAGAGCCAACCCTTCATCAAAGCCGTGTGCCTCTGCAAAAGTGGGCTTGATGACGATTTTGCCTGCTTGGTTGGCATAGCCTACTTTGTTGTGATAGCTGACAGGTATCATATTTTCACCAAAATCACAATCTTCATCTGTATTGGCAATGGTATAGCCAGCAGGAAGGGTGATTTTTTGGGTGCAATCCTCTGCGATGGTCGTGTGCTGATTGGCAAGAGAGGGTATATTTATGGTAAGCCACGTCAGACCGATGATGATTTTTTTTATGTTTTTCATAATCATACAAACAGTGTAAATGAGACTATTGTAAGTCAATCAAGAAAAAATTTCAATCAAGCTATTTTTTAAGCTCAATTTTTGTGCTTCGTTTAAGGTTTTGTCGTTTTTGCTGGCGATATAAAAAATGTCTTCGGCACGCTCACCCATGGTGGTAATCTTTGCACCGTGTACGCTGATGTTTTCTTGGCTAAATACTTGCCCAACTTTGGCAAGTAGGGCAGGCTGGTCTTTGGTGATGAGGTGCAACTCGTGCGTGCCTGCATGAGCGTGGCTTTGGGTGTCTTTGATGATGACTTGGGTGGGGACGACAAAATGCCGAAGTGCTGTGTCCATGCGAGTGGTAGGTGTGCAAGTGATAGGGTGCGATAGGGTGTGGGTGAAGGTGTCAAGGAGTTTTTGTTTGCCTTTTTGGGTCAAAAATTCGCTGTGGCTTTTGCCCTTATCATCACATATAGCATATTTGTCAATAACAATATAGCTATCAATCGCATAGGCGTTGCCGTCAATATGGGCGGTTAAGATGGTTGCATCAAGTACTGATAACCCAAGTTTGTCCAGCATACAGACTGTTTTGGCAAATAGATTTGGGCAATCTTGGGTGCAAATAAACACCATGAGTGCATCAAGAGCGATGTCGGAGGTGCGTTTTATGGTGATGAGTGGCGCTGTGGCTAGGGTGTTTTTTTGTTTTAAAATGGTGCCTGTTTGCCATGCAATGTCGCCAGCTTTTTGTTTTAAAAAATATTCATCACCAAACCCTGCCCACAAATTATCAATATCATCGCCACCAATACCACGCAGGCGAGCTTTGGCATGGCGTTTTTTTTGGCGGATGATGTCGTCTTTTTGGGGAGTGTTTTCGCCCATACTAAGCACATAATAAGTACTGACGTAAAGTTGTTTTAATAGACTGGCTCGCCATGTGTTCCACAGTTGGCTGTTGGTGGCGTTCATGTCGGCAACGGTCAAAACATATAGGTAGTTGAGCCGACTGATTGAACCAACGAATTTGGCGAATTGGGTGATGATGGTTGGGTCGTAGATGTCCTTTTTTTGGGCGGTTAAACTCATGGTGAGGTGTTCACGCACTAGCCAAGCCACAAATTTGCTGTCGGTTTGGTTTAGTCCATGTGAAATACAAAATTCATAAACATCTACCGCCCCAAGCTCGCTGTGGTCGCCCCCACGCCCCTTGGCAATGTCATGAAAAATACCTGCTATGGTAAGTAGGTCTTTACGCTGGATTTTTTGGTAAACTTGACCAACTAAATCAAATTTTTTGACGTAATCGCCATTATCATAATCGCCAAAACGGTGCAAAATGCGAATGAGATATAATGTATGAGCGTCTACGGTGTAGCGATGGAACAGGTCGTATTGGCTAAGCCCCATGATTTGTCCAAAGGCAGGCAGATAGGCACTAAGCACGCCAAAACGCTTCATCAAGCGAAGACGGTGAAATAGATAGTTGTTTTCTTGTAAATTTGCCAAAAATAACGCCTTGTGAATGGCATTATTGCGATATTCATCATCAATGTTTTTGATGGCAAGTGAGAGTTTGGTGAGTGTGTCGGCTTGGATTTTTTTGATGCCATGTTTGCCCATTGCCAAAAACAAAGATAATATGGTGGCAGGTTTTTTGATAAAAATGTCTGGGTCATGAATGGCAATTTGTGTGCCATGTGCTAAGTGGATTTGGTAAAAATCATCGTCCACAACCGTTGTTTGGTGCGTGCCATTAAGATAATGCTCAAAAAAATCATCACACAATAATTCTGATAAACTGGCAACTGTCATGGCGTGATGATAGTAGTGTCGCATGAGTGTTTCGGCATGAGCATTGGGATTTTGGGGGTCTTGGGGTAGGTGCAGTTGGGTGGCGATGTGCTTTTGGGTATCAAAAGATAATTTATCCATCTCACGCATACCAATCATGTGCAGGTGATGACGCACAAGCCAAAAAAAGCGTCTGGCACAGGTAAGTGCAGGTTTGTGGTAGTTTAAGTTTTGGTTGGTGGTGGGGGCGTGGTGTAGGGCATAAAAACGATGTAACCAATGAATGATATGAATATCCCGAAGTCCGCCCACGCCGTTTTTTAGGTTGGGTTCTAGGTTGTATTCTGTGGCGTTGTGCGATAGGTGTCTGGTTTTGGCTTCGTCCATTTTGGCATGATAAAATCGTGTCATGTCCCATGTTTTGCCCAAAATGTCGGTGGGTGTCTGTGCAAGTTGAGTGTTCCCCACCAAAAATCGTGCATCTAACATGGCGGTAGCAAAGCTTACATTAAACATGGCGGTGGCAAGCGAGGTGGTGTTTTGCACCAAAATGGCAGGCGTAATGCCTAAATCCCAAAGCCGTGCGACAAATTGCTCAATATTGATTTGAAATTGCTCGGTATCATCACCTAAAATGAGTACATCTACATCAGATTTGGGAAAAAGCTCACCACGCCCATAACCCCCTATGGCAAACAATGCCAACTCATCACTTAGCGTGTTATCAAAAATATCCACCAGTATGCTATCCACCTCCTGTGTACGCAGAGCGATACAATCCTCGATGATGTCGGTGGCATTCATGCCAAGTTGTGTCAGTCGTTCGTTGATGTCGGTATTTAGTTTGGCTAAGCTTGTTTTGTGGTTGGTTAAAGTGGTTTGGTCAAATGTGGTCATATGGCATATCCGTAGTTTTTTGATATTTTAATAAAAAATTTTATAAATAGCACATGATTTTGGTTGTGTGAGTGATGTACCTACAAAATTTTACCATCGCCACGAATTTTTATCAGGCGTAGGGCAAATGTGTTATAAAAATAAAGTTGGGCGATGATATGGTAAATTCTATTCAAAAATCAACAAAGGTTTTTATTCGTGGTGAGTAAACCATAACAAAAAACCACTTCACTCTCCGATAGGCTTGGGCGAACGGTCTTTTGTATGATTTTGATGTGAATTAAGTGTAAAAAGTATTTTAAAAAAGTATGATCGTCAAAAAAGCCAAGTTTTTGCTTGGCTTTTTGACTTTTTATTTGGTGAGTATGATTTGGCGGTCGCCTGGGGGCTGTACTGGGCGGTTGTTGCCGTCATATAGCTTAGCTAGGGTGCGTAGCTGAGCACCACTGGCGTCCACTGGGTCTGCTTTTAGCAACCATTGCACTTTTTCTAAGCAAGGCGGTGTGGTTAAAGAGCCATTATAAGCATAGGCATTGCTATCTTTTGGCATGAGTGAGCCTATGTTGAAGTTTGATAGTGTGCCGTTTTCACCTTCGTTTGGCAAGCCTGTGATGATTTGTTGGAGTGGGTCGTTGTGTTTGCCTGTGTTAAATAAAACACCAACCACCGCCAGATTGCCTTGTTGGCTTTTGTGCACAAAATGAATTTCCAAAGGATAATGGGTATTCATGACGGTGTGTTCGCTTGGGATATGATAGTGGAATTGGAGCAGGTCATAGGTGGTGCCATTAACTACAATTTGGCTTTTGCTCTGATTTGCCACATCAAAGACGATGGTGTGTCCGTTGTTTTTGACAGTAAAATCTTGGGCTTGATAATTCTCGGTCAGTTTGATGTCTTTGTCGCTTGTCGGTTCTACTCTTAGGGCTTGCTTGATGTCAATGGGGGATTGCTCTTGTCCTGCTGAGCAAAGTTTATTGACTTCTTCGTCTCCCCATTTTTCAGGGTGTTCATAATCCCAATCATGATGGTGGTCATGAACATGCGTGTCCTCTACGATAGGTAGAGTGGTGGTGCAACCTGTCAAAATCAGACTTAGTGCCAAACTACTTAATACAAACCTTTTCATAACAACTCCTGTGAAATAAATACCACAAGTTGTGGCATGGTACACAACCGTACCAGTCCTTAATTATAAGGGAAAACAAATAAAAGTATATGCCATTTATCATGAAAAATATACCATAAATCTTGAATTGATTATTTTATGGCAATATGTACATTGGTTGAAGCGTGATTTTTGTGATGTTTTTATAAACATAAATGATAAAAAGAGGGGTGAAAATGATTCAACCCCTCTTTTATTTAACTTTTTACCCAGCTTAAATCTTCGTCAGGTCGCCCTGTGGTGATGATACAGCCGTTGTCGGTTACGATGAGAGTATGCTCCCACTGGGCGGAGAGTTTGCGGTCTTTGGTGATGGCTGTCCAGCCATCTTTCATGATTTTGGTTTGCCATACGCCTTCATTTATCATTGGTTCAATGGTGAATGCCATACCTGTTTTTAGTTCCACACCACTGCCTGCTTTGCCATAGTGAAGCACTTGGGGTTCACAGTGAAATTCTGTGCCAATACCATGCCCACAAAACTCACGCACGATACTAAACCGCTCTGGCAGTACCACCTTTTCTATTTCGGCACCGATGTCGCCAAGTTTGGCTCCATTTTTTACCACACTGATGCCAGCGTAGAGGGCTTCTTGGGCAACTTTACATAGGCGTTTTGCCATGATAGAACCCTCGCCAATAATCCACATGGCAGAGGTGTCGCCATAATAGCCGTCTTTGATGACGGTAACGTCAATATTGATGATGTCACCGTCCTTTAAAATGCGTTCGTGGTCGGGCATGCCATGACAAACGACGTGGTTGATTGAGGTGCAAAGTGTGTAGGGGTAGCCTTTGTAGTTTAGGCAGGCGGGAATGGCGTTTTGGACTTCGGTAATGTGCTTATATGCCAAATCGTCCAAAAATCCTGTGCTAACCCCTGCTTTAACATAAGGGTCTAGGATTTGTAGGACTTCGGAGGCAAGTGCCCCCGCCACTTTCATTTTTTCAATGCCATCTTTATTGAGTAGGGGAATGACTTTTTGGTTCATGATTGTTCTCTTCTAATAATCGTTGGGATTGGTACTAACCTCAGGCTCGGTGGTTTGGGTGGGAGGATTGGTAGGTTTTTTTGGCAAATACAATGCTCCCTTTTGACCACAGGCGGTAAGCATGATGAGGCTAAATGATAATAAAAGAACAGTTTTCATATAAAATCGTGGATAAAATTTTGGTTATTCTAGCATAGTTTTGATAAAAATGCTTTGGCTTTATATTGTGTGTTGTAATGTGTGTATGCTTTTTTGGATTAAATGCAGATGGTTTGTCATTTATTGTTGGTATTTTATGAGTTAATAGTTTGACAATTTTTGGGTTAAGCAATTGTATGATGGTGTTTTGGCATAAGTTTGATGATTGATAAATGGCAAGAGTTGGCAAAATGATTGCTTAAATAAAATACCACCCAATATAAATTTGGGTGGTATTTTATCCCCCAAACCCCCTCCGCCACACCTGTGGACTCACCCCAAACCGCTCCTTAAACTTCTCTCGCAAATGACTGGCACTGCCAAAGCCTGATTTTTGGGCAATTCTCTCAATACTCTCATCAGAGCTTTCTAATAATTCTTGCACCACAGACAGCCGTTTGGCGGTCAGCCACTGGGTCAAGGTCATATTGGTGGCATTTTTAAAATAGCGATTAAAACTTCTTTTGGATAAATGCACTTTGTCCGCCAAGTCGTCCAGTTTGTGCGTTTTATCCAAATTATCGCTTAAAAACTGCAATAAGGCATTGATTTTGCTGTCTTTGGTGTGATTGACGATACTAAGCTGGCTAAACTGCGCCTGACCGCCTTCACGGTGTGGTGCAGAGACAAACAGTCGTGCCAAATCATTGGCGACGCTTGCCCTATACAGCATACGGATAAAATACAGACAGCAGTCCATACCTGCATACGCCCCTGCGGAGGTCAAAATATTGCCATCATCAAGATAGAGTTTGTTGTTATCAAGCTTGATGTGGGGAAATTGTTGTTTAAAGGCATTTTCGCCTGCCCAATGGGTAACGACTGTTTTATCTGTCAAAATATCGGCAAAGGCAAGACCAAAAGTCCCATAGCATAAAGCAATGATTTTTTTGCCATTTTGATGGGCGGTTTGTAATTTTTGGGTAAAGGTGTGGCTTGGTTTGTCGCCCACCCAACCTGCAAGGACGATGATATCGGCATTGTCCATTAAATCCAAATTGCCGTGTGGGGTGATTGTTGTCCCCAATTCTGTACGAATGGCTTTGCCATTATCGCTCACGACTTGAAAATCAAAGAGCTTTTTGCCCTGATAGGGTGTTTGAAAGATACTAAACGGAATATTAAACACAAAATCATTACAGCCATTTTGGGCGTAGAGGGTGAGGGTAGGAGGAATGGTCATTTTTTTTGTCAAAAAAGTGCTATTTGCTTGTCGTATACAAACGAATTGTCAGTATTGCTTTCAAAATTTCTTACAAGAGCTTCTGTCATTGGGTTTCTATTGTTTTCTTTTGCGCCAATATGATAAAAATGTTCTTTTTTATTGATGATAAAATTTTGCCAAAATTTTTCAACATAATGATTTTGCCTATATTGATTGTGGTGCCAAGTGGATAAAATAAACTTGCTTTGTGTTTGGCTTAATAAATGATATAACTGGCATTCATCTTGTTCTGACCAAGTATTAAAATAATCAGTATGTCTATCTATATAGGGTGGATCACAATAGATCAGATCATCTTTACCAGCCATTTGAATGGTTTTTTCAAAGTCTTGGCAAATAAATTCAATATTTTTAGTATGAATTATTTGACTAATAGCATTTACTTGATTAACTATTTTTGTGATATATGCCTGTGCAAAACGATTAGGTTTCCTACAGAATGGGATATTAAACTCCCCCTTTTTGTTAAATCTAATCATTCCATTAAATCCTGCTCTATTTAAAAATAAAAAGTCTAATGGGTCGGCATTTTCATTAAATCTTGTGCGAACCAAATAATAATACTCCTCTCCTTTTTCTAGTAGATATTGACCTTCTTGTATAAGATATTCACGGACGATATTTGGTGTTATCTCTTGACTTTGAATGGTTTGATAAAATTTAATTAAATGGGGATTTGTGTCGCACATTATGGCATTTTTAACCACCAAATTAAATCCGACAACGCCAGTTCCCATAAAAGGTTCAATCCAAGTTCCTGAAAAATTATCAGGAATACATTGAGCAATATCTGGTACCAATTTTGTTTTGATGCCTTGTGATTTGATGGGTGGTATGATGACTTTCATTGTTTACTCCTTGTTGTTTGAGTAAACAATTAAATCAGGATTGCCTTGACGATAAATAACAAAGTCTTTTAAATTATTAATGGTTACATATTCACCATTATCTTGCTTTATTTTTATTTTTCTATAATTTATCCAATAGTCATCAAACCATTCCTCACCCAATTGAGAAAACATACCATTGCCATTGATAATATCTTGTATATTTTTGATACTGCCAATATTGGCGGTATTACCACTTCCGCTTTTATCGCTTGCTATTTTCCACTTTTCAGTAACGAAAAATTGAAAATTTCCAATAACAGAGGCAATAGATTGTAATTCTCCTAGTTGGAATATTTTTGTTTCATCAATATCTCTTGATGATGTTCTATCATAAATAATTCCTAAACAAAAATGACCCAAATAGCTACCATAAGGAAATTGAATGTTCTTGGTGCTGTTTCTATCGGTAAAATAGGCACCGTGAGAACCCAAAGTAAACCCATTGCATAGATATGGTTTGGTTGGGTTACGATAGGTTGTTTTAAAATCAACCGCAAATCTGATGCTCTCATCATAGATTGAAACAAAAGAAATATCAGGATAGTAATTTTGGTGTTCAGCTAATACAATTTTGTACCCATTTTTTTCGGCAAATTGTAATAATAAGGGAAAAATGTGAATTTCTAGAACTTTGGATACAATTTTGGTGTCGGCAGAAATGGTATAAATATTTTTGTAAATATCAATAAATCCTTTAATAGACCATTTTCCATTGTCATCACTAACATAGTTTTGCAGTGTTTGAATAAAGTAATTTAGAGATTGTTCAAACTTCTGTTTTTCATTAAGTTTATTCATAAAACATCTTAATAGTTTAAAAAATTTTTCCTAAAGATTATACCACACCTCCCACCAAAATAAAATGGCAAAATCCTTGCGACAGTTGGCAATATTGCCTATTTTAGCATCAGAGAAAAGCGCTTAAAATATACATATTATTGATAATAGTGGGAAAATATGATGAAAACCGCTCTTTTAATCATTGATGTACAAAACGAATACTTTGCCTCCGCAGACGGCAAATTTGACCAGTTTAATGTGGACAAAATCGCCCAAGAGATTGCCGATTATGCCCAAACTGCCGAGCAAAATGGGGAGCTTGTGATTGGCGTTCAGCACCTGATGGCAGAGGATTATCCGTTATTTGCCAAAGGCTCGGCAGGGGTAGAGTTTCACTCGTCAGTGGCAGGGATTTTGGCGGATAAACCGTTGGTACAAAAAGCCCACGCCGACAGTTTTTTAAACACCAATCTCATTGAAATTTTAAAAGAAAATGGCATTGAACAAGTGGACATTTGCGGCATTATGACTCAAAACTGCGTAACGCACACTGCACTTTCGCCCTTTGCCAAAGACTACAAAGTGCGTGTACTGTCAAACCTTTGCACCGCTCCGACTGAGTTAATCCACCAAATCGCCTTAGGAGCATTGGCGGATAGAGAGTGGATTGAGGTGGTGTGATTTTTATTAAAATACCGTTTGATAAATTCAAGCGGTGTTTTTTTGTTGAAAATAAGTTTTGGTTTGCCTAAAAAACTTAATTTTACCCCACTCTCAACCAAACCCCAACAAAGTAAGAGCGAATAGGCAAATTATTTGAAATAAAAAAGACATAATCCAATCCTAAGTTTCACCATAAAACAATCTTAGCAAGTTATGTCTTATTACTTTATTATTGTATATATTTTGGTATTTAAAAATCGCTATGGTCATTACTTTCCCAAGTTAGGCTCTACCCTAACTTTTCCAACTTGGCTTGGATTGAAACATTAAAAGACTGACTCTTAGGTTTGGTCTTTTTTATTGGTAATGTTCAAACCTTCCCATTGCTTTTTTATAAAAATTTGTTTATAGTGATTTTGGTTTATGTTAAGGAATTTGTAATGAAATTGTTAAAATCTGTATTGTTAACCCTTACCCTAGTCGCTCCCCTTGCCTATGCCAATACTTGTGATGAACTGGCTACTAATCTAGATACCCAACTTGCCATCAAAGTTTGCTCCCTAGAACTTGCTAAAAGCCCAAATAATGCTCGTTTACAATACCAGTTGGCAAGTGTTTATTATGAAGTAGAGCAATATGACAAAGCCTTTGAACTTTTTACCAAGTCCGCCAATCAAGGTAATGCCAATGCCCAATACAATCTTGGGATAATGTATGACAACGGTCAAGGCGTTGCTACAAACAAAACTCTTGCCAAAGTGTGGTTTGGCAAAGCCTGTGATAATGGATATCAAGAAGCCTGTCAATACCGCTAATCAAGTTTGTGTTAAATAACTGTGCTAAATAACAAAGGGGTGATGATGATTGCCCCTTTTTATTTAAACCGTATACCAAAAAATCTTAAAAAGTACCACAAATTTATTTTTTTAGCGGTAGGGGCGAATGGCAATTTGCCCTACAATATGTCGTAGATTTTAAGTTTGTTTGGTATAAGGGTGAATTTATGTTTTATATAT
>NZ_BCYQ01000024.1 GCF_001598275.1 Moraxella oblonga NBRC 102422
AGGGGCGAAGTGGACTTTGCTCTTACACCGCATATTTCTAAGCCACCTATGCGGTGTAAGAGAGAAAATGTAGGAAACTCTTACACCGCATAGGTTTCTAAGCCACCTATGCGGTGTAAGAGAATATAGTAGCTTTCTCTTACACCGCATAGGTTTTCTAAGCCACCTATGCGGTGTAAGAGGACGATGTCTAGCTCTCTTACACCGCATAGGTTTTCTAAGCCACCTATGCGGTGTAAGAGAATCAAAATAACTATTTCTAAGCCACCTATGCTTTCTAAGCCACCTATGCGGTGTAAGAGACCAAACGCATATTGCTCTTACACCGCATAGGTTTTCTAAGCCACCTATGCGGTGTAAGAGGGGGCGAAGTGGACTTTGCTCTTACACCGCATATTTCTAAGCCACCTATGCGGTGTAAGAGTGATTCTGCCATGAACTCTTACACCGCATAGGTTTCTAAGCCACCTATGCGGTGTAAGTAGATATTCTATAAAAGATAATCATAAAAATCAAGGTCTGACAACCCTTTTTGCCAAAAATACCAATGATTTTTTGACTATTTATAAGCCATTGATTTTATTAAGTTTTTAAATAGTAGCAAAAATAAAGGGTAAATTTACCATTTACTAATAACACAATTATAAAATAATTGCCACAAAAATTCAAACACATCTTGACAAATAAATATAAGTATGCTTTAATTTAAAAAAAATATATTTAAGTATGAGCAAGTATGGACATTCTCAAACCCACCGAACTCAAAGCTATTTTGCATTCCAAACGAGCCAATCTGTTTTATTTGGAGCATTGCCGAGTGATGCAAAAAGACGGTCGGGTTTTGTATTTAACCGAAGGCAAAAACGAAAATCTTTATTACAATATTCCCATTGCCAATACCACTTGTATTTTGCTTGGTACAGGCACTTCCATTACCCAAGCGGCAATGCGACTTCTGGCAAGTGCAGGCGTGATGGTGGGATTTTGTGGGGGCGGTGGTACGCCCCTTTTTAGTGCCTGTGAAATTGAATGGCTGTCGCCCCAATCTGAATATCGCCCAACCGAATATGTGCAGGGCTGGTTATCTTGGTGGTTTGATGATGAAAAACGCTTTATTCAAGCCAAAACATTGCAATTTAAACGCATAGAATTTATCCATAAAATTTGGCATAAAGACAAAGAATTTAAATCTTATGAATTTCATCAACAGATTGATGAATTATTATCCCATTATCAAAAAGCAATTCTCAAACAAAATAACAATACCGAATTATTAACCTTAGAGGGGCGAATGACCAAAGAGTTTTATAAAATCGCCGCTAAAAATACCAATAATGCTGGATTTCATCGTGATTTTGACAGCAGTGATAAAGCCAATGCCTTTTTAAATCACGGCAATTATTTAGCCTATGGGCTTGGGGCAACGACCGCTTGGGTGCTTGGCATTCCACACGGCTTTGCCCTAATGCACGGTAAAACACGGCGTGGGGCTTTGGTGTTTGATATTGCCGATTTGGTCAAAGATGCGATTGTCCTGCCGCTTGCCTTTATTTGTGCCAAAGACAATGCGACAGAACAAGAATTTCGTCAGGAAGTGTTAAATTATTTTACCGATTATCAGGTGCTTGATTTTATGTTTGAGGTGGTTAAGGATTTAGCACTGAAAAAAGATTTTCAGGCTGCCTGAAAAAGGAAAATCAATGAATGTCATCTTTATTTCCCAATGTCAGAAAAAAGCGCTTTCTCGCACTCGTAAAATATTGGACGCTTATGCCAATCGTATAGGCGATAACACTTGGCAAACGGCAATCACCGAAGAGGGCTTAATGATGGTCAAAAAATTATTACGCCAAACGGTGAGTAAAAATACCGCTGTGAGTTGCCATCGTATTGTTACCAGAAATCGCACTGAATTGGTTTGGATAGTTGGCAGTAAATCACAATTTAATGAAAATGGCTATGTACCCGTAAATCGTACCCAAAAAGACTTTTCTATCTATCAAGACAATCATTTATGGCAAAACTTGCCTGTTATTGCGTTGGCTTCGGCAATAGCAGGGCTATTTCACGATTTTGGAAAGGCCAATGATTTATTTCAACAAAAATTAAATCCAAAGATTAAAACCAAAAATTATGAACCCTATCGCCACGAGTGGGTTTCTTTTCAATTATTTATCAGCTTTGCTAAAAATAAAAGCAATGAACAATGGCTTAATTTATTAGCCAACCCCAAAAATATTGATGAAACCGCCATCATCAAAAACATTGATGACAAAAATAATTTTAAGGCATTTGCTCAATTAAGCGATTTTGCTAAATTGGTTGCTTGGTTGATTGTTTCTCATCATCGTTTATTGCATTATCCATCTCATCAAGACAATAATCCTTCATTTGATTTACTTAATAAATATAATGATATTTATAACTTGCTAGATATGAATTGGAATTCATCAAATTATGATAAATTTGATAACAATACCAAACAATTAAATTGGCAATTTAATAATGGCTTACCTTTTAATAGTACAAAATGGCAAACCAAAGCCCAAGAAATTGCCAAAAATGCCTTAAATCATTTAAACCAGCTCAATGATTTTCATTGGGAAAATGACCATTTGACGACTCATTTGGCTCGTTTGGCATTGATGTATGCTGACCATCATTATTCATCACAAAATGCCAACACTTATTTTCAAGACCCCAATTATTGCGTCTATGCCAATACGGATAAAAATCATCAATATAAACAAACTCTTGATGAACATAATATTATGGTGGCTCATCACGCCCATCAATTTAGCCAAAAATTACCCTTATTGATATCCAATTTGCCCTATCTTCATTCCAATAAAACATTAGAAAATGGCTTACCAACCAATCCAAATGAAACACAAAATTATGAATGGCAAAATCAATCTTATCATCTTGCCAAAACTTTAAGTATTCGTGCCAATGAATGCGGTTTTTTTGGTATCAATATGGCTTCCACAGGCAAAGGTAAAACCCTTGCCAATGCTCGGATTATGTATGCTTTGGCAGATAAGCAAACAGGATTGCGATTAAGTATTGCGTTGGGACTTCGCACTTTAAGTCTGCAAACAGGCAGTGCCTTAAAATCTTTATTAAACATTGATGATGAAATCGCCACTTTAATTGGTTCAAATGCGGTTTTGCAATTATTTAATAAAAATAATGAAACACACAATACAAAGTTATTAAAACAACAACAGCAATTATTGGAGGATTTAGAACGCACCACATTGGCTTATCGTGGCAGTGAAAGTTTAGATGACGATAATGAATTGGAATCATTTGCCATTGATTACGATGATATTGCATTAGATGAAAAAGACCCACTTTATCAACTGTTTAAAAATAAACCAAAATACCAAAAGCTATTGCACGCTCCCATTGTGGTCAGCACCATTGATTATTTAATGCCTGCTACTGAAAGTTTGCGTGGTGGCAAGCATATTGTACCAATGCTTCGTTTACTAAGCAGTGATTTGGTGCTTGATGAACCTGATGAATTTGGCATTGATGATTGGTTTGCTTTAACTCGTTTGGTGCATTGGGCAGGAATGCTGGGTTCAAAAGTATTGTTATCCAGTGCCACCATTGCTCCTGCTATGGCACAAACTTTATTTGAAACCTATCAAAATGGTCGCCAAATTTATCAAAAAAATATGTCGGGACACCATCAGCATAAACCGATTGTATGTGCTTGGTTTGATGAATTTGGTGTGCAAAGCAATGAAATTGGTAATAATGAAGAATACAAAAAACAACACGGTCAATTTATTAAAAAACGCATTGGTAAGTTACAACAAAATCAAAATATCAGCCAGCGTGCTAAAATTGTGCCTATCATTAAGGAAAACCCAAATGATACCGTTTTTAAAGCAATGGCAGACACCATTTTTAAAACCATATTAACCGCCCATCAATCACACCATCAATCAAATAATGACATTTATATTTCTTTTGGTGTGGTGCGATTTGCCAATATCAATCCTTTGGTAGCAGTTGCTCAATTATTAATAAGTAAAGATTTGCCCGATGATGTTTGCGTGCATTATTGCGTGTATCACAGCCAATTTACCCTTGCCAAAAGGGGAATAATTGAACAAAAACTAGACCGTATTTTAAATCGCAAAAACAGCGATGACATTTTCAGACAGCCTGAAATCAACAACGCCATCAATCAAAATCCCAACGCCAAACACCATATTTTTGTAGTGTTAGCGACTTCGGTGTGTGAAGTGGGACGAGACCACGATTATGATTGGGCGATTGCCGAGCCTAGCTCTATGCGTTCCTTAATTCAATTATCAGGGCGAGTGCAACGACATAGAAAACAAGTGGTTGATTCTGAAAATATTTATATTTTAAATGAAAACATTAAAGTCTTAAAGGGCAAAAGCATTGCTTATCATCGTCCTGGTTTTGAAAGTAAAAAATATTCATTGGCTCATCATCAATTAGACCAATTATTAAAACCAGAACACTATCAAAACATCAATGCCATTGTTTCTATTGCACGAGTGAATCCTAGTCCAAGTCCCTATCAAAACTTAATTCAATTGGAACACAGCGTACAATGGGCGTATTTGGCAGGCGAAAATGGCGAGAATAATTGTGCCAATATTTGGTTTAAACAGCCTGTCAATTGGCTTGGCGAAATACAAAGACAACAGCCTTTTCGTCAATCCTCTCCTGAAATTTCAATGGTCTATCAAGATAATTCTCGTGGTTTTCTATCGTGGTTTGAATACAAATATACTGATAAAAACCAGTTAATAGAAAGTAGCAAGATTATTGATATTGGTGATTTAAATTTTGGTAAAAATAGCCACAGTTGGTTTGAATACGATGATGGGCAAATTTATGATGAATTGGTACAACTGCTTAATAAACCAATGGCTTATATACAAAAAGTATATGGGCAAATTCAAGTTGCAAACAATGATAAACAATTGTATTATCAACCTATATTGGGTGTTTTTGCAAAAACAGAATAAAGGGCTTAAATGATGATAGATGAAACAAAAATGATTCAATTGGCACAAGAGGCAATATCGGCATTTTTATCTGATAAAATTGCCAAAACCATTGAGCAAAAACAAAAGAAAGAAAAAGAGAAATTTACCGCAGAAAATGAACAAGAAATCCGTGAAAAATATGAAGCCAGTTATTGGCTGAATTATGTTGTACAAAATATTGATAAGGTGTTTTTGAATGTTAGCCATATTGCTAAATTAACTCATTCTAGCAGTCAAGCGATTAACATTAAAGATGCCATTAAACAGGATAAACATTGCCATTTAATCAGCACCCAAACCGCTAATGCAACTATGTTGGATAGAGGTTATGCCGATGCCAAATATGCCCCCATTGCTGAGTTTTTAACCTACCCGATTACTGAATTCAATAAACAACTGGGCGAGATTTTATGTGAAAATGAGCAATGTTTTGCCAAAATTTGTGATGATGAAACACAAAGAATAATATGGCGAGATGCCATTAAAGGTGCATATACTGCCCAAAAATTAAGTTCCCACACTTTGGCAAAACAAATTTATGTGCCTGTATCTGATGATTGTGAATATCATTTATTATCGCCGATGTATTCTAGTTCGTTGGCACAGCATATTTTTGAAAGCATTAAAAATGCCCACGATAAAGACAATCCTGCCAAACTTGCCAAACAAAAAGGCAAATATCATCAAAATGAAAGCATTTATTTTCCCAATATTGCCACACTTGCCACCACCAAAAGCAATCATCAAAATGCATCTTTTTTAAATGGGCAAAGAAGTGGGCAATTATATCTATTTTCAGCACAAGCACCAAAAATCAAACATAATCCCAATCCACCAAACAATATAGAGCGTTTATTAAGTTTGTGTTATTTTGACTGCCAAGACGAATTAAAAGAAATCAGAAATTTATTGTCTGTGGTGGATAAAAAAGCGCTTTTTTTGAATGATGATAGAAAAAACGCTTTAATTGAACATATTCAAACCGTTGGCGAACATATTTTAAATCAAATGTCTGTGATTTATAACAGTCAGCCAAGCGGTTGGACAAAAGATATTGATATGCCAATCGCATTAAAGCTCTTTTTGGATAAAGAAGCAAATCGGCAATTTTCTTTTTCCCAGCCTGAATTGATGAAACAAATCACACAATTATCCACTCCAATTGCTAAGTGGATTAGTGAAAAAACCCATCAAAATCGCATTTTGGCATTAGAAAAAGTTTATATGAAAATCATCAATGTGGTATTGCAATCGCATTATTGGGTATTACAAGCGGAGTAAAAAATGGCATCATACATTTTGTTAGAAAGGCTTAAAGTAGAAAATGCCAATGCACTGGCGGGTATGACTTATGGCTTTCCTGCACTCACTTCTTTTTTGGGTTTTACCCACGCTTTATCACGAAAATTTAGCGCAGAATTTGGGAATGCTTTTACAGGCTGTGCTATTTTTTGCCACGATTATGAATTAAATGCTTATCAAGATTATTATGTTAAGTTCATTCAAAATCGTTGTCCGCCTTCTACTTTAAAAGGCAAAAGTGCTGATGCCAAAAGCCCCGCACCCATTATTGAAGAAGCCAAAATGGATATGACGGTATCTGTATTGTTGCAATGTGATAAGTCCCTATCTACCAATCTTGATAATATAAAAAATTATATTCTTCGCCTTAAACAATGGATTTATTCTTCTCGTTTGGCAGGGGGTTCTATCCATCATATCAATGACATTAAACTATTGGGCGATGATATTAAAAAATTAAAAAAATATATCTTGCCCAGTTTTGTATTATTAGATGCCAGCCATTATTTACAAGAACACGAACAATATTGTCTAAATCACCATATTGATAAAAATGCCTTTGATAGATGGACAGACTTTTTTTCATTTAAATATCAAGCCATTCAAAACCACAATGATGACAGCGATGAACACAATGAAGTCCTCTGGCAACGCATTATTCCACCTAATAAAAAAGGTTGGATTGTACCGTTAATGCTTGGATTTAAAGGCATTAGCCCATTATATCCACCAGAGCAAGTAGAAAATTTGCGAGACCACCGTTATCCATTTCGTTTTGTGGAAGCCATTCACGGTTTGGGTGAATGGAAAAGCAGTCATCGTATTGATGATATGCACAGTTTGATTTGGCGATATGATTGCCGTGATGAATGGTATTTATGCCGCCAAAAACCGCAAATCCAACAACCAATTTTTGATGTCAATCAGATATTTAATGATGACGAAGAAGACCTTCAATTTTAACCCATTTTGCATTTAATCTTTTAATTTTCATTGAATTGGAGTAAGTATTATGGTAAAAGCAAGCAAAAAGAAAACCAATGGCGAAAATAATGCCCCTGTACCAAGTGTATTGGCATTTAGTCGCAAAATTGAACCCTCCGATGGCTTAATGCAAGCAGGTCTTTGGAATGCTGATGTAGCACAATTATCCCAGCAAACTTGGCAAAACATTGAATTGCACGACAAAAGCAATCGTGGTGTCAAAAGCCAATATGGTGTGGCAAATGAAGAAAAACATCAACCCAACTTGGTGCGTGGCGATGATGCCAGCCTGCCACCGCATTTGGATACTTTAAGGGTGTCGTTTACGGTCAAATTTTTGGGCGATATTGCCACCGCCACCGCCAATAATGAACCTGACTTTGGCATAAAGCTGGCTAAAAAAATCAAAGAATATCAAGATGAAATTGGATTTTTACCGTTGGCTCGCCGTTATGCCCAAAATTTGGCAAATGGTCGCTTTTTGTGGCGAAATCGTGTTGGAGCAGAAAGCGTTTGGGTCAAAATCAGCGACAGCGAAAATGCCAATAAATCTTGGGAGTTTGGCTCATTAAGCCTTGATTTGCACGATTTTGATGTAAAAAATGAACAACTTGATGATTTGGCAAAGTGCATTGCCGAAAGTTTTGTTGCTACAGGCAAGTATTTGTTGTTAAAGGTAGAAGCCTTTGTCAAAGTAGGTTTGGGGCAACGGGTATTCCCATCACAAGAAATGCGTGAAAAAGACAAGGACAATAAATCCAAGTTTTTATATCAAATCAAAACGCCAAATGGTTTATGTGCTGGTTTGCATTCTGAAAAAATCGGTAATGCCATTCGCACCATTGATACTTGGTATGACTTTCCACAAGCAGATGATTTGTTTGACAAGACAGTTAAGCCTGCCATTGCCATTGAGCCTTATGGCTCTGTACCGACACAGGGTCAAGCCTATCGCAGAAACGCAAGTGAAGGAGATTTGTATAGCTTGATGGCAAATTGGTTAAGTGATGATGGCAACATCAGCACCGAACAAAAGCATTTTGTGGTGGCAAATCTGATTCGTGGTGGCGTATTTGGTGGCAAAGAATGATGAAATTTTATCAAGAACTCACGCTCTTGCCTGATGAAGAAAATGATTTGTACTTTTTGTGGAGCAAGATTTACACCCAAATCCACATTGCTTTGGCGGATAGACAAAATAAGTACGGCAACCAAACGATTGGGGTATCTTTTCCCCAATATCGCTGCGGTAAAGATTTTGGCACACTTGGGGCAAAACTGCGTGTGTTCGCCCCAAGTGAAGATGAGTTAAATCAGCTTAATCTGGCACAATGGCTGGACAGATTAGGCGATTATGTGCATTTAAAATCGGCGCAAGCCGTACCGCAACATCATCGCCACGCCATTTTTAAACGCCATCGCCCCAAAGAATTGCAAAAAGTGGCACAGCGTTTTGCGGATTTTAAGGGTATTGATTTTGAGACAGCCCTAACACATTGCCAAAATCATAAAGCAAAACCCCAAAATTATCCTTTTATTGAACTTCAAAGTGAAACTTCAAAAAAAGAAAACAAAGACCCCAATTTTAGACTATACATCGCCAAACAAGCGGTAGAAACGGCTGTCTCTGGCGAGTTTGGGGCGTATGGTCTGGGTGGTGGGAGTGTGCCTGAGTTTTAGCACTCTCCCCTTTTGTCCTACTCCACCGTGACACTTTTCACCAGATTTCTTGGCTTAACGATTATGCTAGGCTTTATTTCCTTTGCTTTGGTGCTGGGTGCATCTGCGGTGGGAACAGGTTTTAAGTGGTATGAGCTGTCTTTTTTGACCACCACCGATTTGGCAGGTGGGCTGAATTTGCGGTGGTAAGCCTGTGGAACAGTTCTTTAAATATACCTTTGATTGTGGCGGTGGGCGTAACTTGCAATGCTAAGATTTTCACTCCTGTCTACGGTGCTCATCGCAATTATCACAACTGGGGTGCTTCGGCAGATGGGGTATTGATGGGTGGGGATTTAAAAACCTAAACCCCTAAATCAAATCTGCCCAATAGCAACAATAAATCATCCAACTCAATCAACCCAACCCTATGTTGTTTTGCCATATTTTTTGAATGTTCATTAAAATAAGTATTGGTAACTGCAATCAGTTCATCAGCTTCGTACACTACTTTTGCTTGATTGATAAGCCCAATAATTGCCTCTTCATTTCTATTTTTACCATTTTTGGAGTGTTTGCATTGAATAGCAATAATTGTATCATCTTTTTTGGCAATAATATCCGCCCCATAGTCCTCTTCTCCAATAGCGGTTAATTGACATTCAAATCCTTGTTTTTCATATAACTCTTTAATAAGTTCTTCAAATGCTTGCCAAGATAAGTTTTTTAATTGTTCACTAATCAATTTATTGGGTGATGAATGAATGACTGTACTAGCAATTTCATCAAGCGTAATATTTTTAGGTGGAATTAAAAATCCTGCCGTTTGTCTTTTTTGACTAATTAGCTCGTGTACCGCCCTATCAATGGTTTGTTTTTGATTTCCATCATTTTCTAGCAATCGTTTCATATAATTATCTGATAACTCACTAATTAAATAATGAATATAAACATCTTTTTGCTGCCCAATGCGATAGGCTCTATCACTGGCTTGGTCTTCTTTGGAGGCATTCCACCAGCGTTCATAATGAATCACATTATTGGCACTGGTAATCGTCAATCCCACCCCAGCCGATAAAGGCGACAAAATAATCACACCAAATCCATTGATGTTATTAAATTTTTCCAAAATCAATTCCACCTTATCAGAGCTGTTGTTGTCTCCGTTAATAATTGGCACATCTAAATTAAATGTGTTATCAATACCAAATTTGATTAAATCTTGCACTGCTCTTTGAATAATAAAAATAATGACCTTTTCTTTTTTATTTTCAATATCTCTTAATAAATTTAATAATGCTTTGGTCTTGCTAAATTTGTCTAATTGAATGGCATTATCCAAACCACCACTTAGGGAAAATTGCTTTAATTTATGCAGCCTACTTAAAGCCATTTCATTGGCATCTAAATATTCTATATATTGATGGCTTTCATTATCATCAAAAGGAATATAATGTACCTGTTCTATCTTTTTGGGCAATTCTTTTAAATAGTCTTTTTTAAGACGGCGTAGTAGATAATTAGAGGCGTGTTGTCTTAAACGCTGTTCTGTTTGACTGATTTCATTTTGTTTATCCACATACATTTTTCTAAATGTTTTCCAGCTACCAAAATGCTTTGGGTCAAAGACATCAAATAATGCCCATAAATCTTTTAACTCATTTTCAATTGGTGTGCCTGTTAATAACACACTAAAATCCACTTCACTACTAATTGCACGAGCTGCTTGTGAAATTTGAGCATTAGGATTTTTAATTTTGTGAGCTTCGTCATAGACCACACAGCCCCAATGAAAATCTTTTTGAGCAAAACTAAATTGATAATTAGATAATGTTTCATAAGAGGTAATGAGTATATCAAAATCTAATTGTAAAAATTTTTGAATATCAAAGCTATTATAAATGCCCTGCTGGCTCTTATTCACCTGTTTTCTATTTGCCAAATCCCTACTACGGATAATACGAATGTTAATATCTTGATAAACCGATGCTTTTAAAAACTTTTCAAATTCATTTTTCCAATTATCCAGCAATACGGTTGGTGCAACAATTAAAATACGTTTATCTTTAAAATCATCACTGATATTTAATAAATAGTTTAAAAATGCAATCACCTGAAAAGTTTTTCCAAGCCCCATATCATCAGCCAAAATACCGCCACGAAATTTATTTTGGTATAAATCAATGAGCCAATTTACCCCTTGTATTTGATAAGATTTTGGTTCAAAGCAAGGTTTGAAGTGATGATATATATCCCCTTTTTTATTATTATTTGTATCAATCTGACTTAAATTTTTGACAGCTGTATGATAGAAATTGACTTCAAATTCATCATTTGGGTCAATACTTATTACAACTTTATTAGGATTTGGCGTTCTTTGTGCCATATTGAGAATGGTATTGATTGATGATTTAGCAATTCCAAAACTTTCTTTTGGAAAATATTCTCCTGCTAATAAAATATCGCCCTTATTTTTAATAACTGCCTGTTCTATCTTTTCTTTAAAACTCTTAATATCATCAACGGATTTATTTTGGCAAATCTCTTTAATTTTATTTTTTACTTCTTTAACATATTGCATATCGCCACTGCCTAATAAGGCTTTGGCGATTGGCGAATCCAGCGATTTTGAACCAAAATACCCAACATAAGGCTCGCCCATACCCAAAATACGGTAGCTATCAAAATAAATAGGCAAATCCTCTTGATTTTCATCATCAACCAAAATGAACGGAGCGGGATTTTGGATAAATTTTGTCACATCATCTTTGGCAATTACCCCAACATCAGACAAACGCTTATATGCTTCAATGTCTTTTTTGTGCATAATATGACGCACACGGTAAGGTTTACTATTAGAAGTTTTGACCTCCACCAGCATTTTAACATCATTGCTATTTAATATTTGTGATTGATATTCTTTTTGTTTTTGCTCGCCAATACCTGTAATTAACGGAGAGATGGTTGCCGTACCATCATCATTGATTGTCATATCAATATGCAGTGGCGAGACGGCAATAATCTCATCACCTTTGGGCAAGCCTTCAAGCTCAATACTGTTTTCATTTTTCTTGGCAATTTCTAAAATGTACCAAAATAAACTTTCATCATAGGTTTGTTGATATTTGTTATTTTTTATAATAAGTTCAAACATTATTTTTGGTAAAATAAATGTCAATCCCTGATAATTTATTAAAGAACCATCAATCTCAAAATGGTTAATTTTCTGTTTAAACCCATCTTTAAATGATAATTCAAAATGAAATGGCTTAGGGTAAGGCTTAAATTTGACTACCATTGTCCCATCAAAAAAATCTGGTGCATCTAAATAAGCCAGCTGTCTGTCTTCAAGTTTATAAATATCTTTATCATCAATGATTAAAGTATCGTTTTCAATCTTTGCCAAATTATCTAATAATAATTGCTTGGCAACACTCTTTTTAAATTCACTGTTTAAAATAAATTTCATCATAAACCTCCCTAAATAATAGACTGATTGGCATTATGTAAATGCTCTTTGATTTTTTGTAGGCGATGTTTATCCTCTTTTAAGATAATATCTTCTAATTTAACCTTAATACCAAAATTATCTGCAATATATCCCCTTACTAAGTTTTGCCAATAGTAATCACTTGAATTGATATGATTATAATCTTGTATCAATAACTTATTTACAGAACCTCTATAAAACTCATCATAATTATATGTTTTTTTACTTAAATCAATAGGATTTTTAGAATAAAAACGCAATTTGGCACTGTGCGTTCCCTCAATCACACAAAAATGACCAAAATCCATAAAAATACAAGATCGATGTGCATCATTTAATTTGCTGTAAATTTCTGGCGATAAATCAAACTCTTTTGCTATTTCTGAATTATTCATTTTAATAAATCCTATACCAGATGAATTAATCATTACTTTTGCATATTGAATATGTTTGGTGTATTGTAGCCAAAATTGACGGCGATATTGATAAATGGCATCACCTTGACCATCAGTCATACTGGTCAAGAATTTTTCAACAATGATGATTGACAGTCTAGTTCTTAGCCAATGATAATATTCTTCACCAATCCTAAACCAGCGATTTTGATGACGCATAATTCGTGGGTCACCAATATTTTCTGTTATAAATTGAGTCCATTTATCACCAATGATATTGACTTCTTTACACTTTTTGAGCACTAAATAAGCAGTTTCTTCCAATAGAGTACGCCCACCTACCATCACATTTTTATGAATTAAAATTTCTTCTAAGGTATGATGAATATCATCATTATATTGGTTGGCTTGCCAACTTTTTACTTTCTCCAATAAAAAAATAATCTGAATTCGTTGCCAAATTTCAAATTTTTTTAAAAAACCCATCTGTTTATAAATATTATCCAAATCTTTATATTTATATATAATATGATATAAATCACCTATTATAATTTCTGTATTTTGTTTGGCTTTGGTTAATAGCATATTTTTGCCATCATATTCTTTGATGAGTTTATTTAATAGTGTATAAAAATACACTCTTTCTTTTTGGGATAAAGATTCAATAGAATAATAACGACTATAATAGAGATATAATAATTTCTTAGCAATTAAATTTTTATAATCATCATTTAATTGTTCACTAATGGCTTTAAATAGATGATTAAACTTTGATTTTTCAATCAACAATCTTAACACATCATTATCATAAGAGACTTCTTGTGTTAATACTGATAATACTCTACGAATGTCATTTTGATTATAAAATATAATCTCATTATTTTGACTATATACATAAGCCAACAGCATTCTTTTTAATCGCTCATAGTCTTTACCAGACTCTTTACCTTGCCCGATTTGTTTTAATTTTTCGCTGGCATTTTCTAAGGCGGTTAAAAAATGACGGCTTGGGTATTGGTGGTTTAGCATTTTTTATTCCAACTTTGGACTGGTTAACGCAAAAAACAATTCAATTCTTCTGTTTTTGGCTCGCCCCACATCACTGTCATTATCACTAATGGGACGAGTATCGGCATAGCCACTATAAGAAAATAAATAACGCCCATCACGATTCACCATTTCTTTGATATTTACCCCATTATCCATCATCAGATAGGTGTTAATGGCTCGCTGAGCGGATAATTCCATATTTGTCCATCTTCTGCCATAATTGATACTAATCGGTACATTATCAGTATGACCTTCTATAAATATAGTATCAATCGCTTGCTGGTATTTTTTATTTTGCATTTTGGTTTTAATTTCTTGGGCAATTTGCATAATGGCTTGTTGTCCATCTTGATTTAAATCCGCCGAACCCACTGCAAAAAATGCGTCTGATTTAATTCTCATATTGCCATTTTTTGGGTCAATGTCCACATTGATATTTTTGTGTTTTAAGCTGGTTTGTAAATCTACCAATAATTCACTTCTGGCATTAAAACTTTCTTCAAATTTATCCGACTTTTGGGTAAATGAGTAAATGGTATAAGCCAAAATAATAATAAAAATAAATAGCAAAGAAGTCATCAAATCAGAAATGGAGATCCAATAATGACCATCGTCTTGATGTGTGTTTGCATTTAGGGTGGATTGTCTCATCATCTACCCCTTAACTTTTCATTTAATACTTCAATGGTATCATTTAAATCAGCAATCGCCCCTGACAACTCTGTGGCAAAATTACCAAGAGAACCATCAAAATTAGCAAAGGTTGTATCAATCAGTCCATTGGCTTTTTCAATAAAGACTTTAACCATTCTGTCATATTCTGCCAAATTGCTTTGGATATGCTCATCACTTTTCACTTTATAAGCATTTAAGCCATTTTCTACTTCTTGTAAAATTTGTTTGATATGATTTTGCATATCACCCAATACTTGCTCAACAAACTCATCTGTTTTGCCTTGATAACCTTCAAGAGCCGTTATCCAAGTAGTCATTAGCTCATTATTTTTGGTTAATAGGTTATTATGCTCTTTGGATAATTTATCATAGGTATTGCCTGCATTATTTGATATTTGTTCAATGCTTTTAACAATTTTGTCTAATTCACTAGGAATCAGCTGTAATTTTGTACGCACATCATCAATCCCTTGATTAAACTGATTGACCGTACTGGTGAATTGATTGCTGACATTTTCCAATTTGGTAGAACTGCTTTCTAGTCTATCACTTGCTGATAGGGTATTTTGAGCAGAGTCTTTTAGATTGCCTGTTGCTGTTTCAAAAGCTTGTAAATGTGTTGGTAGATTTTCTAAATGCGTTTTGGCATTAGTCATTAAAGCATTAAAATTATCCAAAGTTTGTTGAATTGGTTTTAGTGCTTTTACAATATCGTCCCCTGCTTGTTCAGCACTTTCTTTGATGCTATTGCCAGCTTCTTCATTTTTAGTAGCTTGCTGATCAATTTTATTTTGAATGCTGTCTAATAAGGTGGTCATTTTTTCATTTAAACTACCTACATCATTATTTAATGTATCGGCAACACTGGATATATTGGTAATCGTATTTTTAATACTGTCTGCATCTGCTCCTGTGGATTTTTTCATTTCTTTCATAAAATCATCTAAGACTTCCTTTAATTGTTTAGAAAAATCCTGTGAAGTGCCTTTGACCATCTCTTTAATGGCATTATGCACACTATCTTCTGGACTACCGCCAATATTAGTAACCAATGTTTGTATTTCTTTATTCATCGCCTCGCCGATGGCACTCGATAACCCTTCTTGTAACTGACTACTAAGATTATTTGCCATATCCATCGCCAGACCATTTAAGGTATCTAGTTGTTCTTGTTGTTTGCTTGTGATTTCTTCTAATTTATTATCAAGTGTCTTTTTTAACTCTGTCACACTATCATTGATGGTAGTTTGAACATTGATAGAATGATTTAAAAATTCTATGGATTTATTTTGAAATTCATTATTATTTTTATATTGATTGGCTAATATATCAAAAATACCTTTTAGGGCGGTTTGGCTTTCGCTATGGTTTTTATTTAAAATACCAGCCAATTCATTAAAGTCTGATTGGATGATGTTTTGGTGATTATCAAAACTAGTATGAATAGAAGTTAATAAATTTTCATTGTTTTTAAAGAAGTTTTTATTTTGGTGATAATGAGCTTTGTCAATATGTTCTAAATCTAATAATGTTTGTTCAGAAATGGCAAGCGGATAATTATCATTTAATTTATTTTGAAACTGACTGATTAAATGACTTGCTTTACTTGTCATTTTCTTTTCATAAATACTAAAACCAATAGATAAACCAAGTCCCCAGATTGATGAGGCAAATTTTGCTCCTGAGGCGTGAATCAGTTCATTCATCGAGGATTGTAATTTTTCGGTATCTTCTAAATTAAGCTGAACCAAGCCATAAAACAAGCCGACAAAAGTCCCAAGCAATCCCAAGCTTAATAATAGTGATGAGATATGACTAAAATGAGACTTGCCAATGCGGTCAAAAACGGTATTGAGATTAAAAAATTGACTGCTGTCATAAATACGATAGTAAGTATTTTGTGGTGTTTTTATGAGATGTTTTTGGAAGTTTTGCCACGCATTTTGTAGATTGCGATTAAAATATTCGTCTTGATGATCATCAAAAGTCTCTAATATGTTCTTTTTTGACTTATAATCATAAATGCCAGCAACCACCTGATACAAAAAAATCAACAAAAGAATGGCTACAGCAATGGTAATAATCCAATCGCTAGGCTCGGTACCAGAAAAAGGCAATAATTTGATAAAAACTCTAAGCAGATCCATACAAAGTAGGTCTCTTTTTAAAAATAAGGGCAATAAAACATTGCCCTTATTATACATCAATTTACTCCACCGTGACACTTTTCGCCAAATTTCTAGGCTTATCCACATCTGTCCCCTTTGCTAAGGCACAATGATAGGATAAGAGCTGAACACCCACCGTATGCACAATCGGTGATAATACCCCAATATGGCGAGGCGTGCGGATTAAATGCACTTTGTCATCGGCACTAAATTCGGTATCAAGGTCGGTAAAGACAAAGAGTTCGCCACCACGAGCCGAAACCTCTTGCATATTGGCTTTGACTTTGTCAAGCAGGGCATCATTAGGGGCGATGACCACCACAGGCATATTATCGTCCACCAGTGCCAAAGGACCGTGCTTTAATTCGCCAGCAGGATAGGCTTCTGCGTGGATATAAGTGATTTCTTTTAATTTTAACGCCCCCTCCAATGCAATCGGATAATGAATGCCACGCCCCAAGAACAAGGCAGACGGCTTGGCGGCAAATTTAGATGCCCACGCCACAATTTGCGGTTCTAGATTTAGAGCGTGCTGAACATCATTGGGCAAATGACGAAGTTGGGCGATAAAATCTTGTTCCATTGCTTCATCAACAAAGCCACGCAGTTTGCCCAAAGTTACCGCAAGTCCAAACAAAACAACGAGCTGTGTGGTAAAGGCTTTGGTACTTGCCACGCCAATTTCCGCCCCTGCACGAGTATAAAGCACAAGTGTGCTTGCTCTTGGTAGGGCAGATTCCATCACATTACAAATGGATAGACTGTACTTATGCCCTTGATTTTGGGCGAATTTTAAGGCTTCCATCGTATCTAGCGTTTCACCAGATTGGGAGATAGTAATGATAAGCTCTTTGGGGTTTGCTATCACATCACGATAGCGGTACTCGCTGGCGATTTCTACATCGGTGCGGATTTTGGCAATACTTTCTAACCAATATTTTGCAGTTAAAGCCGAATAATAGGAAGTGCCACATGCCAAAATCTTGATGCTGTCAATGTCTTTAAAAATCGTTTCAGCATTTTCGCCAAAGTTAATGGCATCAAAACCACCGTCCAAAAACACTTCGGCAGTATCGCTAATGGCTTTGGGCTGTTCGTAAATTTCCTTTTGCATAAAGTGGTTATAACCGCCGAGCTCCAAACTTGCTAATGAAATTGAAGAAGTTTTGACCGCACGATTGACTGCTTGCCCTGTTTTGTCAATCATCTTGATAATGCCATCTGCATTTAATAGAGCAATGTCGCCATCTTCTAAATAGCTGATTTTGCGAGTAAATGCAATCACCGCCGATACATCAGAGGCAATAAAAGTCTCATCATCGCCAAAGGCAACGAGTAGTGGACAACCCATTCTGGCAACGACCATCTCATTGGGATTATCGTGAGCAATGACGGCAATGGCGTACGCTCCATGAAAGTTTTGGGCAGCCTGCTTAACCGCCAAAAACAAATCACCACCGTTATTCATATATTCGTGTTTGATGCTGTGGGCGATGACTTCGGTGTCGGTTTGCGATTCAAATTCATAGCCCAAGTTTTGCAAACGAGCCTTCTCACTTTCAAAATTTTCAATAATACCGTTATGCACCACCGCAATCAGACCGCCTGAGATGTGTGGGTGAGCGTTGGGTTCTGTAACACCACCGTGTGTTGCCCATCTAGTATGCCCAATGCCAAGCGAGCCAGTTAAGCCTTTAGCCGTTGCAGCATCTTGCATATTTTGCACACGCCCAACACGGCGTACACGAGCGATTTTATCAGGCGTATGCACTGCAATGCCTGATGAATCATAGCCACGATATTCAAGGCGTTTTAGCCCATCAGTTAAAAAGTCTACAATATTGGAATGGCGACGAATGCCACCGACGATACCGCACATAAAAAGTTCCTTAGTATCAAGTTTGAGAGATGATAATTTATTGGGATAAATTATCGGAAAAATACCTTACTCCAAATCGTTAAGTAAGGGAATTTATATTATAGCAGGTTTTGTAAAAATTCTTAATAAGAAATTTGCTTGATAAATGTAGCTGTTCTTGTTAGAATGAAATCATTTTTAGGGTGTTTTATGAAATTAAAACTTTTGTTTATAGTGATAAGCCTTGCACTGTCTGCTTGTCAAAGTTTTTATAATAAAGAAAATTCTGAGATTTATATGAGCAATCAACAAAATCCAACCCCTACTTATAAATATTATGCACTGGGTGGTGAACACAATAAAAATCCAGATGAAATTATGGAAAAAATAGAAATAGACAATATAAGACTTTCTCAATTTTTATCTAAGTATTCTTATGAGTTTAATGTGTTTATAGCTGTTGATGATAGTGTTAGTGTATTGCCTGAGTTCTCTGTTAATGCACAAAATACATCTTATCGCCAAATTCTTGAATCTATGCTAGAACAATTAAATTTGACTTATACAATGAAAAAAGATGACCATATGATTATTGACAAAATAAAATAAGTATAATATGCAAACAACTGACTATTAAACGCCAAATTCAAAAACGGTGCGTGGTACGCACCTTACGGCTTATCGGAAAAATACCTTACTCCAAAGCGTTAAGTAAGGGAATTTATATTGTAGCAGGTTGAGACAATCAATCCAAATCAATAATTTCTAGATATTCTAAATTCTCTAACATAAAGTTGATATGTTTAGCTTGTGAATTTAATGCAGGTGTATCAGCTAGAATAAAAACCTTTTTTGGTTTTCTATTCATTTTATCCATATTTTCTGTATTAAATTTTTTGTAGGGATAATTTTCTACCAATCTTTTTGCAACAAAAAATGTTGGTTGAACTTGTTTATTTCCTTGCTTGTTTGGTTTTAAACCATCATCGCACAAAAAATTGTCAAATTTAATTTGATAAAATTCATCATACTTATTAACCCAAGCCTTACCCCAATAAATCCTCCAACAATCTTGCTCCAAATCATTAAGGCTTTGTCCTTTAATTTCAATAAATAAATCTTGCAAAGAAATATCTTCTGAATAAGGATTTGGTAAGCTAACCTCAAAGTTTTCACCTTTTAAGAATGCTACAACCAACGAACTTACTTTTCTTGAATTGATTTGTATGGATTTGTTATTGCCATTAATATGGTTGGTTTTTTGGTTTTTTCTTACACTGGAATTGCTTTCATCATTGTGTTGATTGCCTTGCTCTTTTGCGGTCGCTTGTGTCAAATTAATTCTAACTTTATTGGGAAAAACTTCAATGCCACCGTATAAATCTTCTTCCGTCTGGGTTTGTGATTTCCTTGCTTTTTCATCATTTCCTTGTTTGCAACCCAATTTATGGTCTTCTACCGATTTAAAATAAGGGTCTCGTTTTCTATCTTTTTTTGGTTTTTCCAAATTGGCACAAGTGATTGCAATGCCACATTCTGGGCAACGAAAATTCTTTTGACTTGTGATTTTGTTTTCTTTAAAGGCAATATCTGCTTGTGTTGAATTAATTTCCAGTTTTAAATCTAAGGAATAGGCATATTCTAAGCTCATATTTGCTCCCAAATAAATTATTAATTTTTTAACAAAACCACCCACCCAAATTGGGCAGATGGTTTATTATAAACACTTTTTGAGTATTATTAAAGCACTTAATATATTTAGATAAAAGATTGGGTATAAAATTATTTTATCCATTAAAAAATCTACAATATTGAAATGGTAATAAATGCCCCCTACGATACTGTATATATAAAGTTTCTTAGTATCAAGTTAAAAAAAGACAAATCCACCCCAAAGTATTAGGTTGATTTGTCTTTTATGATACGCTAAGTAAGGCAAATTTTAACGACTTTTTAAGACCGCAACCGCATAATCCAATGCCTCAAAAATGGTTTTGTGCTTTTGTTCATCATCATCAAGCGTTGGATTAAATTCGGTAATTTCAAACAATCCAACTTGGGTAATAATAGTGCCTGTTCAAAAATTGTTCGTATTGCCACCACTTCATAGCCTTGTGGTTTGGGCGTGCCTGCGGTGGAGTGGCTAATCTTTATATTATAGCAGGTTTGTGATAAAATTGAGTAAATTTTAATAAATTGATAATAAAACAATCCCGATGAAAGATGACTTTATAGATTGTTTGGTTTGGGCAACCATTACCATTTTTGCCAACGACGGACAAAAAGGGCGAAATACTCCCATTATATCAGGCTATCGCCCCAATCACGCTTTTATTTATAACGGCGATGATGACAATGGTAAACCACTTTATCAAGCAGTAATGGGTCAAATTACCTTATTAGATAGAGAAATTTTAGAATTAAATACCCCTGCTTTGGTAGAAATTCGTTTTATTATTAATGATGAAATGTGCCAAAAAATTAAAAAAGGATTTTGCTGGCGGATTTATGAAGGGGGGAATTGGGTTGGTGTTGGGGAAATTTATGAAGTGCTTAGAGTTTTATAAGGTTCCTTCTAGCCATAAATAGTCGCCTTTATTCAAAGTTTCTTTTGTCCATTCTATCAATTTTTGAGCAAATTGTTGTTCTTTTATATTATTAAAAGATTGATTTTGGATATTATTGATAATTTGACTTACTTCCTCTTTATCAAAAATATGCACGCCACAGTAGTCAAATCGCTCAATATCATCAAAACCCCCCTTAACTTTAATGGGAAATATGGCTTTAAAACTCTCTACCACACAATCAAAATCATCATTATAAATAAAAATACAAACATTATCATCAATCTTATCAAAATTACTTGTCAATCCTCTTAAAATAAAACCGCTTGGGTGGCTTGACTTTATGTTCTCATCTACCCTTAAATGACATACAGTCTGTTTAATATCTTTAATGGCTTTTTGGGTATTACCTTGATATTTTTGATAATACTTTTTGGCAGTTTCATTATCACAATGGGTTGCTTCAATAATTTTATCAAGATTTATTTGATGATAATATTGCTGACATAACATCAAATCCGTACCACAATGCTTGGTTAATTCAATGGCAGTTTTTAAAGGAATGTTTAATGTCGCTCTTAATGTTTTGATAAAGCTAAGAGTCATTTGATTTGCTCCTAATATTATTTTTATAAACCAATATAGTCATTAAAAGCTTTTATAAAAAGATGTTGTAATTCATTATCTAAAAATTTTTTCGCCCATTGTTCGCTAAATCGTTGAATTGCCAAAACATCACTATAAATTTTATCAAAAGCTTGGTTAAATTTCTGATAAGAAATTTTTAATTCAAAAATGTCTTGGCTTGGTTTAATTGACATTTCACTATCAGAAACAATGATAATATGGCTATCTGTATAAGAAACCTGCGGTGTTGGGTCGTGTCCCAACCAAATATTTGGCTTTTCACCTTTACAAATATCCGCCCATTCTTTAAAGTCGGAAAATTCAGAGCAACAAGATGGACTAATAACCTTATCGCCCATTGTTAAACGAAGTCCGCCACTTAATGCCGTTTCTTCATTGGCGATATTATCAATAAATTCTTTATCAATTGCTTGTCCGTCATAGCAATAATTTAACCAACTGGCAATAAAAGTATTAAAAGTGATTTCATTAATGTCTTTATCCAAAACAATATAATTCCCCCAACCTTGATGGTTTAAAATGGGAGAATAAATATCATCCGCATTGCCAATTCTTTGTTCAAATACCGGTTCTAGTTTTAGCATATTTATCCTTACTTGATTGTTGATAAATCACTCTTCTAAAAAATTAATTTCTTTAATAAAAGTCAATGCACCATAAGATTTTTCTTCAAATACCTGTCCATTGGCATTCACCAAATAAGAAAAATCATTGTCCAAAATAAAACTTTGTTTATCAAACACTTCTATGCGATAATAAGGGAAATACTCTGTGGGTTTTTCGGTAATTTCCAGATAGCTGTCTTTATTCAACTCTCTTAATTCGTCCAATATTTTTTGTTCAAAATTATTATAAATAAATGGATAAGGATAATATTTGCCTTGATAGAACATATCTTTTGGGTGTTTTGGCGTGTCGTAGCCGCCTATTTTTTCGCCTTTTTTATTGATAAAATAAGTGGTCGCAGTATCGTCAGCCGCTTTAAAACCTATACAATCGCTATTACAATCCTTTTGCCAATTTCCTGTATAAACGAGTGCATAGCCATATTGAAATGCTGATACATAATCATAGTTTGCAGCAATGACAATATCGCCCTTTTTATTAACAAAACCGACTTTGCCATTCTCATTGACATAACGGCGTAATCCTTCTTGCCAATAATCCAAACCATTATCAAAACTTAGTACATTATATAAAAATTTTCCTTGATGGTCATAAACTTCGCCAGCAGGATAAGCAAGGGCATTTTTTGGATAAGTGGTAGGAATTTTTGCCCCAAAAAATTCAAGATAAGGCGTGGTAATGGGAAAGTTATAATCATAATAACGAATGGCGGAATAACTTGGCTCAATAATCACATTGCCATTATCATCTTTTACCCCCACCCAATTATCTTTTTCAAAATAATATAAGGTTGGGGAGATTTTACTTTGGGTTTGACTGTCATTTGAATGAGAAATAGGGGATTGTCTTGGCATATCGTTTTGACACGCCAATAATAAAAAACTCAAACCAAAAATAATAAAATATTGTTTCATTTTATATTATGTCAGTTTATGCCCCACATTCCACCAATAAGTGATAAGTTTTGGGTTTTAAATTTGTTTTTTGATAAGTCATTTTAACCGAATAATGGATAACACCATCATTAAAAGTCGCTTTTTTGGCACGATAAAAAGTTAATTTATTATTTTGATAAGTATATATGGCAGTTTTGCCTTTATTTTCGCCAAGTTCAAGCAAATCTTTTTTGCTGGTTAATTTAAAAAATACATTATCAATAAACAAACCATTTTTATTCATTGAACCAATGATTTTATATTTGTCATAAATATAACAGCCATAATAGCCGTCATTGGCAGGCAACAATTCACTCTCACTCAATTCATTAAAGGCATTGGCTATCGCCATATTAGCGATAACCAACCCCCAAATTAATAATGACTTTTTCAAAATCAATCCTTCTTCTCTTTTTCAGGTCTCACCCAACCTTCAATCACCGTTTGACGACCACGAGCAACCACAAGTTTATTTGCCTCACAGTCTTTGGTAATCACAGACCCTGCCCCAATCGTGGCTTTGTTTCCGATGCTGACAGGAGCGACCAGCACCGCATTTGAGCCAATACGCACCTCATCGCCAATCACGGTTTTATATTTATTCACCCCATCATAATTGGCGGTGATTGTGCCAGCTCCGATATTAGTTTTTTGTCCAATCGTGCTATCACCCAGATACGCCAGATGGTTGGCTTTTGCCCCACTTGCCATTTGTGTGTTTTTAAGCTCCACAAAGTTGCCTATATGCACCTCATCAGATGTAATGGCATTGGGGCGAAGGCGTGCAAAAGGTCCGATTTGGTTGTTCTCGCCCACCACCGCATTTTCAAAAATACTATAAGGAGCGACCACCGTGCCACTGGCAATCTTGGTGTTTTTGATGATACAGCCTGCCCCAATTTTGACATGATCGCCAAGCTCGCAGTCGCCCTCAAAAATCACATTGATGTCAATCTCAACATCTTTACCCACACTCAAATGACCACGCAAATCAAAACGGCTTGGATCAATGATATGCACACCCTGTTTCATCAGGTTTTGGGCTTGATGAGCCTGCCAAGTGCGTTCTAATTGGGCTAATTGCAAACGATCATTCACCCCCTCAATCTCAAAGGGATATTCTGGAGAAACGGTAGCAATTTCAATACCATCATCAACCGCCATTTTGACAATATCGGTCAAATAGTACTCGCCTTGTGCATTATTATTATCTAAGTTTTTCAAGTATTTATGCAAAATCTCATTGGCAACACAATACACGCCACTGTTGATTTCTTTGATTTGTTGTTCGGTGTCTGTGGCATCTTTTTGTTCCACAATCGCCACAACCCTGCCATCTTGACGAATAATACGCCCCAGACCAAAAGGATTATCCACACTCATGGTCAGCATGGCAAATGGGCTGTCGCTACTTGCCAGTTTTTGCAATGTCTCTACACCAATCAAAGGCACATCGCCTGATAAAATCAGGCTCTTACCCTCTGTTGGTAGCACGGGCAAAGTCATCATCACCGCATGCCCTGTACCCAGTTGCTCGGCTTGCTCCACCCACTCAATCTGCTCATGGGCAAAGGTATTTTTGACCTGTTCACCACCAAAGCCATAAATCACAATGTTTTTTTGACTGCCTAAGGCTTTGGCGGTGGTTAAAACATGTTCCAATAAAGGCTTTCCTGCCAAAGGTTGTAGTACCTTTGGCTTGATAGATTTCATGCGTGTGCCTTTGCCTGCTGACATGATAATAACGCTAAGAGACATGGGAATTTCCTTAAAAAGACATTTTTATCATTTTAACACAACCACGTCCAACATTGGTATGAGAATTTTTAATACAACTGAAAAATATTTTGTTTTTATTATTCACACCAAAAACAACATCACCACCATTGCCATTATCCCCGCCAATACATCATCAATCAAAATACCAAAACCACCAGAGACATTGTTATCCACCCATTTAATCGGAAATGGTTTGATAATATCAAAAAAGCGAAATAACACAAAAGGAATGATTAATAATAAAATTAAACTAGGGTACATAAATTCCAAGCCAATTTTATTTTCATTTTGTGTATTTGCCCATAGCCAAACACTTGGCAAAAGAGCAATCCACATTCCCACCCATTCATCAAAGACGATATGTGGGTCATCGTGCACATTCATCAAATCCGAAGTTTTACCACAAATATAACTACCAATTAGACAGCCAACAATGGTAATGGCTAGAAATCCCCAAAATCCTAATAGTAACATTGGAATGGCAACAATTAAACCACCAAGCGTTCCCCAAGTTCCTGCCGCTCGCTTTGGCAGTCCAGAACCCAAACCAATCCCAAGCCAATACACGCATTTTTCCCAAACTGTTGCAGAAGTTGGGCAAGGGGGGCAGGTGTTGGATTTATAAATATCGGGTTTTTGCATGGTTTATTTATCCATTGAATCGTGATGGCTGATATCATAAAGCATGGATGATAAAGAATGACCAAATTCATCAATGTCATCAATTTGCTGTAATTTAATCAAGGGGTGTTTAGGTATCTTATGCCACGTGGTTTTAAATATTGGGTTTTCTTTTTCGCAATATTCATCGGTATTACTTTGATAGCGAAATTGATGTGTAAAAAAATTTACGCTCTGAGTGTATTCTGTACAATGATTGCGACCTAATGATGAGTCAAATCCAATCAAATAAAAATCTTGCTGATTGTTGATAGAACGATAATCAAATGTATAAGACCAACTACCATAACGTCCATGCCCATAATTAATAAGTAATTTATTATTTTTGGTTTCTATATATAATTCAGGAGCAAAATAAATACCACCGTCTTCATTTTCGGAAGCAAATACGGCTTTGTTTTCTAATACTTTTGTGTATCCTGCATTGGTTTTAAATAAAATAATAATACCACGCCGATTTTTATCAAGCATACCTCTAAACGGGTCTTTTTCCCAAGCGGATTTTTTGGTGTCTTTGATAAGTAGTACGCAATCTTTTTGACCGTCTTTATTAAAATCGGCTTGACAATAACTTTCTATTAAACGAAAGTTTTTTGGTATAAAAGAGTTTAGATTGTCATTGGCAAAAGCAGTTGTGCTAATTATGGATAATAATAACAGATATTTTTTCATCTAAAAATGCTCCCAATCTTGAATATTAAAATCTGCCGCCAACAAAAATACATAAAGCCAGATTTATTTACACTTTATTTAACCATAATTGTAACACTTTTTCAAAATCAGCAATCATCACATCAAAAGGATAATTAAGTTTTTTGTGATATTTTTGTGCAAAAGTTTTAATTGCAATTAAAAAATATTCTGCTAATTTGGCTTTTTGTTCATTTTGGCTTAAATCGCTAAATTCTTTTTCTAAAAATAAATCAATATAAGCGATACCTGTCTTTTTCATAAAATTGCTATACTTAAACCGAGTTACTGCATTATAGCCATTTTTATGGACTTCATCATCGCTATATATTGATTTTAATAATCGTTCTTCTTGTTTACGATTGTCAATACTATTAAAAATAACATAATGACACGGATATAAAATTATTCCATTTTTATCTTTTCTTGATGGATAGCTTAAATTTAGGGTAAAAGAAATATAATTGATAATTTTACAATAATTTTTGGGTAACATAGATTGATGAATAATATATTGTAATTTCACCAACTCATCTTCTAAAAAGTCAGAATTTGGATACGAACTTTCAAAATATGGACAAATAAAAATTGGAGCTTTTTCAAACCAATTTCTTTGTGTTAGTAATTTGATATCTTGAATATTCTCAAAAGTGGGATAGTCCCACAATATGGTTGCTTGTGTGGTATTTTGATTGGGGCTTTTAAAATAACTGGTTCTACCCATTTCCATTGTAACGCCCAATTTACGTTTTGACCAAATCGCATCAACAAAATGACGATTGCTAAATTTATCCTTAAAATAGGTCATTGGGCTACCATTGAAAAATTGTCCTTTAATGGCTTGTAATGGCTCTTTTTCGCCCCAACCAACTATCGCTAAACATTCGCACAACCGCACTGCTTTATTCCAATCACTGGCATTTTTATAATCGGCATAACTCAAAAATTCGTTAAATAAATTTTCTCGCAATTCATCTTGATTAGCAAAAGTTTTTAGATAACTTTCTAAATCTGATAATTCTTCAATTTGGTAAATTTTTTCAATCATCAAAAATGCTCCCAACCCTTAATATCAAAATCCACTGGTTGATTGTCAAAAAATAATTCCAACCCTTGTTTTTCTACAATTTCGCCAATTGGATAAATTAAATTAGGATAAAGCGTATTAAATTCATCAAATTTATGTTTTGATAGGGTAAAACACAATTGATAATCATCACCACCATTTAAAATATGTTGATATTTTTTATTAAGGGGCAAATCATTTAATTCATCAATACAAGGGATATTTTCTAAATACAGTTTTGCACCCACACCGCTATTCTTTAAAATATGCCCCAAATCTTGCCCTAAACCGTCCGAAATATCAATCATACTATTGGCATAATTAATTAACTGTTGCCCAAGTTTAATTTGTGGGCTTGGGTATTGCAGGGCAGTTGTTAGATTATTGGATAATTCATTGATAGAATTGGTATGTTTTAAATGCCCATTCTCACCCAATATATAGGATAATGCCAAACTTGCCGTACCAATATGACCACTGACACAAATCACATCGCCGATTTTGGCATTGGTTCTTTTTATGCTTTCGCCTTTTTTAATAAATCCAAGTGCAGTAATAGAAATGGTTAAAATATCCGACTTTGTGGTATCGCCACCGATTAATTCCACCTGAAACTCATTGCAAATATCAGCAATGCCACGACTAAATTCTTTGAGCCAGTCATTATCGTGATTAGGTAATGACAATCCCAATAAAATGGCATAAGGCGTCGCCCCCATGCTTGCCAAATCTGACAAATTCACCGCCACCGATTTATAACCAATGGCGTGCGGGCAGGTTTCATGAACAAAATGCCGTCCTGCAACCAGCGTATCCATACAACTAACCAATTCACAATCATAAGGAATGCGACTGATGGCACAATCATCACCAATGCCCAAAACGGTATTTTGATGGGTATGGGTTAAATGCTGAAAATGGGTGTAAATTAAAGAAAATTCGCTCATTGTAGGATTTTTCCTTGATAATAAAATACGCCACTTGAAATGGCGTATTTTGATTGTTGGATTGGGTTAGCCCAAATTGGGTATATCGCTATCATTGCTAGATTCGCCTTTTTCGTTATTTCTTATTTCTTTGGCGTATCTGTCTAGTACAGCATTGATGAGTTTGTGTGCGTCTGTTGCCCCAAAATGGGTGTTTAATTGCATGGCTTCATCAAGCACCACTTTATAAGGAATGTGCTTGCTGTACTTGAGTTCGTATGCTCCAATCAACAAAATTGCTCGTTCAATCATGTCCAATTTGTCAAAACTGCGGTCAAGATAACGAGCAATCTCTACAATAAGTTCGCCAGCTTTTAGAGGAATCTCACGCATGAGTTCGTGATAATAGCCCAAATGCACGGTATGCATAGCATTTTCACTACGAGTGCGAGCCACGATGGTGTGGGGTTCGTTGCCTCCCAATAAATCACGATTTTGGGTGGCGAAACGATAATCGGTCATCAACCATTCATAAAGCCCTTGCACCGCAAAACGGCGAGCTTTACGAACGGCGGTATGGCTAGTTTTGTAGGTGCTTTCGGTGCTGTCAAAACTGTCGTTTTGGGGTGTGGAAGTTGTCATAAAATACCTTAAATAATACGGCATTGGGATCATCACCCAATGGAAAAAAGGGGGAGGGGGCTTTAAATTGCTTTTAGTACGCTTGCCATTTCAATGGCAGTCATGGCAGCCTCAAAACCTTTGTTACCCGCTTTGGTACCTGCTCTCTCAATGGTTTGCTCAATATTTTCGGTGGTCAAAATGCCATTGATGACAGGAATGTCGTGGTCTAGAGCAACTTTGGAAAGTCCTTTGGCACTCTCGCTAGCTACGATGTCAAAATGTGGTGTTGCCCCACGAATAATCGCCCCAAGTACAACAATGGCATCAAATTTGCCAGAAGTCGCCAAGCGTTTGGCGGTCAAGGGTAATTCAAACGCACCTGGCACTCGTACGATGGTGATGTTTTTGCCTTGTACACCATGACGCAGTAGGGCGTCTAATGCTCCTTCCACCAAACTTTCCACCAAAAAACCATTAAAACGTCCCACTGCAATACCAATGCGTAGATTGGCGTTGTCGTATAAAGCTCCGTCAAGGTGGGTGATGGCGTTTTTTTGGTCGGTAAAAGTTGTCATAAGATGTACCCAAATTGGTTTAATATATTATCGCCATTATATCAAATTTCATTTTGTCAAAAAAGGACTTTTTCTGTTATTATAAACCTTTTGCTTGGGCGTGATGTTATTCATATTTTGGAAAATGTGTTGTTACCCATACCTCTACCAACCGAACCTAAAAACTGGTACAAAAACCGTTCGCCCCAAGCTATGCCTGCGGATGAGTTTCCGTTATGAGCAGGCAAGCTCACCACGAACAAAAACCATAACGATTTTGAAGTTCGGTTAGTATATAGCAAAGTGCTGGTAGGGTAAGGGCATATTGGTGAGGGCATTTTGATACATAGTGGTTGTTTGGTTTTGCCTAAAAATGTGGCAAGCACTGGTCTTGATTCTAATTGCGTTTAGGTTAATAAAGTATATTTTTTTAATGAGTAATGACTATGCCAATAAAATATATGTGTATTATCATGACAATGCTGTGGCTAAATGGGTGTGCGTGTGTGGATTGTCAGCTCAAACCATCATTGCCATCTGTAAGTACATCTAATATACTAACATCCTCAACATGGCAGTTGGTAAAGGTGGAGCGTGCCAATAACCCTTTATTGTCAAAACTTGATTATCAAACGGTGTTGTATGTTGATGAATTGTATGCTCAAACTGCCGTTTTGCATGCCAACATGGGTTGTAATACGATTACTGTTCCTGTTGTCTTACAGCACGGTCGGATGGCGTTGGATAAAACCCGTCCAACCATGAGTACTGAGATGTATTGTGCTGATAAAGATGATGTTGAGCGGATTTTTTTTGAATTTATGACCCATGTTGAGCGTTATCAATTGATGGGTAATCAACTGATTTTGACCGACAGTCAAAACCAGCGTTTAGTATTGACAAAACACCCATAAATACTCATCAATTTTAAAAACACCACCTAAAATGATGGTATTGTATCACTCACCATTCAATATCTGATGATTTATTTAATTATGCAGAAACTGAGGGTGTGTGGCAGTTTTAGTTTGATGATTATACAAATCTTAGGTGATTGGGGCGTGGAGGTTCATCATCACCATCATCGTCATCATGCTTATCATCATGAGCAGGCGGGGTATAATTGTCATATTCATGGGGGTCAAAAAAGACACCATGTTCGCCATCTTCTTTGGCATAAATACCAATAACTGCGGGCATGGGGATATAGACCTCTTGTGGTACACCACCAAATCGTGCCGAAAAGCTGATGCCTTCGTTGTCTATAAACAAATCTTTGGTGGCTTGATAAGAAATTGCCAAAACCAGTCGTCCTTCATTGGCGTATTGGGTGGGAGCAAAAACACCATCTTTATGAATATCTACCATCAGATAGGGTGTGTAGTTGTTGTCGGTAAGCCATTCGTGAAATGCACGGACAATATATGGTCGTTTAGGTGTGGGGGTAAAGTCAGTCATGATGATGTTCCTGCGGTATGGTTAGGGTTCGTTTGAAAGTGGGGCGAGCAAAGACACGCTCCATATAGTTGATGAGTGGACGACAATGTTTTTCTGGCAACTCAATACCCATGTCAGGCAACCGCCACAGTAAAGGGGCAAGCCACACATCACACACACCAAAATTATCACTCATAAAAAATTCTGTGCGGGCGAAAAGCGGTGATAGGGTGATGAGCGAATCAGACAGACATTTTTTGGCGTATATGGCAGACTGTTTATCAAAACTGTCTGGGTGGGTTAGTAAGATTCTGCCTAATTTGAGCCAGTCTTGTTGGAGTCTCCATGCTAAAAGTCTTATTTTGGCACGTTCTTGGGGGGTAGGGGGCAGTAGCTTGTTTGCTCCCAAACGCTCTTCAAAATACTCAAACATCACGCCAATTTCGTACAGTACCAGTTCTCGACTTGCCAAAATGGGTAATGTTGCATAAGGGTTTAATTCGGTCAGTTCACTGCGTTCAGGTGACATAACGAGATGATATTTGACTTCTTTTTCTTCTAAAAGCAGACGCACCACATGACTATCATAGCCATCATCGGCATATAACAAAAATTGGTTGGGCGTAAGCGTGCTTAAATCCGTCATGCAAGATAGCGTCAAATTAGCAAATGGAAATATTAGTGTAACAAATTTTTGGTAAAAAAGGGCGATTTTTTTTGTTGTTTTTTAAAATAAAAAAAACCGACCAGTAGGTTGGTCGGTTTTTGATGATAATTACTTGACGTCTTTCCAAAATTCTTTGTTTAGCAAATAAACAGGAACAAGTAAGACAAGCAAGAATATCAGTACAAATGCACCGTAGATTTTACGCTCATGGCGGACAGGTTCTGCCATCCATGCCATAAAGTTTACCAAATCACCGACACGTGCCTCGTATTCTTCTTTACCCAAATCTTTTTGTAGGTTGTGCAGAACATGAGGCATGGCAGCATTGGCAAGTACGATGTTATTTGAACCCCATGGGCGATTTGGGTCTTCGTAGAATGACAACAAATAAGTATATACCCAGTCATCACCACGCAGACGAGTTTCAAGCGACAGGTCAGGCGGTGCCGCACCGAACCAACTGCCTTGGAGTTCGGGGTTGATGCCTGCGGTGATGTGGTCGCCGATTTGTTTTGAGGTTACCATTAGGTATTTTTCAACCAATTCTGGCGGAATATCCAAATCTTTGGCAATACGTGAATGACGTACATACTGGGCAGTATGACAGCCCACGCAGTAGTTCATAAACATATTTGCACCACGTTGCAATGAACCTTTGTTGGTTAGGTCAATGGGGGCTTTACTGCATTCGTAAGTACCAGTAATGGTTGCACCACTGGCGTCTTTTTCGCCCGTATCATAAGTGCCACAGCCATGTCCACCACCTGCCATAGCACTGGGAGAGAATAGGGCAGTTGCACCAATCAAGGCGATGCCAGCAGTGATTTTGCTAAGAGTAATCGCTTTCATTAGTGACCTCCCGTAACACGTTCTGGTGGTTGTTTGCATTTTTCAATTGATGTATAGAAAGGCATCAAGATAAAATATAAGAAGTACAAGATGGTGCAGATACGACCAACAATGGTAGAAGTTGGCGTTGAGGCAGTACCGCCCAAATAACCCAAGATTAGGAAACTTACCACAAAGATTGCCAAAGCAATTTTTGATAACATGCCTTTGTAGCGGATAGAGCGTACAGGTGAACGGTCAAGCCAAGGCAACACAAATAGCACCGCAATCGCACCACCCATGGCAATCACACCACCAAGTTTGTCAGGAACAGCACGCAAGATGGCATAAAATGGCATATAGTACCAAACAGGAGCGATGTGTTCTGGGGTTTTTAGGGAATTGGCAACTTCAAAGTTGGGTTTTTCTAGGAAATAACCACCGCCTTCTGGTACAAAGAATACTACCGCAAAGAAGCAGATGAAGAATACCACAATACCAACCATATCATGCACGGTATAGTAAGGGTGGAAAGGTACGCCGTCAAGTGGCACGCCGTTTTTGTCTTTGAGTTTTTTGATGTCAATGCCGTCAGGGTTGTTGGAACCAACATGGTGCAAGGCAACCAAGTGCATAAACACCAAACCAACGAGCACCAAAGGAATGGCGATGACGTGTAAAGCAAAGAAACGGTTTAGAGTAATGCCAGAGATGAGGTAGTCACCTTTGACCCATTCGGCAAGTCCATCACCGATTACAGGAATGGCAGCAGGTAGGTTTAAAATCACCTGTGCACCCCAAAACGACATATTACCCCAAGGTAGTAGATAACCAAAGAAGCCTTCTGCCATGAGGCACAGATAAATGCCCATACCGATGAGCCAAACAAGTTCACGAGGTTTTTTGTATGAACCGTACATCAAGCCACGGAACATATGCAAATAAACCACAATAAAGAATGCTGATGCCCCTGTAGAGTGCATATAACGAATGAGCCAACCACCTTTAACATCACGCATGATGTATTCTAGGGAGGCAAAAGCCCCTTCGGCACTGGGGTTGAACATCATGGTAAGCCAAATGCCTGTAACAAGCTGGTTTACCAAGACCACCATAGATAATACGCCAAAAAAATACCAAAAGTTGAAATTTTTTGGGGCGTAGTATTTGGACATATGGTATTCATAGGTTTCAGTCGCAGGATAGCGAGCATCCACCCAACCCATAAATTTTTTTGCAAGACTCATGATTAGGACTCCCCAACAGTTAAGATGGTATCTTCAATCTTATACTCTGGAATTGACAGGTTGTTAGGGGCAGGAACGCCACTATACACACGTCCAGACAAGTCATATAAAGAACCATGACAAGGGCAGAAAAAACCACCAAACCAGTCAGCACCGCCCAAGTCAGCCGCACCCACTTCGGGGCGGAAGGTTGGGGCGCAACCTAAATGAGTACAAACACCTTCTACCACCAAAATCTCTGGCTTGATAGAGCGTGTCTCATTTTTGCAGTATTCAGGCTGAACAGACTTGGCAGATTCAGGGTCGCTTAGTTTCGGGGTAACTTTACTTAAATTTGCCACCATTTCATCGGTACGTTTGACCACAAAGATGGGCTTGCCACGATACTTGACGGTAATCATTTGTCCATTTTCAATACCGCTAATATCCTGCACAACGGCAGCACCAGCAGCTTCGGCTTTGGCACTTGGATACCAAGAACGTACAAATGGGGTGGCTATCGCACCAACACCAACCGCACCGACGGCGGCGGTAGATGCAATTAGGACTCTACGGCGTTTTACATTGACGCCTTCGGCATGGCTCATTAAAACTTCCTCCAAAAATGAAAGGGTAATCCCATACTGGGTATGTGGTAATGTCAAAACAATTTTGAAAAACCACATTTGCTGTGCCTATTTCTTAACACTGCTATTTTACGTTATTTTTGTCATAAAATAAATTAGAATTGTATAAACTTCTGCAAAAAAATGATAAAAAAGTTACAAAAATTACAAAAAACCACGAATTTTTTAAGGATTTTAACTTGTTGAGAATTTTTATCTTTTAGGTGTTATGATTTTTTGTGTAACAATGTGTATTATTGGGCGGGTATCGATAACGATGTTTTGGGATAGTCATGGCTGATGGTTGTACTCCCAAATGTGAGAATGTTGTTTGGTGGTGTAACTGCAATGCCAGTTATTTTTTTAGCATTATTACACCAATCTCAACTTTATGCAAGTGTTTGATTTTTATATGAGCGAACCGCAGTTTTTCTCTATATATCAAAAAATAAATACAATTAAATCAATAAGTTGTGATTTTAAGTTGAAAATGAGACTGTCATTTTTTTAGTTGCAATTTAATAA
>NZ_BCYQ01000025.1 GCF_001598275.1 Moraxella oblonga NBRC 102422
AAAAATAACTTTATGTCATCAAAAACCACCCAAGATTTTATTTGCCAAATGCCTCAAAAAACGTTAAGATAACCCAAATTTTTAACAGTCGCAAAGGTTATCGCCATGACAGAAGTTGCTCCCGAATTTCGTATCACCCTATCAGGTCAAATCACCCCTGATGACGTTGCCGAGCTTGCTCGCATGGGTGTAAAAACAATCGTCAACAACCGTCCAGACGGTGAAGAGGCAGGTCAGCCCACGTCTGCCGAGATTGAGCAGGCGTGCCAAGCTCATGGCATTGCTTACAAACAAATTGCCTTTGCTGGTGGCATGATGGACATGGGTCATGTACAAGCGTTCGCTGATTTTTTTAACAGTACAGAACGACCTCTACATATCTTTTGCCGTACAGGCAACCGCTCCAATAACCTTTTAACAGTGGCACGAGAAAAGGATTTGTTGGACGAAGAGTGATACTCATTCACCCAAAGCGACCTATCATGGTCGCTTTTTTATCGCCAAAATCATGCCGATTATCTAAAAATACATCAAATACGTCATGGCATATTGACATAATAACTTCAATGAATTATATTTGTATTCAAATGAAAACAAAAGAATTTAAATTATGCCAAATGCAAACCGTATCCCAATGAGTGTGCGTATTAGCCAAGAAGATGCTGATTTTATTGCTCAATTACAACTTGATGGGGCAACCACGCCGTCCGACAAAATCCGTGAACTCTTGCGTCAAGCTCGTATTTTGCACACACAAGGACAAGATTATGACACCGCCCTATCGCTTGCCGAGCAAAATTTGCACACCGCCCGCCATCAAATACTGGGCTTTGAAAAGGAGCTTGGCATACATTCACATATTGTAGCAAGGGTATTTGAGCTACTGCCTGATTTGATGGCGACAGCACTAGATTACCCCAAAACTGGCGATAAGGCACAACTTGCCCAATTTGAACAACGCCTAATGTGGCGAGTGATTCGCCTAATGGACAGCATATTACAGCTTGCCATTACAGGCAAAGGGGCAGGCTATGATGATACGGTGTTAAATGAATTAGACAATACCTTAAAACTTGCCAATTTAATTTATCAAAATCATCAAAATCGGTGATTTATTTTATAAGGAATGACTATGAGCGAAACTCTATCCAATCGTGTCAGTCGGTTAATAAGTGGCAGTTTTCACGCCCTACTGGACAAAGCCGAAGATTTAGCCCCTATGCTTGCCTTTAATGAGCATTTAAGACAGCTTGATAAAGCCATTGATGAAGTACGCAGTGAACTTGGCAAAGTCGTTGCCCAAAAACACCTTGCCACCAAAAAATTAAATAACGAAAACACTCGCTTTGAGAATTTAAATGAAAATATCTTAACCGCCGTTAATATGGGGCGAGATGATTTGGCACAAGTGGGTATTGGCGAGCAACTTAATATTGAAACAACATTGGCAATGTTGCAAGCTACCATTGCTGAGTGCAACGACAAAGAAAAAGAGCTAGAAGGCTTTATTATTGCCCTACAAGCCAAACGCCGTGAAATGCTAAATGCCATTGACGATTTTCAAAAGACAATGGCAAATAACACGCCAAGCATAAATACCAGCAATGATTTAAATCACATTGCCCAAAAGGCGAATAAAACCACCAATGCCTTTGATAGAGCAATGAGCCGTCAAATGGGTTTTTCTTATCAAACAGGGCAAAATAACAATGCCCAAGATTTAAAAGCATTAGAAGAGTTAAATAAAAACCATCATATTGCCCAGCGTTTGGCAAAATTAAAAGCAGGGCAATGAATGATAATTAATTTTGATGCTTGATTTATGATTTGGCATTATTGAAATGGTGGGGATATATTGCGATTAACCCCAAAAACCAAACTTACCAAAAGGAAACTCAATGACCGCACTTTGGCAATTATTAAATGCCCCACAAACCGCCCCATTTGGCATTGCTCTAATGCTGATGTTTTTATTATTTGTGGTAGAAGTTTTGGCAATGCTGGTTGGTGGGGCAAATGATTGGCTGGATAATTTATTACCAGATGAATTATCAGAGGTTAATGCCCATAGCGAAATTGGCATTGATACGGTGGATAGCGGGGCATTTATTCGCTTTTTAAGCTGGCTATATTTTGGCAAAGTGCCTGTGTTAATGCTATTTGTGTTATTTTTAGCGATTTTTGGGTTATTGGGATTTATTGTTCAAAACATTATTTTTAATATTGCTGGATTTTATTTGCCTGTTTTTGTTGCAATCATTTTGGTGTGGATGTTATCATTGCCCATATTAAGACTATCTGCCAAAGGCTTATATAAAATTCTACCCAAAGATGAAACCACTGCCATCAACCAAAATGAGCTGATTGGACGCATTGGTACAATTACCATTGGCATTGCCAATCAAGACAAAAAAGCCGAAGTCAAAGTCAAAGACAAATACGGTCAGATGCATTATGTAATGGCATTTTGTGATAATGATGATATATTAACACAAGGCGATACGGTATTATTGGTTGCCCAAAAGGGAAATGATTTTTTGGCAATTAAAAATGTCAATGGCGTTTTGGTGGATTGATAAGTTATTTTTTTAACTATAAAATTATCAAGACCCAATAAGTTATGCTATCATTTCTTTATCTTAAACATTTAATTTTTACCATTTAGGAGTAAAAAATGCTCATAGATTTACCCCCACACATTGAACAAATCATTATTAACCAAGCCCAAATACAAGGCATTAGTGTTGCCGAATTTATCATTCAAAAAGTGGTTGATGAAAAACCTAATTCAATGATAGAAGCGGTAATGGCATTAGAGCCTTCACAGTCTTTTAAAGAAGTGGACGCAGTTGCCTTACAAAGGGAGTGGCGTAATGAATGGCATTAAGTTTTTATTGGACAGTTGTTTTTTAATTCGTTGGTATGGAAAACATAATGATGCCATTGAATTGATTAAAAAAACATCAATTACAATTTCATCAATGTGCTTATAGCGATATTAGTTATGCCGAAGTATTGGGTTGGAATGGTTCAACAGAACAAGACGATATAAATTTACGAATGCTTTTTAATCGTTTCCAAGCCAAATTGCCCATTACCGATGACATATTAGAATGCACGATTGCATTAAGAAGGGCTTATAAAATTAAATTGCCAGACGCATTGATTTTGGCGACCGCAAAAACACACCAATTAACTTTATTAACGCTTGATGAAAAATTAGAGCGAATTTACCAGCAAACAAACAGTTAAGGAAAAACCCTATGAATCTAATTTCAATCCTTATCATCGCAGGGGTGATTTTGGTTGCCCTCGTCATTTTGGGTCTCATTTTGACTCGTCTGTATCGCCGTGCCAGCAAGGAAGTCTCCTTTGTACGGACAGGGTTTGGTGGCGAAAAAGTGATTGTCAATGGCGGTGCGATTGTCTTGCCTGTCTTGCACGAGGTCATTCCTGTTAATATGAACACCCTTCGCCTTGAAGTTCGCCGTGCCAGCGAGCAAGCACTCATCACCAAGGATAGAATGCGTGTTGATGTAACGGCTGAATTTTATGTGCGAGTCAAGCCCACCGCCGAATCCATTGCCACCGCCGCCCAAACTTTGGGTATGAAAACGATGTCGCCACAGGATTTGAAGGATTTGGTAGAAGGTAAATTTGTGGACAGCCTTCGTGCCGTGGCTGCCGAAATGGCGATGGAGGAGCTACACGAAAAACGGGTGGATTTTGTGCAAAAGGTTCAACAGGTGGTATCGGAGGATTTGTACAAAAACGGCTTGGAGCTTGAAACGGTGTCTTTGACAGGGCTTGACCAGACGGCTTTTGAGTATTTTAACCCACAAAATGCCTTTGATGCCGAAGGTTTGACAAAATTGACCGAAACCATTGAAATTCGCCGTAAAAAACGCAACGACATTGAACAAGACACCGATTTGGCAATCAAAACCAAAAACTTAGAGGCCGAACGCACTCGCCTGCAAATCTTGCGAGAAGAAGAGTATGCCAAACTAGAACAAGAGCGAGAGATTGAGATTCGTAAAGCCGAGCAAGAGCGAGAGATTGCCGTACGCCGTGCCGAGCAGACGGCAGAGATTGCCAGCCAAGAGGCAAGCAAACAAAGAGAGGCGGAAGAGGCACAGATTGCCGCCAAGCGTGAAGTGGATTTGAAAAAAATTCTTGCCGAGCGAGACATTGAAAACGAACGCATTCAAAAAGAGCAACGCATTGAACAAGCCGAAGTAGAACGCAAAAAAGCCATTGAACTTGCCGAACAAGACCGAGCGATTGCTGTTGCCGAAAAATCTCGTGCCGAGTCGGAGGCAAAAGCAGAGGCCGACAGAGCAAGAGCGGCAGCCGTCAAGGAAGAAGAGAGTGTTATCACCGTGCGTGAAACGCAAAAAGCAGAGCGAGCCAAAGCGGTGGAGCTGATTTCCGCCCAAGAATCCGCCCAAAAAGAGGCAATTGCCATCACAGTGGCAGCAGAGGCTCAAAAGCAGGCATCCATTGACCAAGCCGAAGCAGTACGCATTGTGGCACAGGCAGAGGCAGAAAAATTACGCTTACAAGCCAAAGGGGAGGCAGACGCTCAAATTCTTTTGGCGGAGGCAAAAGAAAAGCAATACCGTGTTGATGCCGAAGGGACAAGGGCGGTCAATGAGGCGTCCAATGTCTTGTCGGTGGAGCAAATTGAAATGCAAATTCGCCTTGCCCTACTCAAACACCTGCCAGAGATTATTCGTGAAAGCGTGCGTCCGATGGAAAATATTGACGACATTAAGATTTTGCAGGTCAATGGGCTTGGTGGGTTTGGTGGTAATGGAACAGGTAGTGAAACTGGCGAAAATGGCAATGCCAACCTTGCCGACCAGATGGTCAATTCTGCCCTAAGGTATCGCTCACAAGCCCCTTTGGTGGATAGTTTGTTAAAAGAAATTGGACTTAATGGGGCGGATATCAATGGTTTGACACAGGGGATTGAAAAGGGCATTAAATAAACCCAATCAAAAAAAGACTTGGTGTTATCCAAGTCTTTTTTGTTTTTATCTTATTCACCCACCTGCAATACATCTGCATTCATCTGTGCCCACACTTGATGCGTAGCGATGATTAAAATACCAATTTGCCCTGATTGTTGAGCATCAGTCAGCGTTTGCCACACATGACGACGAGTGGCATCATCAAGCCCTGCAAATGGCTCATCTAACAACAATACCGTTTTTGGTGTTAAAAGCAGGCGAGCGAGTGCCACACGGCGAGCCTGCCCACCAGAGAGTGCCATGCCATATTCGCCAAGTGGCGTGTCTAAACCTTTGGGTTGGGATTTGACCCAGTCCACCAAGCCCACTTTGTCAAGCACCGCCCATAATTCATCATCGCTGGCAGTCATGTTACCCAACCGCAAGTTGTCCGCCAGCGTCTGGTCAAAAATATCCACCATCTGCCCCAAAAACCCAAGCGATGAACCAAAATCAATGCTTGGCATGGATTGTCCATTTAAGATGATTTCACCTTTAAGAGGAGCAAATTCCCCTGCCAAAGTCGCAAGCAATGTTGATTTACCAACACCTGACGCACCCACAATAAGAGTAGGCAGTTGATTTGTGATGCAGGCATGAATGTTATCAATCACCATCACAGCATTGGAAGCTTGTATCGCAACATCATCAAGTATAAGCGTCCATTCATCTTGGTTTGGGTTGGATAGGTCTACTTTGGGCATGGCAGAGGCAGGCGTAATCAGTGCATTCATTTGCTCTTTGGCATACATACTACGTCCGTATGCTAATGGCTCAACTGCTAACACCAAGACGATTTCAATAAGCCCAAACACTGCCAACACCAACGCCAACGCCCATGCAGGGTTAAAACCACGACTGACATGACTGTTATCGGTTGCCAAGACTATCGCATGACTAAACAACTCATGCACCCCAAACAGCACCCCAACCACCACCAGTGCAATGACGATTTGTATCATCAAGTTGGCTCGCCGTCTGATGATGTGTGATTGACGTACAAGCGTGTGAGCCTCATCATCAAGCTGGCTTAGTGTCGCCATGCGGTCTTGCCACCGACCCCACACCAGTAGCTGAGTGAGCGTAGGCAAAGTGTCAAGGAGCATACTTTTTTGGCGTTCGCTAAGTTTGCTTTCTTTGACGGCAATCACCGCCCCAAATCGCCACATAACCACAGGAATGACCAACACCAAACACAATATGCTTGCCAGCACCACTCCCAAAAGTGTGGGCAATTTTATCAATAAACCCACCGCCACAACCGCTACCGCCACAACTGCCACGATAAAAGGCGATACAACACGCAATACAAACTCATTGAGTGTATCTATGTCTTTGACTAAGCGGTGCATTTTTTGACTGCTGGTTTTGTCATCAAGAGCCTTGATAGACAAAGGTTGTTTTGCCCAAGCGGTAAAAAATCGTACACGCAGTTCTTTTAACAACTCAAACACTGCATGGTGCGACACCACCAAATCCCCATAACGAGCCAACGTACGGCTCACCGCCAATCCACATGGCACAAGATAAACCGCCCCAAGCACCCCCATCACACCTGCCATCGTAATGAGCCACCCTGACACCGCCACCAGTCCCAAGACCGACAAAGCTGTAATCATACCCAGCCCCCACGCCAAAAACCAACGATGCTTTTGAGTTGTCCAAAGCTGATGTAGTTCAAATTGTTCGTGATGATGAGTTGTCATAATCTGCCCCCTTGTCCTTTTTGCCCCAAACGATGTATGTTGTCAAACCTAAACTCCCCAAAGTCCTCATCGTGCGTCACCCAAATCACCGTTTTGCCAGCCCCCAGTTGCCACAACAACTCTTTGATTTGCCAAGCGGTCTTAGCGTCCAAATGCTCAGTCGGCTCATCTAATAGCCACACTTTGGCATCTTGGAGTAAAAGCTGAGCAATGGCAAGCCGTTGCCCCTGACCGCCCGACAGTCCACGCCCACGTTCGCCCAGTATGGTGTGCATACCCTGTGGCAAAGCATTTACCACATCCCACATTTTGACCCATTGCAAAACCTGTTTTAATTCATCATCGCTGGCGTGCGGTTTGGCAAGGCGTAAATTATCAGCGATACTCATAGGGAGCAATGCCAAACTTTGCGATAGATAGCCAAATTGTTGCCTTAATTGCACCAAATTCACCTCTTGGTAAGGCACTTTTTTATCGCCATCAGTCAGCACCACTTCGCCTTCATAGTCCCCAAAACCAAGTAGGATTTGTAACAAAGTAGATTTTCCTGCCCCACTTTCACCCATCACGGCGGTTTTTTGCCCTGCCCCAAACTCAGCCGTCAAAGGCGATAACCGCACTCGCCCATCATCACCAAAGGCGGTGAGATTTTTTAGGGAGAAACTTGGGGCATGGCTTAGGGTATGGGCTTGTCCTGTGTGTTTTTTATGTTTAAAATTAAGTATGGGAGCAATTGCTTTGGCACATGCCACCGCCTGCCCTTTGACGTGGTATTCTGCCCCCAATCGGCGTAGCGGTGCATAAAATTCAGGCACAAGGAGCAAAATAAATAACGCCGTCTGATAACTTAACGTACCTTGTCCAAAAATCGTCCACCCAAGCAGTCCAAAACCCAAATAAATCGCCACCAACGCAATGGATAGAGCAGATAAAAATTCAAGCACAGCACTGTTTAAAAAGGCGATTTTTAGGACACTCATCGTTTTTTGGCGATACGATTCGCTACTTTTGTCAATGTCGGACACCGCCACGTCCACCGCCCCCAATCGGCTTAGGGTATTCATACCCCGAATCCAATCCAAAAAACGTCCGCCAAGCTGGGCAAGTGCATCCATCTGTTCACGGCTTTTGCGAGCGGTTGCCACACCAATAAATGCCATGCCAATCGGCACAAGCGGAGCGGTCAACAGCAAAATCAGTCCAGCTGACAGGCTATAAAAACTCACACACCCTGCCAAAATAATTGGTGTGGTTATAGCGGTCATTTTTTGCACTTCAAAACGAGCATAACCCACCAAATGCACAGGCTCATCTACCATCTTACTGGCAAGTGAGCCGTCCGAACCAAAGTACCGCCGTGCCAATCCAAGCTGACCTAACTTATCAAGCAATGCCTTTTTAACGCTTGTGGCAACCATCAATCCTGCTTCACTCAATAGATAATCTCGCCCATAACTTAGCCCTGCTCGTACGCACAAACAAATAAATACCACCCCCAAATACATCGTCAGCTCATCATCGCTAGGTTGTGGCAAGAGCGAATCTTGCTTGACAAAAAAGTCCAGCCACACCCCAAACAACCACGCAATCACAAACGCCTGCCCCATCAACACCAGTACGTTCACTACATCCAAAAACCATGCCATCATCATGGATTTTTTGACAGGTTTAAAGGTATTTTTTAAAAAGGCATTTGCCATGATGTCTTCTTGAGAGCGGGCGTGGCGGGCTTTTTTGGGTTTGGGGTCAGCTTTATTTGTCATGATTGGTGATTTTTGTTAAAATGGTGGTTTAAATGCTTACCATTATCGCTAAATTAGCCAAGAAATTCAACCATACATGATACTTTTCGTGCATTTGATGGGATTTTTTGTTATACTATATCTCTTTTCGTTGACCACTGGATATTTTTATGAAAAAAATCATCGCTTTATCTTTTGTTGCCATGCTTGGTCTGACTGCTTGTGAAAAGCCTACCAGTCAGCCCACCGAAAAAACCGAAACCGCCACCCCCCAAACCAACACCACACCCACACCTCCCGAGCAACACGCCCAAGACAACGCTCACGCAGGACATACGCATGAACACGACGACCACGCTCACGAAGGACACAATCATGAGGGGCACGACCATGCCAGTCATGGTGATGCGTATCAATGTGGCGACAAAACCATTCATATCGCCATTCATGAACACGAGGGAGAACATGAAGCACATCTTACCCAAGATGACATCACTTATGATTTGAACGAAAGTGAAAATGGCAAATTCATCTCTGATGATGATAGCATTGACGGTAGTGAAAAAGGCATGGCACTCAAACTGGATGGCAACAAAGCCACCGTCAGCACACCAGATGACAAAGTGCTTCTTGATTGCACTAAGGCGTGATGTTGATGATAAAAAAACTTGGAGCAATCCAAGTTTTTATTTTTGGTGTTTGTGATTAAACCACCTACGGATTTTCTACCAACGATAACACACGACTTTTTTCAATACCTTTGGTTTTAGAAGCGTCCAAAATATTAAAACAAGCCGATGTACCAACTGGCAACCTTTTAAAATCAAGCGGTATTGGATAGAAAAGATTTTTGCCATCCACAGTTAAAGTCATGGCATTTTGGGGCTCACCGTTTCTGCCACTTCTTTTTGCATTTGGGTTGGGCGGATTTTTGGGATAATAACCATACACAACACCACATTTCATCACAATTTGCGTGTTGGACGCATGATGTTCGGTGTAGTAGCGATTTGTACTGACCAGCATCACCACACCTGCCACAAAAAACCAAAATGGCAAAGCATACACCGACCACAAATTCAGCTTAATGCGAGCATCAAACCCATATTTCGACCCATGCCACACAAACGCAATGAATGTACCAAATGTAGAGGACATAACAATCAAGCAAATACCAAGCCAACGAATCAATGCCAACCACGCCATATTAAACCCCTACGGATTCATCAATTTTAAATACCCTAAAAACCCAATCACGGCACGACCGCACAGCCCCCAAACTCCGTACTCAATCCGCACGTCTCATCAAAGCCACACAAGATATTCATGTTTTGCACCGCTTGACCGCTCGCCCCTTTCACCAGATTATCTTGCACCACCAAAATGGTGAGTGTATCATCATCTTGATGAATAGCGATTTTTAGGCGGTTGGATGCACGTACCGAACGAGTGTCAGGGAGCGAACCTTTGGGCAAAACATCAACAAATGGCTCATTTTGATAACTTTTTTCAAAAACCGCTTGCCAATCCATTGCCTGCCCTTCTTCTGTTAGGGTTAGGTGAATGGTACTAAACATACCTCGAATCATTGGCACAAGATGGGGAACAAAGCGAATTTTATGGGCAAATTTTGAACCCAAAAAGTCATGTACTCCTTGACAAATCTCAGGCGTGTGGCGGTGACTTGTTACCCCATAAGCCGAAAAGTTATCCGAAAGTTCGCTAAATAGCAAATTCATCTTAGCGTTACGCCCTGCCCCTGACACACCTGATTTGGCATCAATGATGATGTTTTTTAAAATGAGTGGCTTATTTGCATGATTTTGCGTCTCAATCACAGGTTTTAGACCCAAAATGGCGGTTGTGGGGTAACAACCTGGATTGGCGATGACTTGGGCAGTTTTGATACGCTCACGATGAATCTCAGCCAAACCATAGACCGCACCTGCCAGCACGTCTGCACAAGTGTGGTCTAGGGCATAGTATTGTTTAAATTCGTCCAAATTCTGTAAACGAAAATCCGCCCCCAAATCAATCACCTTAACCCCTCGTGCGATAAGGGCAGGCGTGTATTTCATGGCAACCCCATGTGGTGTAGCGAAAAAGACGATTTGGCAGTTTTGCCCAATCTCATCCATCACTTCGTCCGTCATGTCGCTATACACCACATCACACACACCAAGCAAACTGGGAAAAATCTGACTCACCGCTCGCCCCACCTCACTGCGTGAAGTCAGATAGCGAATGCAAGCGTGGGGGTGCTGTGATAATAGACGAATCAGCTCTACGCCTGTGTAGCCTGTACCGCCAATAATGGCAACATTGATGGTCATCATAATTCATTCCAAATACGTATTGTAAAATCCTATTGTAATCACTTTTTGGCAATTTGGCAAACTTACTCACCCTCTTTACCGTATTGTTACAAAAAATCGCATCTGTCATGAAAAATTAACCATTTTCATACCTTGTTTTGATTGTGAAAATTATAAATTTTGGTATGATAAGCAATCATTTTTAAGCCCTAACGCCAAATCATGACCACAACCACCCCCAAACCCAAAAGAAGTCATTTTAAACGCATTGGACTTATCGGACGTGCTGGCAAAAAAAGCGTTGTCAACACCCTAAACCAACTGATGAAACTGCTGTACGATTGGCAACTATCTGCCATTGTGGATACAACCACCGCCAGCATTGAGGGTATTTTGATTGATTTTAATCACACAGATGAAAACCACATCAAAATCGTACCACGCTCACGCATGGGTGAATACTGTGATTTGGTGATTGTGGTAGGTGGAGATGGTTCTATTTTACAAGCAGGCTCAATGCTTGCTGGCACAGGCGTACCCGTACTTGGAATCAACCGTGGGCGACTTGGGTTTTTGGCGGACATTAATCCAGACAAATTAGAAACCGAGCTTGCTGATATTTTGTGTGGTAAATATCACACTGACGAACGGTTTTTGTTACATATGCAAATCATGGGAGAAAACTATGATGGCAAAAATCACGTCTTTCACGAAAGTTTTGCCCTAAATGACGTAGTACTTCACGCAGGAAAATCGGTGCATACCATTGATTTTAAACTAAAAATCAATGATGTTGATGTCTATCGCCAACACGCTGACGGTCTCATAGTAGCCACACCCACAGGCTCAACCGCCTATGCTCTATCAGCAGGAGGCCCTATCATTCACCCAAACCTTGATGCCATTTGCCTTGCTCCCATGCACCCCCACACGCTGTCGTCTCGCCCCATTGTCGTGGCAGGCAGTAGCAAAATCACCATCACCATTCACAAAGACAACCGCACTCAACCAATGGTGAGCTCTGACGGCGAAGCAAGCGTCCCCCTAGAACCTGACCAAACACTCGTCATCACCAAGCACAACAAATCCTTGATACTCTTACACCCCGTAGGCGTGGATTTTTATCAGGCATGTCGCACCAAGCTCAATTGGAGTTTGTATAGTGATGAGTTTGCCCTTGACAATGAAAATGATGATTAAGAGCGATATATGTCTAAGTGGTTATTGGGAATGATTTTTGGGGCATTTTTGACAGCTTGTCAAAATTTGCCAAGCACCCCTCATTTGCCCAAAAGCATGGCACTCACCGAGCAAGCCCACGCCATTCATCACCAACTCAAACAATCCAAACTCACGCCTGCCAAAGCCCTACTAAAACTCACAGGCAACCAAATCCGCACCGATTTATCTGCTTATTACCCAATCAGTACCGCTACTGACGCTTTTGTGGCAAGAAAAACACTCACGCAAATGGCAATGTATAGCATTGATGTACAATACTACATTTGGCACGATGATGAAGCAGGTTTGATTTTGTTAAAAGCCTTGTGGGACTCCGCCGAACGTGGCGTAACGGTGCGACTGCTCCTTGATGATTTTAACAGTTCGCCTGCACTAGATAGATATCTTTTTACCTTTGCTAGCCACCCCAACATCGCCGTTCGCCTAACAAACCCCTTTAATTATCGGCACTCTAAAACGCTAAGCTACGTCAAGCACCCCATTCGCCAAAACGTGCGTATGCACAACAAAAGCATGATTTTTGACGGTCATGTAAGCATCATCGGTGGGCGAAACATCGGCAATGAATACTTAAATAACGACAACCACAACCACTTTGCCGACCTCGATGTCCTACTGGCAGGCAAAGTGGTAAATGATGTAAGTCAAAGTTTTGAAGACTATTGGCAATCGGCTCATGCCTACGACATACAAACACTCACCAACACACCACTCAAACATCTCCCCAATGATGTCCAATACCAAAAAATCGCCAACATCTACGAAAAAGCAACCACACATTCTACTCTAAAAGAGCAGTTAAACACAGGCACAATCCCATTTCGTTGGGCAAACATCGCCTTTTTTGCTGACGATGTCAAAAAACTTGGGCGTAAAGCTGATTATGATGAGTATTTGGTAAGTAAACTTCGCCAAACTCTACCCACACCCACCAAACAGCTAAGTATCATTTCATCATATTTTGTTCCCACCAAAAATGGCACAAAAATCCTAACCAATTTGGCAAATCATGGTGTACACATCAGCATTTTAACCAACGCCCTAAACGCCACCGATGTCCCAACTGTACACTCAGGTTATGCCCATTGGCGAAAAGAATTATTAAAAGCAGGCGTAAAAATTTATGAGCTTAAAAACTCTGCCAGCCCAAAAGACACATTTCAATACCAAACCGCTACTGTAAGTCTACACGCAAAAACCTTTGCCATAGATGGAAAACAGGTTTTTATTGGCTCTTATAACATTGACCCACGCTCTGCCAATATCAACACCGAACTTGGTGTGGTGATTGATGACAACGAACTTGCAAAACACATACATTATGCGTTAAACAATCCAAATTCAACCAACCCCGATTTACTCAACCAAGCCTACGAACTTGGGCTTGACGAACATGGCAACATCATTTGGAAAACCCTAGAAAACGGTCAAGAAGTCATCTACCACACAGAACCTGCATCATTACCAAAACGTTGGGGGTTTAGTATGTTGGGCGTATTACCCATTGACGGCTTATTATAACGATATTTTTGGATAAATTATGTCAAACACACATTCAATCACTTTATTAAACTCTTATCATATTTATCTTATTGTTTTATCTGGATTGATTGCAGGCGTTGGCTTTTTTGATTTTACGTTATTTATTTATATGTCAGACATTTTTGATCAGACACTTTTTATGAATTGGCTTGATGGTTGGAGATATTATGCCAAAATCGTGATTCTTTTTTTGGCAGGTTATATTGGTATGCCTTTGGGGGGATTTTTTATTGGGCGTTATGGTGATATCCATGGGCGTAAATCGGCGTTATCCATCAGTTTAATCGGTGTTGGCATTTTTACATTGATTGCTTCTATCATACCCTTAACCAAACAATTAGACACCATTATACCACTCCTATTAGGATTGATAAGATTTGGGCAAGGCATTGCTTTGGGAGGACTAATTCCCACCATTTGGGCATTTATCAGTGAACATTTACCTACCAAACATTTGGGGGTTGGTTGCGGACTCATTATGGCAGGCAGTCTTTTAGGGTCGCTTTTGGCTTTTGTATTTTCCGCCAATCTTGAAAACGCACTTACCTACGACCAAATCATGCTGTTTGGGTGGCGACTGCCTTTTTTAATTGGAGGTAGTTTGGCATGTTTTTTATTGCTTTTGGTACGCAACCTGCCAGAAACACCCATTTTTGAACAAATCCACACCCCCAACTACCAACAACCCAAACACCCCATCAGTAGCATCAATCTTGATGACCCCACTCATCAAGAAATGGATATTTTGCTCAACCGCCACCCCTTAGAACCCACCAACGGCAAAGCGTTATCATTCCTTTATTCAATAACAAAAAAATACGCAACCTATTTTTTACCTGCATTTATCTTGTCATGGCAAATATTTAGCCTATTTATCATCATCGCCATTTTATTGCCCCAACTTATTAATATAGGCTTTGTAATCAAAGAATATTATCTACACATTGGGGCTATTATTAGTATGTTTTTTATGATACTAGGTTCATTATTTTATGGATTTTTAACAGATAGATTTAATGTTGGTAAAATTATTATTATGGGTAGTATATTTTTATTATTACAAGTTATGTTGTTTTTTGGACATTTAAAATCAGGGGGAGAATTTATTTTGGTATTTTTTGCCTTACTGGGTTTTGCCAGTGGTATTATTGCCAGCTCACCCGTAGTAATCGTGAGAATCTTTCCTGCCAAAATTCGCTTATCTGGTGTGGCATTAACCATCAACACTGCTTTTGCTTTGATGGGCAGTCTGTTACCATTCTTTTTAAATTATACTACTTTTTCTTGGAGATTAACGCCCGCTTTGTATTTAACTTTTGTCATTTTAGTAACCATTTTTATCAGTTTTCATATTTATTATTTACCAAATACAGAGACAGATATGCAAAGGTGATTTTATAACATGAATTTTGATTATTACATAAAATAACAAAATATAACAATCACCCATCACAAACGCACCCAAAACCACCATGTAATTCATCATTCATTACCTTAAAATAGCGGAGTTTTTTAACGTCATTATTTTTGTTAAAAAAAACAATAACAATGTTATACAATTAAGGTATTTTATGAGCGATATTGCTTTATCTAAAAAGCTAGGTGCTGAATTTTTTGGCACATTTTGGTTGGTTTTTGGTGGCTGTGGTAGTGCAGTCTTGGCGGCAGGCATTCCCGAATTAGGCATTGGCTTTGCAGGCGTATCTTTGGCGTTTGGTTTAACGGTTCTAACAATGGCGTATGCCGTTGGACACATCTCTGGCGGACATTTTAACCCAGCAGTAACGCTAGGTCTTGTAGCAGGTGGACGTTTTGCCTCCAAAGATGCATTTGGTTACATCATCGCCCAAGTCATCGGTGGTATCGTGGGTGCAGGTGTGCTCTATGTCATCGCTTCTGGCATGACAGGTTTTGATGCGGTGGCGAGCGGTTTTGCTTCCAACGGCTTTGGCGAGCATTCACCAAACGGCTACTCAATGAAGGCTGTATTCGTCGCAGAAGTCGTGCTGACCGCATTTTTCCTCATCATCATTCATGGGGCAACTGACAAAAAAGCCCCCGCAGGTTTTGCACCGATTGCCATCGGTTTGGCATTGACACTCATTCACCTTATCAGTATTCCTGTATCAAATACTTCGGTAAACCCTGCTCGTAGTACGGCAGTAGCAGTATTCCAAAGTGGCTGGGCAATGGAACAACTGTGGTTATTTTGGGTCGCTCCCATCATCGGTGGCATACTGGGTGGTGCGATTTATCGTGGCTTACTACAAAGCAAATAGCTCCAATCCATCAAAAAAAGCAAACCAATCTGTTTGTTTGCTTTTTTATGGTCAATTCCACTCAAAACCAGACAAAGTTTTTTATTCGTAGTAAGCTTGTCTAACCAAGACAGCAAGCCGTTCTACCCCACACTTGGCTCAGGACAAACGGTTTTTCCGCATAGTTTTGATGTGGATTAAGCATATTTAACATCACACCCACCCAAGCACCCTTAGCCACGCCATACCCACCGCCATGCCCACCATACTCACCACAGTCGTAAACGCCAAAATATTGGCAGCCAGCACATCATTGCCACCCATAGCCTTTGCCATGACATAGCTTGCAGCGGCGGCAGGGCTTGCTACCATGACAAACAAGACGCCAAATTGCACAGGAGGCAGTTTTAACAACACACCAACCCCCACCGCCAAAAGTGGGGCAACCACAATCCGCCCGATGCTCGCCTGCATGGATACACCAGACAGACCAAGCATGGATTTGATGTCTAGTGTTGCTCCTGCACAGATGAGTGCCAATGGCAGTGCGATATTTGAGAGTAGCTCACCTGTTTTGACGATAGGTTTTGGTGGCAAAGGGATGTCCAAACCTTTATAAATAAAAGCAGAAACTAGGGCAATGATGAGCGGATTTTTAAAAATTTTTTTGACAACATCAATACTTTGGGATTTTAAATCGGTATTTTGGCTCGTGCGAGACAGCGTAATCACCGATAAAATGTTATAGAGTATCGTAATAATCCCCATATACACCGCCCCCACGCTTGTACCAACCGCCCCATAGGCATTGGTTGCTACTGACAGTGAGATAATCGCCATGTTTGAACGAAATACCCCTTGTACAAACACGCCTTTATCACGCACATCAGGCACAAAAAATTTGGCATAAATTTCTGCCCCAAAAAACAGCACAAATGTGGTAATAAAGCCTGCCACAACAAGATACAACTGCTCACCAATATTCACCTCACTTTTAACAACGCTAAAAAAGAGCAAACATGGCAACCCAAAATTAAACACAATATTAGAAGCGGTATCTATAAAATGAGTATCAATTTTGTCTGATTTTTTCATATAAAAACCTAGCCCCATCAGAGCTAGGTTTGGAAAAACAATCATAAAAGCAAAACTGATGGCTTGGAGGATTTCTTGGGGACTCATGACAAATTCTAGTTATAAAAAAACTCACTTATCATAACCAAAAATTAATCAAAAATAAAGTAAAAATCTGCTCGTTATTAGGGCGTGTTGAACCTTTATAACACTATTTACAATACAGAAATATTTTAGAAAAAACCAATCGTTTTTGCATGAAAAATGGCTAAATCTTGTTTTTCTGCGTCAAAAACTTGCTTGATAGAATAACTATCAACCTGCGTTTTTTCCTTGAAAAACGTGCGATTTTTCTCATTTTTCATTGCAAATACAAAAGTTCAACACGCCCTAAAATGATGAAATTTTATAGGCACTTACCACACCATCATTCTTAATATAGAAAATATAGCCGTATTTTAAAATCATGGTTTCGCCATTTTGACCCTTTAACCCATTATGATAAAATCCTTTATCAACACTACAAGCGTCTTTTTCACTTTGCCAAGTCAAATCGCCACAGGTTTTAATTTCTGCCCAAGTTTTGCCTTGTTTTTGTTGGGTTGTTACCTGACCTGTTAAAGCTGTACCACCACACGCCATATTAAAATAAGCATTATTATATTTTGGTACAGGGGCATTGTCTTTATCCAATAATTTTGGAAAAAATTGCAAGGCTTGTTTGGTGTTTTCAAAATACAAATCTTCTAAACGAGCTTCATCATACACATCAACACAACCATCAAAATCTGCCAAAGTTGTTTGTTTTTGGCTAATTGTGGGTTTGGTTGAATTTTGTGTTGGATTAACACAGCCAGCCACTAAAATTGCCATTAAAAACGCATATTTTTTCATTACAACTTTTTCCTTATTTGGATATTTTTAAGGCGATTAAAAAATATGAAATAGTGCGTATTTATCACTCCACCAATTTCTCCATCTTCTTCATTTTCTTTAAAGTCATCGCAAGCAAACTTATTGCCGCAGGGGTAATGCCACTAATCCTGCTTGCCTGCCCCAAAGTAGCAGGGCGAATGTGTGATAATTTTGCCACCACTTCATTAGAAAGCCCTGACACCGCTTTATAATCAAAATCGGCTGGTAATTGGGTGTTTTCCAATTTTTTCATTTGAAGAATTTCATCATTTTGACGGTCAATATAACCTTGATATTTGACTTTAATTTCAATTTGTTCGCCCACTTCATTGGAAACAGGGCTATCGCTAATTTTGGCAATGTCATTAAAATTAATATTGGGGCGTTTTAATAAATCAAGCAGATTGTTTTCTTTGCTTAATTCCTCGCCCGTATCTGCCATAAATGCCTTGCCAATCGCATTATTTGGCGTTGCCCAAATATCTTTTAGGCGAGCCGTTTCATATTCAATAGCTTCCATTTTAGCATTAAATCTCGCCCAACGTTCATCATCTACAAGCCCAAGCTCTCGCCCAATGGCAGTCAAACGCTGGTCAGCATTATCCTCACGCAAAAGCAAACGATGTTCAGCACGGCTAGTAAACATGCGATATGGCTCACGTGTACCGTGTGTAATCAAGTCATCAACAAGCACGCCAATATAGGCTTCGTGTCTTTTTGGTATCCATACTGATTTATCCAATGCTTCACGTCCTGCATTAATCCCTGCCAAAAGCCCCTGTGCCGCCGCCTCTTCATAGCCTGTTGTGCCATTGATTTGCCCTGCAAAATACAAGCGGTCAATGGATTTGGTTTCAAGGGTTGGTTTTAGATTTTGGGGGTCAAAATAATCATACTCAATGGCATAGCCTGGGCGTGTGATATGAGCCTTTTCAAGCCCTTTCATACTATGAATAAACTCAATCTGCACATCAAAAGGCAAGCTGGTTGAAATACCATTGGGGTACAACTCGTGTGTAGTCAAGCCCTCAGGCTCAATAAAAATCTGATGACTGTCTTTGTCAGCAAAACGATGAATCTTATCTTCAATGCTTGGGCAGTATCTAGGACCGACACCTTCAATCTTACCACTAAACATCGGACTTCTGTCAAGGTTGGCTCGGATAATGTCATGCGTGCGTTCGTTGGTATGGGTGATATAACAGGGGATTTGGCGTGGGTGCATATCCACCGACCCCATATAACTCATCACAGGCAAGGGTATATCACCATGTTGCACTTGCATGACACTAAAATCCACCGTACGTGCATCAATACGAGCAGGTGTGCCTGTTTTGAGCCGTCCGACAGGCAAGTTTAGTTCACGCAAACGGTCAGCCAAACGAATAGAAGGCATGTCCCCTGCTCGTCCCCCTGACTGGTGTTGCAAACCAATATGAATCACCCCACCCAAAAATGTACCAGAAGTCAAAACCACCGTCTTGGTATTGATTCGCACGCCACTTGCTGTAACTACCGCCACCGCTTTGCCATTTTCAACGATGATATCATCAACAGGCTGTTGGAATAGGTCAAGATTGGGCTGATTTTCAAGCGTATGGCGAATACTGGCTTTATATAAAATGCGGTCAGCTTGGGCACGGGTTGCTCGCACAGCTGCCCCTTTTCGGCTGTTTAAAACCCGAAACTGAATGCCAGCACGGTCGGTTGCCAGTGCCATTGCCCCACCCATTGCGTCCACTTCTTTGACAAGGTGCGATTTGCCAATACCGCCGATGGCAGGGTTACAGCTCATCTGACCAAGCGTTTCTATGTTATGGGTAATCAAGAGTGTCTTTGCTCCCATGCGAGCGGAGGCAAGGCACGCCTCTGTACCTGCATGTCCGCCACCAATCACGATGACATCATAAGATTTGGGGTGAGTGTAGAGTGTTGTCATAATGTTAAAATCAATAAGGAAAATTTTGTTATTATAACAGAATTGATTGGGTTTTAAAAGTTATTAAAAATTGGTGTTGATGCCTTAAAATGTGTTAAAATATGCTCAATTTAAATTTGGAATATATCAATGCTATCATTTTATTGTTTTCTGGCATAAAATTGGTCGTGGCAAAATCCCCAACCTAATGAGCATCTTTTTATTTCTAAAATATACAATAACTGCAAATACTTGACTGTATTTTTTGATAAATTTAGTTAATCCAATCCATGGGTTTCCTGATTTTACCTTTATAGGATAAATTTTATATTTTTTTAAATAAATTTCTTAGATAAAAATTTTTGAGCAGATTATAATGACAGCAGAAACCACAGAAAATCAACATACAGATATTTCTTTAAAAAAGTTATGGAAATTGCCACTTATTCAAGAAATATTATCAGCATTTTTACTTGCAATACTAAGCGGTTCTGTAGTTTCTTATTTTTTATCAAAAATATTTATAAAGGATTACTTATCTGGCATTGGTTTCGATGGATTAATTTATCAAGCTCTAATAGACACCTCAACAGTATCATCTTTTATTTTTGGCATTACTATAATTGCATTTTCTTTTTTGCTAACATTTATCATACCTAGCGTTGTATTACGAAATTTGTATCACGAAAAAATTAACTTATTTGAAGAATATCATAAAGAAAATAAAAGAAAAATAGGATTACGGTTATTCTTATGTTTATTTATGCCAGTTTTTATTTTTATAATATTAGCTTGTTTTAAATGGAACATATATTTTTATTTTTCATCTTGCATTATTCCATTGTTGTGTTTTAGAGAAATTGAAAAAAATGTCATGCAAGATAAAAAAATTGAAATAGCTATAATTGCATTTTTATTCTCCTTATCCATCACTCTTTCTTTTTTTCCATTTATTCATATTTTTAAAGCAATATATCATGTTATTTCAGATGATATACAGGTACTGATTTTGGTTGGTATTGTATGGATTATTTATAGTTTTTTATACGGCATAAGAATATCTGACAATAAACCTATTCAATATGTTATTGACATTCTTCTATCATTGTTAATTTTCTATTTTATAATGATTTATAGCTCTCATACCATTAAAAATCCCATTGCTGAATTTATTGGATTAAAAGACAAACAGCCTTATATTTATGCAATTTCCGAAAAAGATTTTGCAGAAATCAAGCACAACCTTGACACTCATTGGCATCATTACCAAGATAGTATAAATGACAAAGAAAATATTTTGTTATATGCAAAACGAAAATCAGACAATCAAGTTTATCTTTATACTAAAATTATCTTTCGTAATGACAAAATAGCCGTAATTTGTCCACCTGATTATAATATCATTTATCAAAGGTCAGAAGTGTGTTTTATTGCCAATCAAGAATATTTAATACCCACAACTTTAACTAAGACACATTTAAGCAATTCATCTTTATTTTATGAAATAAAAGAGGGTGCAAAGAATCAATACAGAACTTCAAATATAGAGAACCAAAAATGAGCGATATTGACACCATCAAACACGAATTTTTAGGCTATTTTAATGGCTTACCGATTTATCACCCCTTAGAAAGCAGACAGGGCAATGCGTGGGGCGATTATGAGTTTAATTGTACACCAGACAATTTAATTTTGGGCGGTGGGGCTGGCGAACACCCTGCCCTAGTATTGCACGATTTGGGTGGATTGTCCGCATCTTATGTATTGGAATGCATCGCCCAATTAAGTAAAAATTTTCCCAATTATAAAGAGCCACCCCAAAGCACCCAAGACAGATTGTGCGATATTGCCTATCGCACCAATAACCATTTGGAATTTTGCAGTTGGTCAATGACCGACATTCATCGTTTTGTAGAAAATGCCAAATCGCCATTACATGGCAAACCATTTAACGAAAACGAAGAACGTATGGAAAATTGGATAAAAGATTCCATTGGCGAGTTTATTTTTTATTCCTTGCCTGAATTAAATCCCGATTATCAAGAAATCATCAATTTAGAAGGCATTAAAGATAATTGGGAATTAGGCTATTGGTATAATAATGTTACTTGCCCACCGCCCAATTATATCAAAAGCAAAGTCCAATCTTTACAAGGAAATGGCTTTTGCGAACACGGATTTTTCCGTTGGGATTTTGTGTATCCGCCAAAGGAATATTAATCAATCAATTGGTGCGTCATACGCACCTTACCCCAAATCACCCCTTCCTTTTCTGAGCCAACATTGCCTGAATATTTGCTAAATATTGATTAGCAACTTGTTTTGGGTCTTTTTTGGCAGTGCCTTTGGCAGGGTAATCAATATGATCAATAGGCAATTCGTCCAAAAAACGTGAAGGCGTAGTTTGTTTAAAATCTTTACCCATACGGCGTTTTTGGGCAAACAATAGCGTCAGCTCGTGCCTTGCTCTGGTAATCCCTACATACATCAAACGCCGTTCTTCTTCTATGGTGTTGCTTGCTATGGAATTTTTATGGGGCAAAATATCCTCCTCAACCCCCATAATGTACACATAATCAAACTCCAACCCCTTAGCGGCGTGTAATGTCATCAGATTGACTTTATTGGTATTTTGTTCTTCTTGTTGCTGCTCTAACATATCAAGAAGCATCATTTTACGAATGACTGCCTCAATCGTCCGCTCATCATCATCTTCGGCACGCTCAATCAGATTGCCAATACTTTGATATAAAGATTCTATGTTATCAAGGCGGTTTTTTTCTTGTTGGGTGTTTTTGCTATCTTCTTTGATGTAATCAAGATAGCCTGTCTCAATCATCATCTGACGCACCAGTGGCATGGGGTCAGCATTATCATATAACTCACGAGTATAATGCTCAATAAAATCAGCAAAACCGTGTAAAGTGTTACTTGCCTTTGTACCTATTGCTGTTTTTAGTCCAGCATGGCTACATGCTGACAACAATGATATGCCATATTGCTGAGCCAACAGACCCAACTTTTCTAAGGTTGCCGACCCCATGCCACGCTTAGGGGTATTGATGATGCGTAAAAATGCCGAATCATCATCAGGATTTAAGATGAGCCTAAGGTAACTCATCACATCTTTGACTTCGGCACGAGCAAAAAATGACGTACCACCCGATAGCTTATAAGGAATTTGCAATGAGCGAAGTTCGGTCTCCAACACACGAGCCTGAAAGTTAGAACGATACAATACAGCGTATTGGTCCCATGTATTGCTGTGGCGAATGCGATGGGTCAAAATCTCTTTGGCAACACGCTCCGCTTCTGCCATTTCGTCCATACATGTCAAAACTCGCACAAGCTCGCCATGACCCTTATCCGACCACAATTCTTTTGTAAATAGATGTTCGTTATTGGCAATGACAGCGTTGGCAGAGGATAATATGCGGTTGGTAGAACGATAATTTTGTTCTAATTTAATCACTGTCAAATTGGGAAAATCTTTTTTGAGCAATGCCATATTTTCAGGCTTTGCCCCACGCCACGCATAGATAGATTGGTCATCATCGCCCACCACTGTAAAGCGTGCTGATGTCCCCACCAAAAGTTTGATTAATTCATATTGAGCAGTATTGGTGTCTTGGTATTCGTCCACCAAAAGATAGCGAATGCGATTTTGCCATTTGTGGCGAACTTGGTCATTTTCCTTTAAAATACGGGCAGGCAAGACGATTAAATCATCAAAATCCACCGCATTATAAGCACGCAAATTACGCTCATAAAGCCCATACAAATGAGCAAAAACCTTATCCTCTGGGTCATCTAATGTTTCCAAAACATCTTCTGGGGCGATGAGGTCATTTTTCCAATCGCTGATTTTTTTGACAGCCACCGCCACCGTATCGGCACGCTCCGCCCCTGAAAGGTTGTCTCGCACCATAAGTTCAGCCAGCAGTCTTTTACTATCATCAGCGTCCATGATGCTAAAATTAGATTTTAAGGCGGTGTGTTTTAATTCGTACCGCAAAAACTGCAAGCCAAACTGGTGAAAAGTAGACACCGTCAAGCCTCGAACCCGTTCACCAGAAATCAGTTTTTTAACACGCTCTTTCATCTCACGAGAAGCTTTATTGGTAAAAGTCATGGCAACGATACGATCAGCAGGAATCTGACATTCATCAATCAAATAGGCGATTTTTTGGGTAATGACCGATGTCTTGCCAGACCCTGCCCCTGCTAGGACGAGCAATGCACCATTTACATGACGTTTGGCTTCTTCTTGGCGGGGATTTAACTGACTCATGATTTTCTACAAGTTGGCAAATGGGGGCTTATTATAATGGATTTTGACAATTTGGGCAAAAGTTTGTGCTACAATACCACAATCTGTTTTATGTTTTTAATCAATATGCAAAACCTCATGATGACACGCCACACACTTTTTTCCAAATCCTTATTAGCCATACTGATTTTAACAAATATATCTTATGCCAATGTTACACCGCCAAACACCCCACAAAAAACCCAAAGCCAATTAGAGACACAACGCCAAGATGAGCAACGAGCTAAAATGAGAGCAGAACGACAGGCATTGCAACGTGCCAAAACTCATCATGGACTTACACCCATACAAGGCCCCACCACACAAAAATATGGCTATAAAGACATACAAGGCAATACTGTCATCAGCCCAATTTATGATCAGATTGAAAAATTTACTGGCGATCCGATGATTGTGGTAAAATCAGGTTTGTATGGTGTGATTGATAAAAATGGTAAGACCATCATTGATACGGTTTATGATGACATACAAAGGCAGGATTCATATTATATCGTTAAAAAACAAGGGCTTTATGGTGTGCTTGATGAAAATGGCGAAGTTGTGATTGACGTGATAAATGATGAATTGCATGATTTAAGCCTCATTAAAGCATCTTGGAACAAATCCGCTTATTTTGTCAAAAAACAAGGTAAATATGGCATTTATGATGATAAAGGTAGCATTATCCTACCTTTTGAATATGATAAGCATGGTAAATTAGAGGGAGGCATTTTACCCTTATCTAAAAATGGCAAATGGGGCATGATAAAATTTGCCACCGACCAATATCAAGGCGTTGATTTTAAACAGCCTTATCAGGTCATGGTTGATTTTACATTAGACTATGATTTTGTGTACGGATTTACCGATGAATTATCTTTGGTGTATAAAAATGACAAATATGGTTTTATTGACAAAACAGGCAAACAAATCATACCATTAATCTATGATATCGCCCTGCCATTTTATCCACCCATCACCAAAGTACATAACAGTAAACACCCCAATATCATCAATGATCCCGTCGCCTTTGTTGGTAGAAAATCAGGTGAAAAAATGCACTATGGGGCGATTGATAAAACAGGCAAAATCATCATTCCCATTGAATATGATAAAGTTGATACAACCGTTATATTTACACCTTTTATCATCGCCTCAAAAGACAATCAATTTAGCATTTTTGGTCGCAATGGCTCACGCATTTTATCTGATACCTATGATAAAATCCAACCATCGCCATTTTGTTTTGGTATTTTAGATTTAATAAATCCTGACAACAAACCCAGACAATGCACGCTCTATACCATAAAAGATGGCATAGAAAATGAAATTGACATAAAATACTAAACAACCATTCAAATAAAAATGCCAATATCATGATTGGCATTTTTATTTTGTCATTTTAAATATGACAAACACCACACCGCACAAATACCGAGTATAATGCCCACGCCATTGATTTTAGAAATCTTTTCTTTAAAAATAAGCAATCCCACAATCGCCCCCAAACAAATCACGCCAATATTCATACCCGCAAATACTAAGGTAGGGTCATCTTTAAAGGCTTGGTGAGCTTTGATATAAAATAGGATATTGCAAAAATTTAATACACCAAGTATCACACCACTTGCCAAACTTTTGGCCTGCCATTTGGTTTTGTTGACAAGTAAATAAACAAACAACAGCACAAATGCCAATATAAAACTGACCGTGAGTGTATTTGAAAAAACAGAGCCTTGTTTTGACATTTGTTTAAATAAAATATCAATCACGCCATAACCTACCCATACCCCACCCAATATCAGAGCAGTATTTTTTAAATCCGCTTTATGATTGACAGTGTGGGCAGGTTTATAAGTTAAAGCAATCAGTGAGGCAAAAGCAAGCAAGATACCAAGCCCTTTTGCCAATGTCAAATCTTCACCAAAAATCGTAAAGGACGCCAATATCGGTAAAAATAACGCCAAACGCTGTGCCACGTCAGATTTGGCAATGCCAACCATTTGCACCGCTTTTGCCATAATAATAAACACGCTTGGCAATAACACCCCCAAGGAGATAAAAATAGACGCCCCTTGATTAAAGATGTCTGGTGTTAAATTGGGTTTTAATAGCAAAAAACATAAAATGATGGCGGTGATATAATTGATTAAAATCGCTTGGGCGATATCAAGGTTTTGTTTGCGAGCAATTTTTAAAAAAATGGATACAAATACACTGGCACAAATGGCAAGAATCAAAAAAATCATGATTTTCCTATCACATCAGTTGAAATATTTTGTTACAAAATGATGTGATATTATAACCATGATTTTATGTTTGTCAAGTGTTGTGAAATACTGTTCACTTAATTTTATGAGATTTATTCTTGCCAAACCCACCAAACCCTGCCATCTGTGGGTTTGCTAGGTTCATAAGTTTTGTGCAAGACTTCTTTAACCATACGGTTATCGCCTTTTTGTTGCCAATCATGCAACAACTTTTGAAGTTCATCATGCGATTTTGCCCCAAAGCCTACACCTTGCTCATTTTGTACGTTATCATGTGAGTGGGCAACATCACCATAACTGCATTTTAAACAGATAAATCGTACAGTCTTTGACCAATTTTCACCCCAAATATCCCTATCCTGCCCCATTTTCAACAACTCATCAAGACTGTCTTCATCACATACCAAAAATACCGTAAAAGTCAAATAGGGCGAGCGTTGCCACAAACCAAACGCATTAAATACAGGTACACGTCCATCTTGGCGAGTGCCTGTACTTGCCCCATCGTGTAGTACAATATCGCCAAACTGATAACCACTTTGGGGAAAAGGCACATTATCAATCCGCATTCGCACAGGGTCAAGACGAGTACCATACACACACTCGCCATTTTCCCAAGCGTTCAACCTTACCACTGCCTGCCCAAAATCACCCACAATCTCGCCATCGCCCTGCCCCACATCTACACCACACATTTCCCACAGTTCACGGGCAGTAGCCCAATCATGCAGGGCGGTTGCTCCAATCGCCCCATTCCAGCATTCAGCTTCTATGTCCGTTTGCCCCTGCGTGCTTTGTAGCTCAATCGCTGTCAAATTGGCACTCACACATAATTGCCAATCGCCACGATTTTTGGCAATCAATCCTTGCATATAGTGATAGTTGGCATTATCGGGAAAATGTACCACCAATTTGGCAAATAAATCATTTGCTTTTGTCAGTTGCCCATCATTAAAGGCTTGATAGGCTTTTTGGTGAAGTTTTTTAAGATGTCGGCGAGTTGGAGATTTCATAGATGTTGCCAGACTATACAAGCCTTGCACTTGCCAATTGGGTTAATTGATAAAGGGCGTGGCGATATTGATTATCAGGTAATTTCATCAAGGCAGTTTGGGCAAGGGCAGTTTCTTCCAAAGCACGCTTTTTACAGTAATCCAATGCCCCACTTGAGCGTACCAGTTCAATCAGCTCGCCTGCATTGTTTGCCTTGCCTGTTTGTACGGCAATCCGTAGTTTGTCATAATTGGCATTGTCTTTGTCTTTTAGAATTTGCAAAGTTTTGATAATCGGCAAGGTTGGCTTACCTTCTGCCAAATCATCGCCCAAATTTTTACCCATTGTTTCACTATCGCCCATAAAATCTAGTACATCATCAATCATCTGAAAAGCATTGCCAAAATGTTGCCCAAAGTCCGACAAAACATCAAGCAATTGCCTATCATCGTGCCGTCCGTGCAAAAGTGCCGCCCCCACGCACGCCATCATAAAGAGCCGTGAAGTCTTGCCATCAATGATTTGTAGGTAGTCGTTTTCGGTGGTGTCAATGTTGTGTTGGTGCTGTAATTGCAACACTTCACCTTCGGCAATGTCGCAAGTGCCGTCCGAAAACAGCTTTAACAAAGTCATATCACCAAACCCTGTCAAAAGATTGAACGAACGGGCAATCAGATAATCGCCAACCAAAACAGCTGTAGCATTATTCCAAGTAGCATTGGCGGTCGGTCGCCCCCGTCTTAGTCCCGACTCATCAATGACATCATCGTGAACAAGTGTAGCGGTATGGAGCATTTCGGTAATCGCCCCAAGTTCCAAGGCTTGTTTATGTTGTTCATCGTTTAACATACGAGAGATGAGCAAAGTCATCAACGGTCGCATTCGCTTGCCCCCTGCGTTGATGACGTGGTCAGAGACTTTCATAATCAGCTGAACTTTGGAATTTAGTGAGCCAAAAACTTGCTTATCCATCATTGCAAAATCATCGGCAACAACGGATAAAATATCGGCATAAGTAGGCGTGGTCATTGTCATTCTCAAAACTAAAATTGGGCTATGATAGCATATTTTGGGGCGTGGGGCAAAAGCGTTATTTAACAGGTTGCAGGTCAAAACCTTGGTTGTCTGATTGGTGTTGGGCAAGCCGTTCTGTAACGGCATTTTTTTTACGCTTACCCACCGCAACGACAAAAACCACCACTTTATCATCTTCCACTTGATATACAAGGCGATAACCTACCGCGCGTAATTTGATTTTGTACCAATTTTGCCCACCACTAAGACGATTGACAATGATATGCGGATTTTGCAAGACCTTAGCCAATTTCTTTTTAAATTGTACTTTTATAGTATCGCCCAGTTTTTGCCACTCTTTTAAGGCTCGTTCATCAAATTCTAGCTGGTACATCAAAGCTCGTCCAAACTCACTTTGAGGCGTGGAGCAGGGCTGGCAAGTCGCTGTTTGGCAAGTGCCAAAAGCTCATCATCCTCATCGGTCAAAACCACAGTTTTAAATGGCAGTTTTTTGTGATAAGCGACATATTGCAAGGTTTGACGGATAAGTTCAGACGGTGTGATGCCAAGTTCTTGTAATGCCAAAAAGGATTGGGCTTTTAATTCATCGTCCACACGAGCTATGATATTTGCCATAATTTTTCCAAAATGTCTATAAAATTGTCATTACAATTATAACACAAATTTTTATTTTAAAAATAACCATAAATTATCATTTTATAAAAATTCATAAACAATTTTTAAAATTTTCGCCCTTTTTATCACTTTTTAACTTGTCAAACCGTGCAAAACTGTGCATAATACCCCATTATCACAGCAAAATACAACAAACCCAAAATGTAGGCAGGTATTATGTCATTTTTAACCCACCATACCGAAATTGATGATGTCAATATTGAAAAAATTACCCCCCTCATCACTCCAGCCGAACTAAAACGCACCTACCCCCTATCAAGCCAAGCCTTTAATACCGTCTTGCACGGTCGCAAGGTGGTACAAGATATTTTGGACGGTATTGACAAGCGGATTTTGGTGGTGGTTGGTCCTTGCTCCATTCACGATACCAAAGCCGCCCACGAATACGCCGACAAATTAAAGGTACTGGCAGAAGAATTAAAGGACGAACTATTTATTATAATGCGTGTTTATTTTGAAAAACCACGCACCACCACAGGCTGGAAGGGTCTGATTAATGACCCTGATATGAATGACAGCTTTGATATTGAAAAAGGGCTTGGTATGGCTCGCAAGCTCCTTTTGGAACTCAACGAAAAAGGCTTGCCCTGTGCCACCGAAGCCCTAGACCCCAACACCCCTCAATATATGCAAGATTTAATTAGCTGGTCAGCCATTGGTGCTAGAACCACCGAGAGTCAAACCCACCGTGAAATGTCAAGCGGTCTGTCCTGCCCTGTTGGTTTTAAAAACGGCACAGACGGCTCAATGACGGTGGCGGTCAATGCAATGCAAGCGGTCAAATCAGGGCATAGCTTCTTAGGCTTATCATCAGATGGCAAAGTCTCCATCATCAAATCCAAAGGCAACAAATACGCCCATGTAGTTTTGCGTGGTGGCAATGACCAGCCCAATTATGATGAAACCGCCATCGCTGCCGCCGAAAACGAATTAACCAAAGGCAAGGTCAATGGCAAGATTATGGTGGACGCAAGCCACGCCAACTCTGGCAAAGACCCCTATTTACAACCAATGGTTATCCAAAACATCGCCCGCCAAATCCAAAATGGCAACAAATCCATTATGGGGCTAATGATTGAAAGCCATCTAAAAGGCGGACGGCAAAATATCCCTGCCGACTTATCCCAATTAGAATATGGCAAATCAGTAACAGATGGTTGTCTAGATTGGGAAAAAACGGTGGAAGTCTTGCGTCAATTTGCCAAAGAGGTCAAAGAGTATTTGCCAAACCGCTAACCTCCCATCATACCATCATACAAAATTCATAACAGTAAAGGCGTAGTATTCGCCTTTATTGTTTTTATCACTCAAAAAAATCATGTCAAACCCCACCAACCCAAGTCAAGGCTCGTTTTTTGGTTCGTTTTATATGGTCATCGCCTGCCTGTGCTTTGCCCTCATGCTTGTATTTGTCAAATTGGTAGGGCAAAAATTTGCCATGCATACCTATGAAATCACCTTTTGGCGAGTGTTATTTTCATTTGTGGTGTTGGGTGGATTTTCATGGATAAAGGGGCGAGATTTCCGTACGGCTTATCCCAAAGAGCATTTTTGGCGGTCTTTGGCAGGGTCAGTTGCTTTGCTGATGAATTTTTATGTCGCAATCCATTTACCTCTTGCCACTGCCAGCGTGTTACAAAACACCTCGTCCATTTTTTTGGGTATTTTATCCATCATCATTTTAAAACAAAAACCCACCCCAATGAACTGGGTTTCGCTTGGCTTAGGTTTTTTGGGAGTAGTGGTATTACTAAAACCTACCGCAAGCGGTGATTTGTTCGCCATGCTCATGGGACTAACGAGCGGAGCAATTAGTGGTTATGCTTATTTGCAAGTACGAGAGTTGTCTTTGCTTGGTGAGCCTGCATGGCGGATTGTTTTTTATCTATCACTTTTATCCACACTCATATCAGGGTTTTTGGCATTCTATGTGGGTTTTACCCCCATAAATTTGACAAATCTACCCCACCTTATCGCCATTGGTATGACCGCCCTAGCAGGGCAACTGCTCATGACTTATGCCTACCAAGTCGGTCAAAAATTTGTCGTGGCAGTACTCAACTATCTGGGCGTGGTGTTTGCTATGGGTTTGGGAGTGATGTTGTTTGGTGAAAAACTAGACACATTTAGTTTGCTTGGTATCGCCATCATTGTGGCAAGCGGTATATTGAGTGCAAAAAAATAATCACCAAACCACTATAAAATCAAGCAAATTCTGTTATAATTGCCAGTTTTTATACTTTTCATGGTCTGCCCACATGGACATCATTTTACAACTTTTTGACCTCATCTTACACATTGACAAACATTTATCCGTTTTTTTGGCGGACTATGGGCTGTGGATTTATGGTATTTTATTTTTAATCATTTTTGTAGAAACAGGACTTGTCATCATGCCATTTTTGCCGGGCGATAGCCTACTTTTTGCAGTAGGGGCATTGGCATCATTTACAGGTCAGCTAAACCCCGTCTTACTCATCGGCTTATTGTTTGTATCAGCCGTGCTTGGCGATACCTTAAATTATCACATTGGCAAATACATCGGTCCAAAAGTTTTTGAAAAAAATTACCGTTTTATCAATAAAGAGTATTTATTCAAAACCCAAGCTTTTTTTGAAAAACATGGGGGCAAAACTGTGATTTTTGCCAGATTTTTACCATTTGCTCGCACCTTTGCTCCATTTGTGGCAGGTGCTGGTAGCATGAATTACAAAAAATTCATCACTTATAATGTGATTGGTGGTTTTTTATGGATTAATTCTTTTGTATTGTTAGGGTATTTTTTTGGCAATCAGCCCGCCATCAAAGATAATTTTACCTATGTAATTTTTGGCATTATGATATTTAGTGCCTTGCCAGTCATCATTGGCTTTTTAAAACAAAAACTAAGCAAACCCCAATAGAGAACAATCATGACAACCTTTAAAGACTTACTTTCCAAAGAAACCCAAACCCAACTCAAAGAAATGGGTGGTAAATCCACCACCAAATCCGAAACCGACACCAATGGCAAGCCTACCACCGCCAATATCATGGGTAAAAAAGAAGTGGCAAACCAAGTCAAACGCCTAAACAGCGACTTAATAGACGATGATAAAGTACTGTTTATGCAAGCAATGAGCGGTGTTACCCCCTTAAAACATGAAAAATCCATCACCCAAAAACCCACCAAAAATAGCAATGAAGCTTTGTTTCGCCGTGCCAATGCCGAAGGGGTGGACAACATGGACAACACGACCCTATCGGACATGCAAGCTCTGCTCAACCCTGTGGCAGGCGAAGCGTTTTTGAGTTATAAACACCCCACACTCCAAAACAAGGTTTTTGAACAATTACGACAAGGCAAACTGCGTTGGTATGATGCGGTGGATTTGCACGGAGCAAGCATTGATGAAGCCAGAAATGCCATACTCACACTCATCAACAACGCCAAGAAAAATGGCGAGACGGTGGTCAAAATCGTCCACGGCAAAGGCATGGACGCAATCATCAAAACCTGTGTCAATGGTTGGTTACGCCAAATCAGCGATGTTATGGCGTTCGTGTCTGCTCCTGCCAAAGATGGTGGTAATGGGGCGGTGTTGGTGTTGATTAAAAAACAAAAGACAGCATAATCAGGGCAAAGATTTGGGGTTTTGTGATATAATGTCAAAAAATTAACGATAAAATATTATGAACACTACCAATCCTACCTCCCAAACCCCAACCAATTCCCAAAAATGGTACAAAAACTACATGATAACGGTTTTTGTGATTGGTTTGCCTGCATTTGTGGTGGTTATTTGTATTTTCTTCATCATCTTTGCCATCAAAATCAAGGATACTACCGTCCGTGATGACTGGTACATGGACGGCAAAAGCCTCTACCAAGACATCTCCAAAGATCAACTGACTTATGATTTGGGACTTGGTGGTATCATGCGGTTTGACGGTGAGCAAGTGCAGTTTGAACTCAAACATACCAACCCCATCGCTCACCCCAAAACACTAACGGTCAAAATCTCACACGCCACTGATAACAAAAAAGACCGTGATTTTGAAATGGTACACTTGGGTAATGGCATCTATCAGGGACGTGTTCAACTTGATCCGTTACCTTCAAAATATTATTTACACATCAATAGTAATGACGGTTGGCGATTGATTCAAACCCAAAAACTGCCTGCCAAAAATATAAGTTTCACACCGTTGTCTGCTTTTGATGAAAGCAAACAAACGCTACCAGACCAACGCAATAAACGCTACCGAGAACAAGTAGAACAATAAAACCGACTGGTCGGTTTTATGATGCCCAAATCACCATGGAATGACACCTTTCTTTTTTAACTCAAACAAATACCAATGACAAAGACTGCGTATGGTTTTATTTCCCTTGCCATACATTCATCATATACCAAAACAACTTTAAAAATGATACAAAATTAGTGATTGTCCGTAGATAAGTTGGTTGGCTTATTATATCTTATAGTC
>NZ_BCYQ01000026.1 GCF_001598275.1 Moraxella oblonga NBRC 102422
GTTATGGGCAGGCAAGCTCACCACGAACGAAAAAACCTAATGTGGTGCATTTTGGGTTTAATTGACTATATTATTGCTGATACATCTGTTGATGTAGCTGACTGGTTTTGTTGATGATGATAATGAGTGCCACCGCCGAAACTAATGTCAGTACTGTACCTATTTGCAAAACATTCATGATATTTACCGCCTGTTCAAAGTAATCAAGAAGTTCAGGCGTGGTAGGCTCATCAGGGAAATTGTTGTCCAAGGCGGTCATTTTACGGTTATAAAAGCGACTGATTAAAGAGCCACTAATAAAGCACACCCACCACAACAAAATCACTCCATGAAAAGTGGGCTTATTGGCTTTTTCAAAACTACCATTAACCATGTCTCTCATGGCGATAAAGGGCATAAACAAACTGGCAATCGGAATAAAAAACACGCCAACCGACATCAAAGGCGAATAGGCAATGCCTGATACCCCCAATGCACGGGCGTTGCAATGGCTGTCATATATCCATTTTGCCACAAAGATGATACTTATGATAAAAGCAATCAGCAAGCCATAGCCGATCCATTCACCAACTTGTGCAAGCGTTTCATTCTGTGATGCCCATAAGTCCAGTGCCACATCATCATCACTGTCAATAATTTTGGCGTATTGGCGAAAATGCCAGTTGGCATAACTGCTATACACAAAATCCACCAACAAAAATAAGATAACTGCCACAGAACTCACCATTGCTCCCACACCCAAGGTGGGGCGGTAGGTATAGGTTTTGGGTGTTTTTGACATAAAGTTTCCTTTTAGATGGTGCGGTCTTATTGGTTGGTTGCATTCTTAATGTTTATGATAAATTGTCCGTCCTAGCGACTTCTAAACACCTCCCACAGCACCATGCCTGTCGCCACCGAGACATTGAGGCTTTGGGGGCGGTCGGGGGTGTCGGTCATTGGGATATAGACCAGCGTATCGCAAAGCTCGCCTGTCAGCCGTCTCATGCCATCGCCTTCTGAACCCATCACGATGGCGACTTTACCACTAAAATCACACGCCTGTAAAGGCTTGGCACTCTCATCCAGTGCTGTACCAAACACAAACACCCCTTTTGATTTTAACTTTTCTAAACAGCGTGCCAAATTGGTAACGGCAACCACAGGCACGCTCTCTGCCCCACCCACCGACACTTTGGCAACGGTGGGGGTCAGTCCCACGCTCTGATGACGAGGCGTGATAACGGCTGTTACACCCATCGCCGAAGCCGTTCGCAAAATCGCCCCAAAGTTGTGTGGGTCGGTGATTTGATCAAGCACCAAAAACACGCAGTTATCCCGCCCAACCATCTCATCAAGCACCCCCTCATCACTCATCGCACGCAGGCGGGCGGACAGCACCACGCCTTGATGTTGGGTGCTACCACACAGCTCGGTCAAGCTGTCTTTTTGGGCATTTTGCACCGACACGCCAAGCGAGCGAGCAAGGGCGATGATGTCAGCGTGGTCGGTATTTTGGTGGTTGTCATAGCTTTGGACAAATAGAGCTTTGGCGTCCTGTGGGCGAGTGTTTAAAATCGCTTTGATGGCGTGAATGCCGTAAAAATGGGGCGTGGTGGTTTTTTTCTTGTCGGCTTTGTCAAATTTTTTATCAAATTTATCAAAGGGTTTGTTGTCTTTTTTAAAGGGTTTTTGGGTGGTCATGGGGTTTTCCAAAATAGTTTTTTAAATCATCACACGAAAAGGGTAGCCGTGCATGCGATAAATGCGAAAATCGCTATCAATGGTGGCAATGTGGCTTAATGTCTCACGCTGTGCTAAATACACAAGGTAAGCGTCCGCAAAACCCATTGTACATTACTATATTGACTCATCAAATCGGCTAGGGCTGGCATATCTTGTTGGGTAAATTCGGCAATTTCAATGCGTGCCAAATGTAGCCAATTTAGCAAAGCATTTTGTGGGCGTGGGTGAGCAAGCAAAAACATCGCTTCGGTAATGCACGCAAGACTGGTAACAAGTGGCTTTTTATTGTCTTTGATAAATTGTACGGCAGATAAATGATATTTATCGCTTTTATCAAATAATGCCACAAAAATACCACTATCAATCAATATTTTTGCCATATTTTTCACGCACCTTTTGAGCGACCAATGTTTTGACATTTTGGCTTAATGTACCATCGCCACTTTCCCAACAACCAAATAAATCCTTGCCATATTCCCACGCCAAATTTTCATGGGACTCTTGGTCAAGTTTTGGCAGTAGGCTTTGGACATATTGGCTCACGCTTAAATCTTGGGCGTGGGCTTTGGCGATGATGGCTTGTTCAATGCTGGGTGGTAGGTCTAAAATCAGCATGGTATCTCCTAGTTATATTTTATTGCATTATAACAAAATTTTTATCCAAACCGACACCGCCCCTTGAAATTTTATGACATCACCTTTATAAACACAGGGATTTTTATGGTTATTTTTAAAGGAAAACCTCATGAGCGAGCAAGAAAACCTCCAAACCAACGACACCAACAATCAAGAGACAAACCAAGAGGTGAGCGAACTACAAGCTCTCATCGCCCAAATCGAGCAACTACAAAACGAAGTTAAAGAAGCCAAAGAGGCGGCCGCTCGTGCCAATGCCGAGAGCTATAACGCCCAACGCCGTATGGAGCAAGAGACCGAAAAAGCCAAAAAGTTTGCCTTACAAAAGTTTGCCAAAGAACTCCTTGATGTGGTGGACAACTTAGAACGAGGCCTCGAGGCAAGCGAAAAGGCAGGGGCGGACGAGAGTGTACTTGAAGGACTTCGCCTAACGCACAAATCCTTGCTTGGCACGCTTGAAAAGAATGGTGTGGTTGCCGTGGGCGAGGTAGGCGAGGCATTCAACCCCGACCTACACGAGGCGGTGGGCGTTTTCCCTGATGCCGACAAAGATGTTATTGGTCAAGTCCTACAAAAAGGCTACACCCTAAATGACCGCTCAATCCGCCCTGCGATGGTGTTAGTGGGGGCGTAAGCCTTTGTGGATTTTGTTTTAAATTTCAATGGCTTAAAACAAAATTTTTACAAAAAATTTTTTAAAAATTTGTCAAATTTTCTCTTGAAAATCTAAATTTGACACAAATATAAAAGGCAAGTTTGGCAAATGATGGTGTGTTGATAAACCACCCCAACTTGCCAAAAAATCAACTTAAATAAATCGGAGAAAAATCATGGGTAAAGTTATTGGTATTGACTTAGGCACCACCAACTCTTGTGTGGCTGTCCTAGAAAACGGTAATGTTAAAGTTATCGAAAACGCAGAGGGTGCACGCACCACGCCATCTATCGTGGCCTTTAAAGACGGTGAAACTTTGGTGGGTCAATCTGCCAAACGCCAAGCAGTTACCAACCCTCAAAACACCCTATTTGCCGTCAAACGCCTCATCGGTCGCCGTTATGACGAGCAAGCAGTTCAAAAAGACATCGGTCTTGTGCCTTACAAAATCGTCAAAGCTGACAATGGCGATGCGTGGGTAGAAGTCAACGGCAAAAAACAAGCCCCACCACAAATCAGTGCAGAAGTTTTGAAAAAAATGAAAAAGACTGCCGAAGATTATTTGGGTGAGCCTGTAACAGAGGCGGTGGTTACTGTACCAGCGTATTTTAACGACAGTCAACGCCAAGCCACCAAAGACGCAGGCCGTATCGCAGGTCTTGATGTTAAGCGTATCATCAACGAGCCAACCGCTGCCGCCCTTGCCTTTGGTCTTGATAAAAAAGAAGGCGACCGCACGATTGCTGTCTATGACTTAGGCGGTGGTACTTTTGACGTGTCTATCATTGAGATTGCTGATGTAGACGGCGAACAGCAGTTTGAAGTGCTAGCGACCAATGGCGATACTTTCCTAGGCGGTGAAGACTTTGACATTGCTTTGATTGACTACCTTGTGGACGAGTTTAAAAAAGAACAAAATGTCAATCTAAAAGGTGACCCACTTGCCATGCAACGCCTAAAAGAGGCTGCCGAAAAAGCCAAAATCGAACTGTCAAGCTCAACCTCTACCGAAGTGAACTTGCCTTACATCACCGCCGATGCCACAGGACCCAAGCACTTGGTGGTCAATATCAGCCGTGCCAAACTTGAAGGCTTGACCGAAGAGCTGGTGGCTCGTACCATCGCTCCATGTAAAATCGCCCTAAGCGATGCAGGTCTATCAGCCTCTGACATTGATGACGTGATTTTGGTAGGTGGTCAGTCTCGTATGCCACTTGTCCAACAAAAAGTCCAAGAGTTTTTTGGTAAAGAGCCACGCAAAGATGTCAACCCTGACGAAGCAGTGGCAATCGGTGCTGCCATTCAAGGTGCGGTGTTGGCAGGCGACAAAAAAGACGTATTGCTACTTGATGTAACACCACTAACCTTGGGTATTGAGACCATGGGCGGTGTGATGACAGCCATCATTGAGAAAAACACCATGATTCCCACCAAAAAATCACAAGTGTTCTCAACGGCTGCCGACAACCAACCTGCCGTAAGCATTCAGGTGTATCAAGGTGAGCGTAAGATTGCCAACCAAAACAAACTTTTGGGTAACTTTGACCTCACCGACATTCCACCAGCACCAAGAGGCGTGCCACAGATTGAGGTGACCTTTGACATCAATGCTGACGGTATCATGAACATCTCTGCTAAGGATAAGGGAACTGGTAAATCACAGTCTATCCAAATCAAAGCCGACAGCGGTCTGACTGATGAAGAGATTGAGCAAATGGTGCGTGATGCCGAAGCCAATGCCGAAGCGGATAAGAAGTTTGCTGAACTTGCGAATGCTCGTAACGAAGCGGACGGTCGTATTGCAGGCGTGCAAAAAGCCCTCAAAGAAAATGGCGACAAAGCCACAGACGATGAGAAAAAAGCCGTTGAGACTGCGATTAGCGAGCTAGAACTTGCGACCAAAGAAGATGACGTGGATGCAATCAAAGCCAAGCTAGAAGCGCTTGATAATGCCTTTATGCCAATCGCCACCAAGATTTATAGCCAAGAAAATGCAGGTGGGGCAGGTGCAGACGCAAGCCAAGCTCAATCACAGCCCAAAGATGATGGCGTGGTAGATGCTGAGTTTACCGAAGTGAAAGATGATAAGTAATCTTTGATTGTTAGGCGAAAACAAAACACCGCTCAATTTGATTGGGTGGTGTTTTTTTATAAAGGGAGTGAAAAAATATGCGTGAAATTAAATTTAAATATATGAAATTTGAAACTGTAAAATATAATGTTAATGACATTTATGTACTGCCTGTATTTTATTACCTTTTCTGCCAATCTAAAAGAAAGCCGTCAAAGAATAAAACAATACTTCTTATTAATGAATATTACGATGACTTACTTTCATTTAAAAATTTAAATTCGGGACATTATATATTATTCTTTTGCAACATTATGTTTTCTGTATTTGTTTTGTGGGTAATTCTATTCAAAGATAAAATTACCCATAGAGAATCACTAATGTCTTATATGCTTATTTTAATGCCTATGATAATATTTATTTTTATCAGGGAGATTTTTGATAAAAGAATTATAAAAAATTACAATAAAAAATACCATACCTACTTTTTATACATTTGGCAGGCTCAAGATGATTGGCTTATTAGAAAATTTGGTAAGAATTATAACTCTAAGGATATTTTTGAACATTTGGATAAGTGGAAATCCAATCGAGATAAATATTCAACACACAAATCTTTCTCGATTCGGCAATACACATACCAATCAGATGCCAAACCCAGAATAAATGCCTTGATTATTGCATTTTTATCATTAAATGCCGTAATTCTGATAAATGCTTCTAGACCTATTGATATTGAAATATTTTTAAATCATGCCATAAATAATATTTTTACAATAATATCACTCTCAATATTTATTGCTATATTTTTCTATCTTTTTGTTTTTTTTTTGCATAAAGTTTATTTTGGATTTTGTGTTTTATATTTACGATATTTTTATATCAAAAAATAGTTTTTCCGAAGAAAAGTATAAAAAAATTTATGGGGTTGCTGGCTCAAAAAAAATTGAAGCCAATCTTGACCAATAAATAATCTATCATTTATAATATTTTTATTTCACGTTTTGAATATGAACTACCACGCCAAAGACATCTTCTAAGTATTTTCACTTAGGAGAAATCCATGCAACATCTCAAATCTCACTTTGTAGGCGAATGGGAAACCATTGGCTCACGCCCCTATTTTTGCACAAATTTAAATCTATATCGCCACATTCGCACCCACCAAGAACGTGCCATGTATGAATTACATAACACGGAGTATCGTTTTTGTCCAAAATTAAAACTTCGAGCAAAACGTGGTAAAGCCCTGCCTTGTGCATGGCATGATATTAGAGTGTCTGCTTTAGCTTATACCAAAAGCTGGAAACACAACAGTAAACGCCGTCATCAGTGGTATCGCCAAAAATCATAAAGGTATTTGGGCTTGTTTTTATGGAATTTTAATGAAAAATTCACACAAACCCCCCCAAACTTAGGCAATTTAAGCTACAATAGGCAAAACAACCATTGGGGGATTTTTATGAACCACAAAATGCTTGTCAAAGCCACCAACATCATCGCCATTTTGGGGATTTTGGGGCTGATTTATTGGGTGTTTGGCTTTATTTTAATCCAAGTTTTTGGTTTAAAAGTTTTTGAAAAAAATCTCACCGAAATGTTTGCATTTAGCATTTTAGGTATTTTGGCGGTGCTGGCAGGAGCATTGATTTTAAACATCATGCTTAATTTAACCCGCATTGCCGAGCAAAAAGAAAACCCAAGCCCTACAATACCCGCCACTACCAAATCACACATGGGCAAATTTATCACACTTGGTATGGCGATGTTTGGCGTGATTGCAGGTGGACTGTTTTGGGGCGACCACATTACCAGCCAAAGAAAATTTGCCCTAATGCAAACTTCTGCCAATCAAGTGGTGGACAAATATCACGACAGCTTGGCGTTTTTGGGTGAATATCAGTTTGAAAAGTCGTGGATAGATAAGGCAAGTTCACACATTGAATTGTTGAAAGTTACCGACAGCAACATTAACTGGGCGACCATCATTGTGCCTGATGTTATTGGCAAGGATAAGGTTTATTTGGCATTTAGTGAGCGTCAGCCCGCCCACGATGGACTACCAAACCCAGAAGATGTCAAAAGTGGTAATGCTACCGTGTTTGAAGCGGTGGACGCTGTCGCCGATGTGCATGAAGCCACCATGATAAGCAAACAACGCCACTTTAAAAAATCCGATTTTATTTTTACCACCGACACCGCCAAAAATAAGATATTGGATAAAATGTTTGCAGGACAATCTACACCCCACCACAGCTCGTATGATGGTCGTTATGAGATGTTTTATCCTTACCAAATAGATGGTAAAACGGTTGCGGTGCTATATTTGAGCGACTATATGGCATATGGCAAAGTAAGAAGTGGGAGCTAAATCAAAATGCACATTTTACTCCTAGAAGACGACCCCGCCATCGCCCAAACCCTTATTTTTACCCTAAAAAAAGAAGGGTGGCAAGTGGTGTGGGCAAATACTCTTGCCAAGGGCTTTGAGCTTTTGCACCAAGCTGATGAACTGTCTGCCCTTGTCCTAGATGTGGGCTTGCCTGATGGCACAGGCTTTGAGTTTTGTCAAAAGGTGCGAGCAGGCGACAAACACGCCTTTGTGCCTATCCTATTTTTGACCGCCAGAAGTGATGAGATAGACCGTATTTTGGGCTTGGAAATGGGGGCGGACGACTACATCGCCAAGCCATTTAGTGCCCGAGAGCTGATAGCACGGCTAAAAGCGATATGGCGTAGAGAAAACATCTTTACCCAAAAATCGGACAAAGCCGATAAATCAGACCTCGCCCACACCAATTTTACCAAAACCATAGGCGTACACACTTGGCGTTATCAAGCCCATGATTATTCACTTTTTCTAAATAATCAAGCCTTGACCTTATCAAAAACCGAACTTGCCATTATGCTGACTTTGCTTGCCAATTCCACGCACATTTTATCTCGTGAGCAAATTTTGGCAAGCATATCCGACCACCCAGAGCATCGTTTATCACGCACCATTGACAGTCATATCAAGACCTTACGCCAAAAATTAGGAGAGGTGTGCGATGATGAGATTATCATTACCCATCGGGGCTTGGGATATAGTTTGTGCTAAATTTTCATCGTTTGCTTGATTATATTTTTAAAAAACGCCTAAGTTTTAGCATTTTTGTGCGAATTTGGTTGATTTTTTCGCTCATCACCTTTTTATCATCAGGATTGGCGTTGTATTATATCCAAAAAACCCTGCGACCGTCCGCCAAACGGGTGGTGGAAGATAGTCTTGTGGACACATCTCGTCTTTTGGCGGTGTTGGTGGCAAATGATGTGGCAAATTTACAAAAAGATAAATTAAATCAATATCTTACAACAAAACTTGCTCATGCTTTTACCGATCCAAACGAGCCACTTTGGTATCACCAAAAACAAAAAAGCACCTATCATTTGTATATCACCAATGATGTGGGTGTGGTGATTTATGACAGTCGTGAGCAGAGTGTGGGGGCGGATTTTAGCCGTTGGAATGATGTTTATTTGACTCTACAAGGCAAATATGGGGCAAGAAGCACCGATATTGATGGACATTCGGTCATGTATGTGGCAAGCCCCATTATGGCAAAGGGTGAGCTTATTGGTGTATTGTCGGTGGGTAAGCCCACACAGACTTTGATTCCTTATATTGATAAAAATGCTGATGAGATTATTAAGATTTTATTAACCATTATGGGTGTAACACTTGCCATTGCCACACTCATGGCATGGTGGTTACGCCATAGCATTGACAGTGTGAACCGCTATACCAAAGGACTTGCCAAGACCACGCCACCACATTTTTATCTGGGACGAGAGTTGAATGAACTGATGGTGAGTATTCATACAATGAAAAACATCATAGAAAACAAAGCCTATGTTTCAGAATATGTTCATACGCTGACTCATGAACTCAAAAGTCCACTCACCGCCATTAGGGCGAGTGCTGAGATTTTGACCAATGATTTGACAGATGGTGAGCGAGAGCAATTTACCACATTAATTTTGGCTCAAACGGACAAACTGACCGATTTGGTGGATAAATTACTCGCTCTTGCCAAATTGGAACAGCCCAATTTTAAATTAAGCCTGCAAAAAATCGCCATAGATGAGGTTATCCAAACTTGTCTTAACCAGCAATCGGCTTATATTAAACAATTAAATAAAAACATTCATATCAACGCCAGTGGCATCAAGATTGTTGCTGATGAATTTTGGCTTACCCAAGCCCTACAAAATATCATTGACAATGCCCTATATTATGGCAAAGATTTGATACACATTAACATTAGTCAAACAGATAAAAACGTCATCATAAATATCAGTAATGACAGCGATGTGCTAGACGATTTTGTCATAGAGCGAGCCTTTGAGCGTTATTTTAGCGTGGGTAATGGCACACAAAAAAGCACAGGTCTAGGCTTGACACTTGTCAAACAAGTCATAGAACTGCATGGCGGAGTGGTCAGTATGGGGCAGGGCGATAAAGACGGTCGGCATATGGTGAGTGTGGTAGTGAGTTTGCCATACTGATTGCGTGTTTTTTTCACACATTTTTCATAAAATTCTCCCATTTCTCCATCATTTTTCCATAATTGATTTTTATAATAATCCTAACTTCCAATGGGGATTATTATGCAAAAAATCGGCACAAAACTTGTCATCATCGCTACGATGTGTATTGCTTTTTTGGTGGGAATGTTGTTTTTAAATGGGCTTGTTGATGAGCGTAAAACTTATCACACAAGCGTCATTGACGAAATCAAAGAAGCCCATGTCAAACATCAGTACCTCATCACACCATTTTTGGTCATGGGGGCAGATACGGGCGAAACACTCATCTTTCCAACCCAAAGCCAACTTGACATGACAGTGGGTGTGCGAGATGATGAATACAGTCGTGGAATTTATCACGCCATCAGCTACTATGCCGATGTCCATGCCAAACAAAGGTTTGAGCTACCCAAAGCCGTCTACGCTTCCACCCAGACAGTAGACCGTGCTACTCACCTAGATGATGGCGATATGTCTGCCAACCCCAAAACCAAACAAAACAAAAAAGCCAAAGACCCTACGCCCAAGAGCCTAACTTTATTTATCACCACCAGTGATTTGCGGGGATTAAATGCCAAAGAAGTTGTCGTTAATGGCAACAATTATCCTGTCAAATTCGCCAAAGAAAGTAAATTTGGCATTCATTATTTGGCGGTGGATTTGACAAAAGAGCTTGGTGCAGACACTTTGTCAAGTGACCTGATGTTGTCCGTTTCTGGCATTGATGGCATGAATGTTATTCCATTGGGGGCGGATTTTGGGGCGAGCATGACAAGTAACTGGCATGAACCCAAATTTTTTGGGCAAGCCTTGCCTTTGTCCAAAGCGTTTAATGCAGATGGTGAGGGTTTTAACGCCACATGGCAAGGTGGATTCATCACCAACCAAAACGAATCATCACTCATGGCGTGTGCAGGCGGGTCGGACGGTTCAATGTGCCCTATTTTTGAGCAGTTAGAATACACAAACGCCTACCAAAGTTTTGGTACAGCATTTGTACACATGAATGATACCTACACCCAAACTGACCGTAGCATCAAATACGCTTTGCTCCTTGTCATGGTGTCGTTTGGGACATTCTTTTTGTTTGAGGTCATCAAGGGCTTACGCATTCACCCCGTTCAATACTTGCTTGTGGCAAGTGCCTTGCTTGTATTTTATCTGCTTTTATTATCGCTTGCCGAACAGATTGCCTTTTTATATGCTTATTTGATTGCCAGCCTTGCTTGTGTGGGTCTAATCGGTTGGTATACTTGCTATATGTTAGGTTCGGTCAAAAGAGGCATGGGCTTTGGTATGATACTAGGTTTGCTCTATACTGTCTTTTATGTGATACTTTCAGCAAGTGGTCTAAACCTACTCATGGGTTCGGTATTTTGCTTTGTGTGTATTGCTATTGTTATGGTTGCCACTCGCCATGTGGATTGGTATGGGCTGACCGACAAAGATGGTAAAAATGATAAAAGCGACAAGGGTAACAAGCACCCCCAAAGCTCCAATTTACCACTACCCATTTCTACCACAGGAGAGCAATCATGAGTCATCAAAATTTTTTGGGCAAATCCAAATCTGCCATCATGGCAAATTTTAACGACAGTATTGAGTTTTTGCATTGGCTATATTTGCCAACTTTGGGGATTATTTTGAGTTTTGAAAAACAGATTTGTTGTGGTATGGCAGTCATGAAATAACTTATTTTACTGCTTATCATACCAAAAATACTTGATTTCATACATTCATTGTATTATATTGTGAATCCTTATCTCAAAATAGTATAAAATTCGTTTTGTGATACTTTGGCATTTGTGATGTGTTTAACCATGAAGGAGCTTTTATGTTCAAAAAGATGAGTGTTTTATCGATGGCTTTATCGGCATTGTTGGTACTTAGTGCTTGTCAACCCCAACAAACCAACGACCAAAGTGCTGACTCAACCACTAACCAAGAAACACCCAAGCAAGAAGCACCTAAGGCCGATGAAAAATTAGAAACCTACATCGCCTTGACTGACCCCACTTATCCACCATTTGAGTCCAAAAACGAAGATGGTACGATTGGCGGTATGGAGATTGATATTTTTAACGCCATTGCCAAAGACCAAGGTTTTAATGTCAATTATACAGCCCATGCTTGGGAGGGTATTTTTGAATCGTTGAGTAATCCTGATGTTGCATTGATTGTGAGTGCTGTGGGTGCAACCCCCGAAGCAAAAGCTGAAGCATTGCTTAGTACGCCCTACTATTTTACTCCCTATCGCCTACTCACAATGGACAAAGCAAAAATGACTGATTGGGAAAAACTTCCCAAAATCGCCGTATCCGAAGATGAAGATGGATTTGAGGATGTACCTCGTTTTGGGGTTAAAACCGAACAACTGGTAACATACCCAACCGTATTTTTGGCGGTAACTGCCTTGATTCGTGGTGAAGTGGATGCTGTGGTGGCTGACTCAACCGTACTACAATACAACATGAACAACGAATTGTTTGCCGAACACAAAGAGAAGTTTGCTTCAAAAACACTACCTGCAACTGATGGTGCAAAATTGGTGTTTGCTGTTGACAAAACTCGTCCTGAATTGCTTGAAAAGGTTAATAAGGGGCTGGCAAACATCAAAGCATCAGGCGAATTAGAAAAAATCCTACGCCGATATGGTCAAGACCCATCATTGACTACCATGCCCCAATAAGTCATGGCTTTTATGTTGTTTTAAAATAGAAAATCAGTTCATCACAAAAATGGACTGATTTTTTGTGGTAAAAGTTTTATAATATGCCTCATGTAATCTGCAAGGTTAGATATTTGCCATAAGTTGTTAGACTAAAAATCTTTCAATGAAAGGATGGATTGTTGTTATAGAGTAATATCTAAGAAACATTGCGGTATTTTTATTTTTTGGTAAAAATTTATTTGGACAAAGCCGATGACAAACGATTTTATCGCCCAATTTATGCCTATTTTCTTTGTAACACTTGGGGTGTTTGTGTTGTTTTTTTTGTTTATGGGCATTGGCTATTTGGTGCAAAAAAAGCCCCTCAAAGGCTCATGTGGTGGCGTTGCTACCTTGATGGGTGATGAGTATTGCCAATTTTGTGGCAATGACCCCAACAAATGCGACAGTTTGACAGAAGCTGACAAACAAAAAATGCGTGCCAATCAATCCACCTTGAACAAAATCGCCAAAGAAGTCTAAAAAACCGTTGCCAAATGGAACGGTTTTGGTGTTGATTATAATTTAAAGCCATTGGCAAGGCTTATCGCCTTTTGTTCTTGGTTTGTCATAAGTAATTCTAGTGCCTCAATACCGCAGACAATCGCCTTGTCAATGTTGGTGCGGTCATCTTGGGTGGGTTTTGACAACACCCAACTGCTTACCATAGATGAGTGAGTGGGTCTGCCAATGCCCACACGCAACCGCCAAAAATCTGCTGTTGTGTGGGGTACGATGTCTTTTAGTCCATTATGACCGCCATGCCCACCGCCCTTTTTTAGACGTAGGTTGCCTGCTGATATATCAAGCTCATCATGGGCGATTAGGATTTCGTGAGGTTGTATGCCGTAGAATTTGGCAAATGGAGCAACCGCCATGCCAGAGCGGTTCATCAGCGTGCTGGGTTTGATAAAACGCACATCAGACCCAAATACTGTGCCACGTCCCACATCGCCATGGAATTTTTTGTCATGGGTGAGTGTGATGTTAAATTTGTCGGTCAGCTCATCCACAAACCAAAACCCTGCATTATGGCGAGTGTCTTTATATTCTGCTCCGACATTGCCCAAACCCACAATCAGTTTTATCATAAATTCCCCCTTATCATGACCCAATAAAAAAGCCAACAGACGACCCATTGGCTTTTTTGGTGTTGTTTAAATTATGCACGCACAAAATCAACATGCAATGGCACACCTTTTGAAGGGTGGCGTTGTAAAGCCTTGATGGTAACAGTTTCGTTGCCATTTTCTAGGGTTAGGGTGATTGGGCTTGTGAAGAAAGCATCTTCTTCTAGGGCACGCACCAACTCGTTGTTTTTGATAGAGATGGAGACAGGCTCACCTTTGCCATAGACGATGGCAGGGATAAGGTTCTGTTTACGCAGGCGGCGGCTCGCACCTTTGCCCTGCAAATCGGTAGAACGTACAAATGCAGTTAGAGTAAAGCTCATGAGAGTTTCCTTAAAATTTTAACAAAATCAACCAACCTTTGCGACCAAGATTGGTATGCCTTTTATTTAAAGGCAATCTGCTATTATAAAGTATATAAGATAAATTAGCAATCATTTGTTGGATAATAAAGAGATTAATGGTCAGCACTGACTGCACCACATTCATGTAGTAGTGCCAAAATCTCATCAATTTTGTTTTGCAACAATGTTTTATTGCCTTTGGTTTCAACGTTTAGGCGAATGAGTGGCTCGGTATTGCTTGAACGCAAATTAAATCGCCACTCCCCAAAATCCAAACTCAATCCGTCTAAGGTGTCTTTGGTGGGGTTTAATGTGGCGTATTTTTGCTCTAACTTGGTGCGAATATCGTTTGCTGTCAAACTACCCAAGCGGAAGTTGAGTTCGCCTGAGCTTGGAAAATCGTTGATGTAGCCATTGACCATGTCCGATAGGCTTTTGCCTGTGGTGGATAGCAGTTCAATCACTAAAAGCCATGGTATCATGCCACTGTCACAGTAGGCAAAATCACGAAAATAATGATGAGCCGACATTTCACCGCCATAAATCGCCCCTGTTTTACGCATGACTTCTTTGATAAAAGAGTGCCCTGATTTGCTGATTTGGGCAACACCACCGTTTGCCTTGATGACGTTTTGGGTGTTATAAATCACACGAGGGTCATAGACGATGGATTCACCTGTATATTTTTGTAAAAAGGCTTCGGCAAGCATACCCACAATGTAACTGCCTTCAATAAATTTCCCTGTTTCATCAAATAAAAAACAACGGTCAAAATCACCATCAAACGCCACCCCAAAATCTGCCCCGTGAGCGATGACTGCCTCACTTGTGGCTTTTTGGTTGGCAACAATCATGGGATTTGGAATGCCATTTGGAAATGAGCCGTCAGGGGTGTGGTGAACTTTGATGAGTTTGATGTGTTCGCCCAGTCGTTTTTCTAGTTCATCAACCACAGGACCTGCCGAGCCATTGCCTGAATTTACTACGATTTTTTTGGGTGTGAAAGTATCAACATCCACAAAACTCATCAATTTGTCAATGTAATCGGTTTTGTGTGTATTTGGGGTGATGTTGCCTTTTTTGGCTTGGGTAAAGTTACCACACTCGGCAATCTTGCGAATGTCCGCCAAACCTGTGTCGGCACTGATGGGACGGCTGTTTTCACGCACCATTTTTAAGCCGTTGTAGTTAATGGGGTTATGGCTTGCAGTAACTTCAATGCCGCCAATGGCATTAAAATGGCTTGTGGCAAAATAAACTTCCTCTGTGCCTGTCATGCCCAAATCAATCACGTCTACCCCTGCATCAGTAATGCCTTCCATCACTGATTTTTTAAGGCTTTCGCTACTTGGACGAATATCACAACCGACGACAATGGCGGGGTTTTGGGCGTTGTCGTTGTTTAAAAATTGGGCAAAAGCTCGCCCAATGCGATAAGCAATGTCATTATTGAGATTGACATCAAGTTCACCACGCACGTCATAGGCTTTAAAACAGGTGATGGAAATGGGAGAAAATTGAGTCATAAATGTTCCTAATAAATAAATTGTGATTATTGTACACCAAAATATGTCAAATGGGGAAAAATAACCGTTGTCAGCCCACCAAATCTGCCAAATCCCCCTTCGCCTCAAGCCACGCCTTTCTATCGCCACTTCTTTTTTTGGCAAGTAGCATATCCATCACACGGCTGGTTTGGGCAAAATCGTCCAAATCAAGCTGAACCAGCCGTCTGGTGTCAGGATTCATTGTCGTTTCACGCAAATGCTCAGGATTCATCTCACCCAAGCCTTTAAAACGGGTGATTTGTGGTTTTGCCTTGTTTTTGCTTTTTTTTAAAATGACATTTAATTCATCATCATCTAAGGCATAATGCACTTCCTTGCCAATATCAATGCGATACAAGGGGGGCATTGCTACAAATAAATGCCCTGCCTCCACCAATGCCCGAAAATGCTTGACAAACAATGCACAAATCAAGGTTGCAATATGCAAACCGTCTGAATCTGCGTCCGCCAAAATACAAATTTTTTCATAACGCAATTCAGATAAATCATCAGAAGCAGGGTCCACGCCAATGGCGATGGCGATGTCGTGTATTTCTTGACTGGCAAGCACCGTATCGTGCGAAACCTCCCACGAGTTTAAAATCTTACCACGCAAGGGCAAAATCGCCTGAAAATGGCGGTCTCGTGCTTGCTTGGCAGACCCGCCTGCACTATCGCCCTCCACCAAAAACAATTCTGCCCCATCTTTAAATTCACCCTTACAATCGGCAAGTTTGCCAGGCAAGGCAGGTCCTTGCGTGATTTTTTTGCGGGCGACTTTTTGGGCGGATTTTAGGCGTTTGCCTGCTTTGTTAATGGCAAGCTCGGCAATGGCTTTGGCACTTTCTGGGTCGGCATTTAACCACAAACTAAATGCGTCTTTGGCAAGCGTTTGCACCAATGGAGCGGCTTCACGGCTGGATAGGCGTTCTTTGGTTTGACCGCTAAATTGGGGTTCGGCAAATTTTAAGGATAAAATATAATTCACACCGTCCCAAACATCGTCAGCCGTCAAACGCACGCCTCTTGGCAGAAGATTGTGTATTTCACAAAATTCTCGCAAGGCATCAGTAATCCCTGTACGAAGTCCATTTACATGCGTTCCCCCTTGAGCGGTGGGAATTAGATTGACATAGCTTTCACAAACAGGCGTGCCAGATTCAGGCAACCACGCAAGTGCAAAGGTCGCCCCGCCTCTTTCGCCTGCACTTGGGTCGGCACTAAAATAAAAGGGGGTTTTTGGAATAATATCAAGCTCGCCAAGCTCATCGGTCAAATATTCCACCACGCCATCTGTATATTGCCAAGACTCGCTATCGGCTGGGTCAAGTTCGCTAACAAAATCAATTTTTAGCCCTGCTGATAGTACCGCTTTGGCTTTTAGGGTGTGTTTTAGGGCTTTAATGGCGAATTTAGGATTGTCAAAATACTTTTCGTCCACCCAAAACCGCACCTGCGTGCCTCTTTTTTTCTTGTTGGCAAATGGCTCATCACTCAAAGCAGTCAGTGGCGTACCGTTTTCAAAATCCATCTGATACTGCCTGCCATCTCGCCAGACAACAACTTCCACTCGTTTGGATAAGGCATTGACCACGCTAATACCAACACCGTGCAATCCACCAGAAATGGCATAATTATCCGTGCTAAATTTGCCCCCTGCGTGCAGGCGTGTCAAAATCAACTCAATGCCAGATTGATGAAATTCAGGGTGAATGTCGGTTGGCATACCTCGCCCATCGTCAAGCACGGATAAGGAGCCGTCAGCGTGCAAGGTTACAGCAATGTGCTTGGCATATCCTGCCAATGCCTCATCTACCGAATTATCAATCACTTCTTGGGCAAGGTGGTTGGGGCGTGTGGTATCGGTGTACATACCAGGACGACGGCGAACAGGTTCTAGTCCTTCTAGGACTTCTAAATTTTGGGAAGTGTAACTTTGAGTCATTGTATTTTTAAAATGATAAATTTGGGTGTATTGTAACTGATTTTGGTGGGAATGTGAAAAACAATGTGTGGCGAAGCGATAAAATCAGGATTGGTGCGTTTTGGTGATTAAAAACACCAATACAGTGTGGTTGTATTGGTGTTGTTAGATGGGGATTAGTGGGTGGTTTCGCCCAAGACTTGCCGTGAGATGATGCTTAGCGTGCCATCATCGTTCACTTTAAATTTATACACCACAGGCGTGGCATTAGGAATTTCTAGACTTGTAATGTCTTTTGGGCTTAGGTTTGGGTCTATGTTGGCAGACAGTGCTTTAAGGGAATTACTGTGAGCGACCACCATGACGTTTTTGCCAGATGCCAATATGGGTTTTAAAGAATAATTCCAGTAGGGAGAGATTCTCTCAACGACTTGTTTTAAACTTTCACCGACAGGCAGAACGCTACGATCGATGTTGTTGTAGCGACTGTCTTGGGTGGGTGAGCGTGAGTCTGTGATGGCAAGCGGTGGTGGCGGTACATCATAACTTTTACGCCATATTTTTACTTGCTCCTCGCCAACAACATCTGCAACTTCACTATGTGTTTTGCCCTCCAAACTGCCATAATGACGTTCATTAAGTTGCCAGTATGCCTGTCTAGGTAGTGATGATTGCATGGCTTGTTGGGCATACCATGCTGTATCTGTCGCTCTTTGTAAGGCTGAGGTGTGAACCGCCGACAGTTCAATGTGAGCATTGTTTAGTGCCTGCCCTGCTTGCTTGGCTTGCTCAATGCCTTTTTGGGTTAAAGGAGTGTCAGACCAACCTGCAAAACGCTTTTGAGCATTAAATTCGCTTTCACCATGCCGAAGCAAAACCAGTGATACTTCGGTGGCATATACCAAACTGCTTGATAATAAAATACTAAACATCAAGCCGATTTTTTTAGGATTCATAGACGCTCCATTGATGATATGATAAAGTCTTATGATAAAAAATTGTGGTGATAAAGTCAAACACTAAATCACGGTATGTCTTGACTGTGGTCTATATTTGTAGTGGGCTATGTTAAACCTTTACAATGCCTATAATGCCATTTTTTATCTTATCGGCTCTTTTATTATACTTAATCCACATCAAAACCATATAAAAAAACCGTTCGCCCCTAAGCTAAGCATTTGGGTGGGGTGGTTTTTTGTCATGGTTTGACAAGCTTGCCACGAATAAAAAACTTTGTTTGTTTTTGAATAGAATTTACCATACTATTGCTTTTCTTAACACCAATCTAAACCTTGTACAGTCATTTGACTTGTATGAGGGTGAATTATAAAAGTCTATGGCAACTTGGTAAAGTTGCCACACTCATCAAGGCAGTTTAGAGATTTGTAAGTTGTACTAAAATATGCCATAGGAAGTATGATGGCATATTTTGGTTGGTTTTGGGGTTAAATTAGGATTATAAATCCTGCACTCTACTTGGCTTGGCTTCCAACGCCTTGGTATCTAGCTGTTGCATGAGTGAACTTTGGTGAAACTGATGCACTGCTTGTTTGTTGGTTTCGCTTAGCGTCTCAAACACATGGGGCAGTCGCAAGCCAATCCAAATCAGAGCAGACATCAGCACTCTATCACCCCAAGAGGTGCTGTCAGCCGACAAGGTGGGCAAGTTTGACAAAGTAGCCTGCAAAAGCTTAGTGGAGCGTGCCACAAAGGGGTGTTTTTCTTGTCCTTCTGGGGTAAACCGCTCGATAGAAAACGCACGCACGCCCTGTGCCAAAATCCCAAATGCCTTAGCAATGTGGGGCAAATCGGTGGCGGTGTTGGCATAGACTTGTGGGGCGATGGCTTGAATAATGAGCGGTGTTTCGGTGATGACCTCGCCTGTATCAAGCAGTAAAGCTGGCACTTGGCTAAATGAATTGATGGCGGTCAGTTCAGGAGGGTTTTCCCAAGGATTAACAAATTTTAGAGCCAAATCTACCTGTTCTGATTTTGCAATCATGAGCAAAATGCGAGTGTAGGGTGAGGTGGTGCTGATATATAAAGTGTGCATAACATACTCCGATTTGGGTTAATAGGTCAGTGATAAAGCCCAATCCACCACAGTGGTCACTTGGGTGTCATAATCACTCATGCGGTGGTCGCCACCATCTTGGGCAAGGACAAATGTCCCTGCATTTTCATAAAAAACTTGGGTGGCGTATGCGTCCAATAGTTCATCACCCATTTTTAGCAATACTTTGATTTTATTTGGGTTTTTTATGGTTAATGGGTGTTTTTCAAACCAAGCCAAATCACCAAATTTAATCTGCCAGCCTCCTGTGGTGGTGTAAATGGTCGTGTCATTTGTGAGTGTTTGTTCATTAAAATTATCTTTTAAAAATCGTCTAAAAGACAAATCTGGGCGTATGCTAGGATTTAGTAGTATGGCAGGCGTGCCTGTCATGTCGGACAGCAATGTGGCAAAATAACCGCCAAGCGATGAGCCGACCAGTACGCAGTTGGGGTTGTCATTGATGAGTGCCAAGATTTTTGATACCACTTCATCGGGCGGGCAGTTCAAATCAGGGCGAATGGTATCAACACCAAGCGTTTTGGCATAATTTGCCGTGATGAGTGCTTTGTTGGCATTGGGATTGGAATCAAGTCCGTGCAGATAGATGATGGTCATGAGTTTTTCCTTTTGTTTATAACTTCAAAGATTTTGCACTCGTCATGCAGGTCTGATAGCGTTTGTCCACCCGTGTGGCAAACCAATTGGTGTCGTAGTCTTGGGAAAGTTTGGGGCTACTGATGACCACTTGGGGCATGATGGCGTAGCTGGGTTTTTTGCCTTGTTTTTGCTCAAATAAGTCATTCACCAATTGATAAGTTTGGGTGTTTTCAAAGGCTTTGGTTTTTTCTTTTTTTAGGTCGGCACGAATCTGCTTGTCGCTCATGGGAGTTTTTGCGGTTGCCAAAAGTGTGATGAGTGCTTTTTCGGTCTGTCCGATTTTATCAGACACGCCACCTCCGCCATAGAGTAGCAAGTCGCCATCAATGGCAAGTTTTTGCCCTGTCAAAGTAGCGACACGTTGTTGGAAGGCTGAATTGCGAGAAGAATACACCCCAGAATTATAATCAGCAAAACGATAAATTGGTTTGTCATAATCTGCCTGATAATTCATGAGCCTGTGAATGCCATAATACAATCCGCCGTATTGTCCGTACATGTCTTGTCTAAGTGTGCGGTCGTTCATGTTGGCACGGCGGTGACGTTTGGCGTAGTTGATGTGGACTTGCATTGAGCCAAGTGTGGTAACGGGATTTAGGCGTTCGTCTATGCCTTCGCCTGACAGTTTGGTAAGGTTTGTAAGTTTTGAGACTTTGTAGGTGGTGGTAAAATAATCAAATATGCTCTGATACAGTTCATCAAGCTCCTTTTCGGTTTTGACAGCTTTGATTTGTTTTTCAAAACTGTTGTCCTTAGTGGGGCGAGTGGTCAGCATGGTGCGAAATAGTCCAGCAAGCTGTTTGCCAAGTTTGTCTTCTAACTTATCATCAATGGCACGCAGTGAAGCCTGACCCAGATTGGGTACGGCAGGATTGGCGTTGAAGTTGGACTCTTGGTCAATGACAGCGATGACGGTGCAGATGTTTTGGGTGTCTTTGTGCAGCTTGAGTTCATCAAAGACGCTGGCGATGTCCGATGCCCAACTTGGGCGGTTTTTGACGTGTTTGGGAATGAGCTTGGCGATATCGTCATTGGTGAGCGTGGGCGTGGTTTTGGTGGCAGGCTGACTACATGCTGACAACAAAGACAATAAGGCTAGGGCGATGAGTGATTTTTTCATGGGTATTTAGGGATAAATATCAATGACAACTATTATAAAACAAAATCCTATCAGATGATTTTTGCAAATTTTTTAAATTGTAACTTTTGACAAATCACACTCATCACCCAAAACCAATCACACCATTGATGATGTATTTATGGTGTGGGCGTGGCACGGTTGTTAGGTTGTACATGCAGTTTTTGTAAGGCGTGTTCTAGCTCGTCCATATCGCACGCCGTATCTGCCAAGCATTGATGACGCATATGGGTGATGTCGGTACGGCTTGGGGTGATTTTTTCAGTTGGGATTTCTAAGATGAGTGGCAACTTTGCCGTACCTGCCACCGCTTTGCCGTTGGGTGTAAAGGGTTTTAGCTTGCTATTCTTCAAGGCAATGATGATTTGTCTGTCAAGTGATCGGTTGCCTGTTTTTGGACTGCTGACATGTGTAATGTTGCCTTGGCTGTCTATGGTTAGTTGGACTGCGGTATTGATGTGGGTGTCTTTGCAATTATGGTTAAAATACGCCATGTCAATGTCATAACAAACACCAGAATAGCCATCAAGTCCGTTCCAATTTGGTGGTTTTTGCCAATAAGAGCTATTTGCCCATGTGGTCTGTGCCAATAGCACACCCATCATCAATAATAGATAGGTTTTCATGATATACTCCAAAGTTTTTTGCTATAACATAATCAAAGGTACAAATACACAACAATCAATGCTCCGCCCCCACCACTCTCATCAGCCCTTCTTGGGCGGTGGTAGCAATCAGATGACCATTTTGCCAAAATTGCCCATGATTTAGCCCCTTAGCATGGCTTGCGGTATCGCTCCACATGTCATAAAGTAGCCATTCACTAACATCAAAGGGGCGATGAAAATGCATGGCGTGGTCTATGCTGGCAACTTGCAAATTGGGCGTACCATAAGTCAAACCATGTGGCATGAGGGCGGTACTAATCAGATAATAATCAGACGCAAAAGCAAGCAGTGCCTGATGAATGGCGATGGGCTGACTTTCAATCGCAATTTTGAGCCACACCGCTTGGTGGGGGTCAGTTGGAGCAGGGTTTAGGGGGTGGCGTGGGTTGATGGGGCGGATTTGGATATGGCGAGGTTTTAGATAACGTTCGTGCAGGGCTGTGGGAATGTCGCTAAGATATTGTTGTTTTAAATCTTGCTCATCTTTTAGGGTGTCAGCGTGCGGATAATCAGGCATGGTTGGTTGATAGTCCAGTCCGCCTTCCATGGGTGAAAATGACGCTATCATGCTAAAAATCACCTGCTCTTTTTCGCCAAACTCACTAGGAATGTTTTGTACGGCGGTGATTTGGCGAGCGGACAAACTGCGACCGTCCCGAAGTCTACGCACCTGATACGCCACAGGATAGCGAATGTCGCCACCCCTTAAAAAATAGCCATGAAAACTGTGGCAAGGTTTGTCATATTCTAATGTTTTTGCACCTGCAAGCATGGCTTGGGCAAGGACTTGACCGCCAAAAACTCTTGCTCCAACAAAATCAAAACTTGGGGCTAAAAAGGTATCATGGCTGATTTTGGTGAGTTCTAGGGCGGACAATAAATCGGTAATGAGCTGGTTTGTCATGGTCATGTGATGATAAGTTAAATAAAAACAATTGTTTACACAAATCATCTCAATAAGATTGGTTGAAAATGAGTTGTGCAAAAATTTATGAAAGTGCTAAAATAATAGGTTATCCTTTATTATACCTAAAATTGTGGCAAGCGTATGCTAAAATTTCCCAAACTCTCCCAGATTTTGCAAAAAAACACCACACACACCCAAAAAAGCATCTACCAAGAACTGTCTGGTAAAAGTTTATCCGTTGCGGTCAAAGCTCAAACAATCGGTGAAATACCTACCATTGATGAGAGCGTACCGACCTTTTATGTACTAAGAGAATATTCTCGCTCAAACAGCGTGCTTTTGGATTTAAAAACCAAAGAGCTGGGCTTGCCATCTGCACTGGCAGGTTGTCAAACGTTAGGATTGTCTGAGAATGCCTCTGTGATTTTTTTAAAACACAAAAAATCCTCCGAACATGCCTTTTCGCCACGTCTAGAAAGGCTCATCAAGGCGTGTATGGACGAGCCAACATTACGCATACAGCTCATTCCTGTGTCAATTTTATGGGGTAGAGCTCCTGACAACAAGGACTCACTGCTCAATATGCTCATGGCAGAAGAGTGGAGCAGTCCTAGTAAAATCAGACAGCTTTTTAACATCAGTGTCATGGGGCGAGATACAATCATACAGTTTGCCCAACCCAAAGACCTTCAAACACTCATCAAAGACGGTAGGGGTGAGTATGCTGATACGGTGAGTTTGACGGCATCGCATTTGACCAATTACATCAGCAAGCGTTTAAAGGGTTATCTGGACAAACAACGCACCAGTATCGTAGGTCCTGATTTGTCAGACAAACGCAACGTAACAGGGCAGATTTTGTCATCACCTGTGGTTCAGACCGCCATTGAACAAGAAGCCGTCCGTACAGGCAAAACCGTAGCCCAAGTCAAAAAAGAAGCCAGTGGCTATATCGGTGAGATTACCAGTGATTATTCACATTCTACTGTGCGGTTTTTTGAGCGGTTTTTGGCAAGGTTGTGGGAGCGTCTCTATGATGGTGTAGAGGTTCATCATTTTGAGCGAGTGCGTGAGCTTGCCCCTGATTATCAGCTGATTTATGTGCCATGTCATCGCAGTCATGTGGATTATCTGCTGTTGTCTTATGTGATTTATAAACGTGGCTTACGCATTCCACACATTGCTGCTGGCGAGAACCTCAATCTACCTGTGGTCGGTGAGCTTTTGCGAAACGGTGGGGCGTTCTTTATGAGACGTAGTTTTAAGGGTAATGCCCTATATAGCACAGTTTTTAAAGAGTATGTTCATACACTCATGCAAAGAGCTGTACCGATAGAGTATTTTATAGAAGGGGGGCGTTCTAGGTCGGGTCGTCTGCTACCACCAAAACTTGGTATGCTTGCCATGACGGTCAATAGTCACCTAAGAGAACCTGCCAAACCTGTCATCTTTATCCCAACCTACATCAGCTATGAACGCATCATGGAGGGAGCAACATATGTGGGTGAGTTGAAGGGTAAACCCAAAGAAAGCGAAAATTTGCTCCAAATCCTAAAAACTGCCAAAAAAATTGAGCGAATTTTTGGGACGGTGCATGTGTCTTTTGGTGAGCCGTTGCATTTAGACCGTTTTATGGAAAAATTTGATGTCAAAACCCAAGATGATGGCAGTGAAAACACCAAAAAGACACATGCCTTAGTACAAAACTTGGGCGTTAAGATTTTACAAAACATCAACAAGGCGGTCATCGTCAATCCTGTATCGCTGTTGGCACTTGTGCTGTTATCCACACCAAAATCCGCCTTGGGCGAAACCCAAGCGGTTGAGCAGATTGCTTTATATCAACGTATCGCCCAAGCCCTGCCCTATGACAAAGACACTCACATCACCGACATGACCCCTGATGAGATTTTAAAATATGGCATGACCCTAAAACTTACCGAAAAGCTCCCTCATGTGCTTGGTGATATGATTAAGGTGGCGGATAAACAAGCGCCATTGTTAAGTTATTTTAAAAATAATATTTTGCACGTATTTATTTTGCCAAGCCTACTTGCCTCGCTTGTTCAAAGAAATGGACGCATCAGCAAAGACCAACTGGCAGGCATTGGCGAGCTTTTGTATCCTTTTTTACAAACCGAGCTATTTTTAAAATTTCGCCAACGCACGATTGGTGAGGTGATTTTTGAAGTGCTAGATGTGCTAATCAAAGAAAATGTGGTGGTTGATTTGGGTGGTGGTGTGGTTGGTGCTCCGCAAAGCAACACGCCTGCCTATCAACAGCTTGTTGTGCTTGCCAACCCTGCCCAGCAGAGTTTGGAGCGATATTTTATGGCATTGACACTATTGTCCGAACAAGGCTCAAACCGCCTAAGTAGCGAGCAGGTGGTCAATCTGTCTCATGTGTTGGCACAGCGTATCTCATTGTTGTATGCTGATGACTTGCCAGATGCGTTTGATAAAGCATTGTTTACTAGTTTCTTAAACACCCTAAAACGTCTAGATTATGTAGAGATTGATGATAAGGGCTTGCTTGGTTTTGATGAGCGTATTGATGAGATTGCCAAGCACGCCAAATTTGTCCTAAATCCTGACATGATTGAGCTTTTACATCATACCGCCAACCTAAGCGATGATGAGATAGAGACGGTGATGAGTGAGATTGTCAACAAACGCAAATTTGGACGCCGATGAGTTGCCCCATTCTTGATGTGTTAGGCGGGCTTGCAGACATTGATAAAGCGGTATTTGTTGGGTGTAGCGGTGGGCGAGATTCTATGTCGCTTGCGTTTGGGTGTTATTTGTTGTATCAAAGCGGTGTTTTAAAAAAACTACCCACACTCATTCACATCAATCATGGCATACAAAATGCCAACGATGAGTGGGCGGATTTTGTCAAAACGTGGGCAAATGAGCGTGGTTTTGTTTGTCATGTTGTTTGTTTGTATTTGGGGCAAAGTAACGAAACGCACGCCAGAGACGCACGCTATCATGCCATCGCCAACCTCATGCAAGAGGGCGATGTATTATTGACTGCTCACCATGCAGACGACCAAGCAGAGACGGTACTCATGCGATTGATAAATGGTGCAGGCGTGCAAGGTCTGTCAGGCATAAAAGCATGGCAAAACCGCACCATTAGCGGTAAAAATCTCACCATTCATCGTCCATTTTTGGCAATCAGTCGCCAAGACATCACTGATTTTGCTCATCGGCATGGCTTGGCGTATGTGGACGACCCCACCAATGACACAACCGACAACGCCAGAAGTTTTATCCGCAATGATATTTTGCCAAGTCTTGCCACCCTAAATCCAAAAGTCAAAGACAACATCGCCAAAGTTGCCACGTTCATGGGTGAAGCCAGTGAGCTACTTCACCAGATGATGAGTGAAAAGTTTGAGCAAGTGCTGATTGCCACGCCCCACACGCTTGTTGTGAGTATGTTAGATGTTGCCAAACTTGTAACATTATCCAAACCCATGCAGTCAGCGGTGGTGCGTCATTGGGTGCAAGGTGATGAGGTGTTGCCCCCAAACGCCCAAATCACAAAAGATGTTGTGGCTTTGGCACATCGCACAGATAACGACCATAGGGTACAGATTTTTTGGCAGGTGAGTGGGGCAGGTCATGCTTTTGTTATTTGTCGTTATAAACACATTTTATATCGTTATCGTCAAGAACTGTTTTTGTTGTTAAATACTCATGTAGATGATACGCCCATTGTGCCACAGACCAAGCAAACTATTTTAAAACAAAACGAGCAGTTTTTACTGGTTTGGCGTTATCCCCAAAGTTTAGAGTTTTTGTTTATTCATAAAACTGTCTGTATCCAACCCATTGGCAAAACGTCCGTGCGTGTGGTGGTGATGTATCAGAATAAAAACGGACAACATAGACAAGGTTTTGATGTATTATCAAACAAAAAACTCTACCAAACCCTAAATATCCCCACATGGCAACGCCAAAACCTGTGGGGGCTTTATGTCAATGATGAGCTTGTGATGATGATGGGGGTAGATGGGTGGTGGCTAACAGACAGTACCATGTTAGGGGCATTGATGGCGATGTCTGATGAGTTTGGTGATACGTTTGTGAGTGTGTGTCAACGTGACGAATATTTTGCACAAACAGCCAGCTTGATGTAAAATGCGTTTTTATTTGGGTGTTTGACATGGTAGATTTTAAGATTTTAAATGGCAAAAACATTGTATTTATCGGCGGTGGCAACATGGCACGAGCGATTGTTGAGGGGCTTTTGTCCGCCAAAGCATCGTTTGGACTGGATTTGACGGTGGGTGTGTCTGACAAAAATACCCACAAACGAGACGAATTTGCCAAAAAAGGCGTGTTGGTTGCTGACCCCCAAAACGCCCATACACTCATCGCTGGGGCAGATGTGGTGGTTTTGTGTGTCAAACCTCAAGTCGCCAAAGAAGTCGCTCCAAGCCTTTTGCCATATCTCTTTGACAAACTTATTTTATCAGTGATGGCAGGCATTGGCGTGGATAAGCTCTCCCGATATTTTGGCAGTCACAAAATCGTGCGTGCCATGCCGAACCTGCCTGCCAGTGTTGGTCATGGGGCGACAGGGTTATTTGCCAATGTCGGTGATGATGATAAAATGTTGGCACAGCTCATCATGGCAAGCGTGGGATTGACCGTATGGGTAGATGATGAGGACAAACTGCACGCAGTAACGGCGGTGGCAGGCTCTGCCCCTGCATACTTTTTTTATATATTAGAAGCAATGATAGATAAAGCACGCCAAATGGGGCTTGATGCTGATGATGCCAAACGCTTGGCGGTGGCTAGCATGATAGGGGCAGGACATCTTGCCAATACTCATGACGTGGTGGCATTAAGACAACAAGTTACCTCCAAAGGTGGCACAACGGCGATGGCGATAGAAGTATTTGATCAAAAAGAAATGTCAAACATTATTGGTACAGCCATGCAAGCATGTTATGACCGCAGTGATGAACTTGGCAAATTATTTTAATGGGGTAATGACATGATGGACTCTCCTGTGGCAATCTTATTTGGTATGGTGGTAAATTTTGCTCTGCTGATTGTATTTATTCGTTTTATGTTTCAGTTGGCAAATATCCCCAAAACTCACCCCTACGGTCGGGGTGTCTATATGTTATCGGCGGTGGTTACACTGTTTTCTCGGATTTTTCCTGATTTGAACAAAGGTCAATTTAGCACTTCTGCGGTGGTGCTAATGCTTCTTTTGATTTATATTCAGATAGCAGGATTTGCTAGTATTGAGGGCAAATCTTTAACACCGTTGTTGTTATTTTTTGGGGGGACGTTAAGAGGGATTTTGCATTTTGTAGATGCTCTAAAATACATCATCATCGCTTCGGTGGTGTGTAGTTGGATTATTTTGCTTGCCAACAAAATGCACCCTGTCATGGACCTCATCATGCAAATGTCTGAGCCGATTGTTGCTCCATTTCGCCGTTTTACACCAAATCTGGGCATGATTGATTTGTCAGTGTTGGTGGCTATCATGAGTTTGTCAATGATTGAGATTGTGATTAGAATTGTGGGTGGCAATATCTTAAAATTGCTTGTCTGATTTGTCAGTATTTGCTTACAAAATTTTGCGATTTTTGCGTATTTTTTTATATCACAAAATTTGGCATAATACGCACATCAGCAAGGATATGGCAATGGATAAGCCACATGGACGAATGCTGATGATTGATGGAACGGTACGGAAAGCAAGTAGCACACAATCTCCTCAGCAGAACCCCAACTATGTTGGGGTTTTGTTGTTTTGGGTGGATTAAAGTCAATTGCCACTCACATTTAGCACAGGTGATGCACTTTCTTCACTAAGCAGGACGGTCATCATGTTGGTGATGAGTCTGGCTTTTTCACCATCAGACATTTTGACAATGTGTCTGGCTTCTAGCTCTTTTACCGTGCTTTCAACCATGCCAATCGCCCCATTGACAAGGGTTTGGCGAGCGATGATGACCGCTTCGGCTTGCTGACGGCGAAGCATGGCTTGGGCGATTTCTGGCGCATATGCCAAATGGGTAAAACGAGCTTCGTCAATCTCAATGCCTGCTACTGATACACGTTCTTGTACCATACTGACAAACTCGTTTAAAATCTGCACAGAATGCCCTGATAGACTTTCATTGGCATTGTCATTGGTGTAGTGGTACTGCGTGGCAAGTGTTCGCAATGCACTTTCAGATTGAATGTGTAAAAAGTGATGAGCATTCTCAACATCTAGTACGGCGGCGGCAGGATTTTCTATGTGATAGACGATGGCGGCAGCAATCTCTATGGGAGTGCCTGAGGCGTCATTGACTTTTAGGGTGTCGGTGAGATGGTTGCTGACTTTCAAAGACACGCTAGTCGTCTCATAAAAAGGAATGAGCCAGTAAAATCCTGAATATGGCAAAATCCCTGCGTATTTACCAAACAACGTTCCCACAAGAGCAGTGTTGGGAGGAATGGTGCGAAAACGAGTAAAACAATAAACCACAGGGGCAAGTATCACGGCTGAAAATACCCCCATGGTAAAAAATGACACCGCCACCACGAGTGTCAGCACAATCAAAATACCCAATGCCAAAAAGCCGTTTAAGTAGGGCATTTCGTATTTTTCGCTATAATTTTCGGTCATGATAGCTCCTTGTTTTGTAAAAATTAAGCCCTTTTTATAAAGAGCTTAATTGGTTGGTATTTGTACAAGGTTATTTTAAAACTTCCGCCATACTGCTTGCGACATAGTCCACATTTTTGCTATTTAGCCCTGCAATGCACATTCTACCGTTTTCTACCATATAAATGGCAAATTCATCACGCAATCTGATGACCTGCTGTGGCGTTAGCCCTGTAAAGCTAAACATTCCTTGCTGTTTGGTAAAATAGCTAAAATCCCGTTCTGGCAATTTGGCACTCAAGACATCTTGCAGTTTTTGACGCATTTGGCGGATACGGTCTCGCATTTCATAGACCTCGCCCACCCACTGGGCAAACAAAGCCTCATCATTCATCACAATATCCACCACTGCGTTGCCGTGAGAAGGTGGGCTTGAATAGATACGGCGTACTGTGAATTTAAGCTGACCTAGCACAATATCGGCTTCTTCTTTTGTGGGGGCAACCACCGACAAACCGCCAACTCGCTCGCCATAGAGTGATAGATTTTTGGAAAATGAGTTGGACACAAAGACAGTCAAGCCTTTTTCTACTGCCAAACGAATGGCATAGGCATCGCCGTCCATATCATCACCAAAGCCTTGATAAGCAATATCCATAAAAGGAATCAATTTGTACTCTTTGATGATGTCAAGCACAACACCCCATTGCTCACGGCTTAAGTCCACACCTGTTGGGTTATGACAGCAAGGGTGCAGTAGCACCACATCATTTTCGTTTAAGGTCTTTAAAAAGGCACATAGCTCGTCAAACTTAACACCAATGGTCGCCCCATCATAATAGGGGTATTTGCCAACAGTTAGCCCTGCCCCTTCAAAAATACTGATATGGTTGCCCCAAGTTGGGTCAGAAACATAACATTTGGCGGTTGGAAACCATTGATGAATAAAGTCCGCTCCAACCTTCAATGCTCCAGAACCGCCCAGCGTGGCAATGGTCGCAACTCGTCCATCTTTGACAACTTGGGCATCTTTACCAAAAAGTAGGTTTTGGCAGGCTTCTTTGTAGCCCTTTAAGCCGTCCATCGGCAAATAACCACGAGGGCGTGGTGGATTTGCGATTTGGCTTTCGGCAGTTTTGACACAGTCTAGCACAGGCAGTTTGCCATCTTCGGTATAATAAACGCCCACGCCCAAATTCACCTTAATGTCGGTGCGAGGGTCGTTTGCAAATTTGTCCATCAAGCCCAAAATTGGGTCGCCAGCATAGGGGGTAACGTGTTCAAACATAACAAATACCTTTGTTGTTGTGGATAAAATTTGTATCAGTATAACGCAAAATAAAGCGGTTGTGGGGAAAATTTTGGTGGTTTTGTGGGAGAATACAGGATTTGTTAAAATTTGCCATAAATCATAAAAGATTGAACACAAACATCAATCATAAAAATGCCACTTACCAAACTCCCCAAAACATCGCCAACACCAATCGTATATAAACACATACCACGCAACCCATATTTATCACCAAACAGATGATGAATGATGTTGCAAAATAATTTTTGCCAATTCATCATCAGCGAAAAAGTAAGCAACTGGCACATCAAGGGCGATTGCCATTCTTTCTAAAATACCAAAATCAGGCTCATGAACGCCTTTTTCATAGCGGTTTATTCTGGTGCTTGCCACAAATTCGTCCAATCCCACCATGATGCCCAATTTTTCTTGGGTGAGTTTTCTGGTTTTTCTTGCTTCTTTGAGGCGTTTAATAAACGTTGTTTGCACATTCATAATTTCAACCCAGATTGTTAAAATTACGAATTTCGTATATTTTTCTTGATTTTTTACTACGAATATCGTAGTATTAGCGTAATTTTACATTTTTTAGATTGGAGTAAATGATGACCGCAGACCAAGAAACAAAATGCCACGCTATACTTAATTCATATCAAAACTATACAGCAAAACCGTTCGCCCCAAGCTTGCCTGCGGGCGGTTTTCCGCCATGGTTCGA
>NZ_BCYQ01000027.1 GCF_001598275.1 Moraxella oblonga NBRC 102422
TTTTTAGGCTGTCTGAAAGGTTTATTTTGCCCATTTTAAAAACAAAAACACCGCTTATCATCACGATAAACGGTGTTTTAAAATCAAATTACCCTTTAATCCCCACCATCAACTCATCAACAATGTCCGCCACCGAGCGAACCGCTTTAATCGCTCCAATGCCTGTACCAAGCGAAATGTAGCCCTCATCGCTGTTGTTTTCCAGCATTCCTAAACGCAAGCCACGCAGTCCGCCCATTGTTTTGCCCAGTTCCTCATTGCTTGCCCCCGCTTTATCCATTGCCACAAGTTTATCCGCCAGTTTGCCTGAAAGCGAACGATAATACGCTGGCATTGTGCGAAACAACATTAAATCCAAACCATTTGATTGAACCAATCGTTCTTTTACAGCAGTGTGCATACGGCTCTCAATGCTTGATAAAAACAGCGAGCCTGCAAACACGCCCTCTGCCCCCAGTGCCAAAGCCGCTTTGGCGGTGCGTCTATCCACAATACCGCCAGCCGCCATCACAGGCAAGTTGGTGCTATCGGCAATCAGTGGCACAATAGAAAAAGTCCCCAAAGCCACTGCTGGCAAAGTTCCACCCTCATCAAAGCCTGTGGCGACAATAATATCCGCTCCTGCCTGCTCGGCAAGGCGAGTATTTTCTGGTGTGGGGTTTAAATCACGGTAGATGATTTTGATGCCTGCCTGTTTTAATTCAGCAAACAGTTCTGGCTTAATTGTCCCCTCGCCATAGCCCGTATAGACCACCGCAGGGACTTTTTCATCTTTGATAACGGCTACCATTGGGGCAGTCCAAATGTCATTTTCTGCCATTGGGATTAAATTCACACCAAAGGGCTTATTGGTTAAGGCTTTGACTTTTTGGATTTCTTCACGCATTTTTTGGGCGGTTTCCTCTGAGGTGGAAACGGCAGTTTGTGCGGTTAAGCCAGCGTTCGGCCCTAAAACACCCATACCGCCAGCATTGCCCACAGCAGCAACAAGGCGTGCATCTGTGAGCCACGACAAAGGGGCTTGGATAATGGGTTTTTCAATATTTAAAATTTGGCAAATGCGGTTGTTCATAAAAATGCTCGTGTGATGAAAAGATGGTGTATTTTAATTGCATTCTGAATTTGCTAAAATCACACCAATCACAAAACACCTTTACCAAATTTGCATCAATTCCTTTAAAATAACCATTATAAATTCGCATCTTGCCTTAATGTTTTCTCATCGCAATCTAATGCCTCTGCTGCTTTTCGCCAAGTTCCGTAGCGATTTTTGGCATTAATGGCGATTTCTTTTTTAAACTGATTGAGCATTTCTAAGCGAGTTACTCCCGTAACAATCATTTCACCTGTTGAAGCAAAAAGTGGGTTTTGCCCCGTATTGATTACTTCCAATGCCTGATTTAAGGCAGCCTGAACATCATTTTCTTGCCAATAAGCCATGATTAAACAAACTAATTTTTGCAAATCACGAAAATTATCAGACAAAGCAGAAGTATTCAAAAAATGAATGAGTTGCTGATTGGTTGGTGCTTTACTTGGGAAATTAGGCATTCGCAATTCATTCCAAACTTGTTGCCAATCGTCTAACAAATCTTCTCTACAATCTCGCAATGGTGGAAAATGGACAGACAATAAACTGATTCGGTCAAAAAAATCCTTCTCCAAAATATTTGCCAATTCAGCAGGAGAATGATGCGAGGTACAAACCACATCAAAAATGACATTTTTTTCTTCAACATCATCGGTTGGGCGGAATTTTCGCTCTTTTTCTTGTAATACACGCAATAATTTACGCTGAACAGATTTGGGCAAATCCTGTACTTCATCAAAAAATAAAATATTTTGGTGAGCTTTTTCCAATAGACCCATTTCATTTTTGTTGCCAAACAAAATTCGGTCGGCATTATGTTCATCTAATGCACCACAGGCAATTGCAATCACTTCTTTTTGTTTGATGATTTGCACCAAACTTTCTACCAAGCGGCTTTTTCCAATACCTTGTTCGCCGCAAATTAGTAAAGGAATGTCGCTTAATTGGCTGAATTTTTTTAAATCCGCCAATGCTCTTTCACGCAATACAGATTTGGGCTCAGCATCATAAATTGCCCAACTTGTTTTTTGCCTTTTGAGTTGATGAATTTCTGACAGATAGGTATTAATTGGAAAATCAACTTCTCTAATGCTGTGCCTTTGTGTCTGTGGATTAAATTGTGAAGACCACAAGCGTGCGCCATTGGGCAAGCGCCCTCCTGCGTGCAAAATAAGCCACACGGCGTGCATTGCAGGCGTGCCGGGCGAAATATTGATATGTAGATTTTGGATTGATGCAATTCTCGGTAAAATCTGCTCACATAAGGCTTGATATATTTTTTGATGATTGGTTGGATCGTCGCCAATATGCACCTGAATTTGTTCAAGTTGAACATCTCTATCGGTTTGAATATCAATTATATTGTCGGATTGTCGCAATAAAATGACTTTTTTAATGGCAATACGGCGATTACTTAGCAATGCCAAACTGTTCATTAAAACATCATTGCCGTGATTGACCGATTGCCAACAAATTAGGGTATGCTCTGCCATTATTTTTTCTCTTTTGCTACTACAATTTTAGCTTGTTTAAATTTCTGATTTCTCAATTGAATTGCCTCATTCAACTCGTCTTCCTGAGTAATCAAAATATAATTTTGCCCATTTGATACGAACACTTTTGGCGTATAAGCGTGCTTAATGATTTCAAATTCTGGCTTTTTATCATTGCCGTGCTTATCTTTTTCAATGGGCTTTGCTTTTTTCTCTTCCCAAAACACTTCTTTGGCATTATTCGGCAAAGTAGGAGCTACGACTTGATATCGATACACCATTGTTTGCACAGGATTTTTACGCCAATCACTTTTCGGTAAAATGATATTTTTGGATAAATCCGAAGCACAATCGGCAATGTCATCAGGTAAATTTTCAATCTTTTCAGCTTGTATTGTCAAATCAATAAATTGTTGATTTTCCCAATATTTCATCTCACCTAAGTAATGTCCCAGTGGTAAATCAAGTCGTAATTCATAATTGGCTTGGGAAATAAAATAATCCAAACACGCTTTTAATTCCAAAATAGCCTGATGATGGAGTTGAATGCCGATTTCAAAGCCTTCATCTAAACCGTGTTTTTGCAAATTAGCGGACATTACCATCGCTTGTTTGTTATCAATATAAAGCGCTTTGGCGTGTAACCATTGAAAACCATAAATTTTTGCACCTGCTTGTGCTAATTTAATCAAGGCATTCATATTTGTTAGGCGAATACGGGTTAATATTTTTACCGAAATGCCTTGTTTGGCTTTTTCACACAGCTTTTCAATCAACAGATGATTTTCATCAAATCCAAAACTAGACACCATAATTTCTTGTTTGGCTTGTTGAATTAAATGCAAGGCTTTCTCTAAAATACTGTTTTCTTGTTTGGAAGTAAAACACATTATTTGATGATTTTTCGGATATTCAATGGCTTTTTTATGCACACTTTCAAATTTGTGGTTGTCCAGCATTTGATGTTCTGCATCGGCAAAAAATCCCCAACGGAAAAATGATACCAGCTCTTCAATGGCTTGCAGAGGTAAAACAACCGCCAATTCCTCATTGCGTGCCAATGCCTCAAAGGTAATATTGGCGGTCAATAAAACACCTTTGGCGTGATGATTGGCATTAAGAGCATCAACTAATACCGCCTTGGCGTGATAATGCGGTGCAGAGCGAATGAAAACTTTGCCAGCCAAGCGCTTTAACATCGCAATATGTTGCTGTTCGCATTTTTGGCTAAATTCATCATCACTGCTTTTTTCCAAACGATTTTCGCTGGCAAGCATTAAATACACACACACGCCTCGCTCGGCTGCCTGAAAAATAGCATCTTCAATCGCTTGATGTGCCAATAAAAAACTGCAAATCAGTACATTTTCTTGGGCTTGATTGATAAGATGAACCAAAAATTGACTTAATCTGCCGTCTGAATGACTGATCATCACATCGCCATTACTTGTAAAATGACGCTCGTTTGGCGTTTGTTTAAGCCACGCCACAGGAATAAGTTGCTCTTTTTGGCTGACGGTTTGTGTATAAGTTTTTGCTAAAATCGCCATTTTTATTTCTCCAAAAAATTAAATTTGCCAGTCGCTTGCGGTCATTAAATACCACGCTTTTTTACTAAATCGTTCATCTTGCCAAAAGCGTTTCGCCAATTCATCTCTTTCAGGCAGCCTGAAAACATATTCTGCAAACGGTGCATTGGCTTGCCCTACCCATTTTTGATAGGTCTGCTCATCAGCAAAATCGTTAATATTGTTAATTAAACGCCACCACGCCCACTCTATCGCAGCATCTTTATCAATGGCGTGAATGGCAACATTTTCAGCCGTAAAATCATTAAACTGCCCTAAATCATCAATTTCAGGCTGCCTGAAAGAGAAATTTATTGTCATTGTTTGACGACTTTTTTCATCGGTTTCATCAAATAACATCGCCATACTGTTTTTTGCCCAGTCCCAATCATCTTGCCATCTGTTTTGTTCTAGCAAAATTTGCCAAATCTGATTTTGGTCGTACTCTTGATAAGTAAATTGATGAACCACTTTCTGACCATTTAAAAGACGAATGGTTTGTTTAGAAACATTCCACTCCAAAGTTAATACAACATTGCTTTTTATTCGCTCACCTTTGGGCTGAATACGCTCAATCCAAATATTTTGTTTTTGATTTAAGAATGGTTTAACGGCGTGAAAAGCTGTTTGTCTAATCCAAGGTGAAATGGTTTTCATATTATCTTTGCGTTTTTCAAGTTCGCCTTTATTGCGTACCTCTTTAAATGCTTCTGGCTCATCAAAAGGCTTGAAATCCACAATGGTATGCGGTAACAATGGCTCATTGGTAAAACTGATTTCCCAAAACCCATCTTCTGGAACAAAGACTTCTTTTTCTTGTAATGCCAACTCACCTTTTTCGGTTAAGAAATAGATCCGATGATGTTGGCGATGGCTTTCTACCAATCCCAATCTTTCTGCCATTTGCAACAAGCGTTCTGCCACCACCAAACGGGCATTTTCCTCAAATAACAATTCTTTTGCCAAGCCTTTTGCAGTTGCATTCATATTGTCCTTCACATATTGCAAAACCAACAAGATGTCCGACCGCTCTTGTGCTTTTAACACCGTACCTTGTATCCGCCAAGTTTCAATAGGAATGTCTCGGCGTAAAATCAAATCATTGCTCATCACTTTCTTCATTTTTAACCCCTAAATTTCTTTGTCCCAAGCGGTAACAAATTGCACAAATTTTCCTAAAATGCCCGATGATTTCATCAGCCCCTGACGATGACCAAAAATTTTCAATTGATACCTCGCTCGGGTAATGGCAACATTTAGACGATTTGGGCTTTCCAAAAAACTGGTGGCGTGCGGACTGACAAAACTGAGTAACACCAAATCGGCTTCGTGTCCTTGAAATCTATCCACCGTACAAACTTGAATGTCCAAATAACTGTCTTTACCGTGTTTTTTGTGAAAATAACGAAAGCCACGATTGTTTCCTGTCCATTTGCGTAAGGCATAGCGTAACGCACGCTCTTGCCCACGATAAAAAGTCAAAATTGCCACTTCCCAAGCACCGCCATTTTCAGGTGGATTGTTTTTTGCCCAATTATCAAAATCTTGCAAGGATTTGATGATTTGCTCCACTTCATCTAGATTGGCATTAAAGTTGTTTTTCTTACCAGCGACATCTTGCCAAACCACTCGTTTTTGCGAGGAATAAGTCCAAGCTCGCTTGGCTGCCATCATTGTAGGACTAAACAAGGCTTGTTCTTGATAAATATAGCGATGTGAAAATTCGGCAATCTCAGGGTGCATACGGTGCTGGTTGGATAAGGTTATCAAGCGGTTTTCTAAAATTTCGTTTGGCAAACCGTCCGTTAATGCCGTACCGTCTCGTTGTCCGTCTCTGCGTTCAAAGCCTTGTTGCAACAATTCCAATACAGACGGCAATGCCACTTTACGGACTTTGTTTAAATTGTCCCAAGTGGGATTTTTGCCTTGCTCATTTGGGGCTGGAAGCAATCTTTCCACTGCTTGTTTTAATTTTTGGCTGGTTTTATTGTCTTGGCTGATTTCGTCTGCTAACCGCTGTTCATACCAGCGTGCCAAACGCCAAGAAATTTCATTTTCCCAAGTGGTTTGCTCCTCTTTTAAATCACTTAACCGCAGATAGGCACGATTTTTGCGGATAATGCTGTCAGGTAATTTTTCAGGCTGCCTGAAATAAGCAATATCCAATGGCAAATTTTCTTGATAAGCGGTAAAAAAATCCTCACCACCCACCACGATTTGCGAAAATGGTAAACATTGCGTATTGTTTGGCGAACCAATGAGTACCTTTTGATGTTTCGCTTGTTGTTCGTAAAAAGCAATCTCTTTTGGATTTTTGCTGACGATACAAGGCGTAGCACGGTTCTTCATATTTTCACCTGCCAAAAACACATCTAAACAGGCATTTCGCTGGTATTGCTCCGACAAACAACTTTCCACATTCACCGCCAACGCCTCATCATCAACATAAGGCGATAATTGCTTGGGATCGCCCACCAAAATCCAGCGCTCTGCCAATAATGCAGGCACCAAAAATTCCTGAAAAGTGGTTTTGGACGCTTCATCGATAATCATCACATCAAATTGCGGTTCTTGTCGCCCTTTTTCCCTAATATCAGGGTGTTGCAAAATACCAATCGTTGTACCGCACACCAGATTAGACGCATCGAGCACCATTCGCTCAATCAGCTGATTGCCTTTGTTTAATTGCTCTTGCAACATTTTTTGTGATGGACTTAATGGTTTGGTATCACGCAAATGATCTAATAAACGCTTTTTCTCGGTTTTAAGAAAATTGTTAAGTTGATAATCTTTGACCTTATCCGACAAATTGGCATTATCGCCTATGCGAACAGGTAAAATCTTCTCACGATGCGGATTATTTTCCGACATCAAGCGCTCTAACACATTATCCACCGCAACGTGGGTTGAAGCACACAACAAAACCCGCTTTCCACGCAATGCCAACTGCAAAATTAATTCACAAATGGCAGTGGTTTTACCTGACCCCGGAGGCCCTTCCAAAATGGCAAAATCAGGTGTGTTTAAGGCGATTTCTACAAAATTTCTTTGCTCATCAGTTCCTTCACGAGCGTCATCGGTTAAGACCAACCATTCAGGTTCTTTATTTTCCAACCTAATTTTATTTTGCCATTTGGCGTGTTGATTACTTTCAAATAATCGCAATAAGGGCAAATGCTGTAGCTTTGGTCTGTTTCTTAACGATTGAATCGCTTTGATTTGGCATTGGATTTGGTAAGTATTGGGTCTTAAAACCAGTACTGATTTTTCAGGCAGTCTTTCTAGTAACAACCATTCTTTTTCAGGGTTCCTGTTTAAAATTTTAATGTCATTACCACAATGAAAACGAATACCTTCACCAGATAGGTCTTTACTTAAATGCCAGCCTTTTTGATGTGGGCATTCATACATTTTTAAACTCAACCCAGCATAATCAATGGTTTCTTGGGCGTGTTCTTTGGTTGGGTAGAGTTTTTTGGGCGTGCCGTTTTTGCTGGCGCAATAAGAACACTCACTCACTGCGCTGCCCACCTGTTGCCAATTGGATTCATCAGCTTCATACACATTGGTGTTACTTTCATCTAAAAACAACTTAAACACCGCATCAACATTTTCCTGCACATTCTGCGGTTCGCACAGTTGAACCCAAACGCCTTGTTCGGGCGGGGAAAAGTCTTCTGGAAAATCGGTAATTTTTTCCCACATTAAATGCTTAACCGACTTGGGACTTTCCAAGTATTTTTTGTTGCGTTCAAGAAATTGGTAATAATCTTCCAAGCCATAGACCGTATTTTTCATCAAAATATCAGGTCGATGAGCAACCAGATTAAAGTAGGAGAGTAGTGACATAAGGTTTCTCAATTTAAGTAAAATAATCCTCATATAGGAAAATATTGTAAGATTAAAAAAATCTTTTGTCAAGATTTAAAGATGATTAAATCAATTGATGTTTTCAGATTATTTAAAATTTGCTAAAATAGCACCAATTACAAAACACCTTTACCCAATCAGCACAAATGAACCCCAAAAACACCACCTTTTACGCCCTAGAACTCTTTTTAGTCGTTGCCAAAGAAAAGAATTTTTCCGAAGTCGCCCGTCAATACGATGTGGCAAGTTCGGTCATTTCTCGGCAAATCAAACAGCTTGAAGACGATTTTGGGCAAACACTGTTTTACCGAAACACCCGTGCGATGAGTCTTACGCAAGCTGGCGAGATTTTTCGTGAGCAAGCCCAAGCGATATTGGGTCAATTTGACACACTCAATCAAACCCTACATCAAAAAAACGCAGAACCAAACGGCATCATCGCCATCAATGCCCCTGTATTTTTTGGGCAAAAACACATCACACCGCATTTGGGCGAGCTTGCCAAGCGTTATCCCAAATTGCAAAGCCGATGGACAGCAATTTAAAGCAAAAAATTATTGCTCGCCAACGCCATTTTTTGCTTGCCTCGCCTGCTTATTTGGCAAAAAACGGTACGCCCCAAACGCCTGATGAGCTTGCGACACATCAGGGGCTTTTTTATCGTGGGGAATTGGGCGTGTTGCGTTTTAAAAATTTAAATACAAATCAAATACTTGAAATTAAAGAGAAAATGGTCAGCAACAATGCGGACAGTTTGATTCAAATGGCAATGGACGGTGAGGGCATTGTGATGATGCCTGATTGGGCGGTGGCTGATGAAGTCAAAACAGGCAAACTTGTGCCGATTTTGCCCCACATTCCGATTGCCAGTGGCAATGAGGAGATTGTGCTTGCCATTTTGACTCCGCAAAGTACCTACCGCCCTGTGAGTGTGCAAGCGGTCATTGATTTTTTGGTGGAAAAATGGGACGGTGGGAAAAGCTGGCAGGTGTGATTTTTTTCAGGCTGCCTGAAAGGTATTTTTAATAAAAACACCGTTTAACTATTAGTCTAAACGGTGTTTAAAAAAATATTTAAAAATACCGATTGATATGGCTTTCAAAATCCTTTAAATCTTGTTCAATCGTTGGATTTTTAATCACATCAAAACAGGCAAAAGTCGGCAATTGTTCCATTGCAAAAAATTTAAAATTACAATGTATGGGGAAAAACAAATCATCAAGCCCTTTGCCAGCAAATAAATATTCCTGTGCATTATCAAAGGTATTTTTGGGTGCATTGAAAGTAGCAGAGAGCATATATTTTTTGCCGTGCATTTTTCCGCCTGTGCCGTAATTGATACTTGGGTTGACTGATGAACGACCGTCCGTGTTGCACAAAATGCCACCCATTCCTGCGGTAAAGACATCGTCCATATATTTTTTGGCAAGCCACGGTATCATCATCCAGTTACTTGGAAATTGCAAAATCACTGCGTCCGCCCATTGCCATTTTTCAAGCTCATCGGCAACGGCATAATCGGTAACTTTACTGTGCTTGACGATTAAGCCTTTGTTTTGCAATGATTTGGTAGCGACATCAATTAAGGACTTTGTTAATTCGCCTTTTGAAAAATCATAAGGCTGGTGGGCGTTAATGATTAAGATGTTTTGCATAAAATAACTTCCAAAAAATTAAAGGGGTATGATTGCATTTTTTTGATTTTTAAAGCCATTTTTCAAAACTGCCTGAAAAGCATAGCGGGCAGAAAAAAGTAAAAAACACCGCTTGAATTAAAAACCCAAACGGTATTTTATGATTTATCACACATTCAAAGGGGTATGGGGCTTGCCTTTGACAGGCGGTAGCCAGTTTCCGCCATCGCAATTATATTGCCACAAAAGGTCGGGATAGCCATAATGGTCAGCTCGCTCTGGGTCAAATTCGCTAACAATTTCATCATAGCGTTTTTCTTTAAGCAGTGTGGCGATATTGGGATTTAACATCACCGCCTTGCCGAGTGCCAAAAATTCACAAAATCCTGTTTCAAAAGCGTTTTCAATCGCCTGCCCTGTCAAGAGATTGCCCACGCCAATCAAAGGCAACTTACCGCCGATGCGTGCGTGAATTTGTTCAATACGGGTTTTGGTGGTGTCCGCCCCTCGCCGTGCTTTGTTATAAAAATCCCACAGCGAAATGTGCAAATATTGCAGTGGCTTGTTCACTAAATTATCAATTAAATCAAAGGTATCTGCCATTGTCAAACCATTTTCGCCTGCCTCTTCGGGCGAAAAACGATAGCCGATGATAAAGTCAGATTTGCCGTATTTTTCACGCACGCCCACCACCGCATCAATAATAGAAAGTGGAAAACGCAAACGGTTTTCTAAACTTCCTCCCCATTCATCGGTGCGATGATTAAATTCACGAGAGAAAAACTGCTGAATCAAATAGGCATTCGCTCCGTGAATTTCCACACCGTCAAACCCTGCACGAATGGCTAAATCGGTTGCATTAGCAAATGATTGAATAAGCTCGTGAATTTCCTCTACGGTCGCTGCACGAGTGCCACTTTCGGTGTGGTTGCTGGCTGAAATTTTGTCTTTGCCATTTAGCTCACTAATGGCGTGTATGCCACCGTGATGGATTTGCAAAATGGCTTTTGTGCCTTGATTTTGTAGGATTTGTGCTGTTTCTTTTAAACCATCTAAATGGCTTTCGTGGGTGGCAGACGGTTGCCCAACAAATGCCTTACCACCGTCTGCAACCAATGTCGCTGCCGTGATAAACATGCCCATATTTTCCCCACGATTTTTGATAAATTGGCGTTCTTGTTCGCCCAGTGTGCCGTCAGGATTAGAACCCAAATGGGTCATTGGGGCAACGACAAGGCGGTTTTTGATTTCTACGCCATTATTTAGGGTGTAGGATTGGAATAATTGACTCATTTTTTTAGCCTTTTTAAATTAAAATTTAGATAATTATAGTGTAAAATTTTATTTTGTACAATTTATTTTTTTTGGGGAAAAGGGTTTTCAGGCTGCCTGAAAAACAAAAACACCATTTCTAATCTTAAAAACGGTGTTTTTAAAATTACCAATGCAGCACCGCACTCTCTTCTACTGGCACACGCCCCAAGTGGTGTTTGTTTTGCATTGCGTCCCAATCAGGGTAGCCAAATGAAATGCCGTGTAAGAGTTTATAGTTCTCAGAAATGCCCAGCTCCTCACGCACATCTTTGGCAAACATCGCAAGGACAAGCTGTGGAATACCGCCAAAGCCACGAGCGGTTAGCGAGAGCAAAAAGGTTTGCGAATACATACCGACATCGCTTGCGATATTGACATCGTGATTGTCAATGCTTGGCATAAACAAAAACGCCATATGCGGTGCACCATAGCCGTTGATGTTGTCATCATAAACCACTTGACGACCCGCCTTATCCTCACGAGGGATACCGTAGCTGGTGGTAAAAACGTGGCTGTATTGGTTACGCCAACGAGGTTCATAATCGCCCTTATATTTTTCTTGATTAAATTCAAAATCGGCATCGTTAATGCCTGCTTCAAAAGTCTTTTTAAAACGAGCTTTTAAGCGTTCTAGCATTTCGCCAGAGGCAATATGTACAAGCCAAGGCTGGGTATTGCAAGCAGACGGTGCATTTTGGGCATCGGCAAGGATTTGTTTGATGTCTTGCTCACTCATCGGTGTGGGCAAAAATTTGCGAATGGATTGACGAATGCGAACGGTGGTTTCAAAGTCTAACATTTTGTTTTCTCATTGGATTTGGTTAAAATTTGGGATTATTTTAGTGTAAAATTAAATTGTAAACAATACTTATTTTTGGAAAGTAGGTTTTCAAAAATGGAAAACGGGTTTTCAGGCAGCCTGAAAAATGATAGCTTAATGATTTGGCACATTGAAATTGTGTGGGTGCAAGCACCCACACTACGCTTACCGCTTTAAAAACATCACAACTTTTGATACTCTGGGCAATATTTTGCGATATAAAAATCCAAATATCTGACTTCGCCAAAACTGACCTTATGGGCATTATTATGGGCATTCTTCACGCGTAACGCTTGTGTTTTGACCATTTCTTGCAGTTTGGGGTGTTTGACATAATCTGCGAAAATGAGCATATCACTAACTCCACTAACTCCATAAACTCTGTGCGTTGATGACCACAAATAGGGATACAATGGATGCGTTTCTTGGTAAGAGGCATCAATAAAATCATACAGATTGCCATATTGATAGACATTTTTCACAAAATCATCAATCTGCTCAGTGAGTTTATGGTGTAGTGCCGTTACCGTATTGGTGATATTTTGAGCTGCAAAAGTGTCGTGAGCCCTCTTCACTAAATCTTGGTCGGTTAATGAGGTTTCTTTATGTTGTTCGCAGTAAGCAATCACAAAGTTTATACGATTATTCCAAAATAGGTCTCTTTCACTCATTTGATAAACATCTTGTGTTTCTGAATCTTCTACTGTGATTGGGTTTTTGAAATTTACACTAATCCCACAAGAGAGTTCAAAAATCTCAAATGAGTTAATGTCGTAAATTTCATAATTTAATATAAACTTTACCTCCTCTTGCCAATGACAAATGACCCTAAAATCTCGCCCCGTTTTACTGGAAATGGTCGCTTTAATGCCATATTTATCAAAACAATGTTGCAAAATAGCAGAAAAAATCATCACTCTGCTGTGAACATTGGATAAATGCTTACTCATTTTGGTTGCATCGGGCGGATTGTTGGCTTCTTCTTGTAGGAGTTTGATAACAGTCTCATAACCACTTTCAAGTATATTTTCTTGTTGTTGTTGAACAATTGTTTCAAGACGCTTGCGAAAATGTTGTGGAATGCTTGTGCCATCAGGCAGATAAAAACCAAAATCCACATCAGAATACACAATATGACCGTGGGCATTGGCGGTTTTTATCATATGCAAATACCACGCTTCAAAATTCACATCGGGTTGCCATTCAAGATAATAATAGGGCTGTTTTCTGCGGGTGGGTTTATAGTTGTCTAATATCTCTTGATATGTTTTGATGACATGTGAATCTTTGAGCGTTTTATTGGATTCTTGGCTTAGCCATTCTTGAAGGGCGTGATTCATAATGTCGTGAATGGGATTGGGCAAATCTGTGTTTTTGACATTATCAAATCGCCGATGAATCCGACTGCTTGGATCCTTGCTTTTTGTGGGGTCAAAAAGTTCTGGTGGAAAGACATAAAAATTTTCGTTTGGCATAGCTTGTTCCTGTGTTTAATATGAATTGATTAGAATGTGAAACACCAAAATATCAAGATATTTTGGTGTTTTTCTTATTCAAAAATATGATTATTCGAGATATTATAACATATTATGGGAATGATTTTCAGGCTACCTGAATAATTTTAAAACAAAAACACCGCTTGAATTTCTCCAAACGGTGTGATTTGCTTAACTTCGCCCCGTACTTAATCCCGCCTTGCCATTTTCCCATAAAGTTTTAAATAGCACCTTCCAAGCCGATAAGTCAGGATTGGGCAATTTGCCCTCACCAATCAAACGCATCTGGCTCATATACCAGTTCATTTCAAGCATTGCCCCTGCTTTTTTGTCAATAAACGCAATACCTGTTTGAATGCGGTTTGTGGTCAGTGTTCTATAAGTGCCTTTTTGGATTTGGTTGGGCAAATCAGGCACAAGGGCAAAGGGGCGAGCAATGCCCACCAAATCCAAATCACCACTTGTTAAAGCCTCATTCATCGCCTCTTTACTTCTAAATCCGCCCGTAATGATGAGTGGCACTTGGCTGATTTTTCTCATCTTTTTGGCATAGTCAATAAAAAATGCTTCCCTTTGGCGGGTGCTGGATTTTTCAGCCAGCATGGCAGGGCTTTCATAATTACCGCCAGAAATTTCAATAAAATCAATGCCCATTTGCGACAATTTTTCCACCACGGCAAGGCTGTCATTTTCATCAAATCCGCCTTTTTGAAAATCGGCAGAATTTAACTTGACCCCCACCAAAAAATCAGGACGGACATTGGCACGAACACCCTCATAAATTTTAATTAAAAATCGCATACGATTATCCAAACTGCCGCCCCATTCATCGTTTCGCTGATTGTGGTGGGGCGATAAAAATTGGCTGATAAGATAGCCGTGTGCCGCGTGAATCTGCACACCGCTAAACCCTGCTTTTTGGGCAATTTGGGCGGTCTTCACAAAGCCATCAATCAATCCTAAAATTTCATCGCCAGCCAGCTCTCGTGGCGGATTGATAAAACCGTCCATTCCAGTCAGTGGCACGGCACTTGGGGCAACTGGCACGGCACCCACCGCTTTGGGCGATTGTTTGCCTGCGTGGTTGATTTGCATAATCATCAATGTGCCGTCTGTTTTGCCAGCGTCCGCCCACGCGTTGAGCATATTCAAATCGTCTTCGTTTGACACCACAACATCATCCACCGAGCCTTTGCCCTGTGTGTTTATCATCACATTGCCTGTAACCAAAACCCCTGCTCCGCCCTTTGCCCAAGTGCGGTAGAGATTAACAAGGCTTTGGGTGGGTTTGTTGTTGTCGGCAAGCTGTTCTTCCATCGCTGATTTAAAAAAGCGGTTTTTGGCGGTGGTGCCGTTTGGGAAAGTAAAGGGTTGAAATAGCATAGAATGTCTCTTTTAAGTTTATATGTTTAAAAATTTAAACTTATTATAAAGGGGAAGGTGGGGAAGTCAAGGAATTTTACTACATAAAAAACCTTAAACACGTAAAGTTATTGGCACACAATAGCTTAATTTCTTTTTGAGTTAATGAATAATTTGCCAACTGATAGCTATCAGTATCGCAATAAAAGTCGGCAAAAAACTTAATCAAAAACGCCCATTTATCATCTATCAATTTTTTAACCACAATGTAATATTGAAAGGAATATTCGGATAAATGTGTTCTGATAAAAATACAGTCATCGTCTAATAAATAGGCATCTACATTATATTTATCATAAGAATGATTTAATCCATAAAAATTAAAATCGCTTTGATTGTGAATTTTAAAATCATTTAATTTGCTAATTTCTGAACCAAATAAATATTCTTTTAAATAAAAAATATCAATGACTTCAATACAATAAACAGGAGTCAAATGATGATAATTAAAAAAAGTTTTCGTTATGACTGAATTATAATTTTCTAATGTACTAATATTAATAACTTTACCGATAATAATTTTGGCAAAATCAATTTCTTCTTGGCTAAATTCTTCTCCATTGATTTCTGCATTACGGTTAAATTGCAAAAATATCTTGGTTTGCCCAATATCGCTATTTGGGATTTTTTGTTTATTGTGCCAACTGGATAAAGGGTTAAAATGATTATCTTGTATAACTAAGTAAGTTTTATTTTTCTCAATTTGTTTTTCCAATATATTAAAATCAATAAAAGTCTCCCAACCCCATTCAAAAACAGAACAGGGAATAACTTGTTTATCTTGATAAAAAGTCATTTTATTCACTTTGATTACTCGGACAATATTTTTTCATCAATCGCTCCCCAACCTCCAAATCTCCCCTTTCTCCAAAATCCCCGTTTTATTATCAGCAATCGCTTGTATCATTGCTCTTGCCAAAACATCGGTTGGCATAGGTTTGGCGGATAAGAATAAACCAAATTGATTTAAAAATGACAAGGCTTTTTCGCTGACCATTTCACCCAAACGGTCGCTATTTTCTCGTTTTAATAAAGGCGGTCGCAAAATGGTTAAATGGGTTAAGCCAATATTTTGCAAAGCCATTTCCAATTCGCCTTTTAAACGATAATAAAACAATCGGCTACTTGCATTCGCTCCGTCTGATGATAAGACTACAAAGCGTGCAATGTCATTTTGTTTGGCGATATTGGCAAACATAAGCGGATAATCATAATCTATTTTGCGTTGATTTTCTTGACCGCCTGCTTGTTTTAAAGTTGTACCAAGACAGCAAAACAGCACATCGCCACATACTTTATCCGCCCAATCAGAAGGCTTGTCAAAATCAATCAAATGCACGGTTAATTTTGGGTGTGTGATTGCCACAGGCTTTCGTACAAAGACAACCACACTTTGATAATGCTCATTATTTAATAACATTTGGCTTAAGGCTTTGCCTGTTGCTCCTGTTGCACCAATAACAATTGCTTTCATTTTATTTACCTTGATTGCCTCATTCACTTTGATTACTCGGACAATATTTTTTCATCAATGCCACAAGTTCACCCATTTTTTCAATTTCATCTTTCATCGCTAAACTGTAAAAGCGGTTTTTGGCGTTTGTGTCGCTATTGAAAGCAAAAGGGGAATTTGCTTGCCTAATCCACCTTTTTTAACTGACTTTTATAAATATAGCCTTCTGATTTTTCATCTTTATTTGCCAATCCCTGCTGGCTATAAAAAAACCAATCGCCTTTATTAAGTTCTGGAATAATTTGCACACGAGTACCGTTCGTCAATACTTTTAAAACATTCGTTTTGCCAATAGATTCACTGTAAGGAAAATGACCATCTCGCACATTTGCCGAACCGTCCTTACTGTCCACCACATAATGATGCATTATCATCACTTGACTTTTATGCACATAACCCGATTTTTGATTTGGCAAGTCAATATGATACCAATTTCCCTGTTTCCCCAAAACTTTATGGGCGGAACTTTGGTAATTTAATTCGGTTAAAATTGTACTTTTAGTCGTGGGTTTGGCACGCACATTGGCACTGCCATCACATTCAATAATCGGTAGCACATAATCGCTAGCTTGGGCAAACGGCGCTGTCAATAATGCCAATAAAAATACGGCTTTTTTCATTGTTTACTCCTTTAAAAAATTAACCTTGATTACTTGGGCAATATTTTTTCATCAATTCAACGAGTTCACCCATTTTTTCAATTTCATCTTTCATCGCCAAACTGTAAAAGCGTTCTTTGCCGATTTGTTCTACGCTGACGGCATTGGCAGAAAGCATAATTTTTAAATGGTGCGACACCGCAGGGCGTGATAAATGCAGATTTTCGGTGATGTCATTGACTTTCATTTTGCCGTTTTCAAGAAGCAGTTTTAAAATCAAATGGCGGTTTTCGTCCGATAGCACGGTAAAAATGGGGATACAGTCTTTTAAAAGACGCATTGCGTGGGCTTGTTCGTTCATTTTATTTGCTTAAAAGTTTAAAAATTTAGACTAATTATAGGCAGTTTTTGGGAAAAGTCAAGATGTCGTACTTAGCCCCCCTTTAAGGTCAATCCTCGCCCACCGTCCACCGCAATCACTTGCCCTGTCATATAAGGGGCGTTTAAAACAAAAATCACCACACCAGCAATATCATCAGGCGTGCCGATTTGTTTTAGGGGAACAGAATTTGTTAAAGTGGCACGCATTGCCTCATCAAAGTCTGGCGGTAAAATATTCACCCCAGGGGATATGCCATTGACACGAATAGAAGGTGCTAATTCCAATGCCAAACATTGCACCATTGCTTTATGAGCAGTTTTTGCCATTGTATAAATTGAATAACCAACATAGGGCTTATTATCGGCGTGAATATCCAAAATACTAACAATTTGCCCATTGTTTTTTTGCAATTCTTCTAAAAATAATTGACTAATAAAAAATGGGGCTTTGGCATTGGTCAAAAACAAATCATTCCAATGCCGATTTAACACTTCAAATTCATCATTTAAATCACTAGGATAAAAACTAGACGCATTATGAATAATAATATCCAGCCGACCAAATAAATTTAATACTTGATTTTTAAATGCATTGGTTTTTGTTATATTATCAATATCAATAAATTCAAAACCAATCATTTTGGCAGAATTTTTGCGAATGGCATTTAATTCATCAGACAAATTTTTGGCACTTTGCAAACCTTTGCCATAATGGATAATAACATTGATACCAAAGGCGTGCAAAGCCTTGCAAATACTTGCCCCAATGCGTTTGCTACCACCTGTAATAAGAGCAACCTTTTGGCAATTTTTTGTATTAGTCATTATATTCTCCAAAAGTATTATTAATTAATTTTTGAATATATTGTACTCTTAAAGCTGTTAATGCTATGCCAATGTCTTTGCCTGTTAAACTTTTATCAATATCATTGATGTTGATATTTTTATATTGGGCTATGGCAGTTTTTAAAAAATCATATAATCTAACCTTATCCAACTCTTTATTGATAATACAAATGGCACTTAAAACATCTTCTAAACTTTGTAAATTGCCCTGATGAGCTTTGGTTTTTTCTATTAAATTTAGAATGTCTTTTGCTTTTGGTGTTTGATTAAAAATATCATAAAATTCTATCAATAAATGAGCAATTTGCACAGGGTATTTTGGCGTATTGAGTTTTTGGGCAATATTGGCAACCAAATTTTTATTTAAATATTTATCATACAAATCACCACTGGTTAAAATCGCAAATTGTACCGCAATGTTGTGTTTTTTGGCGATGGTTAAATTGGCGATGGTTTGTTCAAATATGGTGTTGTCCTGCCAACAGTCATCTAATTCTTTTAAAAAATATGGTAAAATGGCAAGCTCTTTTAAGGCACGCCAATAATAATGCCCTGTGCCAGCCTCCATTGCTTTAATGCTTTCTGCCCATAAGCGTTCACGGCTTAAATGCCCCAATTCGCCATTTTGTGCCATTTGTTGCATAAGGCAAATGGTCTCATCGGCAATTTTAAAACCTTTATCAGCATAACGAGCCAAAAACCGCACGGTGCGTAAAATCCGCAAAGGGTCTTCACAAAAAGCAGGGGAGATGTGGCGTAGGATTTTGTGCTTTAAATCTTCCAAACCATTATAAAAATCAATCACTTGCCCTGTTTTGGGTGTGTCATCAAACAACCCGCCCACTTCTATGGCAAGGGCATTGATGGTCAAGTCTCGGCGAAGTAAGTCATCTGATAAGCTAACGCCTTTTGTCTTGGTGGCAAAGCCTTGATATCCTGTACCATTTTTTCGCTCCACACGGGCAAGGGCATACTCAAAATGAGTATCAGGGTGCAAAAACACAGGAAAATCCGCCCCCACCTGAACAAAGCCAAGCGATTTCATCTCATCAAAATCTGCCCCCACCACCACAAAGTCCTTGTCTTTAACAGGCAAACCTAGCAAGGCATCTCGCACCGCACCACCGACCAGATAGACGTTCATGGCAAAACATCCTTGCCTGATGGAGATTGAGATTGTTCAAACAGCGTTTGATGTTCATCATTACAAAAAAACCGCTCTGGTTCACCTTGTTTGCCCTGCACCAAAATCCCTCGATAAGTTGCTAGCGTATGTCCACAATGACTGCACGTACGAAGTGTGGTGTCATCACCTTCTTGTGGAAAAAAATGTTTAGGTGGCTTAGGGTACATGAATTTAAAAAATAACTTCATCACCACCAAAATGATAATGACATTTAAAACAAAAGCAAACATGATTTTCTCATTAAAAATTTCACATACTATACCACAAATTAAAACGTACTTGTGCTATACTATGAAAGCTTTTGTCAAACTTCATGATTGTCATGACAAAACATAGGATTTTGGGGTGGTTTTGTGGTGATTCATCGGACTTTTTACGGTAACATACCCCAGACAAATAAACAAAATGCTAGGATAATAAAATGTCAAATCAAGACCAAACACAACTTCAACAAGTACAAACTCCTGTTGGCACACTCACCTTAGCACTCATGCAAACCAACTTTTGGGTAGGCGATATTGCAGGCAATGTCCGTAAAATGAAAGCACTTGCCCAAGATGCCAAAGCTCGTGGTGCAGATATTGTTATTTTTCCAGAACTTGCCTTGATTGGTTATCCACCAGAGGATTTGCTATTACGCCCAACGCTTGCTGAGCGTGTCAAAACTGCCATGAATGACCTAGCCCAAGTAGAAAACATCACCATTATTTTGGGTTATCCACACGTAGATGGTACTGGTACATTTAACTCGGTGGCGATTTTGCAAGGTGGTACTCAAAAAGGCTTTTATCACAAACAATGCTTGCCAAACTATGGTGTATTTGACGAACGCAGGTATTTTAAAGAAGGTCGCAACAACGTCCTGTTTGACTACAAAGGGACAACCATAGGTCTGCTCATTTGTGAGGATATTTGGCATGATAAGCCCATCAAGGCTTTAAAACAAGAGGGGGCAGAGCTTGTTATTGTTATCAATGCCTCACCGTTTGAAGTTGGCAAACAAGAAAAACGTAAAGCCCTGCTACATCGCCATGCCATCACTCATCAGTTGCCCATTGTATACCTAAATACCATAGGTGCCCAAGATGATGTGGTGTTTGACGGTGGTTCGCTCATTTATCAAAAAGATGGTCAAATCGCTCACGAAGGTCAGCAGTTTGCCAATCAACTTATTATGGCAACTTTTGATGTGGCAAGCCAAGCCTTCAACACCCAAGAAACTGCCCCAACCCCATACAGCAACGAAGCCCAGATTTATAACGCTCTTGTCATTGGTCTAAAAGATTATGTCAATCGTTCAGGTTTTAAGGGAGTAATTTTGGGCTTGTCAGGCGGTATTGACAGTGCCTTGACGCTTGCCATTGCGGTGGATGCATTGGGGGCGGATAAAGTTCATGCGGTGATGATGCCTTATGAATACACATCTAGCATGAGTCTAGAAGATGCCAGTATCCAAGCCAACCGCTTGGGCGTGCCTTATGCTGTCTGCCCAATCCATGATGCGGTAGCAGGACTCAATAGTGCCTTAGCACCAATTTTGGCAGGAAGTGTGCCTGATGTTACCGAAGAAAACTTACAAGCTCGTGCTCGTGGCGTGATACTCATGGCGTTATCCAACAAATTTGGGCATATGGTCATCTCCACAGGCAACAAATCTGAAAATGCAGTTGGATACTCCACCTTATATGGCGACATGGTGGGTGGATTTAATGTGTTAAAAGATGTTTATAAAACAGATGTCTATAAGCTTGCCAATTATCGCAACCAAATTTGTCTAGATGCTGGCGAACCCGCCATCATTCCTGAACGTGTCATCACTCGTCCGCCATCAGCTGAACTTCGCCCCAACCAAATAGACCAAGACAGTTTACCTGATTATGAACAGCTTGATGCCATTTTACGGTTGTATATTGACGAAGATTTGGGTTACAAAGCCATCTGCGCCGAAGGGCATGACCCCCAAGTGGTTGAGCGTGTGCTGTCTATGGTGGATAAAGCCGAACACAAACGCCGTCAAGGAGCTATCGGCACCAAAATCAGCAAAAAATCCTTTGGTCGTGAAAGACGTTATCCACTCGTCAATGGTTGGTCAATTACTGGCAATTACTGATATATCAACAACCGCTCTTTGGGGCGGTTGTTTTTTAAAATTGGGTGTTGTAGCTGATGAAATCATACTTAAACCACCCAATCCATCAAGCGTATATCACACACCATTGGATTATAATTTTTGATATACCAAAGATGAATTTGCAATGATGTTAAAATTTGATGGATAACTTTATCAAATTTTTAATAATGCAATCACTTTTTCTATCAACCCCTTGATTTTGGATAATTAACCACAAAATGCACCCCACCCATTTTGCTACCCTGCCCATTACCGCCCTAGCAGGCGTGGGACAAACCTTAGCCAATCAACTTGCCGAGCTTGGTATTTTTCGTATTTTTGATTTGCTTATGCACCTGCCACGAGACTACGAAGACCGTAGCCGTGCCATACCTATGGGGCAAGTCATCAATGGTCAATCATGCATGATTGCAGGGGTCATCACTGATGTGGCAAGCAACAAAGGACGACTCTCGGTCAGCCTAAGCGACAATACAGGTACGGTGGTATTACAGTTTTTTAAAACTTATCCTACTTTGCTTGCCACAATGACGGTAGGGGCGAACATTACTGCCTTTGGTGAAATAAGGCTAAGTCGCTATGGCCTGCAAATGGCACACCCAGAATACCACATCACAGGCACAAGAGTGTTTGAAAGTGGACTATTACCCATTTATCCCACCATCAAAAAACTCCACCAAAATAAACTTCGCCAGCTTATCCGCCTTGCTCTCAATGCTGTCCGCCAAGCTCCCTTAACTTGTCTGTCTGATGATGAATTTGCTCGTGTGGGCATGACATCGCAGGGGGATTTGTTATCAGCTCTGACCGCCATACATCTGCCCAACCCACAGGCGGATATTTTTAGCCAAACGGCACTTTTGACAGGGTTAAAAGACCGCACTCACCCTGCTTGTCAGCGTTTGATTGTGGAGGAGCTGACCGCTCATCAGCTTGTGTTTTTGTATCGCAAACAAAACCTACACGCCTACAAAGCTCCCCTGTGCGAGCGTGTCAGTCCGTTATCTGGGCAACTTTTATCTCATTTGCCCTTTGCCCCTACTAACGCCCAACAGCGTGTCGTCAGTGAGATTGTGGCGGACTTGACCACCAGCAAACCCATGCTACGACTGGTGCAAGGTGATGTGGGAGCGGGCAAAACTTTGGTGGCGGGGTTGTCTGCTTGTCATGCCATTGATGGTGGTTGGCAGGTGGCAGTCATGGCACCGACTGAGATTTTGGCAGAGCAACACCTTGCCAACTTTAAAAGGTGGTTTGAACCGCTTGGTGTGGGCGTGGGCTATCTGGCTGGCAAACAAACCACCAAAGAACGCAACAAACACCTACAAGCGATATTGGATAACGAAGTGCAAATCGTGGTGGGGACACATGCACTGTTTTCAGATGGGGTGGCATTTGCCAAATTGGGGCTCGTTATCATTGACGAACAACACCGCTTTGGCGTGGAGCAACGCCTAAAACTCATCGGCAAAGGAGCGACAGGCACGACTCCCCACCAGCTTGCCATGACTGCCACGCCCATTCCTCGTACACTGGCGATGAGTATGTATGGGGACATGGATATGTCAGTCATTGATGAGTTACCGCCCAACCGCACCCCCATTACCACTGTTACTGTGAGCCGAGACCGCCGAGACGAAGTGATTGAGCGGATACGCATTAACTGTAAAAATGGCAAACAAGCCTACTGGGTCTGCCCACTTGTGGAGGAATCTGATACGCTAGATGCCCAGTCTGCTGAGCTTTTGTATGAAGATTTGTGCGACAGGCTTGACATACGCACAGGACTGGTACATGGCAAAATGAAACCTGCCGATAAACAAGCTGTCATGACCGCCTTTAAAGATGGTGATATTGACCTACTGGTCGCCACCACCGTCATTGAAGTGGGTGTAGATGTACCCAACGCCTCTTTGATGGTGATAGAAAATGCCGAACGACTGGGATTGTCTCAACTTCATCAACTGCGTGGACGGGTGGGGCGTGGGTCGGAAAAGTCCTTTTGTGTGCTACTGTACCAACTACCCCTATCACCCACAGGTATTGAAAGACTTAACACCTTGCGAGAAAGTACGGACGGCTTTGTTATCGCCCAAAAAGATTTACAGCTTCGGGGGGCAGGCGAGTTACTGGGTAAACGCCAAACAGGCGACATGGGCTACTATCTGGCAGACATCGTACGAGATGAGAGGCTTCTTAATATCGCCCAAACGCTTGCCCATTACCTTATCAATCAGCCCAACAAAACTGCACTTGCCCAAGCGATGATAGGGCTGTGGCTTAAAGATAGTGGGGAGTTTGTGGGGGCGTAAATACTGCGTTTGTGTAGATGAATGTCATACAATCGGCATAATGCTTACACGAACATTAAATATCTAAACGCTTTTGATGTCACTTATCGCCATTTGTGATGGAAAGTTGGATTTAGGGTTATCCAGAAAACCTAGCAGATATAGCAGATAAGCCAACCTACACCGCACATACGTTGGTATGGTGGAGTGTGCCGAAGACAATATTGCCATTTTAAATCTTGGGGGTGTAGCAGATTACACAATGTAACATCCTACAAATATGAAGATAACCCATTGTCAACTAAGTAAAAAGTCTAACTCAAACTACTTGAACTTTTCGTAGTAGAAACAATCACTCGTTCATAGCAGATTTGCTTAGTATTTACACCAAACGAACTTAAAAAATATGGGGCTGTACTAGATTAGCCTAAGCTCCACACCATTTTCTCAAAGTTTTCAGCTTTTGAGATGGTGCACCATAGTTAAGCTAAACTCGCATTATTTTAAAAACAAGTGGAAGTGCTTTTGTCAATACCATTATACTTTCTAAGAATGCGTTTGGATTGAGATTAGAAGTTTGGGGTGCCATTGATGTGGTTGTGATTTTTAGCAAATTCTTTGGAATGATTAATTCTAAAATGCTTAAAACACTGACATCAAGAAATGCCATCAGGCTTAATTTTGCTTGTGATGATGGGTATTAAGGTATCTGATTTGGTATCTTAACCACCATAACAAAGACTTTACCATGACGCTTTAAAAGACCAAATAAAGCAGTCTTACCACCCGCACCACGACCACGCTTACACCAAGTCTGTGACAGTTCTGGTGGTTACTTCTGCAACAAAAAATTCAAGTAGTGTTAACTGTACTTTTTTACTTAGTTTACAACGAGTTATCTTCATAAAACTAGCATAGCATAGCTGCTAATCTAGTTCAGCCCCTTCTTTTAATAATTTTGGCATTGTTCACCAACCATACATAACTCAATCTACCATTCCACTTAGCAAAAAAGTAGATTTAATGAATTCTCTGTCATCTTATGGCATTTGGTATAACATTTGCCTTTGCGTTTAAACCTTGCAAGATAGTGGTGAATTCTACCATTATGACTTTCTATGGTAAAAGTCTCTTTCTTGCTTTGTTGGTGTTTGTGGCTTGGAATAACTTCCTGATAAGTTTTCCAGCAATCACTACAAAACAAAGTAATGTTATGTCTGTTTAGCTGACCGTACAATCTTTTAAAGGTGTTGGTGTCTTGTTTACCACAAACAAAGGCTAGTATATCTTTGGTTTATCGGTTAATGGCAATCTAAGTCCAACAGTAGTTTTTTTAAACTTACTATAACTGTGAATTTCATCAAGTTCCAGCGAGCATTGGCAAACGCCATAGCAATACTTAAAAGAAAATGCTTCATAAATTTCTCACTGATTAAAAAGCCAATCTAAAAAAAAGTGAGACTATTTTATCCAATAAAATAAGGTTAAAACAAAACCAATATAGGGTAAAAATGGGAAATTTTTGGAAATTGAAAAAGAAAAATACCGTCCAAACTTCCACTTGGACGGTGTTTGCTCAATATTTCTTATTTTGCAATTTTTTCAATCTTTACCACCGCACTCATTCCCATACTAATCTCCTTAACATTGGGCTGATTGTCATCAAAGGCGATTTTGACGGGCACTCTTTGGGCAACTTTAATAAAATTACCCGTGCTTGGGTCGGTTTTATTGGCGCTAAATTCTGAGCCTGTGGCAGGGGCGATTTGTACCACTTTGCCTGTCAAAACTTGCTTACCACCTAAGGCGTCCACCGTGATTTGGGCAGGTTGTCCAATGGCGATTTGACCGATTTGGGTTTCTTTGACATTGGCAATCAGCCAATGCTCGGGCGGTACAACGCTCATCAAATTTGTCCCCACTGCCACCAGTTGCCCTTCTTTGGCGGTAATCTCGCCCAGCCGTCCGCTCACAGGGGCTTTGATTGTGGTATAAGACAGCTCCAACTCAGCAAGGGCAAGTCCTGCTTTGGCGTTGTCAATCGCCACCAAATTGCTCTTTTCATTAACCACGACATTGCCAATTTCCTGCTCGGCATTTTTCTTTTGGGCAAGGGCTTGGGCTAAGGCACTTTCTGCTTTTTTGACATTGGTGCTGGCATCGTCATAGGCTTGACGAGAAACAGCGTCAATTTTGATAAGCTCCGCCATTCGGGCGTAAGCCACTCGTGCATTGTCAAGGCTTGCCCGAGCGGACGCAATGTTGGCGTCCATTACAGCGACATTGGCAACAGCGGAAGTTTGGGCTTGTTTGATTTTTTGTAGGCTTGTCTCTTGTGCAAGCACGCCTGCTTTGGCTTGCGATACTTTCATTTCATATTGGTCGGTTTCAATTTGCACAAGGGGCTGACCCATTTCCACCCATTCATAATCTTGCACCATAATTTTTTGCACATAACCTGCCACTTTGGGGCTGACAACCACAGGCTTGCCCCGCACATAGGCATTGTTGGTTTCAATATAGTTGGGCGAAAAGGGCGGTAATTGATACGCATACAAAATCCCCAACACGCCTGCAATTAATAACGCCAAAATCAGTAAGCGTTTAAAAGGCGATTTTTTCTTGGGTTGCCAAGTTTCTGGTTGTGTTTGTATGTTTTCATCGGTATTCATAGTATGCTCGCTTATTTTTGATTTCTGTCGCTTGCCAAATAGGCTTGGAGTTTTTGCATTTCCACTTCTAAGACATCGATTTTATGATAACGGCGATATGCCCACACCATAAATTTTAAGATAAATAGCACGCTGACCACGAGCCAAATGGCACTAAACAAATCGTTATACGCCAAAATCCGTGCTTCCATATTTGCCATTTGTACCGCCCCACGCACATTTTGGGCGGTGATGGTGCCATTATCAAGGACGATTTGGGCAGTCAGATTGGACAAATATCCCTGCGTTTTAATGTTCACATACGCCCCAAAAATCGCATTGCCAAGCAGTCCGCCTAGCACCTGCGTTGCCGAAAACACCGCCACAAAACCTGCAATCTGGTCAAGACCGCTTGCAATCGCCCGCACCATACCTTCAAGCATCACAGGACCTGAAAAATAAAAAGTCGCAAACGCAATCATCGCTTGACTCATATAAAAATGACTGACAGGCGTATCCACCGTCACACCAATGTCCAAATACGCCCCCACCGCAATGCCAAGCAGGGCAAAGACGGTATTTTTACGCACATCTTTGGGGTTTAAGGTTGCGATACTCATCACAAGCCCTGCCAAACTTGCAATAAAGATGATTTTATAATAATCGTACAACTGCTCGTTACTTAGCCCCATAAGGTTTAACACGCCCCCAGCCCCCACGCTTTGCTCAGTGGTAAAAAGCCGTGTCATCATCGCCATCAGCAGAAGATAAGCAATCTGCCGAGCCGAAACCCAATGCCAGTCAATGAGTGGTCTCTCTCGCCCTGCTTCAAACCAAAACGCCAAACCAATCAGCCCCACGCCAAAAGCCAGCAAAAAGCCCAGCCAATCGGTCGTCCACCACAGAATATTGCCCAAACTCAAATAACCGCACAACAACGCAATACCTGTGGCAAACAGCACAAAGGTCAGCCAGTCCTGCCAGCTCAAAGACGGCTCGTGATAGCCTTTTGGCAGGGGCAACCACAGCACAGCCGACAGACAAATCAGCGTCATCGCAAGCTGAAAAATAAAAATCGCCTGCACATTGCCGTCCGCCATCAGCGTGGGCGAAATCATATAACACAGGCTAGACACCGCCTGCATCAACCCTGCCGATAGGGCAAGTGGAACGAGTGCCTTGTCTGCCCGAAAGGTTTGCATCGCATAAAACATTCCCAAAGTCAAAAGCCCACTTGTGCCCACGCCCATAATAAAACGAGCAATGAGTTCTAACTGATAATGATTGCCAAAGGCTTGTAACACATTGCTCACAAACATCATTAAGAGTGTCCAACGCACAAACTTTTGCAAAGAATAATGCTGGCGGATTTTCAGCCACATAAAGCCTACAACCGCATTACCCATCAGATATGCCGACTGCACCCACACCCCTTGCATAACATCTAATGCCAATGCCCCACGCACCTGCGATAGGTTGGCGGTCATCAAGCCGTTTTGTAGTCCTGCACAAAAAATCAGCAACAGCCCAATGAGCACATAGGCAAGCTGTCTTTTGCCCGAGTGAATGGGGCTGGCGGGCGAACCTGCCATAAAGGGTTGTTCGTCGGGTTTATAAATATAGCCGTTGTCTTGGAGTGCCATTTTGTCACTATTGTGGTAAATTTTTGGTATTATAAAGGGTTTTAAAGGGTATAAAAATGTCAAAATAAAACCAATATGGGGTAAAAATGGGAAATTATGGCAAATTTGCCCCATTTTTATCAACCACACCCACCCAAAATTATGCTACAATAGCCAAAATCCAAGCAAAACAGGGTAAAAATGAAACCTTTTTCCATTCCCACCCTCACGCCCACCCTCAAAGGTGCCAATTTTCGCTGTGGATTTTTGCAAGAATATTTGCAATCCGATGACGAATACGACCGCTATTTTGTGGCACAACTGACCAGCATTCATCGCTTGGATTTTTTTGTGTGGATAATTTGCACCAAAGGGCAGATAATACAAATGCTTGATTGTGAGCAGGTGATGTTAAAGGCAGGGCAAGCGGTGCTGATTCGCCCCAATCAGGTTCATCGGGTGCTTGATTTTGATAATGGCGATGGCTTTTTTGTGGCGTGGCGAGATGAATTTTTATTAAAAACTGTGGCGTTAAAAACCGTGCCGAGCGTGCAAATTTTTAATAAACAAGACGCAGAAATTTTAATCAGTTTTGGTAAGTTATTACAAAGTGGCGATGATATTTGGGATTTAACTTTTAAAACGCTTTTTTTACAAAATCAACTCACCGCTTTTTTATATTATTTAACGCACAAATTTTATCAAAACAAAGATTTGGCAAGCAAAACCGAAAAACGCTATTGGGCATTTATAGAATTATTAGAAAAGCATTTTTACACCCAAAAACAAGTGCAATTTTATGCCCATCGTTTACATTGTTCGCCCAAAACTTTAAATATCGCCTGTCAAAATGAAACAGGCGAATGCGTTAAATCATTGATTGAAAAACGCATTTTATTAGAAAGCAAAAGATTGCTGGTTCATAGTAATTTATCCATTAACGCCATTGCCGATGAACTTGGCTTTATTGATGGAACGCAATTTGCCAAATTTTTTAAAAAATATGAAGGGCAGACGGCGAATGCGTTTAGAATGCAATTTCAAATCAAATAAAAAACACCGCTTTTATTTAAAAAACGGTGTTTTAAAACTCAATGCCCACTTTTTACCCCATTACCCACAGGCAAAGTAATACAAAGCAAGCACGCCAAAATCAGCACAATGCCAATCCAGCCTTGCACACCAAGCCGTTCGCCGACAATCACCACCGCCAAAAGTGCCGCTACCACAGGTTCAAATAAAGTAATTGTAATGGCGGTACTTGCCTTAACCCTTGCCAAGCCGTAGCCGAATGCCACATAACCAATAAACATCGGCACAAGTGCCATATACAGCCCTACGGCAAAATTATTCACGCTTGCCAATAGGGGCGAACCTGTCGCCAAAAGTACAGGCAATAAAAACACCGCTCCCAAGCCGAAAGTCGCCCCCATTGCGGCTTTGGGTGCAATGTCGTGTAACATCATTTTGCGAGCTGTCCAAGAATATAGGGCATAAGTCAGCCCAGCGATTAAGCCCAGCACAATGCCGATAAGGGCTTGATTGCCTGTTTCGCTGTGATGTTCAGCAAGTGAGAGCAAAACCATTCCAACCACACCCAGCACCGCCCCAATCGCCCAACGCAAATTTAAGGCTTGTTTATCAAATACATATTCAATCAGTGCCGATAAAAGCGGAGCTGAACCAATGGTTACTACCGTGCCAATGGTAATGCCGGCAAGACGCATTGAACCATAAAAGGCAAGCGGATAAACGGCTACCGCCACCGCCCCAATCACCCAAAGCAGCCAATGTGACTTGATTTGCAAGGTACTTTGGCGAATTTGTTTTTGGGCGAGCAAGGCTTGCAAAAATCCACCGCCACCCATTGCCACCGCCCCAATCGCCATCGCAGGTACATCAGGGGCAAAAGCGGCTGCTGTGCCTGTCGTCCCCCACAAGGTTGCCGCCAGTAGCACCGCCAAACTGCCGTATAGGGATTTGTCTGTCTGTGTCATTGCTTACTCTTAAAGAAAGTTAAATTGATAAAATCTTGTTATTTTATCAATTTTTCACTTGATTTTTTGTGTTTTTTCAGGCTGCCTGAAAATAATTTTGCCAATAAAAAATACCGCTTTATCAAAAGCGGTGTTTTTGCCTTATTGCCCCTACTGTTTTAGCCAATCTTCCATCAGCTTAATTTCAGGCTCTTGGGCATTGATGATTTGCTTTGCCAAATCTTGCATTGCTTTATCTTTGCCGTATTCTAATTGCACTTTTGCCATATTGACCGCTCCCTTGTGGTGGGGAATCATCGCTTTGGCAAAGGCGACATCAGGGTCGGTCTCATAAATTGCCGTCATCATTTCGCTGTGTGAATTGTCCAAGGCATAGGCTTTGGCGTGTGGGGCGTTGGCGTTTTGGGTGGTCGTGTCTTTGCCATTCAGCCAGCCATTCATCAAGTCAATTTCGGCTTGTTGTCCATTAATAATCGCTTGGGCAAGCTTTCGCATTGTTTCGTCTTTGCCAAATTCAAGCTGTACTTTTGCCATCTCAACTGCTCCGATATGGTGCGGAATCATACCTTTGGCAAAAGCGGTATCAGCATCGGCAAGATTGCCCGCTTTGCTCATCTCATCGCCCATCTTATTCATCATTGCAAGATAGGCTTGGGTATGGGGCGGAGCATTTTGAGTGTCCATTGCCATAGCAGAGTGGTTCATATTGGCGTGGTTGTTTGTGGTGTCGTGAGTGCTTTGGGTGTAGTTGCTATCGCCAGCATTAGAATGCGTTGGTATATCGTTTTTGGCATTACCACAAGCGGTCAAAGTCGCCAAAATAAGGGCAAGGGCAGATAATTGTACGGCACGGTTTTTGATGAATGCCATTGGATTCTCCTTG
>NZ_BCYQ01000028.1 GCF_001598275.1 Moraxella oblonga NBRC 102422
CGTTGGCGTTGGCGTTGGCGTTGGCGTTGGCGTTGGCGTTGGCGTTGGCGTTGGCGTTGGCGTTGGCGTTGGCGTTGGCGTTGGCGTTGCATTTTGTTGTTTTAATTTTAAATGCACTTTATTGACATCAGAATAATCAGCTTCAAAATCCACCAGTGGGCTGTTGTCATTTAGGCTGGCAAATTGACCGTTTAGCGTGCCTGCCGTTACCACATCACGCCAAACGCTGTCTTGGGGTACATTGGCAATCAATTCATCGGTATAGACTTTTAAATGACCATTGGTGATATTGGCAGTACCTGTTACTTGCAGTTTGCTATATTCGCTGGTGGTGTCTAGCGTACCGTCCTCGTCCCAATCTAAGATGCCAATGAGTAGATTTTCGCCATTCATTGTATAGTTGCCATTGATTTTAAGAATGCCTTGGGTAATGGCAATATCACCTGTGAATTGTTTGGAGCTTTCAGAGAGTTCTAGTGTGCCTTTGCCATACTTAAAAATCCACCACCAACATCAGGGTCGTCAAAATCAATTGTGCCAGCATTACCAGTCAAGACGGCATTTGGATTGATGATGACATTGGTGCCTGTTGTTGGATTTTCGGTTTCAAAGGTAACACCCTTGTTGCCAAGCTCAATTTTGTTGGCATTGGTAAAATTGGCAAATAAATTTGGCTGGTCGGCAGTAATGCCAATTTCTGCCCCATTGATAAAAATGTCGGACTGGGCAGAGTTGGCATTTCGGCTGATTTGCTTGGTGTATAGTCCTGTCAAATAGGTGTCTTTGTCATTGGCTTCTAGACGAAGTGTGCCTTTGCCTGTATTGCCGACCATAATCTCATCGGTAACTAGGGTGCTGTCTTTGATGATGAGTGTACCAGTACCCCCTGTTGTACCAGTTGTACCACCCTCACTACTACCACCGACAGTTACTCCGCTTGCTCGGATATTACCAACATTATATTTGGAGGTTTTGTCTAGGGTTAATGTACCACTGCCACCGCCGCCAATAATTGCTTCATTACCAAGTTGTACATCGGCGTTTGCCCCTTGAATGGTAACTTGGGCTTGTGAACCAGTTAAAACGGCAAGATTCATATCTGTGGCTCTGATATCGCTGTTCTCAAAGATAGCCGTTGCCTTTGAGCCAGCTTCTTGCCCAAACGCCAGACTGGTTTGCAAGATATATCTGTCGTTGGTGCTGTTTAGGGTGGCGTTGCCTGTTGTGCCGATGGTGGCAAATTTGCTGTTAATTAGGTTCTTTTTACTGGTAACATTAGCGACCGAGTTTGCACCGTCCGCCAAAATATAGCTTTCGCTTAGGTCTAGTTTGCTATCAACAAGATTGGCATTGCCATTGCCATAGACGCCAATAACTAAGCTATCGGCTCTGATGGTTGAGTTGTCGCTACTTAGTGTGCCTGTTGCACCGTTATTACGACCCACCAAAAGTTGATCGGCACTGACTTTGGCTTTATCGGTTAGGCTAAGTGCGCCTTGTGAACCCGACTGCTCGCCCACATTGATGACTGTGCCGTTTAAAGTGGTGTTTTGACCTGATAACTCAAGGCTTGCAGTGCTGTTATCCACATTGGCGATGCTTATGATGCCAGCTGAGGTAATTTTTGCCCCATTTTTGCCGATGAGTTTGGCGGTGTGTGGTGGAGTTAATCCTAGTGCTAGAACACCACTTTTGTTTTGTAAGCTGGCATTATCAACAGTTACGACTGCATTTTGTCCAGCAGAAATGGCAATGTCGTTGTTGCTTTCAACCACAGCTTGATTGTTGATGTTGGCGGTGGTGTTTTCGCCGTTACCAAAGACAAGCTGACCTTTGATGACTGCCTTTGTGTTGGGATTGCCAATCAGCACTGTACCATCAAAGGCTCTGTTGCCTTCGATGGTATGCGTTTGCCCATTAGTAAGCTCCAAATCCGCCCCAAAACTTGCCCCACTCATCACAAGCCCAATTGCCACTGCCAATGCCTTGATTGACTTGGTTTTTCCTTTTGCTTTGGCAAATTCTGCCACACATTGATAGGCACCTTTGGCGTGATTAAAAATCACACGATAGCTTTTATTCATAGAATGTTCCTAAAACATTAAAAAAATTGTGTCATTATAGCATATTTGGGGGGGGCAACACTGTTAATTATTTAACCTAATAAAAGTGGCAAAAATGATTTAATTTTACCGTTCATCGGTTTATAATGGTGTTATCTTATTTGGTGAGGAAAAATTGATGAGTATTCTTGACCCCAACTGGCAATCTGATGCCCTAGACCCCGCTTTGGGATTTTTTGAAGAGACTTTGGCGATTCGTGGCGGTTATCATCGCACCGATGAGGGCGAACATAGCGAGGCGATTTTTGCCACCAGTAGTTATGTCTATGCCTCTGCCAAAGACGCTGCCGACCATTTTAATGGCAACAAAAAAGGCAATGTCTATTCTCGCCACACCAACCCGACCGTGCGAGCCTTTGAACGCCGTCTTGCCCTACTAGAAGGGGGTGAACGCTGTGTTGCCACCGCAAGCGGTATGGGGGCGATTTTGACAATGTGCCTTGCCTATCTAAAAGCAGGCGACCATCTACTCTGTGCCAAGCAGTTATTTGGCTCATCGGTGGCACTTTTTGATACTTATTTTAAGGCGTTTGGGGTGGCAGTCTCTTATGTGGACTGCTTTGATACGGATGCGTGGGCAAATGCCATTCAAGACAATACCAAAATTTGCTATCTTGAGTCTCCGTCCAATCCTTTGGCACAAATTGCCGATATTTCTGCCATTGCCAACATCGCCCATTCTAAGGGGGCGTTACTCATTGTAGATAACTGCTTTGCCACCCCTGCTATCCAAAAGCCACTAAGCTTGGGGGCGGACATTGTCATTCATTCGGCTTCCAAATACATTGATGGTCAAGGGCGTGTCTTGGGCGGTGCTTTGGTTGGCTCTGATGAATTGATGGAAAAAGCCTTTGGTGTGGTGCGAACAGGGGGCATTAGTCTGTCGCCCTTTAATGCGTGGGTGCTATTAAAGGGGCTTGAAACCTTATCAATCCGTATGAAAGCCCACTGTGAAAACGCCAACCGTGTTGCCGAATTTTTACAAAACCACCCAAAAGTGCAAAAGGTGCATTTTTCAGGCTTGCCCTCTCACGATAGCCATAGCGTTGCCAAGCGCCAGCATACTGCCCTAAACAATGTGGGCGGTGGGGCAATTACAGGCGCGTTTGGGGCGATTATCGGCTTTGAAGTGGCTGACCAAAAGTCGGCTTGGCAAGTGATTGATAGCACTCGTATGATTAGCATTACCAATAACTTAGGCGATGCCAAAACCACCATCACTCACCCTGCCACCACCACCCATTTTAGAATGACACCAGAGCAAAGAGTGCAGGCGGGTGTGAATGATGGGTTGATTCGCCTGTCGGTGGGGCTTGAAAATGTGGACGATATTATTGCTGATTTGGCAAGGGGGCTTGATGGTTTGTAAATATTTATATAAAAATTTACAAATACACACATACATTTATTTGCTTTTTTTATAAAAATATTATATAAACTAAACTTTCATTTATTGTTATGAGGTAAGGAAAATGGCAAATCCGATTGTAAGTCGTACTGAACTGGTAACCAGTGCCACTCCGATGAGTGTGAATGGCGTGGTCGCCAAAACCGCCACATTGCTTGGCGTAACCGCAGTTTCTGCGTTGGGTTTATTTTTTGTTGCATTATTTGGTGGCATGTCTCCTAGTGCCTTGACGGTATTATCAGTTGTGTCAATTTTTGTAACAATGGGTTTGGGTCTGTTAACTGCTTTTAAACCGCATTTGGCAAAAGCGTTGGCGATTCCTTATGCGGTGTTTGAAGGCGTGTTCGTTGGGATATTTAGTGCATTTATGTTCTATAAATTCCCGTCTGTGCCATTCATGGCGTTGTCGGCCACTTTTGTAACAGCGTGTGTCATGCTTGCATTGTATGTTACTCGTGTGGTTAAAGTTACCGAAAAATTCCGTTCTATCATCATCTCAGCCAGTATTGCGATTTTTGTCGTGTACATGATTCAGCTTGCCATGCGTTTGATTTTTGGTAGTAGCATTCCCATGCTGTTTGACGGTGGCATGATTGCGATTGGTTTTAGCGTATTTGTTACATTGATTGCATCATTTACATTGTTGCTTGATTTTGACAACATTGAAAAAGGTGTGATGTACGGTGTAGATAGAGAGTTTGAATGGGTGTACAGTATTGGTGTGTTGGCTACTTTGGTATGGATGTATGTTGAGTTCATGCGTTTGATTGGCTATCTCCAAGACTAATCAGCAAAACCACAAAAAGCCCCATGCCAATCGGTGTGGGGTTTTGTTTTGGGTGGTTTTCCAAGACTTAGCTCAGGGCGAACGGTTTTGGTGGTTTTTGAAGTTAAATCACTATAAATTCAATCCTTAATTTTGTTGGGTTTTGCAAACAAAGACCAACCTTATGTCTTCGGACTGGTTTGATGGTCATGTTACATTCTTTGACCACATCATCTTTTTGCCAACACCAAACACATATCCAACAAACGATTGGCATAACCAACTTCGTTGTCATACCATGCAAGAATTTTAAATTGGTTGCCTGCTTGCATGAGCTGACTGCCGTCAATGATGAGTGAATGCGTGTCGCCAATAAAATCAGAAGATACCAACGGTTCATCGGTATAATCCATGATGCCACGCAAGGTTGTTTGGCTTGTGGTTTTTAACAAATTGCTAACGTCATTGAGTGTGGGTGTGTGGGTAAATACCGCAGTAACATCAATACAAGCAACATTGACGGTGGGTACACGGATTGAATGACCGCTTAATTTGCCATTTAAAAAAGGCAATACACGTATACTGGCATTGATGCTACTAGATGTGGTGGGAATGATGTTTTGTCCTGAGGCACGACCTCGCCTCAAATCTCGGTGGGCTTGGTCAAGTACTGTTTGGTCGGCGGTAACAGCGTGAACTTCGGTCATCATCACGCTATCTATCCCAAATGTTTGATGTAGTGTGTTTAGTAGTGGCACGAGAGCTTGGGTAGTACAAGAGACGCCAGAAATGATGGGTAGTGTGCGACTTAGTGTATCATCATTCACGCCAACTACCACGCTGGCATCTACCATATCAAAGGGAGCAGAGCCGATGATGACTTGTTTTGCTCCTGATAGGCGGTGCAGATTGGCGTCATTGTAGGAACGAAAATGACCTGTACACTCTAACACCACATCAATATCCAATTGATGCCATATCAATTGTTGGGGGTTTGGTTGATTTAGGAGTAGGATTTGACAGAGGGTTTGATTATTTTTTTGTATAATCAACTGGTTTTCATATAAGTGTACGTTTGCTTGCAGTCGCCCATGTGTGCTATCAAATTTGAGTAAATGTAATAAAGTTTGAGCCTCTGCGATGTCATTGATGGCAATGATTTCAAGGTCTTTAAAATAATCATGATTGGCAAGATAGGCACGCACAAGCATACGCCCAATGCGTCCAAAGCCGTTAATAGCAAGGCGAAGTTTCACGATGTTGCTCCGTCTTTTTTATCAATAAAAGCAAGTGCCAGTCGCACCTCGTTGTATTCAAAATCACCACCCAATGCTTCTACTAAGGGGCGAAGTTTGATGCCACCTTCAAACTCGCCTTGTGCCAATAGTTTGTCATAGGTCTTTTGAATGCGTTTGAGGTCGGCTTTATCTGGGGCAAATTTGACATAATCATCAGCACCCTCTTGGGCGACAAGTTTGGTGATATGCTCTATGATGGTACTCACCGCCAGACTTCTTTTTTCGGCAATCTGACGAATGGTTAAACCCTCTGTTATCAGTGATTTGGTGGCTTGTAGGGTTGAAGTGGCAGGCTCTTTGTCAATGTGGGATTTGATGTGTGCGATTTTTTCTTGTTCTTTTTTGAGGTCGTTTAGGCGTTTTTCTTGATGGGCGATGAGCGTTTTGTCGGTGATGCCATCACAAGACTCAATGAATTGGCGATGAATTTGGGCAAGTGCATCATCACTTAAAGTATGAAAAAGTTCGGCTTGTTCATCGGCAAGTTGTAATAGTCGTTTATCCACATGATACACCCATTCATCTAGTAACAGGCTGTTATTGTTTAAGCCTAGTAATTTAAGTCCGTCCAGCGACCTAAGGCGTGATAGGGCAACATAGCCTTGACCTGCCTCAAAGGTATTGGCAAGGTCTATTTCGGCAAAATCCAATGTCATGCCTTGTGATTTGTGAATGGTGATTGCCCACGCAAGACATAGAGGAATCTGTTTAAAACTTGCCAATACCTTGCCCATATTGTCTTCGATTGCCCATTCGTCAGGTTCGGCAATCACGGTGCGACCGCTATTTAGACGGATTAGGGGGTATTTTGGGGTGGCTGGGTTATCCGTTTTGTCAAGGCTTGGCAATGCCACGAAGTCTACCACTTCACCCATTGTGCCGTTGGATACGTTGAGGGTGTTATTGTTTTTGATGAACATTACTTTTGCCCCTTTTTTTAGGGTCAAACTTTCGCCTGATTTGACGTTCTTTTTTAGGGTGTCAATGAGCATTTTGTCGCCATAAACCGCACAATCAAATGTATGGCTCTCGCCGTCTAGTAGGGCAAGCTGTGCTTGGTTGATATTATCCACATCGGCATTGTGGGTATAGAGGCGAGTACACTGCTTGCTGATGTCGTTGTGATGAGTGGCAAGTAGCACATCAATGGCAAAACTATCCACGCTCTGTTTGCGGATTTGGTTTAAGATGTCATTTAAACTCATGCCAAAACGAGTGCGTTCGTCATGCCCTGCTTGGCGGTGTTGTTCGGATAGGTAGCAGATTTGGAAGTTGGCGTTTTTCCATGCTTTTGCCATGAATGCAAATTTTTCTTTGTTGCTCTCGCCTTTGTTGCCCACAGGGGGCAGTTGAAAAAAATCCCCTGAAAATACTACCTGTAATCCACCAAAAGGAGCGTTGTTTTCTCGCACGACTTGCAAAATCTCATCAAGCAAATCCACCTGCCTAGCGTGGAGCATAGAAATTTCATCAATGATTAGAACGTATGTGTCCTTGATACGGTCGGTTATGGTTTGGCGAGATTTAAGGCGTTTAAAATCCTCATCGTTGAAGCTGTCTTTGATGCCCATGCCAGACCATGCGTGTATCGTCATGCCATTCATGTGTGTGGAAGCAATCCCTGTACTGGCGGTGGTAGCAACAGATATGCCACGTACACGCAGATAATGAATGTATTGGTTTAGGACGTAAGTTTTGCCTGCTCCTGCTTGCCCTGTCAAAAAGACGTTTTGTCCCGTTTTTAAGATATTAAGTGCGGTTGTTTGTTTCATGGCGAAATGGTTTGGTAAAAGGTGTAGCATAGCATTTTTACCCAAAGAAAAAAAGCTAAATTTTTGGGTGGGGTTGGGGGTGGGTTGTGTTAAAATGAGTATGATTTTGTAAGCCAATCAACAAAGGCCATGACTTTTTTACAAAAAATCAAAAGATTAAATACCACTGTCTTTTTTGTTTTATTTTTGGTATTGGCTACTTTGGCATTTGTCATTTTAAATGATAGGGGCTGGCACATACCAACAGACAGTGAAATACATCACGCAACAGGCATAATACATGTGATTGGTGATGATTATCATCAAAAGAATGGTTCTGGCTCTGTGGCACACATACAAATTCATACCGATGACGGCAAGAAAATATATTTGACGTGCAGTTATACCGCATTGGGTTATACTCAGTATAGTGGTTGTGAGCAGGGTTGGGCGGTCAAAGATTTTAAAAATGTGGTGCATAAGCAACAAGGCGAAGTCAGTTGGTATGTGCAAAATAAATTTTTGGGAATCACCAATCCTTATCCGCAACTGCTTTCTATGACCGTAAGAAAAGATGGCAAAGTCATTTATGAACGCACCAAAGAACAAACTTTAACACAAATGTCAAAAGGCGGTCATACATTTTCGGTATTATTTTTCTTGTTTCATATGTTGATATTGTATTGGGTATTTAAACCAATAGATTTGGATAAAATGCAAAAAAAGTATGAGAAAAAGAAAGCGAAAAAGCAAGCAAGATACAGCCCGTAGGTTGGGTTGAGGTACGAAACCCAACAAATTCAATGGGTTATATCTGGAATGTTGGGTTTCACATTCGTTCAACCCAACCTATGGGCTTTTGGGGTTTTTAATAAAATTATGATTGGATATAAGGTTGTTAAAAATGATAGAAAATAGCTTCTACATCAATAAATACTTATCTGATTTTGTACTGACTTATAGTTTCAAAGAAGATATGGTTAATCAAGAAAGTAAGATAAAGCAAATTCATCAACTAACCACAGATGAAACACGACCCTTATTTGGAATAAAAGGGGATTATGGATTGTATGCCACTAGAGAATGGTGGGATAGCATTGATAAGGGCTTGATAAAAATTGAAATTCATATCGGATTAATTACAAAAACATTTAAGTCTGGTCAAGATAATGTAAAAAAAGATAATACATTTACATTTATTTCATTAATAGATAGAAAAAGTTATGATGAAAGCATTTATTGTTTCAATAACGGTGATTATTCATTTTTTAAAGAAGGTCATTTTATTTTTATAGTTTATGCCCTTGATGAATTAAAAATGAGTGCGGAAAATAATATTCAATATTCTAAAACAGTGCTAGAAATGGCGGTTACAAAAAATAAAGATTGTGTGGTTTCTTGATTAATCTGTAGGTTGGGTTGAGGTACGAAACCAAACAAACTCAAGGCTTGAGCTTAAAATGTTGGGTTTCACATTCGTTCAACCCAACCTACGGGCTAAAATTAAAAGTTAAGGGTTTTTTATTAAGGAAAGTTATATCATCCAAGTTATTATTACTAAATTATTGGCTTTAGCATACTCAAAATATTCTTTCATGCCCACTAAGAACCCATAGAATCTCTCTTGATCATTCTCATCTTGTGATGAATATTCTATTTTGGCTTTTTGCTCACTTAGGCAACTGCGGTGGCTTATCAGGTTTGGGTAGGGGGTTTTTGGCGTTATTTTCGTTGTACATATCAAGCCCAACCTCGCCTGCTTCTAGCGGTACACCCACAGGGCTAAAATGTTCTTGGCTTAGGTCGGTTTTGGCGGTTTCGGCACTCGTTTTGCGTTTGCCCAGACGGCGAACCACGTAGCCGATTGGTGCGATGGTATCTTTGACGGTATCGTCATGGATAATGCGACCTTCGCTGTCCATGCGTGCGTATTTGACACTTTCTCTTCTGGGGATAAAAAATTCCCATGGGCGAGTGATGAAATGGTTGAAAAGTAAAGAGTGTAGCTCATGCCATTGACTAAAATTGACTTCTTTGGAACGCAATGCTACCATGAGTGATAGCGAAAAACTCACCATAAGATTGACAAAGCCAATAAGCATGACACCGATGAATGAGTATAGAGCGATTTGCCATGTCAAATCTTGGGGGGATAAAAAGTACAGACCGTACACGAAGTTGGCGGACGCAAAGGCGATGTGGCGAATGTCAAGCGGTAGCCCCAACATATAACCAATTGTTGCGGTGCTTCCCAAAAAACACCCAAAAATAAAATTACCCATAATCGCACCAAGATTTGCCTCAATAAAATCACCCAAGCGATTTTGCCATGTAGAAGGCATAAATCTAGCTAAGGTTTGGTGGCGTTTGATGCGTTCACCCACTTTGTTGAAGGTGGCAAGGTTGTCATAATAACCAGAAATCAGCCCACTTAAAAACAAAAATATCCCAGCAATACCTGCGTGTATCAAAGATAACGAACGAAGGGGGTCAAGCTCATGAAGTAGCGTCCCTGCTTTTTTGGCATCAATCATTGGCACACCATGAAAATACACCCAACCATATGCAATCAGCAGGGCGACAGGCATGGCAACTGAGATGTTGCCCATGATAGCGATAAACTGTGTTCGCATGATGTCCACGACAAGCTCGGCAAGTTTGGTTAGTTGTTTGTTTTTCTTGTTGCCAGTTTCAGAAATGGTGGACGCAATGGCGGCAGCGGTCATGGCAGGCTGTTTGGTGGCAACTGTTCCGCCTGCAATGTGAATGCTCACAAATCCTAACCCATAAATCATACTGTTCATAAATGCCTTGCCAATGGGTGCAAGTATGAGTGATGAGCCAAGTATTTTTAGCGTTGCCATAAATGCAATAAACAGTCCGCCAAGCCCTGCTTTTTTGTACATTTTTTTGTAGCCAGCACGGTCGGTACTGATGTAGTGTTCGCCCACACGTCCTGAATTTTCGGTGATTTTACGAGAAAGTAATTTGGCATTGTTTTCAATCAAATAACCAAAACTATAACGATTTTTGGCGGTACGAACGATTTCTTGGATAAGCTCAACAATGGCTTTATCACGGTTTTGGTTTTTATCACAAAGTAACTCAATCAAAATATGCATGCGATGAATGCTTTGTTCTAAACGCACCAACATATTGGTCATGCGAATGGAAATGCCTGTTTTATAAATGCGTTTTCGGATATTTGCCACGATTTCACTACATTGGTCTAGCATGACAATTAGGGGGGCAGGGTCAATATCCACATCAGGCATGATGTCAGTCATTGAGTCAAGGTCATGGGCTTGACGATATTGGTTGGCAAACATGACCGTCTCTTGGTTTTGGGCGACAAAAGCTGCTGAGTAGTTTAAAATCTGTGGATATGCTTCCATCATTTCGGCGTGCAACCCAATGCCACTAATACGATAAGAGAGAATCACTAAGGCATTTAGAATGCCATTTTTGGCAGTAGCAACAAGGCTAAGATGACTGCTATCTACCGTGATGAGATTGACAAGCTCGTCCCATTGTTCGGCACTGATTAAAGAAAGCCATTGCTCATCGGTATCTTGGTCAAAAAGATAGTTGGCAAGCTCTACAATAGAATCTTCTTCGGGCAGTAGTGGCAAAAAACGATGTCCGATGAGTTTGTTGATGCTGTGCGAAAACCCCACATCAGAGACGATGCCTGTGGTGGTGTACATGGTGATTTGGCGGTATTGGTCAATGAGTTTTAAAAGAAAGACCGCAAGCCCCGCTCCATACTCTGGATTTTCTTGCAAAAGGGTGATAAATTCGGTGATTTTTTGATTGACAAGCGTTTCGTCGTCCTCCACCACTCGCAAAGCGTCAATTAGGCGTTTTAGGGATTGAGGTTCTGGCAGTTCACTCAAAAAAGTGATGTGTTGTAAGATGTGGCTTAAATCGTTATTGGTATGGTACATAAAATACTGTTTTAATCATTTTTTTGCATTCTAACATATTTTTTAAGCTTTGGGCGAGGGTTTGAGGTTTTTGTGGGTAATTTGTGGATAAAATGTTGTGATTGTTTGGCGTGTGCTTTTTTATCAAAACCATAAAAATGGTACAACCTATTTTTGTGATTTGTTTTAAGGTTGTACCAAATTTAGGCTTTGGATATATGTGCCAAATCAAGCAAAAAATGCCGTGTCAAATGCCATAATGCTCTGTACGCCATTTTTGGCACAAGTGGCGTGAGTGTGCAGGCGTGGCAAGATACGAGCGGTGAAGTAATCTGCTAGACGGATTTTGTTTGTATAAAATTCCCCCTCCTTGCCCACGCTTGCCTTGACAATCAGTACATACATATAGGCATAGCACAGATAACCCACAGCGTGTAGATAATCTACTGCCGAGCCGTTGATGGTGTTTGGGTTGTCTTTGGCGGTATTGATGAGGTGTGTGGTCAAATCAGCAACAGTATCGCACGCCTGTAAAGTGGCGGATTTTAGATTGCTGTCATTGAGTGCTTGCGTGGCGGTTTTGATTTCATCAAGTAGGGCAAACATCGCAACACCACTATCTTTGATGACTTTACGACCCAAAAGGTCAAGAGATTGAATGCCATTTGTGCCTTCGTAGATTTGACTAATGCGAGTATCACGCACGATTTGTTCCATGCCCCATTCTTTGATGTAGCCATGCCCACCAAAAACTTGTTGGCAATCTATCGTGGCGTTAAAGGACATATCGGTTAAAAAGGCTTTGACAATGGGTGTAAGCAGGGCAACTTTGGTGGAGGCTTTGGCTTTTTCATCGCCATCATCACTAAATTTGGCAATATCAAGCTCACAGGCCACATACATGGCAAAAGTACGAGAGGCGACACTGTTTGCCTTAGTGTTTAAAAGCATACGGCGAACGTCAGCATGGTGGATGATGGGGTCGGCCACTTTATCTGTGTTTTTTGTGCCACTGTCAGCACGCCCCTGTAAGCGGTCGCAGGCGTAGGCACAGGCATTTTGGTAAGCCAAAACACTCGCCCCCAAGCCTTGTAAGCCCATAGTAACACGTTCGTAATTCATCATCACAAACATACTAGCTAGCCCTGTGTTTTCTGCACCGACCATATAACCTTTGGCGTTGTCAAAATTCATCACACAGGTGGCAGATGCTTTGATGCCCATTTTATGCTCAATAGAGCCTGCTTTTACGTTGTTACGTTCACCCAAACTGCCGTCTGCATTGACCAAAAATTTTGGTACGATAAATAGCGATATGCCCTTTGAGCCTGCTGGGGCGTTTGGGGTTTTGGCAAGTACCAAATGAATGATGTTGTCGCCCAAATCGTGTTCGCCACCTGTGATAAAAATCTTTGTCCCTGTGATACTATAAGAGCCGTCATCGTTGGGGGTGGCACGGGTTTTGATGATACCCAAATCCGTGCCTGCGTGGGCTTCGGTCAGACACATTGTGCCAGACCATTCACCGCTATATAGCTTGGGTAGGTATAGGGCTTTTTGTTCATCGCTACCGCTTGCCAATAAGCAAAGGCTTGCCCCAACGGTCAGGTTGGGATATAAAGCAAAAGATTGGTTGGTGGCAAAAAGTATCTCCTCTGTCAGCATACTTACCATTTTTGGCATGCCTTGACCGCCAAAATCAGGGCTACCCCCAAGCCCAATCCAACCTGCTTGGGCATAGGATTTAAAGGCTTCTTTAAATCCTTTTGGGGTGGCAACCTTACCATCGCCCAGATAACTTGCTCCTTCGTCATCGCCTGATTGGTTGAGTGGCAAGAGGACTTCTTGGGCGAATTTTGCCATTTCGTCCAAAATCATATCCACCGTATCGCTGTCTACGTGTGATAGAGCAGGCGTGCGTTGCCATAGTGCAGGTGCATCAAAGACTTCGTTTAAGGTAAAACGCATTTCATCAAGGGGAGCGGTGTAATGTAAGGTCATGTTACGTCCTTTTAAGTTTGAAGTGTTGTGAAGTGTTTTCATTTAAACAAAAAATCACCCCATTTGGCAATGGGGTGATTTGTACTCATCAGTCATTTTTTTATGGCGGGTGTTTGGGTTGTATGTTGGATATGTGCTGTTGGATTGACTTTTTTGGGTGATTTTGTTATATTTTTGAATGATTTTATGATGTTCATCAAATAATACTTAATCATCTTATCGCAAATTAACCCCATTTTTTATTTAGGAATGTCTGACGAATGAATGATAAAGACTTTAAAGAAAATATGTATCTTTATAAATATATTCCTGAAATTGCTGAAAACGTTGGTATGGTTGGTTATTTTTTCTTTATACCGTTTTTGATGTTTCTGGTAAATAAAGGTTATATAGAGATGAATATCGCACATTTTAATCGGTCATTCTTGTTATCTGGTCTTGTTTATGGTGTGATGTTTTTATCGTTTGACAAAAATTCCGCTCATAAATACAGAATACCGGATACAGAAAATTATTCGGTTATTTGGATACAGATTGTTAATTGTGTATTCATGCTTCTAAGGGGCATGATGATTCCTGCAATATTTTATTTAATCATATTAAGAAAGTGATTTGATGAATTTCAATCATTATCATGTGTGTAGGGCGTAGGTTGGGTTGAGTTTATGAAACCCAACAAAATTAAAGGTTGAATTTTAAATGTTGGGTGAAACGGCGGTTCAACCCAACTTATGAGCTTGATTGATAAGTTATTTATTTTAAAAATAAAAAAATTGCCTAAAAGATATAAAATTATTAAAAGAATAATAAGAGGGGAATTTTTTTGAAAAATTGTTGTTGGGTTGATTTTTTTAGGAAAATTTGGTAAATTTGAACTCAGAATAGTTCGTGTATAGATATGCAGAATTAGTGGATAGATAATGCCATTTTGTGTATTTAGAGTGCAATAATAGATGAAGTTGATGTATAAAACTGTAACCTATGAGTTTAAAAAAATGCGAATGGCATTGGAGCAACATTAAACTAATAATATTAACGGAGAATTATATTGGGCAATTACATTACTTCAATCATTTTTCGCATAGTTTTGCTGTCCATTTGGATATGGATAATTGTAATCCCAATTTCTTTGCGAAAAGAAGGAATGAATACTTTTCCAGATAAATCAGCCATACAATACAGCGAAGGAACTCTAAAAACCATAAAACGGAGAGCTAGTCGTCATCATACAGTTACTGATGTTGTGCTTGTACCATTTGATAGCAAGGTAGGCACAACCTACTATTGTGATTATACCGCTCAGCATACAGCAGTCTCATCATCTTGTCTACCCGAAGAAAAAATCGCCCCTTACCGCAACCAATCTGTTCGGATTGGTTGGTATCAAAAGAGCGATGTGTTATGGTTTCACAATCCACACCCACAACTGGTCTCTTTGGAAGTAGATGGTGAAGTAATCAGAAGTTATGAGTACAGTCTTAAAATCGCAAAAGATCGTATCGGTATAGGAGATATTATCGTGTACGGTTTTATAACAATTGGGTGGGGAATAGTTTATGTATGTGTATCGATAATAGGCAGACGATCACTCAAAGAATATCGCAAACAATCTAAAATAAATGAGGTGTAATATGGGAACTGGTATTGAAAATGTTATTATTGGTGGGTCGACTATTAAGGATGGTGTTGATAAAAATAATGGTTCACAGTTGGCACAAGGTGCTGCCACTATCGCTCAGCCCGTAGGTTGGGTTGAGTTTACGAAACCTAACACCATTTAATCCATAAGGTGCGTACCACGCACCATAAAAACCCAAGACCAAAACGGTGCGTATTATTATGTACCTTACACCTTTGCACTATACAGACGAATTGCAATTCACCCATACAAATCCATAAATTTAGATTTGGTACATGATATATAGTGTGTATATTAAAATAACTCACCATGCGTACCAAGTCTGACTAATTGTACTGCTCGCCCTTTATCATCATCAATCAAAGTATAAATCAACACCAAATCAGGCTTGATGTGACAATCTTGAAATCCTACCCAGTTGCCTTGTAAAGGGTGGTCTTGGTATTTTTGGGGTAGGGGCAAATCGTGGCGTAAATGATACAGAGCGTCTGCCCACTCATCGCTAAATAGCCTACCGCCACATTCCCTCACCACTTCATCTGCCCCAACACCTGCAAGCCCACCAATCCTGCCACGCCTGCCGTCTCGGTGCGTAATACTCGCTCGCCTATCGTCCACGACAAAAAGCCATGCCGATGACACAGGGCTATCTCATCATCACTAAGCCCTCCTTCTGCCCCCACCAGTAGGGCAATGGTGGTTGGTAGAGCGTCTAGGCGACTTGGGTCAAAGCGATGATGTTCGTCCGATAGGTTCATGATAATTTTTAGGTTGTCTTGGCAAGTTGCCACACCGTCCGCCAAACTCATGGGCGGTAAAATAGTGGGAATAATGTTTAGCCCACATTGTTCGCAGGCGGAAATGGCGATTTTTTGCCAATGAGCCAGTTTTTTGTTATCACGTTCATAACGCAGGCGGTCGGAGCGTTCGCTGGTGATGAGTTGGATTTGGTGAACGCCAAGCTCGGTGGCTTTTTGAATGGTATAATCCATGCGATCACCTTTACTGATGGCTTGGTATAGCGTAACGCGATAGGGCAAGGTACGATTTGTGGGGTCAAAATCATTGACCTGTACAAAAGCACCTTTTTTATCCATGCTGATGAGTGTGGTGGTGTATTCACCTCCTTGCCCATTAAAGAGTGTGGCGACATCACCCACATTTGCCCTAAGTACTTTTACCCAATGATGATACACATCATCAGGCAGTATCACTTCATCGCCCACATTAAGGGGCATTTCTACAAAAAAACGCATAAGTTTCCTTTCGTTGTTTTTTATTTTGCCAATTTATCAAGCACATCGGACAAATCAGGCTTTTGTTTGCCTATGGTGATGATGATAAATTCGTTTGGACGAATATATTGGTTTAAGGAAGCGTTGGCTTGATTTAGGGTTGCTTTATCTAGTCGCACCAAATAATCTGTAATATGACTGTCTGGCAGATTGTCATAATTTAGATGGCTTGCGGTGTGATGAATGGCTAAATTGGTGGCAAGGCTCATCGGATAGGCGTATTTGCGACTGGTGCGTTCTAACTCAAAATCATGTTGTTTGATGCCATTTTTTCTAACGTCATTGATGACATCAAGTGTTTTCACGATGGCTTCTTTGGCTTTATCGGTTTGGGTAGAAAAATTGATGAGATAATAACCTCTTTCATCAAATGTCGTCATACCTCCTGTGATGCCATAAGTATAACCGCCCTTATCACGGATTTCTTTCATCAGATAGGCATTAAAATCACCACCTGCCAAGACACTATTGGCTAGGCTAAAATTGGTGCGGTTTTGTAGTTCAGTAGGGTCTTTGGTGTCTTTTTCGCCCATGTGTCCGATGTAGATGTGTGTTTGGGTGCTGTCGTAGGGAATGTGGACGTGTTGTGGTTTGGGTGGTGTGGGGGTTGGCAGGTCGGATACTCTTTCACCCTGTGGCAATGCCTCAATCAAGCGTTTGGCTATGGCGTGAGCATTATCCATGCTGATGTCGCCTGTGATGGCGATGTGAACGTTGTTTTTTGTGAGGTAGTGATTTTTGTAATTAATCAAATCATCACGACTTATGGTTGCTACGCTTTTTTGCGTGCCAGAGCTTTGCACGGCATAGGGGTGATTGCCATACATGGTCTCCAAAAAGGCAACGTGTGCCAGATGGCTTGGGTCTTGTTTGGCAAATTCAAAACCAATGTCTGCTTGGGCTTGGTTGCGTTTTAAAATTGTCTCATCAAAACGTGGGTTTTTTATCATATCAATAAACAGGTCAAGGGCAGGATACAGCTCTTTATCTTCTGATAAACTTCTAAAACCATAACTAAAAGTATCCTGACGAGCGGTCGCTCCAAACGTTGCACCCAAAAGTTCGGCTTGTTCGGCAAATTCGTTTTCGTCTAGGCTTGTCGTGCCTTGTGTCATCATGGTTGCGGTCATATCAGCAATGCCATAACCTTCTTTTTTAATGGTGCTGTCTTTGGCAGAGCCACCCTTAAAAGTTAAGGAAATGTCTAAAATGGGCAATTCATCTACATGTGTAAAAATCACAGACACGCCGTCAATGACAAAGCGTTTCATCTTTGGAATAGTCAAATCAAGCGGTTTATCATCATTTAGGCTATCAAGTGCAGGTAAAGGTTGAGTTGTTTCTTTGGTGATGGTGGGTTGTCTGTCTGCCCAAGCAGTGCTAACATGACATGCCAAAACAAGTGTAAGTAGCGGTATGGTTGATTTTTTCATTTTGTTATCCTAATTATTCATCTTTTGGTAAAATATAGGCACTGTACATACGTTCATTAGTCAAGTATTTTTTGCCTGCTTGTTTGATTTCATCAGCAGTGATGGTAGGAAGTATGGCAAGTTCCTCCTCAATGTATTCAAAAGGGATATTTTCGTGTTTTAATGTGCCTAAAAATTGGGCTTGACCTGCCACACCTTCGGAGGCAAAGATAAGCCCTGTTTTGACAGCGACCAACGAACGGTCAAGCTCTTTTTGGGTGATGGGGTCTGTCATTGTACGTTGTATTTCATCTAACACAAGACGTTTGGTTTCATCTAGGCTTACTTCGGATTTTGGTGTTGCTACCACCATAAACAAACCATCGCCATAACCTGTACTGTCATAGCTACTAAATGCCGAAGTTACCAACTCTTTTTTGACCAAATTTTTAGCAAATCGTCCTGATGTACCACTTAGTACATCATCAAACAACCCAAGTGCCGCCAGTTCTCTTTCTTGGGTTTTGTTGTGATTGTTGGTAAGTTTTAGGCTTGATAGGGTGGGGGCTTGCCATGCTAGGATAAGTGTGGGAACTTGGACAGCTTCTTTGATGATAAGATGTCGCTTGTTTACACCACCTTTGCCAGCAAATACATCGTCAGCGTGGATAAAATCCTTAGGATTGCGTTTTGGGAGTGTATCGCCTTTGGGTATGTTGCCAAAATATTTTTGGATATGATTGATTGCTTCGTCTTTGTCCACATCGCCAACGATGACGATGGTGGCGTTGTTTGGGACGTACCATGTGGCATACCAGTGTTGTAAATCCTCTATCGTCAAACCCTCAATATCAGCCATGCTACCAATAACAGGGCGACCTCTGGGCGTATCACCGTAGATAAATGATGAAAATGACTCATAGGCTTTTGACATGGGGTTGTCATCGGTGCGTACTCGGCGTTCTTCTTGAATGACTTGACGCTCACTCTCTATCTGCTTGGGTTTAAATAGTACGTTTTTCATGCGGTTGGCTTCTAACTCCAACGCTAGGGCGTAGCGGTTAGCAGGCAGTACTTCATGATACACAGTAACATCAGAGCTGGTATAGGCGTTGTTTGTGCCGCCATAATGACTGATAAGACGACTAAATTCATCGCTTGATACTTTGGGCGTGTCTTTGAACATTAGATGTTCTAAAAAATGCGACAATCCGCCCTTGCCCGAAGGTTCGTCATTCGCCCCCACGCCATACCAGATTTGGGTCATAACCACAGGAGCACGTCTGTCCTCTTTGATGATGATTTTTAGACCGTTGTCTAGGGTATGTTCGTGGATATTTTGAAGTAGGCGAAGTTCGGTTTTGGGTTGAGTTTGTTCTGGCGGTACTGGATAAGAGTAAAGCATTTCTTTGCTTTGACAAGCTGTCAGTAACGTCATTAAACCCAATGATAAAATAAGATGATAAAAACTTTTTTTCATAACTTGTTCCAAAATGTCATTTTCCAATCAACACACTGGCGGTGGGACGTACGCCTTGACCATGATTGAGACTACACGCTGTAAAGAAAGATAATGATAAAATAACTAAAATGGTGCTTTTGATGATGTTTTTCATGTTAATTCCCAAATGTGAAAGGTTATAGTTTAGCATAAGTTGGGGTGGGTGGCAATTTTGCTCAGAATTTCTTGACAAAAAGTGCTTTTAAAAGTATTATTAAAAGATATTTGAATGGTGAAAAATTTATGCTAAACCAAATCCATAGCCGTTATGTTGCCAGTATCAGCGACTTAAAGAAAAGTCCAATGGACACACTTGCCCACGCCAATGGTGAGCCTGTGGCGATTTTAAATCGCAACACGCCTGCATTTTATTGTGTGCCTGCTGAGCTTTACGAAAAAATGCTCGATAGGCTTGATAATCAAGAACTTATCAAACTGGCAGAAGAAAGGCAATCAGAAAAATCCATAAAGGTAACGATTGGTGACTTACGAGCCAAATTCAAATGATGATAAAATTTATGAGCTAGAATTTAAAGAATCAGCACTCAAAGAATTTGAAAAACTCAATAAAGACATTGCTGAGCAATTTTTAAAAAAGCTAGAAAAAGTACTGTTAAATCCCCACATTCCTAAAAATAAATTGAGCGGTACTCACGCCAAACATTGGTATAAAATCAAACTCAAAAGCGTGGGCTATCGTTTGGTATATGAAGTAGTTGATGATAGGCTTGTGGTGCTTGTCATTACGGTGGGAAGACGTGATAAAGTGTACGACCGTTTATAATTGCAAAATCAGATTTAATTTTTTTCAAAAAATATGATATGATGAGACATTTTAAATTTTAAAAAGAGAATATCCATGAGCGACAATCAAAGCGGTTTTTTTGCCCGCATGAAAGCAGGGTTATCCAAATCCAGTAAAAATTTATCAGAAGGGTTGATGAATGTGTTGGTTGGTGGTAAAGAGATTGATGATGAATTGCTTGAAGAAGTAGAAGATCAGCTACTTGTGGCGGACATTGGTGTTGAAGCAACCAAGCGAATCATTGCCAGTCTAACCGAACAAACAGCACGAGGAGATTTGATTTATTCTCATTCATTATACAAGGCTCTAAAAAAAGAATTGGTGGAAATTTTAGAACCCAAAGTTTCTCCACTTGTTATTGATACTAACAAAAAACCTTTTGTGATACTCATGGTGGGTGTGAATGGCGTGGGTAAAACTACCACCATTGGCAAACTTGCCAAACGCCTACAAAATGAAGGCAAATCTGTCATGCTGGCGGCGGGCGATACCTTTCGGGCGGCAGCCACCGAACAGCTCCAAGTTTGGGGTGAGCGAAATGGCATTCCTGTGGTGGCACAGGGGCAGGGGTCAGACAGTGCGTCTGTGATTTTTGATGCCATGCAGTCCGCCAAAGCCAAAGGTATTGATGTACTCATTGCTGATACGGCAGGGCGTTTACAAAATAAAACACATCTGATGAATGAGCTTGAAAAAGTCATTCGTGTCATGAAAAAAGCCGATGAGACTGCTCCACATGAGTGTATGATTGTACTAGATGCTGGCACAGGTCAAAATGCCATTAGCCAAGTCAACATCTTTGGCGAAGCAACACCATTGTCAGGCATTACCATTACCAAACTTGACGGCACCGCCAAAGGGGGTGTGGTGTTCAATGTGGCACAGACGACCGATATTCCCATTCGCTATATCGGCGTGGGTGAAGGTATTGATGATTTGCAGGCTTTTGACCCAAAAGAGTTTGTAGATGCACTCATCAGCGAAGATAAATAACTGCACAAAAAACCCTACCAATCGGTAGGGTTTTGTTTTATCAAGAGGTTGCTGTATGCTTGATTATTGTTTGCTTGCGCCAAAAGCACCAGCAAATGCTTTATCTTCATTGATAAAGTAACCACTAAGCTCTTGGGCATTGTTGCCAAAAAACGCACCGTCCACCTGAGTGCCGTTGTTTTTGCCAGCAAAGGTGTTGCCAGAGATAGTGGCGTTTAGGGCGATGTTTGAGGCTTTTGCATTGCTGATAGAGCCCGTTAGGGTCTTTTTACCAAAATCAGCGGTAAATTTAGAGGTGCCTTGTATGATGTCTTCATTGCACGTTTCGCAAAGGTAGATGGAGCGACCTGTATAATTGACAACACCTTTGGGTAAGTTGGCGACCGGTGTTTTTTCACCTTGATAAAAGAGGTATTCGTTGTCTTTTTTATTGTTGTAATAGCCGTATTTGGCGTGTTGTAGGTGTGTGCCACTGATGACGCTCCATTGTGTCGCACTGTTGATTGTGGTAAAGCTATTAGCATTAATGCCAGAAGTACCGATTGTAAAGGTCTTGCCGTCTACATTTAGGGTGTTGATGTTGTTACCATTAATGTTTTTGTAAAAGACATCATTGCTGTTATCATCAAGCGGTATGGCAATGGCTTTGCCAGAAATGGTTTGCGTATTTGTTTGTGGGTTGGTGTTAGAATTGGTTGGGTTGGGTTTGACAACAGGCGTGCTTGGGCTTGTTGTGCTACCACCAGAGCTACCGCCACCACCGCAAGCAGTCAACGCCAATGCCATAGAGGTTACCAATGCAAGAGAAATGGTTGATTTTTTCATGACTAAAATCCTTATGAGTGATGAGAAATTATGTTGTCAGTACAAAACTGACAAATTTAGTATACATAAATTACCATAGCCTGTAAATAGTAGAGGAGGGGGACTGGCTACTTTTATGATAAAAGGTAGGTTGGGTGGGGTTAGTTGGCATTATGAATGATGATTATGACAATCGTTTAATTCCTGCCGCCTACCAAAACTATGCTAAATGCCTTTGCATTTTATCTCATTACCTAAACATCGGCAACGCCTTAACCGAATTACCAAAATGCCCACTCTTTAAATCCTCTAAGGTTTTTAATAGGGTGTCTAATTGTTCATCTTTAACAAAAAACCCTGTCGCTCCTGATTTAAGATAATAATTGGCTTGGTCTAAACCATAATTACCCAAAACATAAATTTCTTTATCAAAACCTTTATTTCTTAAATAACGGATTAGACTAAATGTGCGTCCGTCTTTAAAATCATTAACAAGAAACACAGCTCTATCTACTTCTTTTGATGACAAAAAATTATCTAATTCATCTAGGGAATTATCAGCCGTTAATATAATGTCGCCTGTTTCGTGAGAAAAATCATCAAGCTCATCAAGAAAACTCAATACAATCGCTCTATCTACTTGACTATTATCCACAAATTGCCAAATCAAATTATCAGCCAATTCGTCAGATTTATTGGTAAATAATGCCAAAGCAATATCAAATTTTTTAATTTCTTGATTTTCAAATTCAACCAAATACATTTTAAATCCCCATTTCATTTGCTATTGGGCGAATTGCAATTCGCCTCTACAAATTATTACCATATTGAATTACCCATAAACCGCCATTTTAAACGGTTCAATGCCCACACGATTAACAAACTCGCCAAAGCGTTCTATTTCATCAGCCGTTTCTTGGCGACCCTCTTTATAGACTTTGGCAATGGTTTTAATGGTATTAGCCACTTCATCGGCAGGTACCGCTTTGCCCAATATTTGCCCAAGTTTGGCATTACTACCGCCATTACCACCCAAACTAATCTGATACCAATGCTCGCCCTTTTTGTCCACGCCCAAAATGCCAATATCGCCAATATGATGATGGGCACAGGCATTCATACAGCCAGACATATTTAAGCGAATATCGCCCAAATCGTATAAATAATCCAAATCATCAAAGGCTTTTTCAATATTTTGGGCGATATTATGAGTAGTAGCATTTGCCAAAGAACAATAATCAAAACCTGGGCAAACAATCATATCGGTGAGCGTGCCAATATTGGGGCGTGCCAAATAAAGCTCATCTAAGGCTTGCCATAAGTCATATAAATCGCTTAACTTAACATCGGATAAAATCACATTTTGATGATGGGTAACACGAATTTCGCCAAAGCTGTATTGGTCAGATAAATCCGCCAAGGCACGCATTTGATGACTTGTCATATCGCCAGAAGGGATAAATTTTTCTGTGCCGTCTTTGTATTTAATCAGTCCTGCTTTTAATGAAATAACCACCGCACGATAGCCGTTAATTTTGTGATTAACCGTATTATGCTCATACCAATTTTTAAAGTTTTTATCGCTGTCTAATTGGGCTTTTAATTTGTCGGTTTCAGTTAATAAATCCAAAGTTTTATAATTAGGGGAGGTAAAATAGCTCTCCGCCTTTTTAAAATTATCATCAGATAAGGTTAATTCGCCATCTTTGCTAAATTGCCATTCATCATTCACCTTTTTAGCAAATTCGTCTTTACCAAGACTATCTACTAATATTTTAATTCTTGCTTTGTATTTATTATCTCTTCGCCCTTCTAAATTATACACACGCAAAATAGCGTCCAAATAAGAGAGTAAATGCTCTCGTGGCAAAAATTCATTAATCACTTTGCCAATCATCGGCGTACGCCCAAGCCCACCGCCCACGATGACCTCAAAGCCAATCTTATCATTTTGTTTGACAATATGCAGTCCGATGTCGTGGAGCTGGCTTGCCGAGCGGTCAATTTTTGAGCCGATGACAGCGATTTTAAATTTACGGGGCAGATAGGCAAATTCAGGGTGAAAGGTACTCCACTGGCGGATAATCTCACAATAAGGGCGAGGGTCGGCAATCTCGTCCGTGCTAATACCTGCAAAGGGGTCGGTGGTGGTGTTACGAATGCAGTTGCCCGAGGTTTGAATGGCGTGCATTTGATTGTCCGCCAAAACTTGTAGGATATCAGGCACTTGTTCAAGCTGTACCCAATTAAACTGAATGTTGGTGCGAGTGGTAAAATGCCCATAGCCCCTATCAAACTCATCGGCAATCTTAGCCAGCGTGCGAAGTTGGTAGCTTGCAAGCAGTCCGTAAGGAATGGCAACACGGAGCATTGGGGCGTGGCGTTGGATATACAGACCGTTTTGCAGGCGAATGGGCAAAAACTCATCTTCTGGCAACTCGCCTTTTAAAAAACGCTGGGTTTGGTGGCGGTACTGAGCAACGCGTTCATTGACAAGGGCTTGGTCGGCGTAGGAATATTGGTACATTGGCTAATTTGTCCTAAATTTGGCTAATTGTTTTAAGCAAAGGAAATAATGGCGTATGGTAAAGGGTTTTGGGCGGATTGATAAATGCCGATTAACACATTTGTTATTCCAAAAATTCATATAGAGTTAAGGGAAATGGTGGTGTTTGCATTTGGACAGGATTGATAATTTTAAAAAATTTGCAATTCTTATCAAAATTTATTATGATAAAATTAAAATATTTTTCATTAAAAATTCAAATGAACACGACAAATTTATTCCAAAAAGAACTAAATCCCAATGAAAATTTACTTTGGTATGGTAAACCAAAACAAGGTATTTTATTGCATGCGTCTGACAAAACCCAAATACCTTTTTCTATACTATGGGCGGGATTTGCATTTTTTTATGAGTATAACGCCCTAACAATGACTGATGACTTATTCTCTCAACTTTGGGGCGTGCCATTTATCATCATCGGTATTCATATGCTCATCGGACGATTTTTTTATGACAATTATCAAAGAAAATTTACTGATTATGCCATTACAAATGAGAGAATTATTATTGCAACTGGCAATCACAACAAATCTTTTAAAAGTATCTTATTAAAAAATTTGCCACAACTACAATTTATTAGCCACGAAGATACTTATGGCACAATTATTTTTGGCGATAATGATGTGTTTGACAAATTTTTTATGCAATTTCCTTATCAAAAAGATACAACACCAAGATTTGAATATGTCAAAAATTGTGATGAACCCTATCGGATTATTAAAGAGTTGGTGAATAAAAATTAGTTGTTATTGGTTATAAAATGATTAAAAATAATGATAATTTAACCAATACTTTTATCGCTTTTCAGAAAGTTTTTCAAGCCAAAAAAATGGTGGGATTGGGATTAGCAGGTAAAAAATTTGGCAAAAAAAAAGAGGTTTTGTGGTAAAATAAAGCAAAATAGCACTGGACAAATAAAATGACCGACCCATTTTTAAGTTTCTTTTCTGATGAAAGTTATCATCACAATAACAATCAAGAAATTGTTGTTATCATTGATAATACATTTAAAACTATGCAAGAGATTTATGACCATACTGGCAAATGTGTTTATCAAGATATGGCTAATAAAAATCCAATTTTTGAAAATTCTTATTATTTTGGTACGAATTTATCGGCTTTTTATGATTGTTTGAGTTCATTTTTTTATTTTATTAAAGATATTAAAATAAAATTTGTCATCAATGCAATCAATGAGAATATTGACCATAAAGACATTTATACTTTAATGTATTTATTTTTATGTACTTTTAAGGATTATGATGTGAAAGATAGATTAAAAATTACTCTATCAAAATCTGTATTGGCTATTTATTTGTCTGAGATGGGTAGATTATCTTGGTTAGATGTTGATGAAAGTGATATAGTGTCAGATTAGCTAAATAGCATAAATATCAAATACCCTATTTATTAAAAGAAATTGGGAATAAACAACATTTGTTATTCCTAATATTAAAACAAACTCGGAGCAAAAAAATGCCAATAGAATTAAGTATCTTACCACCCATGGTTGTTGAGCAAATTATGAGTGTAAAAAATGGCAATCCTGTGCAATTTACCAATAACGGTGAAGTGGTTCTTACGCTTACCGAAGAAATCAAACAACCAAGCTATGCTAAGGGCGATTTTGATTATGATTTGGAGCGAATGAAACAAGCGGTGGAAGCCCCTTATGTCGTAATGCCAAAATTTGATAATGATGATGACTTTTTTGCGTGGGTAGAAAATTTAACCGATGATGATTTTATTTCGGAGAAAGTATAATGGAAGTCAGATTTGGGCAAATTTTCCTAAAACATTTTAATAATTTTCCAAAAGCTGACCAAATTAAAATTCGTGCTTTTGCTAAACACATTGAGCAATTTGGCTTTGACGGTTTGCAAGGTCGCAATAAATCGTCCGATGGATGTACCTGTAACGCACCCCAATTGGAGTGAACGAATCATTTATGCCAAAACACACAATCTTTGGCATTATCATATTGGCATTCCCAATTATGAAAAATCCGAAAAGGGCGACTATACATCAGAATATGTTTTGCATTATATCAAGGGCGATGATTTTATTAAATTGGTGGATTTATCCGCACACCCACCTTTAAATTTGCCAAGCGTGGAATGTTTGGTTTAATACATAGTTAATAAAAATGAAACACCTAAAATACAAATTTATCCGTTTTCTTATCTTTATGATGCTTTGGGTAATTTTGGGTCAAATGATTTATTTGTTTATTCAGCCAAAATTTACCAAACCCAATGAATACTTTGCCATTTGTGCTGAAAGATTGGTAAAAGATGATAGACCTTTGCCCTTATATCCTATTAAAGATTATCAAGCCAATCCTAGTGAATTTCGCCTTTGCAAAATACCCATAACACATTCAACCGAAAGTGGCGTTGCTCGTTTGGAGCTTTATCAAAATGCTGACCAAAGTTATTTATTAAAAACTTGGACTGACAGTATGTCCGACCCTGCGGAATATCATTATAAAATTGTCAATAATAACATAGAACCAATTGCGTGGCGACACGGCAGTATGTTGGCAAAAGTGATGGCATATTTCTATGGATTGGCGATTGGCACAATTATTTATAAATTGGTAAAAAGACTGTATTTTAAGAAAAACTCTTAATCAAAATCCCAAACCAACCCCCATTTGGCGGTTGGTTTTTATCAGCCAAACAACACACAATTAGCCCCTTTCTTATGAAAAATAAGAATATCAAAACCCAAAAATAGTATTTTATCAGCATAAAATAGCACCGTATAATTTGCCCATTCAATCCTATTTTGCAATGGAGCAATCAAATGACCTTAAACCTAACCCCCATCAAACCTGCCATCGGTGCAACCATCACAGGCGTGGATTTAAACCACCTAAGTGCCGATGACAATGAGGCTATCAAAGACGCTCTATTAAAGCACCAAGTGCTTATTTTTAAAGAACAAAACCTAAGTAGCCAGTCGCAAGTCGCCCTAGCACGCACTTTTGGCAACCTTCATATTCACCCAGTTTTCCCCACCGTGCCTGATGTTAAGGAAGTGATTGTATTAGACAGTCATCAGACCGATTTGCGAGACAATGAGCTTTGGCATACCGATGTTACTTTTAGCAAAACACCGCCTTTGGGCTGTGTGCTACGAGCGGTAAAAATTCCACCTGTTGGGGGCGACACCTTGTGGGCAAGTCTAACCGCCGCCTTTGAAGCCTTGGACGATGAGACCAAAGATTTCTTGCGTGGCAAAACCGCCACTCACGACATTCGCCTATCGTTTCCTGCCGAACGCTTTGGCAAATCTGCCGAAGATGATGAAAAATTGCAAAAGGCAATTGCCAGCAACCCACCGCTATCGCACCCTGTTGTCCGCACCCACCCAGAAACAGGCAAGGAGGGGCTGTTTGTCAGCGAGGGTTTTACCAGTCAAATTGACGGACTTGACGAGCGTGAAAGCCGTGAACTGCTTGATAAGCTGTTTGCTCACAGTATCAAAGATGAGTTTGTCATTCGCCATCAATGGAGCGAGGGCGATGTGGTGATTTGGGATAATCGTGCTACCCAGCACAAGGCACTGTTTGATTATGGCGATGCCCATCGTATTATGCACCGTGCAACTGTGATTGGCGATGAGCCGTTTTATAAGGAGAGGGTGGCGTAATTTAATAAAAAGCACAAATCATTTTGTGCTTTTTTTTATTTGTTGTCTTGATTATAAAATCATCAAAATTAACCAAATAATACACTATGTGTATTAAGCCGATGTATACTAAATTCAATTCAAAATCCAACAAAGTTTTTTCGCTCAAAGTGAGCTTGTCGAACCATAACGAAAAACCGTTTTACCCGAAGGCATAGCTAAGGGCGAACGGTTTTGGTGGTTTTTGAAGTTAAATCACTATATTTTCAATGCTTTTTTTGAGTTTGATTGATAATTGGTAGGTGCGTACAACACACCATTTGAAATTCCAGCCTTTTATTGGTGCGTGATATGCACCTTACTTCCAAAACCAATTTTGTGGTAATTTTGCAGTTCTTTGACTATATTGGTGCGTGATATACACCTTACAGCTCATGGGTTGAACCGCCGTTCCACCCAACAGCCTAAGCCTTAAACTTGTTGGGTTTCGTTTTACTCAACCCAACCTACACGCTGATATTTTTAATCTCGTGGTTTAAGTCCCCATCTTTGTTCGCATAATTCACGCAAAGCAGGGTCGGTTTCAGGCATCGTTAATTCTGCAAAATTCGTTTCGTCTGCATCGTGTGCTTGCACGAATTTCATAAAATCTTCCAATGTACCAATATGGGGTAAATAGTACATGAACATATCGGCAGCTGCTTCTATCAATCTTACCCATTCATCATATTCACGAACTTTCCAACTTCCATACCAAAAACCATCATCATCTTTCTTAATATCAATATTTGGGTTTGCGTTATCAGATACACCATAAAAACTAAAAATACTACTCTTATGTGAAAAACCCAAATTGGCTATTTTATCTTCATATTCTTCTCTAATATCAAAATAAATATTAGCTTTAAAACGATAGACATCTTCTTCTCTATCAAATTTGTTTTTTTCAGTAACAATATATGCAGAAAATAGGGAAAATAACTCTGTTTTTGCACTAAAAAAATGTGCTTGATAGTTTGAGTGAACATCATAAACTTTAAATAATTCTGTTAATTTATCCCCCAATCTTGCTTTAACAATTTTAGACATTAAACTATTTCTTTTGGATTCACTGGCAGGGATTTGTGGTTTATCTTGGTTAATGAATTCATTATTAACACGCCATTGCCAGTTAGTTTCACCAAATTCAACAAACTGCTCCCAATGAAATTGTTCGCCTTGCACATTGAATCCTGTGCCGTCAGGCAAAAAAACACTCTCCCGATTACCCTCTACCACCACCAAATTGTTTTCACTCGCCGCGCGAATCATAATGCAAAGGAAATTTTCATCGCATTGGTTGGGCAAAAATTCAAAGCTGTATTTAGCAGCCAGCATATGCGCGGTTTCGTGTTCAATGTTTAAACACATTTTTAACGCCACATCGCCTTCATAAAATTGCCATGCTTGATGAACAAATTTCCCGAATTTCTTGCCGAAAGCCGCCATATTGGGGTTGGGTGCGCTTTCTTTGAAACCGCTTAATGTATTTAAAATTTCATGGGCTTCTTCGTAGGTTTTGGGTGAGCCATGTTTGATGTCGTAAACGTAAATGCCGTTACTGCTCATTATTTTGTTCCTTAAAATTGTGTTAAAAATTGCTTACATTGTAAATCAAGAATATCAGCAGGTCAAGACTCTTTCCTCAACCTGCGTTTTGTCTGTTTATTTGCCTTTAAATGGCTGCCACATTTTGGCAAGCTCTTGTTCCGCCCGTCTCATCCAGCTTTCATCTTTGTCTTGCCCTTTTTTGATAAGGTGAGACAAGTTTAAATGAATTTGGCTACCTGAAAGTAAAAAAGCCTGAAAAGGAATGTCTTCCATTTTCAGGCTGTTAAAAATCAGCTATTTGGCACTTTA
>NZ_BCYQ01000029.1 GCF_001598275.1 Moraxella oblonga NBRC 102422
ATTGCACAAAGTTGAGATTGGTGTTAATGATGTCTTTGGTGTTTTTCCACAAATGGTCATACGGACGAGTTTTATCATGCTCAATGAGGTGTTTTAATTTGTGTTTGACGAGATTGTCGTGGGGTGGTTTGATAAAAATCCCCTAACTGCTTGATTTATCAAGCAACATTGCATCACCATAACTAAAAAAGCGATAATGCTCAGCAATGGCATGGGCATAGGCGTGTTTGATGTTGTCCGTGCCAGCAAAGGCGGATACGAGCATGAGTAGGGTGGATTTGGGTAGGTGAAAATTGGTAATGAGTCTATCTACTACTCCAAACTCATAAGGTGGATAGATAAAAATCTGCGTATCACCAGAAAATTCTGTAAGTTTACCATTGACACGGTGTAGATGAGCGGTTTCTAGGGTGCGAGTTACGGTCGTGCCAACGGCAATGATTTGTCCGCCACCTGCTTTGGTGGTGTTGATAAGATCAGCAGTTTTTTGGGGTAGATGGGCGTATTCGGCGTGCATGATGTGGTCGGATAAATTGTCCGTTTTGACAGGGGCGAATGTACCTGCACCGACATGAAGTGTAACAAAGGCTATTTGCACGCCCCTATCTTTGAGGGTTTGCAAGGTTTGCTCGTCAAAGTGTAAACTGGCGGTGGGTGAAGCAACGCTGGCTTGTTTGGCAGGGTTATGAAAGACTGTTTGATAGCGTGTGTCGTCTGTGTCATCAGCAGTGCGTTCAAAATAGGGTGGTATGGGCATCTGTCCATATTTTTCCAAATCCGCCAAAATTGGTGCATCAAATTGTAAAATAAACAGGTTTTCCGCCCGCCCACACATCACAGCACGTATGTTGCCATCTGCTAATGTTACCGTTTGCCCAAGTTTTAACGCACGACTGGCACGCACATGACAATGAGCCAACCGTTTATCGTGATCAATAATCCGCTCAACCAACACTTCTACCGCTCCACCTGTGTCTTTGACCCCAAACAGACGAGCTTTCATGACTTTGGTGTCATTGAGTACAAGCAAATCCCCTTGATTGAGCAAGTTGGGTAAATCAACAAATTGCAAATCAGTCAAAGTGTCGCCTTGTACGTGGAGTAGGCGAGAGGCGGAACGTGTGGCAAGTGGGTGGCGAGCAATCAATTCATCAGGTAAATGATAATCAAAATCAGAAGCCAATAGCGGTGCAGTCATAACAAAACCCAAAATGAAAAATGTATTTTAACAAACTTTGATATTTTTCTCCATCACTATCCGTTTAAAGGTGCTTTTATGGTAGAATTATCAGATTGATAAAAACTTTCATGAGGGCTTATCATGTTAATGAATATTCAAAATGTTACCAAACGCCCAACATCACCACACCCCGTGTTAAATTTGGGGTTTCGGGTGTTTTTTGTGGGGGCGGGTGTGTTTGCGGTGGTGAGTATGATGCTTTGGTTGTTGATTTTGCAAGGCATTGCTCCCTTTAAAAATACTCTAAATCCCTTTTATTGGCACGCTCACGAGATGATTTTTGGTTATGGGTTGGCGGTGGTGGCAGGGTTTTTGCTGACGGCGGTCAAAACTTGGACGAATCAGCCCATGCCCTATGGTTATCATTTGGGGGTTATTTTTGGGGCATGGGCTATGGCACGCCTAGCTTGGCTTGGATTGCACGCCATGCCAAGTACTCCTATGCTTGTCGTGGCGTTGGTGTTTGATGTGCTGTTTTGGGGCATGACTGCTTTTGCCGTCATCAAAGCAGTGTGGGTGGCTCGCCAAAAACGCCAAATTGGCATCGTTGCCAAATTGAATCTATTGATGATGGCTAATGTGGCTTTTTATATGGGGGTATTTACCAATCACACCAATGCCCAACAAATTGCCTTGTATGGGGCATTGTATCTTATCATTGGTGTGGTATTTACGATTGCAAGGCGTGTGTTGCCTTTTTTTATCAGTAAAGGCATTGCGGTGGACAAAGATGGCAATCCTAATGGTGTGCAAATTGAACAGCGTAATTCTGACATATTAGACAAATTAAATCTTATCAGTTTTTTTGGTTTTGTTATTGTTGATTTATTCACGTCATTGGCGACCATTGGCAGTATTTTTGCCTTAGTATGTTTTATGGTTAATGTATTGCGACTTAACAACTGGTACCATCATGGCATTTGGCAAAAACCCTTATTGTGGTCATTGGTAATTGCTTTTTTTGGCATGACGGCAAGTTTATTGTTTTTTGTGGCATCACCATTTGCCAAAACTGACATTAATTTACATTCGTTGGGTTTGCATGGTTTGGCGTTATTTGGGATTGGTGTGATGACTTTATCCATGATGTCCAGAGTGTCGCTTGGTCATACAGGGCGTAATATTCATAAACCCCCAAAATCTGTTTGGGCGATATTTATTTTGATTATTCTAAGTGCTATTTTTCGGATGGTTTTGCCGATGTTGGGTGGGGATTATATGACGTGGATTTTATCATCACAGATTTTGTGGATAATGGCATTTGCATTATTTTGTGTGGCTTATATTCCCATATTAACCAAACCAAGAACAGATGGACTGTTTGGCTAATGTAAATTATTTTTAAAATATTTAGGGCATACCCACCCTTTATGATATGATTTTCGTTGAGTGATAATTTAGAGATAAATATGGTGTTTTTATATTAATTGATTTTAAAAATGGGGCGACCTGACCACTTAATCTGATAAAATAAGATAAGTCTTGATGTTACCAGATTAAGTGGCTGGGTGTTTTTTTAAAAACTTGTCTGATATAAAACTTACGGTCTGTATTTTTTTTCTAGAAAAACGTGTGGTTTGTCTCATTTTTAATTATAATGTAAAAGGTGGGTACGCCTCATGATTAGGATTGATGATTTTATGGTGTATTTTACCAAATATTTTTAAAGGCGATTTATGACAGATACCAAAAACCAAACCCAAGAAGCATTGAGTCGTTGTATTGAGGTGTTGTTACATGCTAGTGAAACGCCACTGACTGATAGCGAATTAAAAAAACATTTACTTATCGGCGATAACGAATTGCAATTGGCATTATTGTTATTAAAAGATAGATTAAATGACAGCGTGTTGTATTTAAATAAATCCGCAAGTGGTTATCGTCTACAAATCAAGGACAGTTATAGTAAACTCATCGCCCAAGTATTTCCCGAACGCCAAGAGCATTTAAGTCAGGCGTTGCTTGAAACATTGAGCGTCATTGCCTATAAACAGCCCGTTACTCGGGGTGATATTGAGCAGATTCGTGGGGTAACGGTATCAAGTAATATTTTGCGACAGCTTTTTGATAAAGGTTGGATTGTGGAAAATGGGCATAAAGACGTATTGGGCAAACCTGCATTGTTGCACACCACCAAAGCCTTTTTGGATGCATTTGGACTAAATAGTTTAGATGAATTACCGCCATTGCCAGATTTGCAAAGTTTAAAAGTTGAGATGTAAATTACAAAATCACCCTTGTATTTTTGTGAAAAAGGGGATATGATGGTTATTTTACATTGAGAAATGTTATTTTCCACCGACAGGATTTATCATGAACGATCACATCGCACAAGGCGATAAACTTCAAAAACTGCTTGCCAATTTAGGTCTTGGTTCACGTCGCCAACTTGAAGAGATTATCAAGGCAGGGCGTGTTTCTATTAACGGTAAACTTGCCACGTTGGGCGACAGAGCTACCAGCGAAGATGAGATTCGCATTGATGGGCGACTTGTTCGTACCCATATCAAAGCCAAACGCCATCGTGTCATTGCTTATTATAAGCCCGAAGGTGAGATTTGCTCGGTGTCTGACCCTGAAGGTCGCCCTACGGTATTTGATCGTTTGCCCAAATTGACGGGCGATCGTTGGATTATGGTGGGTCGTCTGGACATCAACTCGTCTGGTTTGCTATTGTTTACTAATAATGGCGAATTGGCTCACCGTCTCATGCACCCATCTAGCGAGGTGGTACGTGAGTATGCGGTGCGTGTGCTTGGGGAGGTAACGCCCCAGATTGCCAGTCGCTTGACACAGGGTGTGGAGTTAGAAGACGGTTTGGCGAAGTTTGATGATATCAAGGCAGGTGGAGGCACGGGCGTGAACAAGTGGTATCACGTCAGCCTAAAAGAAGGACGCAAACGAGAAGTTCGCCGTATGTTTGAATCCCAAGAACTCAAAGTTTCTCGTCTGATTCGTACTCGCTATGGCTCGGTGGTGTTGCCCAAAGAGCTAAAAACAGGACGGTTTATTGAGCTTGATGCCAAAGAAATTGCCAAATTGAGTGATTTGGTTGGTATTCGTGCCAAAGGAGCGGGACTTACCACCGCCACCAAAGAAAAACAGGCTCGCATTCACAAAAAGCCGTTGTCTACCCGTGAGGTTCGTCAAAGTCGTGAAAGTCAACAAAAACGCCGTGATAAATCCGACAAAACACCCAAATTCAATCTTACCAAAGCTAAATTTTTAAAGGTGGATTAAAAACCACTTGAAAATTTTCAATGATGTGTTATAATTATCAGATTGGTGAAGTGGCTGAGTGGTCGAAAGCGCACGCCTGGAAAGTGTGTATACGTTAATAGCGTATCGAGGGTTCAAATCCCTCCTTCACCGCCATATCAAATCCCCCGCTTTTTAGTGGGGTATTGTCTTTATATCTATCATCGCAATAGACGCATTTCCCCACACCTGATGGATTGCCCAATAAGTGCCACAACGCCAAATATTCATCAGACCGTTGCATTTGCCCAGTGCTTGTAAATATACTTAATTCATATCAAAATCACACAACTAAATCAAAGGGTGAAGCGGTTTTCCGCCATGGTTTGACAAGCTCACCACAAACAAAAATCATAACAATTTTGAAGTTCGGTTGATATATCATTAAATTAATTGTTGTTGTATATAATAACGCAAAAAATCAATCATAAAGACGATTTTTTTGATAAAAATACAATTTTATGATATAATGGAAGTTTTTATAAAGTAATTATTGATTACTTTCTCATATTAAAGATTTATCCCAATATAGGTAATTTTATGACCACTCCAACCATCAATGTGATGATTAGTGCTGATGACATCGCCAAAAAAGTACAAGAACTTGGTAAGCAAATTAGTGAGCATTATGCCAGTAGTGATAAAGAGTTGATTTTAATTGGATTGCTTCGTGGCTCGGTGATTTTTATGGCGGATTTGTGTCGTGTTATTGATAAACCACATGAGCTTGATTTTATGACGGTATCTAGCTATGGTTCTGGCACAGTTTCAAGTGGTGAAATTAAAATTGTGCAGGATTTGGGCAGTAAGATTCATGGCAAAGATGTGTTGATTGTGGAGGATATCATTGATTCTGGTCGTACGCTATCTAAGGTTATGGAGATTTTGAAAACTCGTGAGCCAAATTCTATTGAGATTTGCACATTGGTTAGCAAGCCTTCTTGCCGTGAAATACAAATGGATGTGAAGTTTTTGGGTTTTGAAGTAGAGGATAAATTTATTGTGGGTTATGGATTGGATTATGACCAAAAATATCGCCATGTACCATTCATTGGTGAAATTGGGCTTTAATTACTGACCACTCAAAATCATTACTTTACCATATTTTTAAACCCCATCGTCTGCTTGGGGTTTTTTTTGTTGATTAATCAAGTGGTTGATTTTGAATAAAACGTCAATAATTTTTAGATTTGGTTGTTGTTTTGATGTGAGTATAATTTTCAAATGTGATAAAGTTTAGTATAATGGTAATATTTATCCAAATCCAAGAGCTGTTATGAATATTCAAGCCTTACTTTCCTCACATTTTGCAAATGCCATGACTCATGTGGGCGTAGATAGCGGTGCAGATCCTGTCATTAAACAATCAAGCAAACCTCAATTTGGAGATTATCAAGCCAATGGCATGATGGGTATTGCCAAAAAAATGGGGGTCAACCCAAGAGAATTTGCCCAAAAAGTGCTGGACGAACTTGACCAAAGCCAAACCTTGAATGGCATCGTTGATAAATTGGAAATTGCAGGACCGGGCTTTATCAATATTTTTTTAAATGGTGAATTTTTAGCCAAATCCGCCCAAACTGCTCGCACCGATGAACAGCTAGGCATCGCCAAAATTCAACACGACACCATTGTGGTTGATTATTCATCACCCAATGTCGCCAAAGAGATGCACGTGGGGCATTTGCGTGGCACTATTATTGGCGATAGTGTGGTACGTACCTTAGAATTTTTGGGCAATAAAGTCATTCGTGCCAACCACATCGGTGATTGGGGGACACAGTTTGGTATGTTGATTGCTTATCTAGAAAAATTTGAAAGTGAAAATGGCGAAAATGCAAGTGATATGGCACTTGCTGACATTGAAAATTTCTACCGCAACGCCAAAGCCTTGTATGATAAAGATGAGCAATTTGCCGAAACATCAAGACAGTATGTCGTCCGCCTACAAAGTGGTGATGAAGCCATGCTTGCCAAATGGCGACAGTTGGTTGATTTGACAATGACCCAATGTCAGGCTTTGTATGACCGTTTGGGCGTAACCTTGTCGCCCAAAGACACGATGGGTGAGAGTCTATATAACCCCATGCTAAAAGATGTGGTGGAAAGCCTAAAAAAACAAGGTCTTGCCGTAGAAGATGATGGGGCAATGGTCGTCTATATGGACGAATTTAAAAATAAAGAGGGTGAACCGCTTGGTGTAATTATCCAAAAAAATGATGGCGGTTATCTATATACCACCACCGACATCGCTGCCGCCCAATACCGCAAACACACATTAAACGCTGACCGTGTGATTTTATTCACAGACGCTCGCCAAGCCCAACATTCCAAGCAGGCATGGGGCATTGCCAAAATGGGTGGATTTGTACCACAAGATTTTGAGATGGTACACCATACTTTTGGTATGATGCTTGGCAAAGACGGTAAGCCCTTTAAAACTCGCTCTGGTGATACAGTCAAACTAGCTGATTTGCTAGATGAAGCCATAGAGCGTGCAACCGCACTCATTAATGAACGCCAAAGCGATCTATCTGAGCAAGAAAAACAAGCCGTTATCAATGCTGTTGCTATTGGGGCGGTCAAATATGCTGACCTGTCCAAGAACCGTAATACTGATTATGTCTTTGACTGGGATACCATGTTGTCCTTTGAAGGTAATACCGCTCCGTATATGCAATATGCTTACACCCGAGTGCGGTCAATTTTTGCCAAAGCAGGGGTCAATGGCGATGAGCTGACAGGCAATATCATCATCAATGATGATAATGAGCGAGCCTTAGCCATAAAATTGTTGCAATTTGAAGAATGTCTCATCACCACCGCCAAAGATGCCTTACCAAATACGTTGGCTTTATATTTATATGAATTGGCAGGGGTGTTTTCAGCATTTTATGAGCATTGTCCGATTTTGACTGCTGATGAACCAATCAAATCCAGTCGTTTACAACTTGCTGATTTGACCGCCAAAACCTTAAAGCAGGGGCTAGAACTCTTGGGTATCAAGACAGTAGAGAGAATGTAAAAAGAACTTAGGTAGATTTTATTTATCCTTTTTATCAAGATACCATGACCCTAATCCCAAAAAGCATTGCCAGCGATACTGTTAAATATCAAAAATGGCAAAATAAATTTTTACTGATTGGTATTTTTATTTTGTTGATATTAACAGTATTTGCTCCCTTACCTTTTGGGGTGTTGTTGATATTTGGTTTTGTGCGTTATCATCATGTAGAAAAAATATATCAAGCCACCGCTCACGAGGTGATTGATGATGGTGTAGGGCTAATGATTGACAATGGTCGGGTGAAGACACATATTGCCTATCGTGATATTGTGGCGATAGATTATGAGTATCATTTTTTTATTTTTAAAAATAATGTTGTCAAATTGACACTCAAACCCAATGATGGCTTGGGCGATACGGTATATTTTATTAGTTGGGCAGACAGTTGTAATCATGACCGAGAATTTCGCCTAAACCCAATGACTCAAACCCCAGAAACCCTAGCGTGGGTACAGATGATTAAGGAAAAAGCAAATTTATGAAATCAGATGAACCTTTATTAAAAGTCCGAGCCGATAAATGGCTGTGGGCGGCTAGATTTTTTAAAACCCGCACACTCGCCAAAGAAGCGATAGAAGGTGGTAAAGTCCACATGAATGGTCAAAAAATCAAAGTCAGTAAAGAGCTACAGGTGGGCGATACTTTGTCCATTCGTCAAGGACACGCCACTCGTTTGGAGGAAAAGGTGATTGTTATTAAAGCCTTATCCGAAAACAGGGGTAATGCCACCGTTGCCCAAACACTCTACGAGGAGACGGCTGAGAGCGTGGCGACTCGTGAGTTTTTTGCTGAGCAACGCAAACTACAAAACCTTGCTCGTCCTGACACAAAACCTGATAAAAAACAACGCCGAGATTTGCAAAAATTTAACAGTCAGTGGTAGGTGGTATGGATTATGGGCGTGTTGTTATTTTTTTCTTAGATTTGGGTGTTTTTGTATTGATATGTGTAAATCTACGATGGTTTAAAAGTCGCTAAATGCACATTATCATATGTAAATAGCCATATGTTTTGATAAAATGTTGCACTTAACAATGGGAATTGTGTTACAATTACTAAAATAAAAAAGGACTTATCATGACCTTAGATTTACAAACCATAGAAAACATCGCCCCCGACCAAGCCTCCCTCTCCTCCGCCAAAAAACTCCTCTCCCCAAGCAAATGGAGCGGACAAGGTTCTTGTGCGACCACGCACACCGTATGGGGCGAGTGTCAAGGTTCAGGTTCAAAGCCCTACTATGTTACGGTAGATGTTGCTGATATTGGTTACAAATGTACTTGCCCCTCTCGTAAATTCCCCTGCAAACACGCCCTTGCCCTGATGTGGCGATATGTTGATGATTCATCGCCCTTTGTGCCAAGCCCCACGCCTGATTGGGTGTCGGACTGGCTAGGCAGACGGCGAAAAGTGAGCAAAAGCGACACGCCAGAGCCAACCAAGCAAACCCAAAAATCCATCGCCCTTGCTGACAGCGACACCACCGATTCCAGTCTGCTTGACCCCAAAAAAGCCGAGCAAGCCAAAAAACGAGCCGAAAAAGTCAAAGCCACCACTGATGCTCAAATTACAGCAGGGCTTGGTGAATTTGTCGGCTGGCTTGACGACCAAGTACGGCTTGGTATGGGGGTGTTTTTGGATAAGGCAAGTGAACGCAGTCGCCAAATTTCAGCTCGTCTTGTTGATGCCAAAGTAGGCGGGCTATCGTCTATGGTGGACGAATTGCCATCTATACTGCACAATACCCCAAAGGCGGACAGGGCAAGCGTTGCCTTTGCAATCTTTGGGCGGTGGTATCTTTTATGTCAAGCGTGGCAAAAAAATCCTGATGACCCCGATGTTCGCCGTATCATTACCAAAGCTGAGGACAAAGAAACCGTGCTTTTGGGCTTGCCCCTGTCGGTGGTGGGAGCGTGGCTGGTGGTGGGCGAGAAGGTGGAGACACGCCGAGATGGGCTGATTAGCCATGCCACTTATTTGGTGCGACTTTTGGACGAAAATTTGGCGGACGAAAATAGCGACATTGCCACGCCAACCACTGCCGTGCTTTTAGATTTTCAGCACCCAAGCGGTGGGGTTAAACGCACCACAGGCAAGGTTGGCTCGGTGATGGCGGGACGGCTTGTTTATTATCCCAGTCGTGTGCCGTTTCGGGCGTTTTTTGAGACGGTGGAGACCAAATTTATCAACGCCAGCACTTCTTATTATGACCCTGCGGTCAAAGTGGCGGACAGCGATACGCTACCGCCCACCCCCATGCTTTGTTCACAAAAATTAGCCACCGCCTACGCCACCCAATTAACCCACCTTGCTTGGGCGAATGAATTTTTGTACACTGGGGGCAAGGGACGACTTGCCAAAGATGAGCGAGGGCGGTTTTGGTATATAAATGATGGCGAAACCATTTTGTTAAAAAACAATGAGTTATCCGAGCTTGTGTTATCATTGGACATTGAGTCTGCCTTTATTTTGTGGGACGGACGAGCAGGCGAGCTACTTAGTGTGCAGACAAAATGGGGGCTATTGGCATGCTGAGTTTATGCCACCAATGACACCACAAAAGCCATTCATAATTCAAAGCCAAAACGATGCGTTGTACGCACCTTACGCCCAATATTGGTTTTGTTGTATTTTTTATATCTTGGTGTTCAATAATGGATTATAATCCTATGATAAATAAAGAAAAAATAGACCAATTTTATGCCAAATTGATGATTGCCAATGATGGCATTAGCGAGCCTTTGCCCTTTGGGGACGAGTTGTCCACGCTTGGCAAAATCACGCTCATTAGCCAGTTTGAAATGATGATGTACGACCACGCCCCAAGTGGCGAGCTGATGCATGCCAAGCCTTTGCCAGAGCTTGATTTGCCTGTATTGCCAAAACATCTTTGGCGACTTTTGGGGCAGGTGTTTGAACAATGTCGTGATAATTATCTTACGATGGTGCGACTTTTGATGTTTATTCACAAGCGAGGCTATGGCGTGCCACCGACCGTCTGGCTACCGCCCAAACAGATGAAAACTAACTTTAATGACTCAGACGGTATGAATTTTGAGGGCGAATTACCAAGCCCTTATCTGGCGTGGCTGGCGTGGGTCAATGGCGAACAAACCACCGCCCCTGATGAGTCATTGACGGCGGATAATTGGGACGAATTTTATCCTGCCCAAAGGCTTAAACTGCTAAAAAATTTACGCCAAAGCGACCCCAAAACCTCCCTTGATTTGATTGCTAATTTTGCCCCAAGCGAAGTGGCAGAAAAACGACTGGATTTGGTGGAAGTATTGTCCATCAATTTATCGGACGATGACAAAGCATTTTTACAAAGTTTAAATAAAGACCGCTCACAAAAAGTCAAAGAACTTGCCAAAACTTTATTGGCAAGATTGGGCGAATTTGATAATGAAGATAAACTTGCCGATGACTTATTTGATGAATTGGAAATGACAGGGGACGGTATTGCTTTTAAAGCCACCAAAAATAACAAAAAACGCCAAAATAATTTTGAAAATTTAAAAAAGGTCAATTTATTTGCCCTTGCCAAAAAATTTGAGTTGTCGTTTTTAGATTTTGTGCTGGCGTGGGATTTTAAACATGGTCACAATTATCATCATTATTATGATGTTAATGCTGTGCTGTTGGAGCGAGCCGTGCCATTATTGGGCGATGAGGAGGTGCAAAAAGTCGCCACCATGCTCATGCCTATCATGCTCAAAAACAGCTCTTTGTATTGGCAAAAAATGCGTGCCAGATTGCCTGTGTCATTTCGTCAAGAATTTGCCGACAAATTATTTACTAGGGGCGAGGGTTTTTTAGACTTATTGAGTGTGATGCCTAATCAATTACAAATTAGTGCCAAAGCATTGCAAATCAGTAGCAGTTATAAAAAAATGATTGCCAATATTCAAAAATGGCAAGAAAAAAATTCAGGCTATATTGATGATTATCATATTTGCCAAGAAGTCCGTGCCTTAGGATTACTTGTGGGTCAAGACACCGCCAAAGAATGCCTTGCTCATTTAGAAACATTAGGCATTATGAAAACCGACCCTGTTTTATCTGTATTGCATTTAAATGCGTTATTGGATAATAAAGATTAATGTTTGGTAGGGGCAAATTGCAATTTGCCCTTACAAAAAAATATCACTCATTTTATTTAAAGGAAATTTTTATGACCGAAATTCTCCGCCAACCCGCTGAAGTCATTTACGCCCACGAGCTATCCGCCCTAAAAGCAGACGACACCAGTCCAAAGCCCACAGGTTGGGAACTCTCCCCCCAAGCCGTTGTCAAATATTTAATGGGTGGCACGACCTCAGATGGCACTGTCATTAGCGAAAAATATGTCGGCAACCGTAAGCTCATTGAGACGGCGGTGGCGACTTTGGCAACTGACCGAGCCTTACTGCTTTTGGGCGTTCCGGGGACGGCAAAATCGTGGGTTTCTGAGCATTTGTCGGCAGGGATTTGTGGCGACAGTACAAGGGTTATCCAATGCACCGCAGGCACAGACGAAAACCAAATCCGCTACGGCTGGAACTACGCCCAGCTCCTTGCCAAAGGTCCAAGCCGTGAGGCTCTTGTGCCAACGCCCCTATTTCGTGCGATGCAGGACGGCACGCTATGTCGCCTAGAAGAGCTGACCCGTATGGGTTCTGATGTCCAAGATACGCTTATTACCGTGCTTTCTGAAAAAATGATGCCAATCGCTGAACTAAACGATGCCGTCTATGCCAAACGGGGTTTTAATGTCATTGCCACCGCCAACAACCGAGATAAGGGCGTCAATGAGCTGTCATCTGCTCTAAAACGCCGTTTTAATGTCGTGGTATTGCCCCTGCCTGATGATATGAATGAAGAAATTGCCATTGTCAGTAAGCGAGTGGCGGAAATGGGTCATAGCCTAGAATTGCCCGTCCCTGCCAACACCAGCGAGGAGATTGGCAAGGTGATTACGATGTTCCGTGAACTGCGTGGGGGCGAGACCTTAGATGGTAAAATCGCCCTAAAAACGCCTACGGGCAACCTCTCCACCGCCGAAGCCATTGCGGTGATGGTTGGCAGTTTGTCGCAGTCGCATTGGTTTGAAAATGGGGCATTGTTGTCGGCAGAGATTGTCAGTCAAAATATGCTTGGGGCAATCATCAAAGACCCTGTGCAAGACAAAGCGGTCTTGGAAGAATATTTGGAAACGGTGTTAAAAAAACGCAAAGACTATGCTAAGTTTTATCATAGTATGAATGAGCTTCTATAATCAAAACCCTTATGGGAAATTGTGATGGAAAAAGTTTCGCTCTTGTGGCTTTTGTGTACGCTTGTTACTTGTCCTGCTGACGATGTCAAAAAAGACAAGGGCAATGCGTCCGCTCCAAAGCCCACGCCCATACCCACTTTGCCTGTTCCGCCTTTGACATACACCCACCAAAAATGGGAGCAGGATAGGCAGTGGACTGGCGAGACAACTTTGTCTAAGGAAAAAGGGCAATCTTGGGCGAACTTGCCTTTTGACAAAACCACGCTCCTTTGACAAAACCACGCTCCTTGAAGTTAGGTTGGCAAAAGGCTTGCACAACCCTTGGGGTTATGGCAATCAAGGCGGACGCTTGCATGCTGTTTATACACACGACCACACCTTTCCTGTGGTATTGCCTCCACGCTACCTAGAAAACGGTTACGAATGGCGAGCCTATGAGTCATTTAATCTGGGCAGTAACTCGCTGTTTTGGGTGGGCGTGCCAAGCAACAAACACGCAGATTATGTTTATGAAGTGGCTGATGATGGCAAATATTACATCAAAATCAACATTTTCCCCAGAGACAATCCCAATGCTCCTTTATATGAGCAACGCCTAGCATTAGAGGAAGTTTCCGAGCATATCATCGTCAACCCAAACAATTATGGCGATGAATTAAATGGCGTTTTTGCCAACATGGCGGACGAAAAAGCGACCGAATGGGGCGGTGGCAGATACCATTTTAAATCGCCGTCATTATCAAGTTTGCACCCCCACATTCGCCCTGATGACTTAGTGCTGGGCGAGGGTTGTCAATGGCAAAAAACCGACAGACAAGACATCTACCAATGGGGCAAGGCTCGGATTAACTGGCAGGGGCGTGAACTCAAACACGCCAAAACCTTTTGTTCGGACAAACTCGTGGCGGTGGCGTATTTGCTAGAAAGGGACGAGGTGGGGCGTGATGGTCAATCAAAAAGAGTGATTGACGCAAGACTGCTTGTCAATGTCTTTGACAAAGAAACGCTCACGCCCTTTGACGGTGTTTATCTAGAAACCTACATCGAGCATGACCTAAAAGATGGCTTGGTGGCAGGCACCATTGACATCAAAGAAATCAAAGTGGCAAAGAGTGGTGATGAGTATCGGGTCATTGCCAAACTAAGTAACGGCAAAACGGTTCAATATCAATAAATAAGGATAATTTGGTTTCAACCAATAAAAAGAGACAACGATGAAAAACATTCATTATTTTGGCATTCGTCATCACGGAGTGGGTTCGTCAAAACGCCTATTATCCGCCCTTGACCGCCTACAACCCAAAAAGGTCTTGATTGAGGGGGCGAGCGACTGCACCGACTTGCTCCCACTGCTCGCTCACGCTGACATGCGTCCGCCTGTGGCACTCTTGGCCTATGCCAGCGAGTTGCCCGAATGTCATTTTTATTATCCTTTTGCCAAGTTTTCGCCTGAGTACCAAGCGGTGCTATGGGCGGTCAAACACGGGGCAGAAGTGGTGTTTATTGATTTGCCTGTGGCGGTCAATTTGGCAATTGAAATTGAAAAATTAGAACAATTAAAAGCACAAGCAAATGCTGATGAGCTGGCAGAGACCGATGGTGGTGTGGTTGGCGATAAGGCGGACGAGCCAAACAAGCCAAGTGAAAAAAGCGGTGGGTCAGATAATGAATTTCATAATCAGTCAAACAATGAAACAAACGATGAGCCAAGCGATGAGACATTGAGCCAATTACGCTTTGACCCTATTGGTGTGGTAGGCAGATTGGCGGGCTATCATGATGGCGAGAGTTTTTGGAATGATGTCATTGAGCAATCTACCGATGACGATGTGGCGGTGTTTGGGGCGGTTCATCAGATGATGAGAGCCTTACGCCAAAAGGTGCTGGACGAAAAGGCATTGGACGAAAAGACAGGTGTGCCTGATGATGAACACGAAAACTGGCGTGAGGCGTTTATGCGTCAAGAAATCAGACGGCATAGCAAAGACTTGGGCGATGGCGACTGTGTGGCGGTGGTGTGTGGGGCGTGGCATATTCCTGCATTGTCGCCCCAATTTGCCCTAACCGATGATGGCAAGGTCTTGGAATATACGGTCAAATCCGACACCGCCCTTTTAAAATCCTTACCCAAAAAACTTGCCCCCTCAAAACTCAAAACCACTTGGATTCCCTACACCATGCCACGCCTTGCCAGTTTTGGTTATGGGGCAGGCGTAGATGCTCCGATGTGGTATCAGCATTTGTGGGAAAACAGTACAAATGTACACGAAAACTGGCTAACCCACATCGCCAATGCCCTGCGAGAGCGAGGGCAGGTCATCTCCACCGCCTCTGTGATAGAGGCGACACGGCTTGCGATGAGTCTTGCGGTGGTGCGTGGCAGGCGAGTGGTGGGTTTTGAGGAGCTGACTGAGGCGGTGGTGGCGTGTTTGTGCTTTGGTGAATCGTTGGTGTGGGAACAGATTGCCGATGAGGTATTACTTGGCAAGGCGGTGGGGAGTGTGCCGAGTGAGTTGCCCTTAGCTCCGCTTTTGGAGGACTTGGAGCGACTACAAAAACAAACCAAACTCAAACCTGAGGCAATCCCCAAAGAGATTGATGTGGATTTGCGAAGTGAGATTGGGCTTAAAAAATCACACCTACTCCACCGCCTTGCCATTTTGGGCGTGAACTGGGGTGAGCAACGCCACACGGGGAGTAGTCGTGGGACTTTTCGTGAACGCTGGGAGATTTGCTGGGAGCCTGAATTTTCGGTGGCTTTGGTGGAAAATTTGGTCTATGGTACGACCATTTTTGAGGCAAGTGCCAACCGTTTGATGGAGGTCATCAACCAAACCGATGAGCTTGATGTGCTGGTGGGTCAAGTGCAAACCGCCTTGCAAGCAGGACTTGATAAATCGGCAATGGCAGGTATCAAACGCCTAGCAGATAAGGCGACTCATACCGACAATGTGCTAAGTTTGTTAAAAAGCCTGTCGCCACTTATCCACCTTGAACGCTATGGTACAGCCCGCAAGGTGTCGCTGGATAAGGTGGGCGAGCTGGTGTATGAGCTGACGGTCAAGGCGAGTGTGGGCTTGCCCTATGCCATCAAAAACATCAATGATGACGAGGCGAGCGACTATCATCGCCATGTACTTGAAGTGCATACCGCCCTTAAACTGACTCAAAATGATGATTTGGGCGAAGTGTGGTGGCAATCGCTTGGCGAGGTGGTGTCAGGCATTCAAAATGGAAGCGTGGATAATGGACATTTTCAGGTGGTGGGGCTTGCTTGCCGTTTGCTTTATGAAAATGACGAATTGTCCGATGAAGTGCTTGGGCTGATTTTACAAAAAACTTTGTCGCCTTCGCTAGGGGCAAACCAGTCCGCTCGTTTTTTTGAAGGGTTTTTTCTGGGGGCGACCGAGCAACTTTTGTACAACAAGCCTTTGCTAAATGCCCTAGAAAACTGGATTTTGTCCTTAGATGAGGAGGATTTTACTCAGTATTTGCCCCTGTTTCGCCGTGTGTTTAGTGGGCTTGACAGCACCGAGAAAAAACGCCTACTTGATGTGATTTTTGGGGCAGGCGGGGCGGACGATGCCTTTGTTTATCACGATGAGCTTGGTGGACTTTGGGAGGCACAGTTGGCGAATTTGGTGGGGATTTTGGGGTGATAAATCCAAAATAATTACCAAACAACAACCAAACAACGATTAAGGATTTTTTATGACAGAGTTACAAAAGCAATGGTATGAGCAAGGCGAGAATTATGCCAAAGCAGTCAATGAAATGGTCGCCTATGCCAATCAATACGGCTGGGATAATTATAAGGATAAAGAACCAGAAGACAATCGGGGTCATCTTGCCCCAGCGGTATTTGACGCACTTAAAAAAGCCAATTTGGAAAATAAAGTCAGTGAATTTCGCAATCAATTTCCGCCTGCCCACATTCCTTTTATCTCAATGTTTGAAGAAAAGTCGCAAGCCATTCGTTTAATCAATATCATTGATGAAAAACGAGCGGTGTTTTTTGCAGGCGGTGCGTGGGAAGAGTATCAGGTTTATTTGATTGACGAACATAAAATTATTGAATTGGACAATCAAATAACCGCCATTGGCAAAGCCAAAAATGGCACTATTTTTGCCATTGCTTTTGATGACAAAATCATTATCAAAGAACATTGGGACGGTGATGTCATAAAAACTGTTGCAAGAAAAATAACGGCTGATTTTCATATTACCAACCTTATTCCCTTTAATAATGGCGAAAAAGTATTATTGATTTCTCCTAATGGCATTTATTTAATTAGTGAAAATGAAGAGAAGTTGCTTAAATATGGGTTGTCTGATGATAGAGGATATGGTGAATTAAGTATGGAACACGGTGCATTATCGCACGATAATTGCTATATTGCCGTAGGCGACCAAAATTCCAATCACGCCATTTTGGATAATAATGGCGAATTGATTACGGATTTTTATCCGATGAGTTCTTATCCGCATTTTTGTGAGTTTTCAAAAGATGATACGCAGTTAATTGTCAATAGTTGTCATTTTTATAATGGCGTAACCAATAGCATTGATATGCAAAATTTTAAAACATTGGATGAAGAAGAAGACTTACCAATCATTGATGATGGAATGCGAGTATATGAAGGTGTTGCCGTAGAGGATTATTATATTTTGGGCGATGCTTATGGTTATATTCGTGCGGTGGACAAAACAGGCAAAGAACTTTGGCAACATTATTTGGGTTCTACCATTAGCGGTATGGCGATTTCTGATGATAACAAAACGCTTTGGGTGGGGGCGTATTCTGGATTTTTGCACAAATTATCCTTAAACACACCATACCGAGATACGCATACCATTGGCACGGGCGATTTATTTGAAGAATTTAGATTGATTATTTGGAAAGGTGAAGAGCAAATTTGGTGGTGGTAAGTTTTTATTTTTAGTTAAGGATATAAAATGAACTTTAAATCCCAAAATTCTATCTATTATATAGAAGATAAGATATTAACAATCGCTTTTGCCGACAGTAAAAAACCAGACCCAACAACTTATTTGATTTTACAAAGAGAAATTGACAATTCTGAGCTTTATTATTATGAATTTTGTTCCAGAGAGTTTTCTAATGAAGGTGGCATAAAAAAGGTGGTTATTAAAAATAATCTATTAGAAATTACTTTTAATGATAATCAAAATATCGCTAAACAAGGAACGAAAGTGATTCAAATTTATTTTGATGAAAATAAAGACATTACACAAAAGCTAATTGATTTATTTTCGGACAGTGATGTTGAATTAAGCCCGTAGGTTTGTTTGAGGTACGAAACCCAACAATTTCAAGACTTAAAATGTTGGGTTTAATTGTTGTTCAACCCAACCTTGTATCTACGAGCTATTTGACAAAAAAAGGTGAAATTGATGAAAAAAAGTACATTGTTAATTAAACTCTTTAATGGTGTGTGGATAAGTGTCTTATTTTATTTGCTATGGATTCACCCTTATTTAAATCGCCCAAACCCAATCCGTGATATTTTAAAAGTGTTATTGGCGTATTTTGTGCCATCGGCGTTGTCAGTAGTATTGATATGCTGGGTTCAATTTAGATTGATAAAGAAATATCCAAACAAACCCTTTTCCCAATTTCCCCTAAATTGGCGAGAGCAAGTACCACCTGAATTAACAAAATTGACCTTGCAAATGATAGCGATTGTACTTGTTGGTGTTGTACTGGGTATGGTGGTGTTTTCATTTGTTTTTAAACAATTGGCGATATGGCTATTTGGGGAATTTTAAATGGTTATTGATTTAAAATTTATCCCCCACATTTAATCGCACCACAGATAACATAAAGGAAAAATGATGAGTATTTTAACCAACGAACAACAAAAATCCCGCCGTTGGCATTTGATTTTGGGCGGTGATGATGGCTCACTTAGTGAGAAAGACAGACGACTTTCGCAAGCCCTAACCGCTCTATATGGTGGGGCGGGCGATGATGATGCAGGCAAAAAAGCAGGGCTTGGGCGTTCTGCCCCCAAAGTCGCCAAGTGGCTTGGCGACATTCGTGAATTTTTTCCAAGCTCAGTGGTGCAAGTGGTACAAAAGGACGCTTTTGAACGGCTTGGGCTAAAACAAATGCTGTTAGAGCCTGAATTTTTGTCAGCGATGGAGGCTGATGTGCATTTGGTGGCGGACTTGGTGAGTTTGCGATCTGCCATGCCAGAAAAAACCCTAGACACCGCCCGCCAAGTCATCAAAAAAGTGGTGGACGAACTTTTAAAAAAACTTGAAAGCAAAACCACCCAAGCCATTCGTGGGGCGGTCAATAAATCCAAACGCACCTACCGCCCACGCTTTAATGACATTGATTGGGGGCGGACGATACAGGCAAACTTACGCCATTATCAAAGCGACTACCAAACCGTCATTCCAGAGACTTTGATTGGTTTTATGTGTCAAAACCGCAAAATGACCGACCTTGATGAGGTGATTTTGTGTGTGGATCAGTCGGGGTCTATGGCGACCTCGGTGGTGTACAGTGCCATTTTTGCGGCGGTGATGGCAAGCATTCCTGCGGTCAAAACTCGTCTTGTGTGCTTTGATACGGTGGTGCTGGATTTGACAGATGACCTTGCCGACCCTGTGCAGGTGCTGTTTGGCGTGCAACTGGGTGGCGGTACGGACATCAATCAGGCGGTGGCGTATTGTGCCGATAAAATTGAACGCCCCGCCCAAACACACCTCATACTCATCACCGACCTATACGAAGGGGGCAACGAAAAAGAGCTGATTTCACGCATTGCCAACCTAAAACGGCAAGGCGTGAATGTCATCACACTACTTGCCTTGTCAGATGATGGGCGACCCTCTTATGATGAAAATCTTGCCAAGATTTTTGCAAGTCTTGACTGCCCTGTATTTGCCTGTACGCCTGATGCCTTTCCTGACATGATGGCAACCGCCCTAAAACGAGAAGATGTGCTGGCGTGGGCGGGCGATAATGGCATTAAGGCGGTGCGGAGTTAGGTTGTTTTGGGCTGAATGGCGGTCAAAAATGCTCGCTCGCTGTTGGCGATGTAAGTTTCCGTTTTGTGAATATGATGGTAATAACGAACCGACCCATCAGCACAACGATAGTAAAAATTGCCCTGTTCATCAAGCCCAAGAATATTGATGGATTTTCCATGATGCCATTGCCCATAATGGTGGCTCACAAAATTCCCATTAGGCGAAAATTCTGGTAAAAACAACGCAAAAATAGGATATTCTTGCTCATTTGCCGATACACAACTGATATTAAAACGCATGTCCTGTATCTTTTTGCGATACAACTCATCAAGTGAAAGGCTCATCATTACTCCAAAAACAAACATTCTCCCATTTTAAAATAGGAAAATGTTTCCATATTGTCAATATGTTATAAAAGTGAAACTTGCCTTAATAATGCGGTGGCTTATCCGCCAACAAATCAAACGGTGCAATGCCGTCATCATTGCCATGCTGATTTTCCAAAAAACGATAAATCAGTTTTAATTGGTCTTGTAAATCTTGGATTTGTAAGGTTTGGCTGGTGATGACGGTATTTAATTCGTCTACCGTCTTTTCTAGGTAGGTGATTTTTATTTGTAGGTCGATTAATTCATCGGTCATTTTAAATCCAAATTTTTATTTTATAAAATAATAAAATCAAATTCTCATCTTAATCAAAAAGTAGAATAATTCATTTTATCCACACTTGGTAAACTAAATGGTGGGTGTGTGCCAATATCCACCAAAACAATGACATCGTGATAATAACAATAATGTAAAATATATTCGGAAGTTTTATCACCATTTCTTTGTTCAATATATTCTGGAATGCCAAGATGATAATGCCACAGGCAATATTTTTGGGCGAATTTGGCATGTTTGTACTCTTTTTTGGTGGTTGGGTTTGGTAGAATGGAGGATTTATTGCGACCTTGTAATTCCCTTACGCCATTTTCTTCTACATGAACCGCAAAATCCACAATCGCCAAACGCACTACTTCATCAAGACTTAAAAAGTTTTGTTTTAACCAATCGGCAAAAATTACTTTCATATTATTGCCTTTTAAAGTTTATTTTCAGCAGGTTTTGGCAAATTATCATTTAGCCAAGTCATTAAACCCTCTCTACCAAGCCCTTGCGGTAATAATAAGCCATTTTTCAACGCCTCCTCACGGCTTTTGAATCCTTTTAATCGTTCTTGCATGACCTCCATATCAAAAACCATGACATCATCAATGGACTTAATGTCATTTTCCAAACTTGTGCTAATGGCATTAACAATATAATCATTGATACTTATGCCTTGTGCGTTGGCGGTTGCCATGACAGTTTCTTGAAGTTTTGGGGGCAAATCTAAGGTAATCATAAGCTATTTTTTAAGGTTATTTTAAATGCGATTTGCTCTATTCTACAATTTTTATTCTACAAATAAAAGCAAATTTTTGTTATAATAATCCATTTTTATTTACAATCATAATATTATGGCACTCATTACCCTAAAAAATATCTGCCTTGCCTTTGGCGTTGCCCCCATTTTAGATAAAGTGAATTTCTCACTAGAAGCAGGCGAGCGGGTCTGTTTGATTGGACGAAATGGCGAAGGCAAGTCCACCTTGTTTAAGCTCATTACTGGCACACAAGTGCCTGATGATGGTGAGATTATCATTGCCGATGGCGTGCGTATTGCAATGCTTGCCCAAGATGTACCAGAGGATAATGGCACACTTTTGGATATTGTGATGGCAGGCGATAAAATGATTGCCGATTTATTAACAAGCTATCGTCATTTGTCGGACAAATGTAGTATGGGTGATATGGACGCTTGTACACAAATGACCGATATTGGACATCAGATTGATGCACTGCACGGCTGGGATTTGGAGCGAAATGCACGCACTTTGCTTGATACGATGGGGTTAAACCCAAGCGATAAACTTGCTAATTTGTCAGGTGGCAAAAAACGCCGTGTGCTACTGGCTCGTGCCTTAGTGGTCAAACCTGATGTGCTACTACTTGATGAGCCAACCAACCACTTAGATGTAGAAAGCATTGACTGGCTAGAAAGCTATCTTTTAAACCAAAATTTAACGGTGCTGTTTATTACCCACGATCGCAAATTTGTTGATAATTTGGCAACTGCCATTATTGAACTAGACCGTGGCAAACTATCTAGCTACGATGTATCACAAGGCATTGGCGGTTATGCTCGCTATCAGGAGTTAAAGGAGCTAGAACTTGAAGCCGAAGCCAAGTCCTTTGCAGAGTTTGACAAAAAACTTGCTGGGGAAGAAGTATGGATAAGACAAGGCATCAAAGCACGGCGTACTAGAAATGAAGGGCGTGTACGAGCTTTAAAAGCCCTGCGAGAAGAGCGAGCCGCTCGCCGTGATGTGGTGGGCAATATCACTTTAAGCCAAAACAATGCCGAAAAGAGTGGCAAAATCGTCTGTGAAGTCAAAAAGTTATGCTTAGAATATGACGGCAAAGTCTTGGTCAAGAATTTTTCAACCATTCTAATGCGTGGCGATAGAGTGGGCATTATTGGACAAAATGGCGTGGGCAAAACCACGCTCATTCGCACCATTTTGGGGCTTGATGAATCTGCCAAAACTTCTGGCACGGTCAAACTTGGTACTAATTTATCTGTCTCATTTTTTGACCAATTAAAAGACCAATTGGACGGCGAAAAAAGTGTTGCCGAAAATGTCGCCCAAGGCTCGGACTATGTAGAAATTGGCGGTCGCAAAACCCATATTTTGGGCTATTTACAAGACTTTTTATTTACACCAAACCGTGCCAGAACGCCTGTCAAAGCCCTATCAGGAGGTGAAAAGGCACGAGTGCTACTTGCCAAAAATCTACTCAAACCTGCCAATGTCTTGGTGCTTGATGAGCCAACCAATGACCTTGATATGGCAACTTTAGAATTATTAGAAGAGTTTGTGGCAAATTTTGATGGCACAATTTTGCTCATTAGCCACGACCGTACCTTTATGGACAATGTGGTTACCCAAACTTGGGTTTTTGAGACTGACAAGGACGGTAACGGCACCATTACTGAATATGTGGGCGGTTATGCTGATTATTTGGCACAAAAACAGCGAGCCGAAAAAGACACACCAAAACCAAAAGAACAAAAAACTAATAGCCGTAAGGGCGAATCGCAATTTACCCCTACAAAAACGGATAATACCACCAATTCATCAACTGCCCAAAAACGCAAACTCTCCTACAAAGAACAAAGAGAGCTTGAAAGTTTGCCAAACGAAATTAGCGAACTTGAAGATGAGCAAGCCAAGTTAAATGAAAAATTAGCAGACGGTTCATTATTTGTTTCTGACTTGGCATTGGCAACAAAATATAGCGAACGCTTGGGGCAAATTGATGACTTGCTACTTGAAAAATTAGAACGCTGGGACGAACTTGAGAATTTGGGGAAATGACATTGATAAAAATGGGGTGATATCACCCCATTTTTTTATGTTGTTAAATAAACAAACTATCCACGCTTGCCTTATCAAAGCGATATTCTTTACCACAGAACCCGCAGTCTAGCGTCAGTACGCCCCCATGAGCATCAAGTACTTGTAGAGCTTCATCATGCCCAAGCTGGACAATCGCCCCCTCACTTTTTTCTGGCGAACAGGTGCAAGCAAAATGTAGGGGCGTGATGTCTGGTAGAGCGACATTTTCTTCGTGATATAGGCGGTATAAAATCTCATCTGCGGGCAAATCGGTCAGCTCGTCCGCCTTAATGGTGGCGGTAAGCGTGGTGAGTCTGTCCCACAGGTCGGGGTCATTTTCTTTGTCTTCGTCTGTTTGGGGTAGTAGTTGAACCAATATCCCGCCCGCTGTTGTGTCATTGCAGGCAAGTTTGATGAGTGTGGAGATTTGGGCGGATTGTTTTTGATAATGTGCCAAGCATTCTGCCAAATCATCGCTGACACGTTCAACGATGCCTTGATAACTTTCGCCAAACTCTGGGTGAATGCTGATAAATAGCACGCCCTTATCCAGTAGGGTAAAAGCATCATTTGCTGTTTTGGTATTTTGCCAAATCGCACGTTCATCATCACTGTGGTTGCTAAACCCTGCCAATGCTCGCACCGCCCCTGTGTGGTCGCATTCTGCCATGGCAAAGCGAAATGGGGCATTTGGGTCAGCAGATTGGAGCTGAATGGAGAGTTTGCCGTCAATTTTTAGTGTGCTGATGAGCAAACTTGCCGAAACCAGCATTTGCCCAAGCAACTCTTGTAGAGATTTGGGATAATCTTTTTGGGCGGTAACGGTGGCAAAGCTGTCAGTCAATCGCACCACATCTCCACGCACAGGCGAGTCTTGGATAAAAAAGCGTTGGCGATAGTCATTCATAAATTTTCTCAAAAATGGGTTAAAAATGATTGCTTATGTATGGGGATTTTATTTAAAATAAAAAGGTTGTTTGCGAGGAAAAAATAATGACAAAATTCATCACTCTTGACCAATTTCACACCCTTGCTGATACTTGCCCCTACGATTTTAGAGGGGCGGTGGCAAATTTGGCATTACTTGATGATTTTGAATGTGGTGGGTATTTGGGTGGCGGGGCAGATTTGTCTGTACCAACTTTACTCCACGCTTATCGATGTGGTGTTTTTCCATGGTTTAATCAAGGTGAAAACATCGCTTGGTGGTCGCCCAATGAGCGATGTGTGATTTGCCCTGTGGACTTTCAACCAAAAAAATCTCTTATCAGAACTGCCAAACGCCAAGCATGGACATTGTCTGTTAATTTGGCTTTTGATGAAGTCATCAAAGCATGCAGTCAGCCACGAGCCTATACCGATGAGACATGGATAGGGCATGACATGATACAAGCATACAATGATTTGAACCATTTGGGGGTGGCGATAAGCGTGGAGGTGTGGGACGGCACGCCCACCCAAAGCCAGCTTATCGGTGGACTGTATGGTGTAACGGTAGGGCGGGTCTTTTGTGGAGAGAGTATGTTTCACCGCCAAACGGACGCTTCTAAAATCGCCTTTTGGGGTTTGATGAGCTTGTGTGTACAATGTGGTATAGAATTGGTGGATTGTCAGCTTGAAAATCCGCATTTGATGAGTTTGGGGGCAAGGATTATGCCTAGAAAGGTCTATTTGTCAATGCTAGATGAATTAAGTCAATCATCAATGGCTAAACCTTTGCAACTGATTGAACCTTTTGGGGTAGGGGAATTATTGTCTTGGCAACAATTAAGTCATCATAAATATGGCGATTGACGCACCGACAATATGAAATAAAATGTTTAAATAAAACCTTGTTCTAAATGTGCCTTTGCTTGTTTTGTGATTTAAAAATTTTTGGGCAAAACTTGCTCCAATCCAACCACCTAGCATGTCTATTGTGTGTAATGTCTCTTCGAAAGTTCGCCACTCTCCATTTTTGGCTTTATTTTTATCATGCCAATAAAAAATAAAGCTAATTAGGCTGGTGATGATATACCATACAAAAATCAATTTTTTCACATTGAAAAATAAAACAGCCATTGCTATTAAAAATAAATAAATCAAGCCAAATAAACAAACGGCATTTAGTGTGCTGTGTTTTTGTTCATTGGTATTTTTTATGATAATAAATAATCTCTTGTTCAATGGTTATTCTATTCTCTTTTCATAGATTTGGTAATTTACTAAATATTTTTCATCAATCCAATTCTGCTCGTGAAAAAATATCCAAAATCAATTCATCATTTTCACAAGCATTTTTAAAGGCTAGGATAAATTCTTTTAAGGCATTGCTATTATTAGAATAAGCACAAAACATACCACTTTCTGAATCAAAACAAATGTCATCTTGTAAATGTGGTACTTGTTCTTCCAAAAACACAATTGCCAAAGATTGCCAATCATAGCCACCACCTTCAAAACCTTCATCGGCACGGCTATCAAAAATAAATTGTTTATAGTCGCCAATATCATTCATAATAATAGAAACACTGTCATCGTGTTCTATCCATTTAAATGGGTGGATTTGTGTATTAAAAACAGTCATGGTAATTTCCTAAAATACTCAAAAGTGGCATTAAAAACACCACTTTTGAGATTGAGTTAAAATCAATATTTATACTCATCAGACTTAAATGGTCCATCAACACTCACGCCAATATAGTCGGCTTGTTCTTGGGTCAGCTTGGTCATCACACCACCAAAACCTGCCACCATTGCTGCCGCCACTTCTTCATCCAACTTTTTGGGTAGGACTTTGACATAAACCTTGCTAGGCTTATCATCGCTTGGCAAATCAGCAAATTTTTCTTGGTAAAGATGAATTTGCCCAAGCACTTGGTTGGCAAATGAACCGTCCATAATACGAGAAGGGTGTCCTGTGGCATTACCCAAATTAACAAGGCGACCTTCAGATAAAATAATCAAATAATCTGATTCATCGTTTGAGCGGTACACTTGATGAACTTGAGGTTTGACTTCCACCCATTTCCAGTTATCACGCATAAACTGGGTATCAATTTCGGTATCAAAATGCCCAATATTGCACACCACCGCCGTTGATTTTAATGCTTTTAACATCTGGCTGTTGCACACATGATAGTTACCTGTGGTGGTAACAATCAAATCGGTATCTTGTAATAGAGCCTTATTAACCCCTTGATTTTGTTCGCCATTGATAAAAGGCGACACCAACTCATAGCCGTCCATACACGCCTGCATTGCACAAATGGGGTCAATCTCAGAGACACGCACAATCATTCCTTCTTGGCGTAGGCTTTGGGCTGAACCCTTACCCACATCGCCATAACCAATCACCAAAGCACGGCGACCAGACAACAGCATATCCGTGCCTCGTTTAATGGCATCGTTTAGCGAATGACGGCAACCATATTTGTTGTCGTTTTTGGATTTGGTAACAGCGTCATTGACATTGATAGCAGGAACTTTTAGCTCGCCTTTGCCCAGCATTTCAATCAAACGGTGAACACCTGTTGTTGTTTCCTCTGAAACACCGTGAATCTTATCAAGCATTTGTGGGTATTTGTTATGGATTAAGGCTGTCAAATCGCCACCATCGTCCAAAATCAAGTTGGCATCCCACAATTGACCGTCCTTGTGGATTTGTTGCTCAAGACACCATTCATATTCTTCTTCGGTTTCGCCCTTCCACGCAAAGACAGGAATGCCAGCAGCAGCAATGGCGGCGGCGGCGTGGTCTTGCGTTGAAAAAATATTACACGAAGTCCAACGCACTTCTGCCCCAAGCTCAACCAACGTTTCAATCAAAACGGCTGTTTGAATGGTCATATGAATACAACCAACAATCTTTGCACCTTTTAGGGGCTGGGCATCTTTGTAGCGTTTTCTAAGCCCCATTAGAGCAGGCATTTCGGTTTCGGCAAGTTTAATCTCCTTGCGACCAAACTCGGCAAGGGCAATATCAGCAACTTTGTAGTCAGTAAAATTAGACATCTATCTATTCCTTATTAAACAGTTAAAAGATAGGGTATGTTGAACTTTTTATTGATAATTAAAAATAAAATTTGGCCATTTTAATGTAAAAATGCCATATTTATTTCTAAATTATTACTAAATGTAAATAGTGTTAAAATATTCAACAATCCTAAACAGATGTCGTTGTTTTATAATGATTTTTAATAATTTAAACATCATTAAACCAAGCCTGACTTTTAAAAAGTTGCAACATCTCTTGGTGTGCCTATTATAGCAAACTAAGAATAAATTTCACAACATCAAAATTTTGTTAAGTTGATGAACTTGTCAGTTTCTTGTAAAATAGGTTGTTTTTGTCATTTTGAGTATTATTGTGATTTTAAAAGCCTTTTTGGTGGTGTTTGGGTGCTTATTTTTAGGGGAGGTGTTGATTTACTTGACCAATCTGCCCCTACCGCCTAGTGTGATAGGGTTGCTGATTTTGTTTGGTGGACTACAAAGTGGTTTGGTAAAACTTACCACCGTTCAGCCTCTTGCTAAGGTCATGCTAGAATATCTGGTGTTACTGGTTATCCCTGCATGTGTCTCTATCATGCAGTATCTGGACATTATCAAGGTGGATTTTTGGGTGTTGATTGGGGCGACCGCAATCAGTACGATTTTGGTGCTACTCTCCACTGCCAAAAGCTATCAATGGGCAAGAAACTGGCAAAAAAATCGCCATAAGGGCAAGTCATGAGTGAACTTTTAAATAGTCCTTTTTTATTGCTATTTATCATGGTGGGGTGTTTTGAGGCGTGTGTATGGCTTCGCAATAAATTTAAAAGCCCATTCATTAACCCCTCATTGGTTACAACCGTAGCAGTGATTGCGGTGTTTAAGCTTGTGGGTATTTCTTGGGAAAGTTTTGAAAAAGCAAGCGGTTATCTGACCTTTTGGCTACAACCTGTGGTGGTTTGTCTTGCTGTGCCGTTATATATCCAATGGCAAAAAATCAAAGTACAATGGCTGCCAATCCTTTTATCGCAATGTGTTGGCTCGTTTGTGGGTGTGGTATCAGGGGTGTATTTGGTGCGACTGTTTGGCGGTAGTGATGTGGTGGCGGTAGCAATTGCATCCAAGTCTGTTACCATGCCCATCGCCATTGAGGTAACCAAAGAGCTTGGTGGGGTGGTTGGCATTACCGCCAGCACCGTGCTGATTGCAGGCGTGGTGGGGCAGGTATTTGGCGTGGCACTGTTGGCATTCTTGACCATCAAACGCCCGATGGCAATCGGTTTGTCTATGGGAACAGCCTCTCATGCACTTGGCACGGTACGAGTCATGCAAATGGGGTCAAGATTTGTGGCGTATGCGACATTGGGCTTGATTTTGAATGGGATTTTGACGGCATTTTTAGCACCGATGATAGTGCCTTATTTGATAAATTAAATTGGGCGACTTATTGACAATCTATTTTTTAATTTGGTG
>NZ_BCYQ01000030.1 GCF_001598275.1 Moraxella oblonga NBRC 102422
AAAACAGATGAATTGTGCTGAATACCAAGTAAATCACTTGTTGTTACTTCTGCGACAAAAAATTCAAGTAGTTTTAACTGTGCTTTTTTGCTTAGTTTACAATGGGTTATCTTCATAAAACTAGTATAACATGAGAGTTATTCTAGTATAGTCCCAAATGATATAATATAGCGATAACTGTCTGTATTTGTACACAAATCTAAAACTCAACCGCATTCACCGAACGAAAGGAAAATTGCCATGCAACAATGTTGGTTGTTTGCCAAATTGAGCGTGCTTTCCACCGCTTTATTTGCCATACTCATCATCTTAACCGCCATCATGACAGGTTGGATGTACTTTGAGTTTGGCGTTGATGCTTTGGAATTTTATGGCATCATGTTTTTGGCTTTTTGGGTGTATTCATTGCCTGTTGGGCTGATTCATGCAGGGCTTACGGTATTTTGCAAGTGGCAAAAAAGCCTAAAATCGGTTTGTTTGTCTGCCACCACGCTGGGTGTCATTGCATTTTTGGTGATGATTGGTATTCAATGGGGGAACGGTTTTACAACATGGACAAACGCAGAATGGCAAGTCATCATCACCATTGTGTTGGTGGCAGGCGTGGTGGGTGCGGTAACAACGGTGTTATTGCCCAAACCAATTTAAATAAAATGCCCCACGCAATTTAGGGCAAGGCGTTAGCACACGCAAAGCCACTTGCCCATGCCCAATGAAAATTGTAGCCACCAAGCCACCCTGCCACATCTAGCACTTCACCAATGAAATATAGGTTTTGGCAGTGTTTACTCTCAAAAGTCTTGCTACTTACATCATCAGTAGATACGCCTCCACGAGTTACTTCGGCGGTGCGGTAGCCTTCTGTGCCTGATGGTTTGATTTGCCAGTTATTTAAGTTCTCCCCAATCTTTGATAGGGTTTTGTCTTTGATGTTGGCAAGCTCGGTGTCTTTGTGCTTTTCCCAAAAATGACTTTCTAAGGCAGTTAATAATTTTTTGGCAAAATAAGGCGTAAGAGCTGTACGAATGAGTTTTTTGGGATTGCTTTTTTTGTATTGAATTAAAAAATCACCGATATTAAGTGTGGGTAAAAGATTGATATGAATATTTTCACCCAATTGCCAGTAATTTGATAATTGCAAAATTGCAGGACCAGATAAGCCACGATGAGTAAATAACATTGGCAATTCAAAACTAATTTTATTATTAGAAGCAATCACATCAATACTGATTCCGCTTAGGGATTTTATCATATCACCAATATTGTCGGTAAATGTCATTGGTACAAGAGATGCGTGCGTGGGGATAATCCGATGCCCAAATTGGCGAGCAATCTCATAGCCAAAACCACTTGCCCCAAGCGTAGGAATGGATAATCCACCCGTAGCAATGACGAGCGATGTGGTGGTGAGTGTGGTTTCTTTTTGGTCTTTTTGAGTTTTGATATAAAAAATGTCATTGATTTTGTTGATGTTTTGAATGTGAGTATTTAAAGTAATTTGCACGCCATTATCATCACATTCGGTCAGTAACATATTTAAAATATCCTTAGATGAATCATCACAAAATAATTGCCCATGTGATTTTTCATGAAAAGCAATACCGTGTTTATAAATATATTCCATAAAATGATGTGGCGTAAATTTTGATAATGCTGAACGTGTAAAGTTGGGATTATTGCCAACAAAGTTTTGGTAACTGACAGTCATATTGATAAAATTACAGCGACCACCGCCACTCATTAGGATTTTTTTGCCTGCTTTATTGGCGTGGTCAATGACTAGTACGCTTTTGCCATGTTTGCCTGCATTAATCGCACAAAACAATCCTGATGCTCCTGCTCCGATAATGATAACGTCAAAAGTGGGTTGGGGTGATTGCATGATAATTATTCTCAATATCTAAGTTAAAATCACCCCATTTTACCCAAAATCCGCCCAATTGTCTTAATTTTTTTTACATAAAAAGTTCCCAAACATCGCCATTTTAGGGTATGATATTCTAAAAAAAAGAATGCCAGTTTATCATGACAAACAAGCCCAATACCATTTTTAACCTACCCAACAACCTTACCATTGCCCGCATTGTGATGATACCGCTCTTTGTGGGTATTGCTTATTATCCGCCTGCACTTGGCATTGGCGTGCCGATGATTCCTGATAATGCCATCGCACGGCTTGGTATGCTAGAATATAGCGAGAGTATGGCACGGCATTTTTTGTTGACTTTTGTATTTGTGTTGGCGGCAATTACTGATTGGCTCGATGGTTATTTGGCTCGTAAAATGGGGCTGACTTCGGCATTTGGGCGGTTTTTAGATCCTGTGGCGGACAAACTCATGGTGGCGGCGGCATTGATTGTTTTGGTGCAATGGCATGCCAACATCGTCATGGCAATCAGTGCGATTGTCATCATCAGCCGTGAGATTGCGGTGTCAGCACTGCGTGAATGGATGGCAGAGCTTGGTAATCGCACGTCAGTAGCAGTATCATATGTAGGCAAACTCAAAACGACTTTTCAGATGGTCGCCATTACGGTGCTACTTTTGAATTGGGAGAGTTTGGAGATGTTGGGTTATGTACTCATGGTGATTGCGGTCATCTTGACGTTGTGGTCGATGATGATTTATCTAAAAGCGGCATGGCCCTATTTAAAGCAATCATAAAAAATAAAGACGGTGATTGCCGTCTTTATTTTTTATGATAATTTATTTAACATAATCCTATAAGGGTAATTTGCCATACCAATCATCTGTTGGTATAAGCTGTGATGGGGGGGGGGGGCTTGTCACTACCAAATAACTGCTATACTAACCGAACTTTAAAATTGTTATGGTTTTTGTTCGTGGTGAGCTTGTCTGCCCATAACGGAAACTCACCCGCAGGCATAGCTTGGGGTGAATGGTTTTTGTACCAGTTTTTAGGTTCGTTTAGTATAAATTGTAAATGTTATGATAGTGATGGAAAGTATCCCATACAAATTCTCTTGTGTGAAAATTTTTAAGGTAAATTTTTGTAAACTCTGTTATAATTTGGGGCGTATGTGCTTTTTCAAATTTTTTGTTTATCTAAACTAGGATAATTGAGCCATGATGACCATTGCTGGGCAACCATTTTTAACCCATTTTCAAACCAAAACACTCATCAGCGAACTAAACCAAAAAACAAGCCTACACATCACAGGCATCAAAACGCAGTCGCTGTATGTTTTTGAGGGTTACTTATCAGCAAATGACCACAAACTAGCCCTAAGCCTACTCAATCAAGGCAAAGAATATGTTGAAGATGTGGCAGGTGCGACCGACCGTCAGGTCATTGTTGCCCCCCGATTTGGCACAATCAGTCCTTGGTCATCAAAAGCAACCGACATTTTCAAAAACTGTGGTGTGGACGTGCCACGCATGGAACGAGTTGTATTGTTTACATTAAGCGGTACGGACTTGCTCAAAAAACTCCCCAAAGAAGCTGAAAATATCCTGCATGACCGTATGACGCAGAGTTTGGTGTATGCGTTGTCAGATGTTAAGGCGTTGTTTAATGAGAGTAAACCTGCCCATTTAAACCATATTGACATCATGGGGCGGGGCAAACAGGCATTGGTGGATGCAAATCGTGAGTTTGGTTTTGCGTTGTCTGATGGTGATATTGATTATTTGGTCAAGCACTATAACATTCTTGCGAAAAACCCCACCGATGTGGAGTTGATGATGTTTGCTCAAGCAAATAGTGAACATTGTCGCCACAAGATTTTTAATGCTGACTGGACGATTGATGGTGTAGCACAGCCCAAATCATTGTTTAAAATGATTAAAAATACTTATGAAAACAACCCCAATGGTGTGCTTTCGGCATATAAAGACAACGCCAGCGTGATTGAGGGTTTTGAGGGCAAACGCTTTTATGCCACTCAAAATAACGAAAATCAGTTTGCTTATGATTTTCATGATGAAGCGATTGATATTCTCATGAAGGTTGAAACGCACAACCACCCCACCGCCATCGCCCCATATTCAGGGGCGAGTACAGGCTCTGGTGGCGAGATTCGTGATGAGGGGGCGACAGGACGTGGCGGTAAGCCAAAAGCAGGTTTGACAGGCTTTACTGTGTCGCATTTGCATTTGCCTACTTTGCCTGAAAAATGGGAAAAAGATAGCCTTGCGTACGGCAAACCCGACCGTATCATGAGTGCTTTGGACATCATGACCCAAGCACCACTTGGTAGTTCGGCATTTAGCAATGAGTTTGGGCGACCCAACTTGGCAGGTTATTTTAGAAGTTTTCAGCTAAATGTTGACGGACAAATGCGTGGTTATCATAAGCCCATCATGATTGCAGGCGGTTATGGCAACATCAAACGTGATTTGGTACAAAAAAACAGCATTCGCAAAGGAGATTTGCTCATCGTACTTGGTGGTCCTGCCATGCAGATTGGTTTGGGTGGTGGTGCAGCAAGTTCGGTAAATAGTGGTAGCTTAGATGAAGGGCTTGATTTTGCTAGCGTACAGCGTGATAATGCTGAAATGGAACGCCGTTGCCAAGAAGTGATTGATACTTGTTGGGCGATGGGTGCTGACAAAAACCCCATTGTCTCTATTCATGATGTGGGAGCGGGTGGATTATCAAATGCCATGCCTGAGCTTGTCAATGACCATGAGCTTGGGGCGGTGTTAGAGCTACGCAAGGTGCCATCGTTGGAGGCTGGTATGTCGCCTATGGCAATTTGGTCAAACGAAGCCCAAGAACGCTATGTGCTTGCGATTCGCCCCGAAGATGAGGCACGTTTTGATGAAATTTGTCAGCGTGAACGCTGTCCTTATGCGGTGCTTGGTGTGGCGACAGATGTGCGTCAATTGAAGGTTAATGATGAGTTGTTGCCTGAGCAACCCGTTGATTTGCCAATGCAGGTGCTACTTGGTGGTACACCCAAACTCAAAAAAGACGTTCGCCGTAAACGTGAGCAACTTGCCACATTGGACGTGAGTGGTGTGGATATTAGCACTGCTGTGCGTGATGTATTACGACACCCAACAGTAGCAAGCAAATCTTTCCTTATTAGTATTGGTGATCGTTCAGTAACGGGTATGGTTACTCAGGCACAGTATGTGGGGCGTTATCAAGTACCTGTTGCAGACTGTGCGGTTACGATGAGCGGTCTTTTGGCAGATACAGGCGAAGCTATGGCAATGGGTGAGCGTACCCCTGTGGCACTCATCAATCCCAAAGCGTCCGCACGCCTTGCAGTAGGTGAAGCAATAACCAACCTAGCCAGTGCTGACATCGCCAAGATTTCTGATATTCGTATGTCTGCCAACTGGATGGCATCTTGCGGTGATGACAAAGAAGATGTGGCACTCTTTGATGCGGTCAAAGCAGTCGGTGAGGAGCTTTGCCCTGCATTGGGTATCGCCATTCCTGTGGGTAAAGACAGTTTGTCTATGAAAACAACATGGAAAGATGGTAAGGCAGATAAGTCCGTCATCTCACCTGTGAGTTTGATTATTACAGGTTTTGCTCCCGTCCAAAATGTTGCCAAAACAATCACCCCAGAGCTTGTCAATACTGATAGTAGCTTGTATCGCATTGATATTTCTCGTGGCAAACACCGACTGGGCGGTTCAATTTTAGCCCAAACGCTAAACCAACTTGGCGATGAATGTCCTGACGTAGATAGTGCTGATGATTTGGTGAAATTTTTTGAATTTATCCAGCAAGCCAAATCAAATGGTTTGGTTCATGCTTATCATGACATCTCTGATGGTGGTTTGATTGCAACCGTTGCTGAAATGCAGTTTACATCTCGTGTCGCAATCAACCTAAGCCTTAGTGACGATGATGTGGTTGGTGAGCTGTTTGCCGAAGAGCTTGGGGCGGTGGTGCAGGTCTTGCCTGACAATGTCTTTGAATTTGAAGAGTTGGCACATAGTGTCGGTGTGTTTGATATGATTACTGATATTGGGCAGGTCTTTGAAACGCCCATCGGTGGTGCTGACCAAGACATTTTGAGCATTCAAAGTGCTAACATAGACATTGAATTCATGCGTAGCGATTTGCAAGGTGAATGGAGTAAAGTAAGTCATGCGATTGCTCGTTTGCGTGATAACCCTGTGTGTGCTGACCAAGAATTTGCACTTATTAACGACATTGACCATCGTGGGTTGATTGCGGTTGCTAACTATGACCTTAACCAAGCGGTTGAAGCACCTTATGTAAATAGCCGTACCGTTCAGCCCAAAGTTGCCATCTTGCGTGAGCAAGGTGTGAACGGTCATGTTGAGATGGGTGCTGGTTTTAAACTGGCAGGCTTTGAGGCTATTGATGTACACATGAGCGATTTGATGCGTGGTCGTGTGGATTTGCGTGATTTTGATGGTTTGGTTGCTTGTGGTGGATTTAGTTATGGCGATGTGCTTGGTGCTGGCTCTGGTTGGGCAAATAGCATTTTACATCATGATGAATTACGTATGATGTTTGCCAAATTCTTCCACCGCCCCGAAACTTTTGCGTTGGGTGTATGTAATGGTTGTCAGATGATGAGTCAGCTCAAAGACTTGATGGTGGGGGCGGAGCATTTTCCACGTTTTATCACCAACAAATCTGCCCGTTTTGAGGCACGCACTGTGAACGTACGTGTGGAGCGTACCAAATCTGTGCTATTAAAAGGTATGCAAGACAGCATTTTACCGATTGCAGTGGCACATGGCGAAGGTTATGCCGATTTGAATGAAAAACAGCTTAGCGAGCTGACTTTGAGTGGGCAAATTGCTCTGCGTTATGTGGATAGTCATGGCGTGCCTACCGAACATTATCCATTAAATCCCAACGGTTCTCCACAGGGTATTACAGGCATTTGTAGTGATGATGGACGTGTTACGCTCATGATGCCACACCCAGAGCGGACATTGCGTGCAGTAAACCATGCCTACAAGCCTGCTGAATGGGATAAAGACGGTGCATGGCTTAGAATGTTCCGTAATGCCAGAGCATTTTTACGATAACGTGAAGAAAGCCTTCTCCCAATTGCCATGCAAATGGAGGGGGCGGATAATCTTTGTATTATTGGATAATAGCCTGTGTTGAGACATAGAATACATTTTATGTAATAATATGTGATTTTTTTATATTAATATGTAAATTTGGTATGTTATTTGCATAAAAACTGAATGCAAATAGAGTACGTATGTTAATTGTGATGGAAATCTAAGATGATAACACTTGAAAAATTTGAGCAATTGGTGGAGGCGAACATTGTCCAAAAGCCAGTTGCGTTAGCACAAATTGGTGCAAAGGGCGAATTGTTAGATGAGTGGGTTTTATCTATATCCAACATCAGTAAACATCAACAATATATACAAACTAAGGTGTTACTTAGTGAGTTGTTGGTGGCAGAGATGGATGATAATTTGCGTTTGGATATCATGGTCAAACTAACGCCATTTGTGGAGCGGATTGTTGGTCAGCTTCGTGTGGATTATATCTATGAACATCAAGTATTGTCCGAGGATCGTCAAACCAGTATTAACGAAGTGCGTAGTTTGTACTTTTTGATGATTTTGGTGTATAAAAACGTCGCTAACCGTGCCTTCAAGCAACTTGAAAAAACCTTTGCCAATGATAAACCCACAAGTGGTTGGTTATCAGGATTGCTTGGAAATATCACAGGGTCTAGCAATCCGCACAAAGCAACACTTGTTTGGGCGGTTTATAATATGGTAAGTGCCTATCTGAATGTACTGCTTGAATATGCCTTAACCTATCAAAGAGCCCCAAAGGTCGTATGGCAACAACTCAATTTATGGTATTTGCGTGCAACAGAGGGCGGTGTCGCAACCACCAGTATGGATAAGCTCATCAAAAAAGCCCCAGCAGATACTATTTGTGCCCAGTATAGACAGGCGTGTTTGACCAGTTTTGCCAACTTCTTTGCTTATCGCCGTCAAGACATTGTCAATGGTTTTAAGGTGTTGCCTGATTGGGTAAAATATGTAGATATTACCTTTGAAGCAAGACCTGAACTTAAAATTTTTGTCAATTTACATGGAAATCACCCCCCAGAGGTTATCACGCCTTATGCCACTGTAAACCCATACAGTTCAGAATATCGGTGTTTGTTTATTGACATTACACGTCTATTGGCTTACCTAAAAGAAGTACAACAAGGTGTCTTTATCACATCAGATGTCCAAACGGTGTTTGAATCTCGTTTGGCAAAAATGATACTCATCGCCATTGAACGCCGTGCCGAGCAAGATAGGACGAGTCGTTTGGGTCAGCAGGCGGATTTCGTGGTGGGTGTGCCATCTATTTTTAAAGAAGTCTCTGGTGGAGAAAACCTATCAAGCGTGATTCGTCAGCGTGCCTTAGCTCCTGAATACCATGCCAAGCCTACGATTGAAAATATCAGACCCAAAGAAACAGTTAGAGTATTTAGTAAAAATGATAATCTGGCTCGTTTTATCTACAAAAAACCCAATTCAGGCGATTTGTTACTTGATGATGTTGAAAATGTCCAAGATGAAGTATTGATGAGTTCATTTTTACCAGTATTTGGTTTGTTTGCCCTAAAATCACACTCGTCTGAACATAAAAACCCATGGCGTTTGGGTGTGGCACATTGGGTGGATAGGGTTGCCGAAGGTATTGAAGTTGATGGTCGCTTTTTGGGGCGAATTTTGGTGGCTGGTGGGGTGCGGTTACATAGGAATGACACACGCAGTCTAGAATTTTTCCATGCTTTTTTGATTGATGGTGATGAACTCAACCAACAAAGTACGCTTGTTGTGCCACGCTCACACTTCAAGGCAGGGGACTTTGTATTGCTTCGTGTTGATACCAAAGAGATAGAATTAAGACTAGAACGCAGTTTGTTGACTACCGAAGAGATAGAACAATACGAGATTGTACGTCTTAATGGCTAGGTTTGGTGTTTGTACAAGCCATGTTGATGATGTTTTAAAATTTGTGAAATTAAAGTAAGTGACATTTATGACAAATCCAACGTTAAATTTATTGGTTATTGATGAAGAACAATTGTATGCTGAGCATTTGATTGGACTTCTAAATCCTTATTATGATGAAGTCAATTTGGGTTTTTTGGACGACAAGGCAGAATTGGTGCGACTGCTCCGCCAAGAGTGGGACGTGCTGATATTCCACCGTGCCTATGACATGACTTTTGCTGATGTGGTGGGTATTTTGCAAGAGCATGGCATTAATTTGCCCGTCATTTATCTTACTCAAAATGTAGAGAATTCGGCAATTAACGAGTTTGGCTACCCTGAGATTATGCGTGGCGACATGGTCAAATCCGTCCCAGTGGGTAAAGACGATGTGATTGTAACGGCGATATGTTTGCAGGCAGATTATGTGGCTGCCAAACGCCAAATGTCCAATCTAAGAATGATTTTAAAAGAAGCTGAGCAACGTGCCAATGTCTTGATTGCCAACTCAAAATCTGCGGTGGCGTACATTGATCAAGGGGTGCATATTTTTGCCAATACGCCTTATCTAGAAATGTTTGGCTACAACAGCATGGAAGACATCATTGGTGTGCCTGTGGTGGACTTGATTTCGGGGGGTGAAAATGTCAAGGGCTTTAAGCAGTTTTTACGTAAATTTGACAAAGGCGACCGTTCACAAGTGGAATTTGCTTTTGAAAGTAAACGCACAGACGGCTCAACCTTTGCCTCAAAACTACAAGTAGCATCAGCTACTTTGGATGGTGAGCCTGTAACACAAATCATCATTCAACAAAATGATGCTGGCAGTGCCGAGCTTGCCAAAAAACTGGCAGAAGCAGAGCGTCAAGATAGCTTGACAGGACTGCCAAACCGTGTGGCATTCACTGAATCTTTGGACGAAACTTACCAAAACATCACAAATGGGCTTATTAAATCTTCTTCGCTCATTTATGTGCGTATGGACGGTGTTGGTAAAATCAGTTCTAGTACGGGTATTGCAGGGGTGGATACAGCCGTTAAACAAGTGGCATACCTACTTGATGAACAGTTCAATAAGGTAAGTGATGCGTTTGTTTCTCGTTTTAGCGACAATACCTTTGCCATCATTATGGATAACATCAAACAAGATGATTTGGTAACGTTGGCGAATGCTATTTGTGAGAAAGTGGCAACCATGCTTATTGAGGTGGGTAGCCGTACAGTTACCACCAATTTGTCAATGGCGATTGTGATGATGGGTGCTAACACCCAAGAACCCCAAGTAGTACTTAATCGTGCATTGGATACCATCTTACAGATTGATGCTGACGCTGAAAATGATAAGGTGCGTGTCTTTGATGTTAGTACCATTGCAGGCGATGATGATACTGCGATGGCAGAATATCTACAAAACGCCCTTGCCCAAAACCAGTTGCTACTACATTATCAGCCAATCTATGACATCAGTACAGATGCCAGCAACTTATTTGAAGTTTATGTAACTCTGCCACAAGCAGATGGCACACAAATGACCTTTGACAAGATTGCACCAATTGCCAAAAAACACAACCTACTTGAAAAAGTTGATCGTTGGGTGCTCATTAATGCAGGTCGTCATTTGGCACAAGTGCGTCAAACAGAGCCAACCGCAAGAATTTTAATCAGTTTATCATCTGCCACATTGGCAGACACCAATCTGGTCAATATGATTACCCAGCTCAATCGTGCGATTGGTGGTGGCAGTGATGTGATTACTTTGCAATTCAACGAACAAGACGTGGTGGATTATTTGGCAGTGGCAAAACGTCAGGCGATTGCTCTGGCCAATATTGACTGTCCAATGGGCATTCATAGTTTTGGTAGCACCACCAAGTCTGCTGATGCGTTGGAGTATATCAACCCAAGTATGGTAAGATTGGCAAAAAGCTTTACCAAAGATTTGGATAGAGAGGCAAACTTAAATGCGTTGCAAGGGTTGATTGCTATTGCTACCGAAAAAGGTGCAGATGTTTTGATGCCAAACATTGAAGAAGCATCACTCATGAGTACGGGTTGGTCTGTTGGGGCAAGGTACTTACAAGGGGATTATTTGCAACCTTCTGCCAATGAAATCATTTTTCCGCCACCTGCCGAAGAGGTATGATGGACAAACACCGCTTAGGCGGTGTTTTTTTACGCATTATTACAATGCGTAAACGGATTTTTGGTATAATTATTTTTTTATTTAAAAATGTATTTTGTTTGATTTATTTAGGGCATGCCCACCCTTTATAATGCTATTGATATGTAGCAATAATTTAAAAATAAAGATAACGTTTTTACATTAAAAATAGCTCAATCTTGTGGCTTAAAGGCAAAAACTTGTCTGACAGAAAACTCACAGCCTGCGTTTTTTTTTAGAAAAACGTGCGATTTATCTTATTTTTAATTATAAATACAAAAGGTGGGCATGCCCTAATTGTAAAAATCAATTTATCTGATTAGGTGTTTTATGTCCGTTTCTCATGCTCAGTTGCATTCTAAAATCCAGACTTTGCTTGCCACATTAAATGACATTGTTCTTGACAAGGAACAAGTCATTCATTTGGCGGTAACGTCAATTTTTGCCAATGGGCATTTGCTTTTGCAAGATTTGCCCGGTATGGGCAAAACCACGTTAGCTCATGCGTTGGCAGTGCTACTTGGGCTTGATTTTCATCGTGTGCAGTTTACCAATGACATGCTTCCTGCGGATATTTTGGGCATGATGATTTACAACCAAAGCACAGGAGCGTTTGAATTTCGTCAAGGGGCGATTTTTACCCAAGTGCTACTGGCAGATGAGATTAACCGTTCTAGTCCAAAAACCCAGTCGGCACTTTTAGAAGCAATGGAGGAGAAGCAAGTTACCCAAGACGGTAAAACTTATCAGTTACCCAAGCTGTTTTTTGTCATTGCCACCCAAAATCCCAGTCAGCAGGCAGGTGTATATCCCTTGCCAGAATCACAGCTTGACCGTTTTTTGATGTGTGTGTCTTTGGGTTATCCATCGCCCAAAGCCGAGCGAGAACTGCTAGAAGGTAAAGACAGACGAGCGATGGTGGCACAGTTGCAACCTATTTTGACGGCTGATGAAGTGCTTGCGATTCAAGAGGCGGTCAAAGAAGTTCATATCGCACCTGTGGTGTTAGATTATATCCAAAGATTGGTTGCCAAAACTCGTGCTAGTCAAGAATACCATGGCTTGTCGCCACGTGGGGTATTGGCGTTAAAGCGAGCGTGTCAGGCTTATGCGTATGTATTGGGTAATGATAATGTCTCTATTGATGACGTACAAGCGGTGTTTGGGGCGGTGGCAGACCACAGACTTGGGCAAAAATTTGTGCCATTTCATCATCTAGGTGGGCTGACACAAATGACGATTGCCCAAAAGATTTTGGTGGAAGTGGCGGTGTGATGTTGTGATTGTTCAATTTGTTAGGCAAAAAGCTGATAGGTTTTTTGCCAGTCGTGTCAAAAGAAGTGATGATGTTACATTTGGCATACGCAATGTCTATATCTTTTTTAGCCGCCAAGGATTGTTGTTTGGGGTGTTGTTGATAACCACATTTGTTACGGGTATTAACTATGGTAACAACCTTGTGTTGGGACTGTGTTTTTATTTATTTGGCGTGTGGCTACTGACGGTATTTCATACTTTTGTACAGGTTTCGGCTTTACAGGTAAGGTTGGTAGAAGTGGCGTTGGCTCAATCTGGTTCTATTGGTTGGGCAACCTTAGAAATCAGTAATAAAAGTGCCAAACCCAGTCGCCAGATTTTTTTGGGTTTTCAACAACCCAACACAGAGTCGCTATCATCTGAAAATAAGGCAGTGTTGGAGATGTCTGGGTCGGTGGTTTTGCCTTATGTGGATAAATCTGTTTTGGTGCGTTTGCCCGTTTACGCCAATCAGCGGGGACGTATGACTTTGCCCAGATTAGAGATACATAGTGTATATCCGCTTGGGGTGATGAAAGTGTGGACGTATGCGTATTTTGAGTGTCCAATGTGGGTGTATCCGACACCTGTGGCATTTGATTGGCAAAATAACAAAAAATCCGCTCCCAGCGATGGCAATGAATGGAGTAATATTGGCGTGGTTGGGCAAAGTGATTTTGATACATTGAATGAGTATGTTGAAGGTGAGAGTCTGGCAAGAGTATCGTGGTCGCATGTGGCTCGTGGGGCAGGCATGCTTACCAAGCATTTTGCTGACTCGGTGGGACGTGAGTGGTTGATTGATTATCAAGATATGCCCAATGCTCATCATGAGGGTAGGCTTAGCGAGCTTGCTTTTGCGGTGTTGCAGATGAGAGATAGCCAAATGCCTTTTGTGCTAAACCTGCCTAGCGGTGCAGGCGAGTTGGGGCAAGGTGATGAATTTGTGAACCAATGTTTATTAAGATTGGCAAAAGAACCCTAAGGCGGTGTGTATGCAAAAGATTGCATTTGTAAAATTTGCGTCAGGTCGCCAAACTTTGACGCCAGTTCAGTTGCCCTTGATGAAAAAAGTGCTGGCATTGCCTGCCTATCACTGGCTCATGCTTGCATTGGCAACGTTGATTTTTCCTCACATGGGTGGCGTGCCTACGTGGTTGTTGGTGTTATTGGTGGTGAGCGTCATCATGCAAAAACCCAGTATCAAACACACCATCAATCAAACAGGCAAACAAAAACGCATTTATCAAGTGTTACAACATCTCATTTTCATTGGAGGGATTGTTGGAATTTGGTTCACCTTTGGGCAGATTTTTGGGGTGGACGTGGCGGTCAGCTTTCTTGTGCTGTGTCTTATTGGTAAAAGTTGGGAGATTTATCAAAAACGTGATGCTTATGTGCTTGTCAATTTAGGCTTGTTTGTACTGGCTTCGTCATTTTTAATGCGTCAAGATTTGGGGGTGGCATTGGTTGGTTTGCCAAGCCTACTTATGTTGTTGATGACATTTATTGCATTGAGTGATGAAGAGAGTGATGGGCAAGGTAGGTTGCGTTCGCTCATGATTTTGACTGTGCCTGCCATACCGCTTCTTGTGGTGCTGTTTTTATTTTTTCCACGCATTTCGCCACTTTGGTCTCTGCCAATGGCAGGAAAAAGTGCCAGTACAGGTGTATCAGATACGATGTCGCCGGGGGATTTTTCGGATTTAAGTCAGTCTACTGAACTTGCATTTCGTGTGGAGTTTGATGGTAAAATCCCGCCACGTCATGAGATGTACTGGCGTGGGCTGGTTTTGTCGGATTTTAATGGTAAAACATGGCGACAAAATGACTTTTCAGAGGGATTTTGGTCATCTCGTGATGCGATGCCAAGCTGGGCAAAAGATGCCTATGCCAATCAAGTGGGGCAAGATTATCAGGTTATTTTAGAGCCTACTCAACAAAATTGGCTTTTTGCCCTTGATTATCCCAAAGCCAATCTTGAACGTGGCATGGGCATGACGTCAGATTTTACACTAAGAAATTATTCGCCCATTGCCACCCAAAAACGCTATCGTGCTACTGTCTATAAAGATGTCAAGGTGGATTTAACCATCAGTGATACGCACAAAAAAATCAATTTACGTTTACCAAAACAGGGCAATCCACAAAGCAGAGCCTTTGCCCAAGAGTTGTTTGCCAAAAATCATCATGACCCTATTTTATATATACAAGCGATAAAACAGCACATCGTTTCTGGCGGATTTAGCTACACTTTATCGCCACCAACACTCAATGACAACCGCATTGATGAATTTTTGTTTGGGAGTAAAGCGGGATTTTGTGAACATTATGCGTCCACTTTTGCCTTTTTGATGAGAGAAGTTGGTATCCCTGCCCGTATTGTCGGTGGTTATCAAGGTGGTGAGCTTGGGCGAGATGGTCAAAGCTGGGAAGTGCGTCAAATGGATGCTCACGCATGGACGGAAGTTTGGCTTGATGGGCGTGGCTGGGTACGCATTGACCCAACGGCTTTTGTGTCGCCAGAGCGGATTGATAGTGGCATGAATGCCGTTACAGAAGCAGGGGGTGCGTCCTTGTTTGGTGATGGGTTGCTTGGTCGGCTTAGTTATGAGCAGTTTAAGTTTTTACAAACGCTACGACGTTACTCCGATCAAGCCAGCTATTATTGGCAACGTGATGTGGTTGGTTATGATCAAAATGAACAAAAAAAATCACTATCAAAATGGTTTAATATCTCAAATTTTGCCGAGCAGTTTTGGACGTTGGTTGGCGGTGTCTTGGTGTTAACGGCGTTATTTCTTGTTATTACTGCGTATAGACGAAGAAAACGCCATCACCCTTTGGATATGCCATTGGTGCAATTACAAAAGAGACTTATCAAACAGCACCCAAGTTTGGTCAGAACAGCAAGCGAGCCTTATTTAAGCTGGCTTGATAGGGTGAATGATACCATAAACCGTTCTGATGATATTGCACAACTTAAAGCGGTATATCGCCAGCATCGTTATGGCAAAGACGCTGACAGCAAGTTGGCAATCAATGAATTAAATCGCCTTGTAAAACGTGTGATTGGTAAAGGGGGTTAAATTATTGATGAGATTTTTTTGCCAAAAGGTGCAAGTATCGCCCCATTTGCCAAAAAGGGTGGATTTGTGAGTATCTAAGCTCCATAGCAATCACGTCATTAGGATTGGTTAGTCCCCCACGTTTTAATGGGGCATAATCAGAAAATACTCGTATGCCAGATTTGCATAAAATGGTATAACTTTTATCCAGCAACCATTGTTCCACCGTCTCATATGCCACAGGATTGTTGGGGGTTAGGCTTTTGTTATCAGCAGGTTTGGGTTTATCAAGCTGATAAAAGTTACCCATGATGAGATTGCGATAAATTAGACTGGCAGGATTATAAAAACACAAAGACAATATGCCTTCATTGCTAAGATATTCATCAAAAAATGCCATGATTTGACTGGGGTTGGATAACCATTCTAGTACCGCATGGCAAAGAATCACGTCAAATTTTTGTCCTTGTAAATGTGTGGATAATTCTTGGTAGGGACTAACGATAAAAGTGGGTGTAACGCCAATCTCATGAGCGGATGTTTGGGCTTTGGCAATCATGTTACTAGAAATATCGCTAATGACCACATCGTGTGTTTTGGCGAGGTTTAGACTGATTTGGGCAAGTCCTGCACCGACATCAAGGATTTTGAGGGGGTGTTTTTGTAAGTGTTCGCCCAAATCTCGCTCCAATACAGCAAGGCGAATTTGCCCCTTTAAGCCACCATAAACCTTTTTGGCAAAGTGGTCGGCAATGTCATCAAAATTGCGGTCGTTTTGTGTGTTCATGTTACAATAAATTACTGGTAAATGGTCATTTTGTGTTATAATGAAAAGAACTTTTCTCAAAAAAGAGAATGTAGTATTGTAACCCAAATTTTGCATTTTTCCCATTGATTTTAAAGAGATAAAAAATGAAATCTATGAAATATTTGGTTGTTGTATCTGCAATTATGTTGGCATTGGTAGGGTGTGATAAAAAAGAGCGACCTGCACCATCGCATAACAAAGCAGACGTTACCACCAACGAAGAAGCCAAAGAATTGACGGTAGTAGAACGTCCTGCGATAGTGTGTGATGATAATGACTTAAAAACACGCATTAACGATTTGGTGCTTGACCATGTACGCCAATCTACCCTTGACACCCTAAAAAAATCCAATCTTGTAGAGCTTGAAGAAGCATTAAAAAATAAGTTATCCACCCTAAACATTGAAGTCAATGACCCCAAAACACAAGAAGACAGTTGTGTTGCCAAAATTAGTGTAACACTGTCCGAATCTGACATTGCGGGTGCAAACAAGGTTCTTGCCAAAGCCAACACAACATTGGCAGAGCAAGCAAACCAAATGGGGGTTGTGCTAGAAGATGGCCATCGTTTCGTGGGGGATTTGGTTTATCAAATCAGTGGCGATGCACTGTTTATCAAATCTACTGACAACCCTGTGATTGAGCTGACATCATCAGGTTTGGCAAGTGCGGTTGTATGGGCATCACAGCAAACAACAGCGACAAAAAACGACAATCCACAAACAGTGAAGCCTAAGGTAACCCCAATCAACCAACCTGCGGTGCGTCCTAATAACAATCCTCAACCAACAACTTCAACCCAGCAACCAGTTCGTACATCACCACCATCTCAGCAGGTTCGTAATAACACACAGTCTGCACAACAAGGCAATGCAACATCAACAACAAGAGTACAACAGCCTACTCGTCCAGTAGAGCCAAAAGTTGAACCAAGACCCATGCCCAAAGTGGATACTAAACCTACACCAAAAGTTGAACCAAAGCCTGAACCTAAACCCACACCAAAGCCTGAGCCTAGCGTGTCTCACAAACCAGTAACGGATAATTCATCAGAGATTACCATCGTTGAGAGTGATGATACTTATTAATCATACCAAACAAAACTCCAAAGTGATTTGGGGTTTTGTTTTTTGTGGTAATTTTTTTAAAATTTTAGTATGATAAGCGATTTTAGTTAATATGATAATAGGCACATCATGAACGATTTACATTTATATAATACTCTATCTGCCCAAAAAGAGCGTTTTACCCCCATTCATGCTGGCAAAGTAGGCATGTATGTCTGTGGCATGACAGTTTATGACTATTGTCATATCGGACATGCTCGGGTTATGGTGAGTTTTGATGTGATTTATCGTTGGTTGTCTCGCTATTTTGATGTCAATTATGTTCGTAACATCACCGATATTGATGATAAAATCATCAACCGAGCAAACGAAAATGGTGAAAGTATTGGCGAACTCACCGCTCGTTTTATCACTGCCATGCACGAAGATGCTGACCGTTTGGGGTGCTTGCGTCCCACCCAAGAACCCAAAGCTACCGACCACATTCCCCAAATGCTGGGTATGATTGATACTTTGAGTGGCAAAGGTTTGGCATATCAAGGGGCAAGTGGCGATGTGTACTACAAAGTAGCCAATTTCCCTGATTATGGTAAACTCTCCAAGCGTAAACTTGATGATATGCAGGCGGGTGCAAGGGTGGAGACGGTAGATGACAAGCAAAACCCTTTTGATTTTGTGCTATGGAAATCTGCCAAACCCTCCGAACCGCATTGGCAAAGTGTTTGGGGTTTGGGTCGCCCTGGTTGGCACATTGAATGCAGTGCGATGAGTACTTGCTGTTTGGGCGAGAGTTTTGATATTCATGGGGGTGGGCATGATTTGCAATTTCCACACCACGAAAACGAAATCGCCCAATCGGAGGGGGTAACTGGCAAAACCTATGCCAACAACTGGCTACACGTTGGTTTTGTCAATGTTGATGGCGAAAAAATGAGCAAATCTTTGGGTAACTTTTTTACCATTCGTGATGTGTTAAAAGATTTTCATGCCGAAACCATTCGCTTTTTTATCTTGTCAAGCCATTATCGCAGTCCGATTAACTTTTCTGATATGGCATTAAAAGAATCGCACACCGCTTTATCACGCCTATATCATGCCCTAAAACCATTTGATGATGTGCAGATTGATGAAAATGCTTGGACATCTGATTTTGGACAAGAATTTACATCGGCAATGAACGATGATTTTAATTCTGCCAAAGCCATCAGTGTGCTATTTTCACTTGCTAGCGAAATCAACAAAGCGGTAAAAAGTGATGATTTGGCAACTGCCAAAAATCATGCGGTGATTTTAAAGACATTGGCAGGTGTGCTAAATATCGCTCAACTAAACCCAAGTGAATTTTTGCAAAGCACAGTAGATGAAAACGCCCTGTCTGAAAATGAGATTTTGGCAATGATTGAAACTCGTACCAATGCCAAAAAAGATAAAAACTTTGCCCTAGCTGACCAAATCCGCACTCAATTAAAAGAAAAAGGCGTGGAATTAGAAGATGGTAGGGCGGGGACGACTTGGCGGAGAATATGAGTTAAAATTGGGTTGTTTTGAGGGCGTACCCACTCTTTATAACATGATTTATATTTAGTGGTAGTTTACATAAAGATGGTATTTTTGTATTAAAATGACTATCCGACCACTTATGGATAGTATAAGATAGATTTTTTTGGTGGATTTGGGTAAACTTAACATAACCATGCCCCAATCAAGGAGAAAATCATGCAACGTATGCCCACCATCGCTGTTTTTGTTGATGCTGATAACATTCAATCCCACCATGTCAAAAAAATCATGGACGTATTGACTCCCAAAGGTAATGTCATGATACGCCGTGTGTATGCGGTAACGGATTATTTGGGTGGGACATTTGGTATCAAAAGTGAACAATATGGTTATGCTAATTTATTAGAATTGTTAAAAAATCTCACCACATTTGAAATACACAAAGTTGAAAAACGCTATTTTGTCAAAGATTTGCGTGTGAATGGGTCAGATGTATCACCCAGCACTGACACGCCTACCCAAAAACATAAGTACAGCACCCAAGAACTCCAAGATAACGTTTGGTTGATGGAGGCGATTGCCAATGCCATTGATGACAATTTGTCGGTTGGTGTGTGGGCGACGACGGTGGATGTGGGTCAAGCTCTAAAACAGCAAGGCATTTCTGCCAAAGATTATGGGTATAAAAACATCGGTTTGTTGTTAAAGGCTACACAATTGTTTGAATTGATGGTTAAAGATGATGGGCAAACTTATGTCAAAAGCCTTACAGGCAAGAGTGTCAAGGTCAATAACCAAGAACAAACAGGCATTGCCCAAAATCCAAATGACAAACTCACCGACACAGATGGAGCAAGTCAGGATTTTGATGATGTCAATGGCGAAGAAAATGAAGAAGTAGAAATCATTGATGGTCATGAGTTTTTGGCGGCATTAAATCAAGCAATCGCCAAACATCAACACCAAGATGGTTGGGCAAATGTTACCAATGTTGGGGCGGACATCAAAAAAATTTTTGGGGTGGGGAGTATGGCATTGGGTTATCGCACCTTTGCCGAATTTTTTGCAACGCTTGATGATTATGAATTGCAAAAAGTGGGGCGGATTTGGCACATTCGCCAAAAATTAGCTTGATAAAATATCAAATGAGTATTATAATATTGCGCTAATTTTTTAATCCAACCACTATCATGCGATTTGACACAAAAACAAAGCAAACCGATGGGTTTGCCATTATTTAGGGCTTAAACAGGGCAACTTGTTTAAGCCCTTTTGTGTTTTACGTGAATATTTTTTTAGGAGTTTGTATGTTAAGAATGAGTTATGAAGCATTGACCTTTGATGATGTGTTGTTGTTGCCCGCTTATTCAGAGGTCTTGCCAAAGGATGTTAATTTATCCACCCGCTTGACTCGTGAGATTAACCTAAATCTACCTATTTTATCAGCAGCAATGGATACTGTTACCGAGTCCAAAATGGCGATTGCTATGGCACAGCTTGGAGGCATGGGCATTATTCATAAAAACATGGACATCTCTCGTCAAGCCAGCCGTGTGCGTCATGTCAAAAAATTTGAAGCAGGCACGGTGGCTGACCCCATTACAGTAAGTCCTAACACAAGCGTGGGCGAGCTTTTTCGTATCACTCGTGAAAACAACATTTCAGGCGTGCCTGTAGTGGACGAAAACCGCCGTGTGGTGGGCATTGTTACGCATCGAGATTTGCGTTTTGAAACCAATTTTGACCAACCTGTCAAAAATGTCATGACACCCAAAGAAAAACTCGTTACTGTCAAAGAAGGGGAGAGTACCGAAAATATCAAGCGTCTTTTGCATACACACCGTATTGAAAAAGTGGTGGTTATTGATGATGAGTTTCGCCTAAAAGGATTGATTACTGTCAATGATTTTAGCAAGGCTGAAAACAACCCCAATGCCGCCAAAGACGCCAAAGGTCGCCTTCGTGTTGGAGCAGCAGTTGGTACAGGGGCAGACACCGAAGCTCGTGTAGAGGCATTGGTAGATGCCAATGTAGATGTGATTGTGGTGGATACTGCACACGGACACTCTAAGGGTGTGATTGACAAAGTGGCATTTATCAAGAAAAAATACCCTCAAATCCAAGTCATCGGTGGCAACATCGCCACAGGAGAGGCAGGTTTGGCATTATTGGATGCTGGGGCGGATGCTGTCAAAGTGGGTATTGGACCTGGCTCTATTTGTACCACTCGTATCATTGCTGGGATTGGTGTGCCACAGATTAGTGCGATTGACAATGTGGCAACGGCTTTAAAAGACCGCATTCCACTCATTGCAGATGGCGGTATTCGTTTTTCTGGCGACATGGCAAAAGCATTGGCGGCAGGAGCAAGCTGTATCATGGTGGGCGGACTGTTGGCAGGGACAGAAGAGGCTCCTGGTGAAATGGAGTTGTATCAAGGTCGCTACTATAAAGCCTACCGTGGCATGGGGTCGCTTGGGGCGATGAGTGGACAAAATGGCTCATCTGACCGCTATTTCCAAGATGCCAAAGAAGGTGTAGAAAAACTTGTTCCAGAAGGCATTGAGGGTCGTGTGCCTTATAAAGGTTCGGTAAGTGGTATCATCAATCAGCTTGCTGGTGGCTTGCGTTCATCGATGGGCTATACAGGTTGTGCCACCATCCAAGAGTTACGTACTAAGCCACAGTTTATCAAGGTAACATCGGCAGGCATGAAAGAATCGCACGTACATGATGTACAGATTACCAAAGAAGCACCCAACTATCGTCAGGGTTGATGAGGGTTTGCCCCCCCCCAAAAATCCGCTCTTGTGGGCGGATTTTTCTTGACAAATAGGGTGAAAAGTTTTAAATTGGCGTCATTATTTATGTTTGGAGAATGTGATGAATCAAGTGTTAAACATGGCTCAATTTCTAAAAATTCACCCATTGGACAGTAACAAATCAGTATTGATTAATATTCACCAAATTACTGCTGTTGAAGAGATTGTGGATAACCACATTTTGCGTATTCATGTGGGTCAGTATACTTATGAGACAGGGGCTAGTTTGGAAGATTTATTATTGATATTGAACCGAACGGCAACCATCAGTAGACTATAATCAAAACCGCCCATTTGTGGCGGTTTTTTATCGTATTAAATTACCATAAATCAACAATGCCACTACCGCAATTATCATAAAAATCCCCCATTTGGTGATACGGTCGTGAATATCCATGTCAAAATCTACGAAAGTGGGCGGGATTTGCCCTTGATGAATTTGCTCAATAAGATGAAAGATTTCTCGCTCATTAATCATCACTCTTTCATATTTGAGTTTAAATAATGGCAATTTGGCGGTTTTGCCATTTTTTAAAGTCATATGGATATACCAATATTTGATGTCTTTTTGGACATAAAAATCCAATGTCATGGTGTGAATGTCTTTAAAGGCGATGTCTAAATGCTTATTGAATAATTTTCTAAAAAATTCATGCCCATGAATGATGCGATAACGACTGATGGTTAATGTGGGAGCAGGGTTGATGAGAAAAAATAAGCCCATGAAAATAAAAATCACACCAATCACCATACACAATACTGCGATAATAACGATAAAAATCTCATTGGCAATATCATTGACGATATGACCTAGCCAAAATACCCCACCACCAAATATCACAGAAAATAGGTTGGATTTGATGGAAGGATACAGTTCAATGGGTAGGGGTATTTTATCGCTCATGGGTTGTTTTAATCATTAAATTATTAAGTATATCATACAGGTAGCTAATTGGCACGACCATAATTAGATTTTCTTTAAAAAATAATAGTTAATCAATAGAATGTGTGATTTTACCATAAACACATTTTAATAGGGTGTAAACTGTGGTAAACTAACGACATCATCATACGAAGTTTAGTTTATGACCGACATCATCACAAATCAACGTATTTCAGTTGCCCCCATGATAGATTTGACAACCAATCATTACCGCACCTTTGCTCGCCTATTTAATCCTGATATTTATCTTTATACTGAGATGATTAGCACAGGAGCGATTTTAAAGGGCGATACCACTCATCATTTGCGTTTTTTTGACAATGAACCGCCTCTTGTGCTACAACTTGGGGGAAGTTCGCCTGCCGAGCTTGCTCAATGTGCCAAACTTGGGCAAGACTACGGTTATACTGAAATTAACCTAAATGTCGGTTGCCCCTCCGATCGTGTCCAGTTTAATAAGATTGGGGCGTGCCTGATGGCAGAAGCCCCCCTTGTGGCACACTGCGTGCGTGCAATGCAAGATGTTTGTGATTTACCCATTACGGTCAAGCACCGTATTGGCATTGACCATTTTGACAGTTATGAGTTTATGTCGGATTTTGTGGGGGTGGTGGCAGAGGTAGGGTGTGAACATTTTATTGTGCACGCTCGTATTGCCTTACTTAATGGTCTATCGCCCAAAGAAAACCGTGAAATTCCGCCTCTGCGTTATGATGATGTTTATCGCCTAAAACAAGAGTTTCCCCATCTTTTTATAGAAATCAATGGTGGCATTAAAACACTTGACGACATCAAAACCCATTTAACACAAGTAGATGGTGTGATGATTGGGCGAGAATTTTATCACAATCCAATGCTTTTGGGGCAATGCAATGAGCTTTGGGGCAGGCAAGCACCCACCCATCAAGAAATTTTTGAAAAATTATTGATTTTATTAGAAAATTTTGAAAAATCTGGCACGCCTTTAACCTTGGTAATGCGTCATTATTTGGGACTGTTTCAAGGTTTGGCAGGCTCTCGCAAATGGCGACAAGCATTAAGTGGGCAAAAATCTTTGAGCTTATCACAAATTGAGCAGGCGGGGCGAGCGGTACTTGCTCAAAATGCTTGATTTAATCATAAATTGATTTTAAATCAGTTTAAAATCAATTCTAGTACTACCTTTGACCCCACAAAACCAATGGCAAGCAAGACAAAACCATAAATAGCAACATTGGAGGCTTTTTTGCCTCGCCAACCTCTTCTGTAATGACCAATAATAAACACGCCAAATACAAGCCAAGATAAAATGCTAAAAAACAGCTTATGAGCAATGTGCTGGGCAATGACATCATATGTCGCCACAAGTCCAAGACCAATGGCAATACTCAAAATCACAAAACCCATGAGTATCATATCAAACAATAAACTTTCCATACTTTGTAGTGGTGGTAGTTTGCTTACCCAAAAACGATGAATGGTTTGGTGTTTGAGTTCACGGATTTGTAGTCTTAGAATAATCGCTTGTACGCACGCCATGAGTAGGACGCAGTACGCCCCAAACGACAGTAGAATGTGAATTTGTAAGCCTGTATTCATGTTGGTTAGTGGCTGGTAGGGGGCTTGCCCAAATTGCCCAAAACTCATGCCAATGATGGCAGTCGGCACAGCAAGCACGCCCAAACTTAAAATGGGACGATACAAACTAAACAGTACAAAAAATACAAGACAAAAAAGACCTGTCAAACTTAGTGCATTAAAAATGTTAAAATTCAAACCATACAAAGTGATGATTTGTGGCATCAAAATCACACCATGTAGCACAATCGCCAACACAAGTGCCAATAATGTCGCCCCTTTTAAAATCGGCTTGTTCTTTACCAACGCATGATACAAATGCAAACCAACTCCTGCATAGATCAGCGTACTTATGGCGTATAGAATGAACACAAAGACCTCTTTATTCTTAAAAATTACGACAAAAAACACAATAATAATAGCATAATTTTTAAAATTAGCATAAAATAAGGCAAATTTATTTTTTGATTGGAATACCCATGTTTGATACTCTGACCGAACGACTTTCTGGCAGTTTTAGAACGCTGGCAGGCTCAAACCAACTGACCGAAGATAACATCAAAGATACCTTGCGTGAAGTGCGTATGGCACTCTTGGAGGCGGATGTGGCGTTGCCTGTGGCTCGTGATTTTGTTGCCAAAGTCAAAGAGCAAGCACTAGGTCAAAACGTCCTAAAAGAGCTTGCCCCTGCCCAAGCCTTTGTGAAGATTGTTTATGATGAACTCACCGAAATGATGGGGTCTGCCAACCAAGCCCTAGAAATGACGGGCAAACCGCCAGTAGTATATCTTTTGGCAGGTCTGCAAGGGGCAGGTAAAACCACCACCGCAGGCAAACTTGCTAAATTCTTAAAAGACAAACAAAATAAAAAAGTCATGCTTGTTTCAGCAGACGTTTATCGTCCTGCCGCCATCAATCAGCTTGAATTTGTGGCAAACCAAGTAGGGGCTATGTTTGTGCCGTCAAGCGTGGACGAAAAACCCATTGACATTGCTCATCGTGCCATTGAACAAGCCAAAATCCAGTTCGCTGATATTCTCATCATTGACACCGCAGGTCGTTTGGCGATTGATGAAGAGATGATGACCGAGATTAAAGAGTTGACAGAGGCGGTCAATCCTACCGAGACACTCTTTGTGGTTGATAGTATGACAGGTCAGGACGCTGCCAATACCGCTAAGGCTTTTAATGATGCTCTGCCTTTGACAGGCGTAATTTTGACCAAAACCGATGGTGATGCACGAGGTGGTGCGGCGTTATCCGTGCGTGCTATTACAGGTAAGCCCATCAAGTTTTTGGGTCGTGGCGAAAAATTAGAAGCCCTAGAACTGTTCCACCCTGAACGTATTGCCCAGCGTATTTTGGGTATGGGAGATGTGCTGTCTTTGGTGGAAGAGGTTGAAAATAAAATTGACCGTGAACAAGCCGAACGCATGGCGAAAAAAATCCAAAAAGGTGGTGAATTTGATTTAGATGATTTGCTTGCTCAATTCCAACAAATGAAAAATTTGGGTGGCATGGCAGGATTTTTGGATAAAATGCCGGGCATGAGTGGGGCTAATATCCAAGAAGCACTCGCCCAAGCCAAGCCTGAGGAACGTGTCAAGCAAATGGAAGCACTCATTCATTCGATGACTCCATTTGAACGTCAAAATCCTGATAAAATCACCCCAAGCCGTAAACGCCGTATCGCTGCAGGTTCTGGCAAACAAATCCAAGACGTCAATGAATTGCTCAAACAGCACAAGCAAATGGCGCGCATGATGAAAATGATCAGTCGCCCTGACGGTATTGAAAAAATGATGAGAGCGGTGCAAGGTTTGACCAAAGGCATGAGCGGAGGGCCATTATTTGGTGGCAACAAACAGCAAGAATTTGCTAAAATGGCAAACGAAGTACATGAAATGGGACTTGACCCCAGTAGTGTCAATCTTAACATGAGTGAAGAAGAAATTCGTCAAAAAATGAATGAATTACAAAACGCCCAAAATGCCATGGGCGGTAAATTCAAAAAACGTTTTTGATATTGATGAAGTGATGCCGTTTCTTTTCTAAATATAGAGAAGAAACGGTTATTTTATTTAAAAAATGATGATATGACTACCATAAAAACCCTAGCCCTAGATACCGTCTTTGAACAATGCTCGGTGGCATTTTTAAATAATGATGAATTGATTGGCGAAACAACGATTTTGGGCAATCGTGGACAAACCGAAACGATACTACCCATGATTGATGAGTTATTAAAAACGCACAAAAAACTTTCACCTATTCATCAAAGAATGTGAGTTTCGTTTTAACTATGGTACACCATCACAAAGCTGAAAACTTTGAGAAAATGGTGTGGAATTTAAACCTTATCTACGTCAGTCCCTTAAATTAAGGATTTTTTTATGAAAGCAGTTTCTTATTTGTCAGTCTGTGTTTTGGTGTTAACTTTAATTGGATGTAGTGGTCAAGCAAAGCATTCTCCAAGAGCGGGTGAATATGGCAAAACCTTAAATCACAGTATAACGCTTGACAGAAAAAAAGTGGAAACTTTATCCACAAGTGAGATTAAATCATTTTTTCAAGCAAGCGAAGACACCGAAACAGAAATACTGTTTCAAGGCACAGCAGAGAATAACCCCTATCGTTTTGTAGCGGTGGTGCGTGGTACGGCGATTAATCAAGGTAAAGTTAATGTTGGTTTTATGTATGGTGTCCGCTCTGAAAGTAAAGTGGATTTTACTCCCAAAACAATGATGGATGAAGATGATGCTACATATAAAGCAGGAGAAAATGTACTAATGGTGGTTGCAAGCGAACCTTTTTCTATCTCAAAAAACTCTAAGGATTCACTTTATTCAGTTTATGGGTTATTGACCAAGCGTGAAAACATTAAATTTGAAAGTGTAGAATTGCAAGTCTGGCAAGGAAAAGGCAGTAAATTTAGTAGCACCAGATTTGCCGTTTTCGGATTGCTTATTTTTGGTGCGGTATTTACAGTCTATCGCATTGTCAGACGATTCAAGTGATATTAAGAGAATGATAAAACCCATGAAAGCCCTAGCCCTAGACACCGTTTTTGAACAATGTTCAGTCGCACTTTTAGACAACCAAACCGTGATTGGTGAAATCACCATCGCGGGCAATCGTGGACAAACCGAAACGATACTACCCATGATTGATGAGTTATTAAAAACGCATAATATTTCTTTAAAAGAAATTAACCTACTTGCCTTTAATCGAGGGCCGGGAGCATTCAGTGGCATTCGCATCAATACCGCCGTTGTGCAAGCCTTATCATTCGCTCACGATTTGCCTTGTGTGGGCATATCAAGTTTAAGGGCGTTGGCAGGTACGTTTGTGCAAAATCACGATATTGAGCATGCGACCATTGCCAGTTGTATAGATGCACGCCAAAATGAAGTGTATGCGTGTTTTTATCAAGTTGAAAAAGATGTCTTAACACAAATTGGTGATGAAACCTTATTAGCATACGATAGTGAAATAAAAGCTGATTTTATCATTGGCAATGGCGGGCAGTTTATCAAAACAAATGGCGAATTGATGACTTTAAATCCTACCGCCAGTGATATTGGCAAAATGGCTTATCTTGATTATTTAAATCATGGTGGTGTCAATGCAGAAAACGCCTTACCTGTATATTTACGCCATAATGCGTGGAAAACATTGGCAGAGCAGGGTAAGAAATAATATTTTATCGTAATTTTATTTTGGTTGCGTAGGGGCAAGTTGCAATTCGCCCATATATTAAAAATTCTATCAAATTTTGGTATTGTTAAATAAAGATGG
>NZ_BCYQ01000031.1 GCF_001598275.1 Moraxella oblonga NBRC 102422
TCCCCCCCCCCCCCTTCGCTTTCTAAGGGTAGCTCATGCAGATAGGTTTGCATCTTTTTTGCCATCGCCAACAGACGACTGTTGCCAATGCCCTTATTCAACAAATCTTCAATGGTGGCAGGTTTATCATGTGAAAACATTCGCCGTGTCAAATCACAGTGAATCCCTCTGGGGTGTAGGTGGCGAGTCAGAAGCATGTCTTGGCTTTTTTCGTCCAAGATAGGAAAAATCACTTCTAAAATATCACGATAATTTTCGTCCAAAATAGGGTCTAATGATTGTAATCTATATAAATTATAAGGGGACAATTCAAAAATGGTTGCCATAAAAAAATCCTTAACTAACAACAAATGCACAAATGCACAAATGCACAAATGCACAAATGCACAAATGCACAAATGCACAAATGCACAAATGCACAAATGCACACCCAAGATTCTACATGATAAATGATTAATTATCAATATTTAATTAACCAAACTATATCAACCGAACTTCAAAATTGTTATGATTTTTGTTCGTGGTGAGCTTGCCTGCCCATAACGGAAATCCACCCACAGACATAGCTCAGAGTGAATGGTTCTGGTGGTTTTTGAAGTTAAATCACTATAGCAATGGCAACACAAGGCATTCAACGCATCAAAAAAACAAAAAGCCCCAATCACTTGGGGCTTTTAGATGGTACACTCACCAAATACAAATACCAATCACGCCTTTATGGTCATGCCAATAAAATGGAATGGTATAAGAACGGCGTTCTTTGGGTAGGTATTGGGCTGGTGGCACACCTGCGACAATCTTGGGTGGTGAGATGATAAAATCCGCCCCAAATTCGGTACGTGCGTTGCCCGATACGGTGTTAGCAATCTCACCCACCAAGTCTTTTAGCATGGGAATGGACTGCTCAGGCTCACCAAGTGCTTGAAGCAAATCACGAAGCATGACAGTGGTCGCACTCACGTACACCGAGCCTGCCATCGCTCCTGTGATGGTAATCACCCCTGTATAATCAAATGCCACAGGTGTGGTGTTATAAGTCAAATAAGGCGTATCTACACCGTTGAGTTTTTCGCCGATTTGTAAAAAAAACGACTCTACTGACTGCATAAATACATTTAATTTCTCTACTTGCATAGATACTCCATCATTCTAGTTTTAGTCAAGATTTTTTTCTAAGCAAACCACAATCTCACCCACTTCCCGTTGCCAAAGAATAGGAATGATAAAGGCTCTGCCTTCTATTTTTGGTAAAAAGACGCTTTGAGGCGAACCTTTGAACACAAACGGTGTGGAAATATGAAATTCTGATCCAAACTCACTACGAGCATTGCCAGAAATGGTATTGGCAATTTCACCCACCAAATCCACCAACATAGCATCGCTAAGATTACTTTCATTCATATCTCTTAGCACCACTTGTAGCAACTCTTTGCTTGCGGTAACATAGACTACGCCACGCATGACACCTGAGATGCCAATCACACCTGTATAATCATAAACATGTGGCTCTTTTTCAGTAGAAAGATAAGGCGTATCAACCACCAACTCTTCACCAGGAAATTGAGCGAAATAGTGTCTTACAATATCTACAAAAGACTGGATTTTCTCTTGTTTCATGACTACCTCTTAGTCTCTCATTAATTCATCAAGTGCATCCACCAAATCCTCTTCTGAGAACGGTTTGCACAAAAATCCGCCAGCACCAAGCGATAACGCTTTGATGCCAGTTGATTTGTCAGACAATGCTGACACAACCAAAATACGCACATCAGGGTCTAGTGCCACGATTTTTTTGATACACTCTAAACCGTCCATATTTGGCATGGTCAAATCCATCGTAATCACGTCAGGTCTGTGAACTTTAAATTTGTCCACTGCGTCAGCACCGTTCATGGCTGTTGCCACTAGCATAAAATGCTGACCGTCATAAGCGCGCTGAATGCGATTTCTAATGATATTAGAGTCATCAACAATCATCAATTTATACACAGTTATCTCCTACTAAATAATAAATCTAAGCAATAAATCACAAATGTGATTTATTGCTGTCGTGTTAATCATACGATTGGGATAGGCAGTTTTACCACAAAGCGGGCAAATTTGCCTTTTTCGCTTTGAACGCTGATTTTACCGCCATATTCTTTGACACGGTCTTTGACAATATCAAGTCCCACGCCACGACCACCATCTTCGTCAGTAACACTACGAGTACTAAACCCAGATGAGAATAGCGTATTGAGCAATTGTGCTTCGCTTAAAGCACGTACATCTTCATCACTGTATTTGCCTGCATCAACAAGTCTTTGGCGAATATTGTCATAATCAATGCCCAAACCGTCATCTTCTACGGTGAACAAAAAGTAATTTTGACCATCTTCACGCTCTTCTTTGGCAGAAATGGCAACTTGCCCTACCAATGGCCTACCATTGGCGATACGAGTTTGACCATCAGCGATACCATGCACGACAGCATTACGAAGTAACTGTACGCAGATTTCTTTGGTAACAACTGACAAGCTGTCTGGAATACTCACGCCTGCCATACCAGACACATCTACTTGGATTTGTTTTTGTTGGCGTTTGGCGATGTCATGACCAAACTGTACCAAATAACCGCCCAGCTCTGTCTTGGCATCTGGTCGCTCTCTTTCGGTGCGAGTTTGTGGTTCAGCATCCATTTTTGACATGGTAGCCACTGTATTGCCGATACGCTCGCCCAAGTTAGTGATGGTATTAGACAAGTTTAGTAATTCATCAAGCTGTACAGTCAGTGGCAAGAAGTCATTACCAGAAAGTTTGCTTTGGTTTTGCAGTGCGTGTAGTTTATCTTCGGCGTCTGATGCAATCTTGGTAAAACTGTGCAATTTTAATGCTGATGCTTCGCCTTTTAAACTGTGCATTTCACGATACATGGATTTGAGTTTGGTTTCAAGCTCAAATTGTGAACTACCAGGGTTTTTCAAAATGGTATTCATCTTGTCAATATGCGTGTGCGTATTGCGGATAAATTCATGAATCACACGTGGACTGACGTTCAAGATGGTGGTAAGCATTTCAATCTGCATGTCATTTTGGGCACGTTCTTTTTCAAGACGTTGTTCTAGGTAAACGGCATTTGACACGTCATTAACGTTCACCAAAATACGAGAGATTTCTTTGCCTTCGTACACTCGGGAGAATTTAAAATCCAAATAACGGTTTTTGGCACTGCCCTCATCATAGAACATCACTTTGTTCAATGGGTTAAGGTCATTTACCAATTTTTCTTTTACACGCGTGTTATATAACTGCTCAATAAACTGACGAGTGGTTTCAAGGTCAGTTTCGGAGATGCGATGACTTAGTACATCTGTCAAGTTTTCACCCGCCAAACGCTTTGTGCCAATGATGTCTACCAGTGCTTTTGAGTATTGCTGACCGATGTTTAGGTCTTTGTCCAAAAGGAATAGACCTGTGTTTACTGTTGCCATGATGTCGGAGGTTTCACGACGAGCTACTTCAAGCTCTCTATCCGACTCTTGCAAGCGACCCATGATGACTCGTAAGAAAATCACGAAGTACACAAGCACGCCCAAAATACCCAAAATTTGTACAATACGAATGAAGTGAGCGTTATCTTCAACGTCTTCGTGAACTACCGCCAACAGATTTTCCAAGCCTTCGTTCATACGGACGGTTGACGCTTGGGCTTGTGAGTGTGCAAGCGACAGCTTACTTGATGAGTCAATCATGATGTTGTCAGCGTTTTTGAGATAATCTGACAGTAATGGCTCAATTTTTTGCCATTCACTTTTTACCACATCAAAATGCTCACGAGCATCATCAGGAATCGCACGCACGTCTTCCATATCATCGTGATCACCGCCCACGAAGTTAAGTTTGCCACCCTTATCAAGTGCTTCTAGGAACTGATCGTTGAGCTCAACAGACGCACGGATACGTTTGAGTACGGTGGTCATGTGTGGTGATGAAATGTCTTCACCTTGCGAGCTTTGCAAGTCAAACAAATCTTTCATTACCGACTGAGTGTTGGTTGCCATGCGGTTGGTGGCATCAATTAAGTCGGTGTTTTTTTCAAGTCGGGACGCTGCCACGATGTTAATCACAAGCAAAACCGCCATAATGGCAAGCAGACCGCCCATCGAGACAATCAGTCCCGAATAGCGGTCGTTCATATCAAGAAACTTCATATACTCTCCACACTCAAAAAGCGCTACAAATTCACTCAATATCAAATCAATTGACAATGAGATAACCTATTGATGGAATTAGCAAAATAAGAAAATTTATTCTCTTATTGTCCAACGACTGTATGTGATTTCTACTATTGTAGATTAGACATACAGCACTCCTAATACATCTTATTTAATCTTGGGAATATCTTGTGCGGTTGGTTCAGTACCAAACCATTTTTTGTAAATGGTGGCATAAGTACCATCTGCAATGATGTCAGCCAAACCTGCATTGACTTTTTGCATCAATTGGGCTTCGTCTTTGTGTGCCACCATCACCAAAGGATATGGTTCAAAATATTCACCTTCACCACCAAACTCAAACTCAACATCAGGGAAGGATTTTGTGTAATACTGTGCCACAATCTTATCCGTCAAAGCAACATCAGCTTCGCCATTAACAAGCCCTTGCAAAACCATCAAACTGGTCTCTACCCCTTTGATGTTGGGGTTGCCCTTACCCATGACGCTTTCTAATTCTTCTATATAGGGACTGTCGCCAAGCGTGATGACTTTGTGGTCTTTTAGGGATTCAAGCGTTTTGGGCGTTTGGGTATGGTTTGGTTTTTTGACGCTGACAATGATGTCTTGACCATAAGCATAAGTATTGGATACTTGGTATTTTTCTGCACGCTCATCGCTATAGGCAAAGCCAGACAAGGCGATTTTAAATTGTTTGTTTTCTAAACCATCAACGATACTGTCCCATTTGGTCGGCATAAAATCAAACTGGATATTTTGTTTTTCGCCAATCTCCCTCAAAATATCTACATCAAAGCCTGTGGCTTGCCCTTTTTCATCAAAAAAATCATAAGGCGGATAATCATTATCCACCCCAACTGTCAATGTCAGTGCATTCTCTGGTGATGATGCTATTTTTTCTTGTGAGTTGGTTGTGGACGTGGCGGTGGTTTGCTGACTGTCTGCCTGTTGTGATTTGTTGCACGCTGTCAATGATAAGGTTACAGTCAGTGCCAACGCAACCATTTTAAAACAATGCCTCATGAATTATCCCATCTCCCAAAAACACCAAAGAATATCATTGATATGCCATCAAAATATAAAATATCAGACAAACGTACACCAATATCTTGATATTATACCAACAACATTACTTACACTTCTTGTACATTTTGCATAAAATATCACCAAATAGCAACATTTACAAGCTAAATTGTTTTTTATGCCCACAGATGGTAGAAATTTACCACAATTGTTAGACCAAAAAAAATCCTTCAATGAAAGGATAACCTTTTATTATATATTAATATTTATATATAGTAAAGTCTAATCTATAAGAAACCTTATAGTAGTTTTTAGTTTTATTTGGTGTATTAGACTTCCTGCAAAACTAGGTTTTTTGTTCACCCTGAGCTTGCCTGCGGGTAGGAAAACAGTGGCGGTTCAACAAGCTCACCACGAACGGTTTTCCTTGTTTTTGAGTTTTGCAGGAAGTTTATTAAAAAATAGTTGTATATTTTTAACAAAATCAATAAGTTATATCAATCAACTAAATTGATACAAAACAACAAAAAACTACTGTACTTTTTATAAAAACAAATGATAATTTATATCAAACATCAGATGCTTGTATCAGCATACGGGTATATTCATGTTGTGGATTGGTAAAAATTTGCTCCGTTGTCCCAAACTCTACCACATCACCTTTTTGCATGACAAGCACACGGTCGGACAAAGCTCGCACCACCGCCAAATCATGACTGATAAAAATATAGCTTAACCCATATTTCTTTTGTAAATCATTGAGCAGTTTGACCACCATAATCTGCGTTGAACGGTCAAGTGCCGAAGTTGGCTCATCAAGTAGCACGAATTTGGGTTCTAAAATAATCGCCCGAGCGATGGCGATACGCTGACGCTGACCACCTGAGAACTCATGCGGATAACGGTTAATCATGCTGGGTGATAAATTAACTTCGCTTAGGATTTTGGCAACTTTATCCGCACGCTCACCTTTGGTCATGTGTGGATAATGCACAGTCAACCCCTCGCCAATAATCTCACCCACTGTCAGACGTGGTGAGAGTGAGTTGAAGGGGTCTTGAAACACCATTTGCATGTCTTTTTTGAGGATTTGGCGGTCAAGTTTGGACAATGCCTTGATTTCTTTGCCATCAAAGGTAATTTTGCCCGTTGAATCCACGATTTGCATAATCGCCCGCCCTATCGTGGATTTGCCAGAACCAGACTCACCCACGATACCAAGCGTCTCCCCCACCTTTAAATCAAGCGTCATATTTTTGACCGCATGAAAAACTTGGGTTGGCTTGCCAAAAAAGGAGCGTTTTAGGACATAATCCACATGGACGTTGTCGGCGGTGATGATGTTGGGTGTGTTATCACCAAGCAGGTCTTTGGGCTCGCTTGGTATGGGAGTCAACAGCTCCATCGTATAAGGGTGCTGTGGATTACTAAACACCTCTTGGGTCGTACCACGCTCAATAATCACACCATACTGCATGACACACACATCATCGCTGTATCTACGCACCAAACGCAAATCATGCGAAATCAAGATAATCGCCATACCCATCTCACGTTGCAACTCACGCATCAGCTCCAAAATCTGTGCCTGTGTGGTTACATCAAGGGCGGTGGTCGGCTCGTCTGCGATGAGCAAATCAGGCTTGTTGATAAGTGCCATCGCAATCATGATACGCTGTAACTGACCACCCGAAAACTCATGCGGATAGGCATTCATCTTTTTTTCGGCATCGGGTATTTTGACCTTTTGGAGCATTTGTAAAGCAAGTTTGTTAGCTTCTTCTTTGCTCATGCCTGCATGATGAATCGCTACCGCTTCTGACACTTGCTGACCTATTTTGACATAAGGGTTGAGCGAAGTCATCGGTTCTTGGAAAATCATGCCAATTTTGTTGCCACGAATGGCTTGCATTTGTTTATCGGTCATTGACAAAATCTCTTGACCGTTGAATTTTACCGATGAATTTTTGCCATAAGTGGTGATTTCTTTGGGCAACAGTTGCATGATTGCCATTGATGTTACTGATTTGCCAGAGCCACTTTCGCCAACAATAGCAAGCGTTTGACCTTTTTCAACTTCAAAAGAAACATCTTTGACAATATGGACAACCTTGTCATCACTTTTTAAATGTACATCTAACTGTTTGATTTCTAATAATTTCATTACATTGTCCTTATTTTGTGTTTTTGGGGTCTAGGGCATCACGCAGTCCATCACCTAAAAAGTTAAAGCAAAACAATGTCGCCACCAAAAATGACGCAGGAATCAAGAGTTGCCAAGGAGCAACCTCCATCGTCTTAGCCCCATCTTGGAGCAATGCCCCCCAGCTTGTCATTGGCTCTTGAACCCCCAAACCCAAAAAGCTCAAAAACGACTCAAACAAAATCATGCTCGGCACGATGAGCGAGGCATAGACCACCACGATACCTAGCACATTTGGCACGATATGGCGAGTGATGATATGGCGGTTGGATACGCCCATGACGTGCGAGGCGGTGATAAACTCTTTGTTTTTCAGGCTCAACGTCTGCCCACGCACCATGCGAGCAACATCAAGCCATGAGACCATGCCAATTGCCAAAAAAATAAGAAAAATGTTGCGACCAAATAACGTAACGAGCAAAATCACAAAAAACATGAAGGGGAACGCATTTAGCACTTCTAAAAACCGCATCATGAGCATGTCCACTTTGCCACCAAAATAGCCCGAAATCGCTCCATAAATCGTCCCAACCACGACCGCCACCAACGCCCCAGCAATGCCCACCATGAGCGAAATACGTCCACCCACCGCCACTCGCACGAGCATATCTCGCCCCAATGTGTCTGTACCAAAATAGTGCTTAGTCTTAATAGACGGAGCAATGCTCATGTTTGACCAATCAGTATCAGCATAACCAAAGGGAATCACATATGGCACAATCAGCACAAATGCCGTAATCAAAAATAGCATCACCGCACTTGCCATCGCTGCCTTGTTGCGACAAAATCGTCTCCAAGCGTCCTGCCACAGACTTCTGCCCTGTACTGCTTCGGTGGTTGTTTTTAAAACATCAGTTGTTGTCATAAATCGTCCTGTTTAGTATTTGATTTTTGGGTCAATCATGGTGTACAAAATATCAACAATGGCATTAAAGGTAATCGTCAAAACCCCTACCAAAATCGTCAAAGACAGCACCAAACCATAATCACGGTTCAATGCCCCATCAACAAACAACCGTCCAACCCCTGGAATGCCAAAAATAGATTCAATCACAATTGACCCTGTGATAATCCCCACAAAAGCAGGCCCTAAAAAGGAGATGACAGGAAGCATGGCAGGACGCAAGGCGTGTTTTAGGACGATGTGAGAGGTGGGCAGACCTTTGGCACGAGCAGTGCGAATAAAGGGACTGTTTAGCACCTCAATCATCGAGCCACGAGTTACCCTTGCGATACTTGACGTATAAGCAATGGCAAGCACACTCACAGGCAACACCATATTTTTGAACGCTCCATCGTTCCAGCCCCCAGCAGGTAGCCATTTGAGCGTAATTGCAAAAATCAGCACAAGCAATGGCGCTTTGACAAAGCTTGGCACAACCACGCCCGCCATCGCTACCGTCATAAGCACATAGTCAAAAAAGCTGTTTTGTTTTAGGGCAGCAATCACCCCAAACGCAACCCCCACCACAAGAGCGATGACAAATGCCCACAAGCCAATCTCCACCGACACGGGCAGGGTTTTTTCGATGAGTTCGTTAATAGTGAAATCTTTGTATTTAAAAGAAGGACCAAAATCACCACGCAATAACAAGTCGCTTAGGTAATTGAGGTATTGTAGCCAGATTGGATCGTTTAAATGATATTTGGCTTCAATGTTGGCAAGCACCGCAGGGGGCAAATTTCGCTCACCTGTAAAAGGACTGCCCGGAGCCAACCGCATGATAAAAAATGACACCGTAATAAGAAATAACATAGTAGGAACGGCTTCAAACAAACGTTTAACAATCAATTTAAACATAAAAAACCTCTTTGCAAATCCATCAGCATTTATCAATCAAAACTGCCCAACGATGGCATGATTTTTATGGCATTTTCATTTAAGAAAAACCATTATACCCTATTCTTGCGTATTTGTATTGTTATTGTATATAACTAAATCTCATTTTCAACCCAAAATCACAACCCATTGATTTAATTGTATTTATTTTTGATACGTAGGAGTGAATTGCAATTCATCCTTATAAAAATCAAATACTTATATCAAGTTGAGATTGGCATGACTTAGTAAAATTCACCATCATTTTACAAAAGTGGGGGCGTATCGCCCATGCCATACACCCCCACAATCCATCTTTGGTTATTCGGAAGTTACACGATACATCTCAGCGATACTGGTCGTGCCTTGTAGCACCTTCATAATCCCTGAACGGCGTAAATCACGAAAGCCGTGTTTCATCGCCTCATCTTTGATTTGAATGGCGTTGCCATCCTCCATAATGATACGAGAAATGCTGGGGTAGATTTTTAATACTTCATAAATACCCACACGCCCTTTGTAGCCTTCACGGCACTCAGAACAACCCACCGCTTCATAGATGACGTTGTCAGGATTTGCCAAATCTTCTTCAGTAAAGCCCATCTCTAACAGGCTTGGTTTTGGAATGTTGGTGGGGCGTTTGCAGTGTTTGCATAGACGGCGAGCCAGACGCTGGGCAATCACAAGGTTTACCGAAGTGGCAATGTTAAAACTTGCCACCCCCATGTTTCTAAGACGAGTTAGGGTTTCTGGGGCAGAGTTGGTGTGCAAGGTAGATAGCACCATGTGACCTGTTTGGGCGGCTTTGATGGCGATTTCGGCAGTTTCCAAATCACGAATCTCACCGACCATGACCACGTCAGGGTCTTGACGAAGGAAGGCTTTTAGAGCAGAGGCGAACGTCAAACCTGTTTTTGGGTTTACGTTGACTTGGTTGATACCTTCTAAGTTAATCTCCACAGGGTCTTCGGCGGTTGAGATATTTGTTTCGGGAGTATTTAGGATATTTAGACCTGTATAAAGCGATACCGTTTTACCCGAACCTGTCGGACCTGTAATAAGAAGCATGCCTTGTGGTTTATCCAACGCCTCCAAGAAAAGCTCTTTTTGGTCAGGCTCATAACCTAGTGCATCAATGCCTAGCATCGCAGACGATGGGTCAAGGATACGCAGTACCAGCTTTTCGCCAAACAGGGTAGGACAGGAGTTCACACGAAAGTCAATGGCTTTGGTTTTAGAAATTTTAAGTTTGATACGACCATCTTGGGGAGCCCTGCGTTCAGAAATATCCATTTGCGACATAACTTTAAGACGAGCGGCAATTTTACCAGCCAACTGAATGGGCGGGCGACTGATGACCTGCAATACACCGTCTACACGGAAACGCACACGGTAGGCTTTCTCATAAGGCTCAAAATGCAAATCCGATGCCCCCATACGAATGGCATCAAGGAGCATTTTATTGACAAATTTGACCACAGGTGCATCATCACCGCCTGTGTCGTTGACATCAATAGCTTGACCGTTATCATCGTCATCATCGTTACCGCCGTCAATATCTGCTGACAAATCCACATCGCCCAAATCCCCCAAACCACCGCCACCATAGGCGTTTTCAATGGTCTTTTTGAGTTTATCTTCTTCAACAACAATCGTCTCAACAGACAATTTGGTATTAAAGGCAATGGCATCAATCGCATCTAGACGAGTGGGGTCGCTCATACCCAAAAATAGGCGATTGCCACGTTTAAATAGTGGTAGTACGCCATATTGATTGACAACTTTTTCGTCCACCAAATCTTTGGGAATGCTGTCAGGGGCTAAGGCATTCAAATCAAGCAATGGGTCGCCAAACTCATGCGAGAGCAGGCTTGCGATTTTGCCTGCTGGGGCAAGTTTATTTTCAACCAAATATGGCACAAGTGCCATGTTTTGCTGTTGAGATTCTGCCAGTGCTTTTTGCATGGCATCAGGGGCAACCAACTGATTTGACACCAAAAGATGTGCCAAACCACCAAAATTTACGCTCATAACATTCTCCAATCTGGGCATGATATTTTATCAAAATGTATCTATTTTACTTGATTTTACTTGAAAATGGCAATTTTTACCTCATTTTTATGTAAAATTTGACAAACCGACCCAGTTAGCAATCCAAACGGACAAATTGCAAATCATGACTTGGTAATTTTGTAGTATAATAAATCAATCATTTTACTTTAAATCTTTGTCATGAAAAAATACGTCATTGGAAATTGGAAATTAAATCCTGCTACCCAAGCAGAAAGTTTGGCATTGGCACAAGCCCTGCAAGAAATTGGGCAAAAGCCAAACACCAACACCCTCCAAGTAGGTTGCTCACCCAGTTTTATCCACCTAAGCACCGTTGCTCAAACCTTAAAAACAAGCCCCATTTGGGTAGGTTCACAAGACGTGAGTGCTTTGGGGGCAACTGGGGCGTTTACAGGCGATGTATCAGCAGTGCAAGTGGCTGATTTGGGGGCAAAATTTACTCTCATCGGTCATAGCGAACGCCGTCAATATCATGGCGAAGATGATAAAATATTAAGCCAAAAAATCATCAATGCCCATCTTGCTGACCTTATGGTGGTTTTGTGTATTGGTGAATCACTGGACGAATACCAATCAGGATTGGCGTTTAATGTGTTGGACAAACAACTATCTGTGCTTCACCGCATTGACAAAAACCAAATCAATGCCAACAAACTCATCATCGCTTATGAGCCTGTGTGGGCGATTGGTACAGGGCTAACCCCCACTTTGAACGAAATTGAAAAAATCCACACACACATCAAACATTACCTACACACCCAATATGGTGCCAATTTGCCCATACTTTATGGCGGTAGTGTCAATGACAAAAATGCCCACGACATCGCAAACTGTCAAGGGGTAGATGGTGTGTTGGTGGGCGGTGCAAGTTTAAAAATTGACAGTTTTAGCACCATCATTCAAGCATTTTCCTAACTTTTAGAATAAAGAGTATCTCATGTTTACATTTATTTTAGCCATTCACATCATCGTCGCCATCTCTTTGTCAGGTCTGATACTCATTCAGCATGGTAAGGGAGCGGATGCAGGGGCTTCTTTTGGTTCTGGGTCGGCAGGCACGGTATTTGGTGCATCAGGCTCTGGTAACTTTCTAACTCGCACCACCGCCATACTTGCTGCCATCTTTTTTGCTACCAGTTTGGCGTTGGCATACCACGCCCAACAAGAAGCCAAAGACCAACTTCGCCTAGATGTGCCTACCCAAACCACCCAAAAATAACCGTTGACAATACCACTCATCTGGCATAAAAGGTTGGACTTTCCAACCTTTTATCACTGATGTCTAGGACTATCGGTAATTTACGATTAAGTATAGCAAATTCTATTCAAAAACAAACAAAGGTTTTTTGTTCGTGGTAAACTTGTCAAACCATAATGAAAAACCACTTCACCCGAAGGCTTGGCTTAGGGTGAACGGTTTTTGTATGATTTTGATGTGAATTAAGTATGATTTTGCTTCTTATGCCCCCACTGTTGGGTGTTGATTTTATTGGACAAATGATAGTTTGTACCATAACCCAAAATCACACCCAACAATCAAACCAACAATAGAAGCTAAAATTGGGCATATGATTGACTATTTGACCAATTCCTCTTTTAGTTTTTTGGCACGGCGATTGGCTTCGCTGACCAAAAATGACAAATCTTGACCGCTAGAAATGTATCTGGCACCCATATCCACATATTGTTTCATCAGTTCAGGGTGATTGGCAAGACCGCCCACACCAACGTGTTTGCCATACTTTTTGGCAGTATTGATGACTTTTGTATAAGCATCACGTAATTTGGGGTGATTGGGCTGACCTGTAACACCAAGACTGTTTGCCATGTCGCTTGCTCCCACAAAAATCATGTCAAGACCCTCAACAGAAGCAATCTCTTCTATATTGTCAAGAGCTTCTTTGTTTTCTAGCATAACCACAACCATGGTGGCGTTATTGAGAGCTTCATAAATTTCCTGTGTAGGATAGCTACGATAACCCAGCTCAAACAACAGTGAGCCGGGGGCACTGCGTTCGCCTTGCGGTGGCAGTTTTGCCAACGACACAAGCTGACGTACTTCTTCGGCAGTTTTAATCTCTGGGGCGATGACGCCCATAGCACCTGCATCAAGCATACGGCTGACATATTCTGCACTGATACTTGGAATGCGTACCAATGCAGTGATGCCCACTCGTTGAGCCATTTGGCAAATGGCACTGGTCTCATGAATAGAAAAAGCACTGTGTTGCATTTCCACATAGAACGCATCAAATCCAGCACTGTGAGCGATTTGGGCAATTTCTGGGGAACGCACCAATCGCACACTCATGCCAAAGGTCAATTCGTTGCGAGCCAATTTTTCTTTGAGTGGGTTGTGAAAAAACTCCCTAGCAGGGATTTTGTCAGATTTGCCTACGGATAAAGATGTAGCATTAGAAGGGTTTTGGGCATGAGCCACACCCAACAAAGGGGCGGTCACCGCCATGGTTGTCAAAAAGGCACGTCTATCCATTTATTCCTCCAAGTTGATTAAACCACTAAGACTCATTCTACCACGCTTCACAACTGCTGAAAAGTACCTTATGAGAAATAACCAACCTATACTCGCACTTCCCCATGACCAAACACCACCCATTTTTGGGAAGTCAAACCATGCAAACCCACAGGTCCACGAGCGTGGATTTTGTCGGTAGAAATGCCAATCTCCGCCCCCAATCCATACTCAAACCCATCAGCAAAACGACTGGACGCATTGACCATCACCGAACTTGAATCCACTTCACGGATAAAACGCTGGCTGTTTGTATAATTATCCGTGATAATCACGTCAGTGTGGTGTGAGCCGTAGTGATTGATATGGTGTATGGCATGGTCAATGTCGTCCACCACTTTGACCGCCAGTATGGGAGCAAGGTATTCGGCATACCAGTCATCTTCTGTTGCTGTTTCTAGGTTTAAGCCCAAATTTGCCAAAATCGCTTGGCTGTTTTTACACACCCTAAACATCATGGCACTGTCCACATCACTCATGGCTTTGGCAATCTGTGGCAAGGCAACATCAGCAATTTTAGCATGAACCAGCAAAGTTTCCATGACATTACAAGGTGAATAGCGAGAAGTTTTGGCATTGACACAGACTTTCATTGCCATGTCCATATTGGCAAATTCATCTACAAAAGTGTGGCAATTACCATCTAAATGCTTGATGACTGGCACACGAGCATTGTTTGCAATTCGCTCAATCAGTCCCCTGCCCCCTCTGGGTATCACCACATCAACAGCCCCTGTCATCGTGATGAGTTTATCCACCGCCTCTCTGTCAGTCGTGGCAAGCACCTGCACGCCATCGGTAGGCAAACCCGCCTGCTCAAGCCCCAGATGTATGCATTTGGCTAGGGCTTGGTTTGAATAAAAGGCTTCTGAACCTCCACGCAAAATAATCGCATTGCCTGACTTGATTGCCAAAGAGCCTGCCTCTATGGTTACGTTGGGACGAGATTCATAAATCATACCAATCACCCCAAGTGGCACTCGCATTTTGCCAAGCTGGATACCGCTAGGACGATAGGTCAACTCACTCATCTCACCAATAGGGTCAGGCAAGCCAATCACATCATCAAGCGAATTTAAAATACCCACAAATACCTTCTCACTAATCACAAGACGGTCAAGCAAAGCAGGTTCTAGTCCTTTATCCTTGCCGTTTTGGACATCTATGGCATTGGCGGATAAAATATCATCTCTATGAGCGATAATTTGGGCTTTGATACAGGTTAAAGCGTAATTTTTAGTTTTGGTATCGGCACGAGCCAGATGTGTGGAGGCGGATTTGGCTTTTTGCCCCACTTGGTTCATATAGGTGGTCAAATTGGTGGCGAGTTCGGTCATGGCTACTCCTTAGAAATAAATTTTTTCCAATTTTATATTTCAAACAAATAAATGGCAAGTAAAAAATACCGCCCAACCCACAGAATGCACATCGCGCACTCATGTACTTATCACTGCTCAATTTATGATTATTTTTCAATTAGTTGTGATTTATTATTAAATTATAGAAGTATAAAATTACAAAAAATATACAAAATACGCCATTTTATATTTGCCAAGAACAGGAAAATTAACTATCCTAGCTTACACCTGTTTTATATGGAGATATGCCGATGAAATCACTCACCCTAAAAACCCTAGCCCTTATCGCTTGCCTAACCCTTAGCCAAACCACCTTGGCTCGGCAAGTGGCGGTGTGCCTTTTTGTGGAGTTTTCAGGAGTCTACCCCACAGATACCCTTGAATGTCAGATTGGTAATGACGATAATTACAAACAGACCACCCTATTTGAAATGACCAAAGCAGGGTGGAGCATACAGGCAGTAACACCTGTGACAACTCCGGGTGGCATTCGGGGTTATGTCTACCTAGAAAAGCCATAACTACCCCTACCGCTCTTTTATCACCCCCACATCTAAGACCGTCCATAGGGCGGTTTTGACCTCTGCTTTTTTTAGCCCATTATTTACCCAAGAATTGCAGGTATAAAAAGCGTTATAACTGCCCACCGCAGGATAAAAAGCATCATTTTGCCCATAGTGAGCATGAGCAATGGCGACTTGTCGCCCATCTGACGGCAAGGATTGCTTAATGTGTGTGATAACGGCTTGGTACTGGGTGGGATTTAGGCGAATTTTACGGCATTTTTGGCAATTCTTTACCAACTCATCAGATTCATAACTGACGTGAATGGCAGAAGTACTAAGTCCAGACAAGGCGTTGACGGCTGTTTTGGCGGTCAAATCCCCCCATGTTGGCGTATTAAGATAAAAATCCCTATCACCCCAACCGATACTAATCCAATGATTTACCACACCATTTTTGGTGTCATTTGGGTGAAATATAGTCGTCCAATCCATCAGCTGATGTGTGGTCGGCAACACAAAATCCGTATGCACGCCATTGGATAGCACATACACATCAATCATATCATCACTGTATGGCAAAGTGGTGAGCTGACTTGGCAAAAAGGTCGCACAGGTCATTAGCACACCATAAATCAACAACACGGTAGCAAAATAACCAATTGTTTTTAAAATAATTTTTATAAATTTTGACATGTTAACACCAAGCAAAATGGGCAACTGGCTTTACCCAGTTACCCATATCACACATCAAGGCTTGATTAGCCCGCCGCATCAAGGAGCATATTACGGATATGACCGATGGCTTTGGTGGGGTTTAGTCCTTTGGGGCAAACACTCACACAGTTCATAATGCCACGACAGCGGAACAAGCTAAATGGGTCATCAAGACGAGCAAGACGAGCTTGGGTGTCGGTATCACGGCTATCAATGATAAAACGGTAGCCGTTCAAAAGTGCTGATGGTCCAAGGAATTTGTCAGGATTCCACCAGAACGATGGGCAAGAAGTAGAACAGCACGCACACAAAATACACTCATACAAACCATTCATCTTCTCACGGTCTTCTGGCGACTGCAAGCGTTCTTTGGGTGGGGCTGGCTGGCTATTAATCAAATAAGGGTGTACTTTTTCGTATTGGGCATAAAACTGGTTCATATCCACCACCAAGTCCTTGATAACAGGCAAACCAGGTAGGGGGCGAACGATGATTTTTTCAGGTAGGGTGTTCATATTAATCAAACACGCCAAACCATTTTTGCCATTGATGTTCATACCGTCCGAACCACAGATACCCTCACGACAACTACGGCGGAAAGTTAGGGTTTCATCTTGTTTTTTTAGACGAAGTAGAACATCTAATAACATACGGTCAGAGTCCAATAACTCAATCTCGTAAGTTTGCATATAGGGGGCTTTGTCTTTGTCTGGGTCGTAGCGATAAATCTCTACAATGCGTTTGCCTCGACTCATAATTTTTCTCCATTGGCGTGTGGCTAAAACTTGGCTACACGCTTTTTAGTCATTAAAAGAATTAGAATGTACGCACACGTGGTTCACAATAATCCACTGTTAGTGGCGTTTTGCGTACAGGCTTATAAATCACACGGTTACCCTCTGAATACCAAAGTGTATGTTTCATCCAGTTTTTGTCATCACGACCTAGCGGTGCAGGTTCATAATCGGCAGGGTGCTCATAATCAAGCACCGAGTGCGCCCCACGGCATTCGTGGCGTAAAGATGCTGAAAGCATTGTTGCTTTGGCAACTTCATACAGATTAGCAACCTCTAAGGCTTCAATACGAGCGGTATTAAACACGGCTGATTTGTCTTTTAGATGAATGTTGGCAACTTTTGGAGCCAATGCCATAATCTTTTCAACCCCTTCGTCCATCAAGGCTTGAGTGCGGAACACCCCTGCGTGAGCCTGCATAATGGCACGAATTTCATCGGCAACTTCTTGGGCATTGTAGCCTTCGGTGGAGTTTTGCAATTTGTCAAGACGGGCTTTGGTAAAGTCAAGCACTCTTGGGTCAAGAGGCTTATAACTGCGGTCAGATTTGGCAAACTCATCTAGGATATGCTGACCTGCGGCACGACCAAAGACCACCAAGTCAAGCAGGGAGTTTGTACCTAGACGGTTGGCACCGTGTACCGATACACACGCACACTCACCGATGGCGTACAGACCCTTAATCACACGACCTTCTGTATAAAGACCTTCTTCATCAATATGACCATCTAGCACAGGCACGGTTACTTGTCCGTGAATGTTGGTAGGAATACCGCCCATCATATAGTGAATGGTTGGCACAACTGGCACAGCTTGTTTGGCAATGTCCACATTGGCAAAGTTATGACTGATTTCAAAGACCGATGGCAAGCGTTTCATCAGCGTTTCTAAGCCCAAATGGGTCATGTCCATTTCAATATAATCACCATTAGGTCCACAGCCACGACCTTCTTTGATTTCTTGGTCCATAGAACGAGAAACGAAATCACGAGGAGCAAGGTCTTTTAGGGTTGGGGCATAGCGTTCCATAAAGGGTTCGCCGTGCTTATTACGCAAAATCGCCCCTTCACCACGACAGCCTTCGGTCAAAAGCACGCCTGCCCCTGCCACGCCTGTGGGGTGAAATTGCCAAAATTCCATATCTTGCAAAGGAATACCAGCACGCACCGCCATACCCAAACCATCGCCTGTATTGATATAGGCATTGGTAGAAGCCTTGAAAATACGCCCTGCACCGCCTGTTGCTAGAATGGTTGTTTGGGCTTGAAAGACACTGATGTTGCCTGTTTCTTGGTCAAGGGCAATCACGCCATTGATATTGCCATCAGCATCTTTGATAAGGTCAAGAGCAATCCACTCTACAAAAAACTGCGTGCCTTTTTCTAGGTTTTTTTGATAAAGCGTATGCAAAAGCGCGTGTCCTGTACGGTCAGCAGCAGCACAGGCACGAGGCACAGGCTTTTCGCCATAGTTGGCTGAATGCCCACCAAAGGGACGCTGGTAAATTGTACCGTCTGCGTTACGGTCAAAGGGCATACCCATATGCTCTAATTCATAGACAACTTTTGGTGCTTCACGGCACATATATTCAATGGCGTCTTGGTCGCCTAGCCAGTCAGAACCTTTAACCGTGTCATAAAAGTGAAAATGCCAGTTGTCAGGACTCATATTACCCAAAGAAGCACCAATACCGCCTTGGGCAGCTACTGTGTGCGAACGAGTTGGAAATACTTTGGTCAAAACGGCAACTTTCATGCCACCTTGTACAAGTTGTAACGAGGCTCTCATACCCGAGCCACCACCACCAACAATAACGGCATCAAAATTTAGGGTGGGGATATTTTCAATCGGTTTTTCTGGTGCTAATGCCATAATTTTATTCCTATAATTCTTAAACAGGGACGATTTTAAGGATTACCAAAAAATCATCACACCCCAAAACAAATATGCCAAAATAGCAACAATGACCGCCCCTTGTAGAGCAATACGCAGACCTGCTGATTTGACATAGTCAGTAAATACTGTCCACATACCCACCCATGCATGAAACACGAGCGACAAAATCGCCACAAGGCTAAATAGCTTCATGGGCAAACTCATCATAAAACCATGCCATGTTTCATAGTCCACATTATTGAACAAGAAAAACACCACCATGACCACCGCATACAATGCCAATACCACCGCACTAATACGCTGTAATACCCAATCACGAGAGCCTGAGCCTGTTAGACCTGTGGCACTTTTAATGCCTGAATTATTTCTAACCATTAGAACATCACCCATACAAACGAAGCCAAAATCAAGACAAATGCAATCACAAAACTAACAATCGCTGCCGTCTTACCTGATTGAAACTCTTCGTTACAACCCAAATCAGCAAGCAAATGCTTGCAACCCATGACAAAATGGTAGGCAGTACCCGCCACAAAAATCCATGCTAAAAAACGCAAAGCGATATTGTTTAGGACACTCTCAAAACCCTCAGGGCTTGATAGCGAAGTTTGTAAAATGCAAAGCATGACAGGTATCAATAAAAACAACACAATGCCTGACACACGGTGTAAAATAGAAGCCATTGCAATGGGTGATTTTGAGTTCACCGCAATGACTTGACTCAAAGGTAGGTTAATTGGTCGGTTGCTTTTCACAGCGGGCATCCTTATCTAATTTTTCGCCAATGGCAAGGAGAGCTGGCTGAAAGGAAAAATCCTACACAGCAAATGATTATCCAAATCCACAAAAGTGGTCAGTTACAAATATAACACAATTTTAAGTGAGGTTATCATCACCCAAAAGAATGTTCATTATATACTTTTTTAATGATAAAATCATGTAAATTAAGCACATAAAATCATGTTTTTACGGTCTTTTTTAGTTTTACAATGTAATTGATTATCACTTAAAAAAGTGGACTACTAAAACTGATAGATTATAAAACGCTTAAACAAATTTTACAAACAAATTTACAAAATTTCTGCCACTTTCCCCCAAAATCGCCCAACTTTGCTTGCCAATTATTGTTACAAAATATTTCAAAAATGCCCCGTCAGACATTCATTCACGCACATTTTGCACACCAAAAACACCAAACACCAGTCATGACGGTACTTTGGAGAGAGACTTGACCCTCTTTATCAAATCAGATAAATTTTTATTTGAAAAAGGCTTGTAAGTTTGGCTAAGATTTTGTATCATCATCACTACTGTGAAGGCAGTAAAACAAGGATAAGCATTTTGGTTTTAGGAATGCCAAAATGCGTTTTAGTTTGGTGTTGCAGGAAAAAGCACCAAATATCACACAAACGAGGTAATATCCCATGTCAAAAGAAGTCAAATTAGTTGTTGATGGCACCGAATACGAAATGCCAGTATTAGAAAGTACACTAGGTCGTCCAGTACTTGACATCAGTGCAGTAAATAAAGCAGGTTTTTGGACGTATGACCCTGGCTTTATGGCGACTGCTCCTGTTGAATCCAAACTTACCTACATTGATGGCGACAAAGGTGAGTTACTACATCGTGGTTATGCGATTGATGAACTTGCTGACAACGCCGACTACCTAGAAGTCTGCTACGCCCTACTCTACGGCGACCTACCAAATGCCGAACAAAAAACCAAATTCTACGAGCGTGTTTCTAGCAAAATGGCTGTACACGACCAACTGCGTAAATTCTTTGAAGGTTTCCGCCGTGATGCCCACCCAATGGCAATTATGGTTGGTGTAGTTGGTGCGTTGTCTGCATTCTACCACAACCACCTAGACATCTCTGACCCTAAACATCGTGATGAGACTTGTGTGGATTTGATTGCCAAAGTGCCTACCCTTGCAGCGATGAGCTACAAATATTCTATCGGTGAGCCTTTCTTGTATCCACGCAAAGATTTTAGCTATGCTGAAAACTTCCTATATATGATGTTTGCTACCCCAGGGGACGTAAACTACAAACCAAATCCTGTGCTTGTTAAGGCGATGGATAAAATCTTCACCCTACACGCTGACCACGAGCAAAACGCCTCTACCTCTACTGTGCGTTTGGCAGGTTCAACAGGTGCCAACCCATACGCCTGTATCGCTGCTGGTATCGTGGCTCTGTGGGGTCCATCACATGGTGGTGCAAACGAAGCAGTTCTACAAATGCTTGATGAAATCGGCACGATTGAGAACGTTGCTCCATTTATGGAAAAAGTCAAAACCAAAGAAGCCAAACTCATGGGCTTTGGACATCGTGTGTACAAAAACTTTGACCCTCGTGCTAAGGTCATGAAAGAAACTTGTGATGAAGTTTTGGGTGCTTTGGGTGTCAATGACCCTAAATTACAACTGGCAATGGAGCTTGAAAAAATCGCTCTATCTGACCCATACTTCATTGAGCGTAAACTCTATCCAAATGTAGATTTCTACTCTGGCATTATCCTAAAAGCCATCGGTATCCCAACATCTATGTTTACTGTTATCTTTGCCTTGGCTCGTACTGTGGGTTGGATCAGCCACTGGACAGAAATGCACTCAGAACCCTTCAAAATCGGTCGTCCACGTCAGCGTTATACTGGCGAAAAACACCGTGCATTTGTCAAACTTGAAGACCGCAAATAATCAGCAAAACCACAAATTCCCCAAAATTACTTTTGGGGAATTTTTTGTCTTTATAAAAAATAAAACAAACGTAAACTATTCAAATCTGTCAAATCATGTTAAGATAAACTTATTTTGATACTTAGGAAAATAGCCATGAGCCAATCACAAACAGCCCGACCTACCAAAGCCCCCCACCACAAGCGTCCCGACTACGAACGTGTCGTCATCACGGGCATGGGAGCGATTACCCCTGTGGGTAATGACTTGGACACCATTTGGACAAATCTTGCAAGTGGCACAAGTGGCATCACTGCCCTGCCTGAGTTTGCAGGGTTTGACATGAGTGAATTTCGCTCACGTATCGTAGGACTCATCAAGGATTTTGATGCCAAAGAATTTTTAAACCCCAAAGAAATCCGCCGTTTTGATGAGTTTATGCACTATGCCCAAGTTGCCTCTGCCCAAGCATTATTTCATGCAGGTCTAATAGACGACATCAAAGGCGACAGTCTGCCTGTCAATGTGGATAGCGAACGATTTGGTGTGGTGATGGGTTCAGGAATTGGTGGATTAAATACCATTGAAAATGGTCGTGATGTCATTCGTCAAAGCGGTGCAAAAAAAGTCTCACCTTTTATCATTCCCGGCTCTATCGTTAATATGCCAGCAGGGCTTATCGCCATTCGCCATAATCTAAAAGGGGCAAATCTTGCTACTGCCACTGCCTGTACAACTTCCACGCATGCCATCGGATTAGGAGCAAGATTGATTGCTTATGGTGACCTTGATGCTGTTTTGGTGGGCGGTAGTGAAAAAGCAAGCACGCCACTTGGCATGGCAGGGTTTGGAGCAATGCACGCTCTATCCACTCGCAATGACGAACCTACCAAAGCATCTCGCCCCTTTGACAAAGATAGAGATGGCTTCGTGCTTGGCGATGGGGCTGGGGCGATGGTGCTAGAAAGTTTGGCTCATGCCAAAGCTCGTGGAGCAACCATTTTGGCAGAAGTTGTGGGTTTTGGCATGAGCGATGATGCAAGCCACATCACCGCCCCACCTACTGATGGCAACGGAGCAAGACGTGCGATGGCAAACGCTCTCATGGATGGCGGTATCAGCCCAAGCGATGTCGGCTACATCAACGCACACGGCACGTCCACGCCTGCTGGCGATGTGGCAGAAAGCTGTGCCATTGAAAGTCTGTTTGGCAAAAACATCTTGGTCAGCTCTACCAAATCCATGACGGGACATTTGCTGGGTTCAGCAGGGGTGGTTGAAGCAATTTTTACGGTACTTGCCCTACAAAATCAGCTCTTACCCCCCACCATCAACCTAGACAACCCTGACCCTGCCTGCACACTTGATTATATCCCCCATACCGCAAGGGTCGTACAAAATGTCAATTATGCCATTTCCAACAGCTTTGGTTTTGGTGGCACAAATGGTAGCTTGGTGTTTGGGCGTTGGCAGGACTGATTTATATAGTCAATTCTATTCAAAACCAGACAAAGGTTTTTCACTCAAAGTGAGCTTGTCGAACCATAACGGAAAACCGCCCGCAGGCAAGCTCAGGGTGAACGGTTTTGGTGGTTTTTGAAGTTAAATCACTATAATTGACAAATTTACCTTAAATAGTTGTTGGCTTACTCACCAAAAATTCATGGGCATTGGCAAGCAAAAATTCCTTGAATGCCATAGATGCAGGCGACAACGAGCGATTTTTGTGAGTATATAACAAAAACTTACGCTCCACCACAGGGTCGCTGATGGGTCGCATGGTCAGTCCGTTTTGCTCCACCCATTCGGCAGCATACAGCAGACACACTGTAACCCCAAGCCCCATACGCACCATGCCCAGTGCAGTAGATAAAAAATTTACTTTAAAATCAGGGTTAAAGATACGATTGGAAATGGCAGAGATGGTAGCTCATTTTGTAGACTGTTGATAAAAGGTCCGTTGAGCGTGATGAGTCGCTCACTCATGAGATTTTCCCAGCGAATTTCATTCTTGTAAGCGAAGTGGTGTGATTTTGGCAACACCAAATAAAATGGCGAGCTAAACAACACATCAGCGTGCAAATCATCACTATAAAACCGCTCAGGAGCAATCCCCAAATCCGCTTCCAAATTTTCAATATGCCCCACCACTTCATCAACCGAACAGTCTGTGAGTGTTACTTGGATATTGGGGTGGAGTTCACAAAATTTGGCGATGAATTTAGGTAGAGTACTTGCCGATAATTGCTGGGACACCGCCAAATGGACATGACCTTGATGTAAAGATTTAAGACTAGCGACTTTGTCATTTAGTACCGACATTTCATTTAACACTCGGCGAGCTTGAGGCAAAAGCCTTTGCCCTGCGTCCGAAAGGTGTAGTTTGCGAGTGGTACGGTCAAACAACTTAACATCGAGATTTTGCTCTAATTCTTTGATAAGTCCACTTAGAGCAGACTGAGTCAAACACAAAGTCTCTGCAGCTTTGGTAAAACTATTTTGCTCGGCGACAAGCACAAAGGCTTTTAGCTGGCGTAATGTAGTACTCATTATTATTTACCTTGATAAATATATAAGATGATATTATAAATGATAATCATCAAGATACAAGGGGCAAACGAAAAAATTTCCAAAACTCTTTTAAAATCGCATAAAAATACTTGCATTCACTCTATTTTTTAGATACATTATTTCAAACCCACTTTTTAAGGAAAAATCATGCCTGCTCTACGAGATGACATTGACCCACAAGGACTTTTGGAATATTCGGTAGTCTATACCGACCGTGCGTTGAACCATATGTCTGCCGAATTTCAACGTGTCATGGCAGACCTTTCTACCACCCTAAAATCTCTCTACCAAGCGGATGCTGTTGCCATTATCCCTGGTTCTGGTACGTCAGGCATGGAAGCGGTTGCTCGCCAGCTTGCCACCGACAAAGATGTGGTTATCGTACGCAATGGTTGGTTTAGCTATCGCTGGACGCAGATTTTGGAAAAAGGACGCATTGCCAAATCCACTCAAGTGTTCACCGCCCAAATCCACACAGGCGACAAAACCACCTTTGCCCCTGCCGACATCAATACCGTCACCACCCATATCCGTACAAACCGCCCAAGCGTGGTCTTTGCTCCGCATGTAGAGACCGCCTCTGGCATGATGCTCTCTAATGATTATATCAAAGCATTAGGGCAGGCGGTGCATGAGGTTGGTGGTATTTTGGTGATTGACTGTATCGCCTCTGGCTGTGTGTGGCTTGACATGAAAGCACTTGGCATTGATGTGTTGTTGTCTGCTCCCCAAAAAGGACTTTCTAGCACACCCTGCTGTGGGCTTGTGATGATGTCTGACACCGCCAAAAAGCTCGTTTTAGAAAGTGAATCCACCAGTTTTGCCCTTGATTTGAAAGCATGGACAAACATCATGACTGCTTATGAGAATGGCGGACACGCTTATCATACCACCATGCCAACCGACAGTCTAAGACATCTAAGAGATACGTTGGTAGAATGCCAAAAAATCGGCTTTGACAAACTCAAATTGGCTCAACTTGAACTTGGACAAAAAATCCTAACCGTCCTCAATGATAAAGGCATAGCGAGTGTCGCAGACAAAAATGCCCAAGCAGTTGGCGTTATCGTCTGTCATGCCCCAAGCGAGGAAATACACAAAGGCGTGGCATTTGCCAAAGTCGGTGTCCAAATCGCAGGCGGTGTACCGCTCCAAGTGGGCGAACCTGCCGATTATAAGAGTTTTAGAATCGGATTGTTTGGGCTTGACAAACTTACTGATGTGGACGGTGCGGTGGCACGCTTCAAACAGGCGTGTGATGATGTATTTGCATAATACACCAACACAATCTTAAAAGTACCACAAA
>NZ_BCYQ01000032.1 GCF_001598275.1 Moraxella oblonga NBRC 102422
GATATTTTCCTTTAAAAAATAATTAACCAAGTTAATTAAATTGTGAATAAATGTACTTTACAGGAAAGTTCCATGTAATATGGAGACAATGAACGCATTTTTCAAGTTGTTCATTGTCTTATTTTTTAGTCAATGAGTAAATTACTCATCATCATCTTTGGCGGTGTACTTTTTGATGATCTCGTCAGCAACGTTCTTCGGAGTTTCTTGGTACTTAGCAAATTCCATAGAGTAAGTTGCACGACCTTGAGACATAGAACGCATTTGTGTTGCATAACCAAACATCTCAGCAAGTGGTACTTCGGCAGTAATCTCTTTGACACCACCAAACAAGTCCACCATACCTTGCACTGCACCACGACGACGGTTTAGGTCGCCCATGATGTCACCCATATAATCTTCTGGGGTCTCCACCACAACTTTCATGATAGGCTCAAGCAACGCAGGAGAGGCTTGCATAAAGCCTTTCTTGAATGCGATAGAACCTGCCATCTTAAATGACAACTCATCAGAGTCAACATCATGGTAAGAACCATCATACAAGGTGGCTTTAACGTTAACGACTGGGTAGCCAGCCAAAACGCCATTCTTCATACGCTCTTGAATACCTTTATCTACCGCAGAATGGTATTCTTTTGGTACAACACCGCCTACGATTTCTTCGGCAAATTCATACTCTACTTCGCCAGTTGGGTCAAGCGGTTCTAGGCGTAGCCATACATGACCGAACTTACCACGACCACCTGTTTGACGCACAAACTTACCTTCAACTTCAACGGTTGAACGAATGGTTTCACGATAAGCAACTTGTGGCGCACCAATGTTGGCTTCTACGTTAAACTCACGCTTCATGCGGTCAACGATGATGTCAAGGTGCAACTCACCCATACCAGAGATGATGGTTTGACCAGACTCTTCGTCAGTACGTACACGGAATGATGGGTCTTCTTTGGCAAGGCGACCTAGTGCAATAGACATTTTTTCTTGGTCAGCTTTGGTTTTTGGTTCAACCGCTAGGCTGATAACTGGATCTGGGAATTCCATGCGTTCTAGGGTGATGATGTTATCATTATCACACAGAGTATCACCAGTAGTTACGTCTTTTAGACCAACAAATGCCACGATGTCACCTGCACGCACTTCATCAACTTCGTTTTGACTGTTGGCGTGCATTTCAACGATACGACCGATACGCTCACGCTTCATCTTGACAGGGTTGTAGACGCTGTCGCCTTGTTTTGCAACACCTGAATAAACACGTACGAAAGTTAGGTTACCTACGTATTTGTCGTTCATGATTTTGAATGCAAGACCTGCAAACGGAGCATCGTCTGAAGATTCACGGCTACCTTCAGTACCGTCTTTGTCGTCTAGGATGCCTTTGATGGCTTCGACATCTGTTGGTGCTGGCAAGAATTCAATCACCGCATCAAGCATACGTTGTACGCCTTTGTTTTTGAAGGCAGTACCGCATAGCATGGGCTGAATTTCACATGCAAGCGTACGAGCACGCAAACCTGCTACAATGTCTTCACGAGACAAATCACCTTCTTCTAGGTATTTGTCCATAAGCTCTTCTGAACTTTCAGCAGCAGCTTCTACCATGTTATTACGCCATTCGTTGGCAGTATCAACTAGGTCAGCAGGAATCTCGCCATATTCAAATTTCATGCCTTGAGATGGTTCGTCCCAAATGATGGATTTCATCTCAAGTAAGTCAATCACACCCTCAAAAGTATCTTCAGCACCGATTGGCACAACCACAGGTACAGGATTACCGCCAAGACGTTGCTTAACTTGCTCAACCACACGGAAGAAGTTAGCACCTGTACGGTCCATTTTGTTAACAAATGCCAAACGTGGCACACGATATTTGTTAGCTTGACGCCATACAGTTTCTGACTGTGGCTGTACACCACCTACCGCACAATACACCATGCACGCACCGTCAAGCACACGCATAGAACGTTCAACTTCAATCGTGAAATCCACGTGACCGGGGGTGTCAATTAGGTTAATGCGGTGTTCTGGGAATTGCTCAGACATACCTGACCAAAAGCAAGTAGTAGCGGCAGATGTAATGGTAATACCACGTTCTTGCTCTTGCTCCATCCAGTCCATAGTCGCAGCACCTTCGTGCACTTCGCCTAGTTTGTGGCTTTTACCTGTGTAGAACAAAATACGCTCTGACGTGGTGGTTTTACCTGCGTCAATGTGAGCAGAGATACCGATGTTACGATATCTGTTTAATGGGGTCTTACGTGCCATAATTTTTCCTAGAAAAATTGTGTTAATTGGGTGTTATTTTGTCTATCAACAGGATTAATGTCAGATTAATCATCACAAAATAACTGAATCTGTTTGGCTTGAGTTAATGAACACACCAACCCAAACCAAGCACGCTCTAATCTGGCGATTTAGACAACAAATTAGAAGCGGAAATGAGAGAACGCTTTGTTTGCGTCAGCCATACGGTGAACGTCATCACGTTTTTTGATGGCGGCACCTTTACCGTCAGCAGCATCATTAAGCTCACCAGCTAGGCGTAGAGCCATTGATTTTTCAGAACGCTTAGCAGCAGCATCAGCCAACCAACGCATGGCTAGGGCAGTACGACGGGAGGGACGTACTTCCATAGGTACTTGGTAAGTGGCACCACCAACACGGCGAGCTTTTACTTCCACAGTTGGGCGAACGCTTTCAAGCACTTCTTCAAAGAAAGCAACTGGATCTTCTAGTTTGCGTTTTTCAGCAACAGTCTCTAATGCACCGTAAACGATTTTTTCGGCGACTGATTTTTTACCATCAACCATTACTTGGTTGATGAATTTAGCGATGGTTTGGCTGCCGAATTTTGGGTCTGGTAGAATTTCACGAGCAGCTACGACACGACGTCTTGGCATAATAATTCCTTATGTCTTCAGGGTAAATCTGGCATTTACTTTACAAATCAAGCATTTAGCCAGCCTTACTGCATGATTGTAGATGTGGCATGGTTAGATTAACACACATTCTCACAAGCCATGCACAATTCATTAGTTTAATTGCATTACGCCTTAGGACGTTTTGCACCATATTTAGAGCGACCTTGTTTACGGTCTTTAACACCCGCACAGTCTAACGCACCACGAACGGTGTGATAACGCACACCTGGTAGGTCTTTTACACGACCGCCACGGATAAGCACAACGCTGTGCTCTTGTAGGTTATGACCTTCACCGCCGATATAGCTAGATACTTCGTAGCCAGAAGTCAAACGCACACGGCATACTTTACGCATGGCTGAGTTTGGCTTTTTAGGGGTGGTGGTGTATACACGAGTACAAACGCCACGACGTTGTGGGCAAGCTTGTAGTGCTGGTACTTTTGACTTTTCAGTAATGGTCTTACGACCTTTACGGATAAGTTGGTTTGTAGTTGCCATAGGCAATATCTCCCGTTAATAACAATATGGCTTATAAAGCCGACCTTTACCCTTTATAGGGCTAATATACCATTATACGTGATTTTGCAAAAATTTTCAAGCATTTTCAAGCAATTTTATCTCACCCACCTGCCCAAAAGTCGCCTTTGCCACGCCCACCACATTCTCAAAAATTTGGTTGTTATAATGCACTGATGCCCCCACCGAAGCCACCGAGCACAGATGATACAGCCATGCAGAATTAAATTTATCCAAATCTGACTTTTCCATGTCAAACCACCCCAAAACCTCATCAAGATAATCGCCATATTGTTTGGTCAACGGATTGGTACTAAGTGCCAAAAGCTCATTAGCAAGTCCTGTGGTTTGGGCATTTTTGAGCACCATGCGTCCGATTGTCAGTGTCGTAAGTAGGATTTGTTTTTGCCCAATTAATGTTTCATCTACACTTGCCACCACCGCATGAGCCGTGCGTACACCATCTTTGCCTGACACATCAACCCCATAAATATAAGCCAGCTCATATACTGTACGTAGCAACATCACCAAAAGCCACGCTGATTCTAGCACCACCCCCTTTAATCCAAATACCCCAAAAGCACCACCCAGACTCAGCCAAGTGCGATTTTGATTGATGATGTCGTCCACAAACTCATCTCGCTCTTGGCGAGTAAGATTCGCTAAATTGGCAAATCGTTCGTCTTTTTGCAGTCGCAGTAGTGCCCAATTATGCGTCCAAGTCGCCACTTTATCATAGACTTCATCAGACCAATGAACAAGCATCTTGGTGGGCAGGATTTTTTGGGCAAGTGTACACGCTCCATAAATGCGTTTGCCAAGCAATTCTTTGGCAAATTGGTGGGCTTGTGCACTGACAAATTTTTTATCAAATGTCAACCCAACATCAACAGCTTGATAAGATTTGTCGGACGCATACACCGCTCCCAGATATGCTCCTAGTTTGCCAAGTTTGGTGTGTTTTTTGTTGGCGTGTAATTGTTTTTGCGTATGATGTGTTGTCATAATTTTACCTAAATTTGCTAAACATAATTCACACCTTATCACACCCACGCCAAAAATACAAAGGGATTTATTGACCCACCAAACCATATATGAATATTGTTTAATTTATGTTACAATAATCAAAAAGTTATTTTTCACACCAACAATCATGACCACCCACAACGATGCCAATCTTGCTGTCTTGATTGACGCTGATAATGCGTCCACGACCCATCTTGAAGCACTGCTCAATGAGATTGCAACCCTTGGGCGGTCAAATGTTCGCCGTGCCTATGCTGACTGGACAAAACCTCAACTTGCTAGCTGGAAAAGCGTACTGTTATCACACTCCATTCAGCCCATTCAGCAGTTTTCTTATACCAATGGCAAAAATGCCACCGATTCTAGCCTCATCATCGATGCCATGGATTTGTTGTACAAAGGTAAATTTGACGGTTTTTGTTTGGTATCCTCTGACAGCGATTTTACTCGCCTTGCCCAACGTATCCGTGAGGAGGGGCTTATTGTCTACGGTTTTGGCAAAAAACACACTCCCAAAGCCTTTATGCAAGCCTGCGACCGCTTTACTTATTTAGAAGTTTTTGAAGAGCAAAAAAGAACACCCAATGTGGACTTTTATGATTCAGCAGACATGCTTTTTTCTGACAACAACCAATTTAAACCCATTGACGTTGCCATCGCTCTCGTCAAAAGTGCCATTGACAGTATGGCGGACGAACATGGCTGGGCAAACATCGCCCCTGTCAAAAATTATATTTTAAAAGTTGAACCTGATTTTGATTCACGACTGTTTAATTATGACAAATTTAGCGATTTTTTAAAGGCGTACCCTCGTTATTTTGAGCTTACCGAACGTTATCCAAACGGCGATCACCACAAAGTCGTTTTTGTTCGCAATCGTATCGCCGACCTCATCTCTGACGCAGAGCTGACCATCTGATGATACGAGTGTATTTTGGTGGTAGTTTTGACCCTGTGCATGAGGGACATTTGGACATGGTGCGTTATGTGGCAAAAAAATTGACTGCCCAAAAAACACCTTTTATCATCTATTTTTTGCCCACCGCAGGCAACCCCTTTAAGGATAACCCCACCTCTCCTACTCACCGCCTTGCCATGCTGGATTTGGCGTGCGAAATGTTAAAAAATGAGGGTGTTGTTGCCCAAATCTGCCCCCTAGAAATCCACCAAACACCGCCCATCTACACCGTTGATAGCGTGCGTACATTGGCAAATACATATCCTAATGATGAGCGAATTTTTGTCATGGGTGGTGATAGTTTGTCAAGTTTACACTTATGGAAAAATTATCAAGAGATTTTGACCTTGGTCAAAATTTGGGCATTTGCCAGAGCTTGCAACAACAAAGAAGTGCATGAAAGCATTGTCAATCACATCACGACCGATTTTTATCAATTTCTCAATCAAGCCTCTATTTTTTACGACAACAGTCCCATCAGAGCTGTCTCATCAAGCCAAATCAGACAGGACTTTTTAGAAAATAAAACGCCCACGCACCTGCCTTGTGCAATTTTTGATTATATCAAACAACAAAAACTTTATAAAACTGTGATATAATGCCAAATTAGTTTTAAAATTTTGAAAAATCATGAGCAATCACAATCTATCCTTAGACGACCAAATCGCCCTAGTTACCAAGTCCCTAGACGACCTAAAAGCCACTAACATCACCGTCATCACCGTAGAGCATTTGACCGAAGTGGCAGAACGCATGATTATTGCCAATGCCACCTCCAAACGCCATGTCAAAGCACTGGCGGACAAATTGGGTGCCAGTGCCAAAGAACAAGGACTCATGCCACTTGGGCGTGAAGGCGACAAAGACAGCGATTGGACACTTGTGGATTTGGGAAGGATTGTGGTACACATCATGACACCACAAGCCCGTGAATTTTATGATTTGGAAGGATTGTGGTCATCGCCTGAGACTTTGCAGGCGTTGGCGGTACAGAGGGTGTAATCCGTTCATCTCATTGGGGCTTGTGCTTAGGACAAGCTCTATTTATTTGTAATTTAAAATACACTCACAAAATTTTAACATTGTTTTACCCAATAATACCACCCCCACTTAATCCCAAAGCCTATTTCCATTAAACTTGCCAAAATCCGCCCTGTCAGCCCCCAAATCACTTCATCATCATAAATCCAAGCAGGGGTGTGAAGTTTGGCGGTTTGATTTGGCAACTCCCTATCAAAAATGTGGTTGGTGGGAGCAGTTTGCAATACCGCAAACGGCAACCAAAACAGCTTATCAATCTCATCTTCGCTAGGCATAAGCCTATCCACCGCACAAGGCGATATACAAACAACCACAGGACGAACCAACAACCCCTTTTTGGAAATTTGCATGGGCAAATACCCCAAAATCTGCGTATCCGCCCTATCTAGCCCCACCTCCTCATACGCTTCACGCAAGGCAGTTTCTACCGAACTTTTATCAGTATCATCTCGTTTACCACCGACAAAAGAAACCTCCCCCGCATGGCTACTTAGACGAGCCGACCGACGTGTCAAAAGCAGGCGTGGATTTGGCTCATCAGTGATGACAATCAGTACACACGCCTGCGGTGGGCGTTCTTCATGCAATAATTTTTGATAATGTTTTATCGCATTTTCACGCACAAGCCCTGTTAAGAGTTCGTTGTTGTTAGTATAAGGCAAAATATCCACGCCTTGATAGTTTGCCAATGCTTGCACCAAATCATAAAAACGGTGTGAATCTGGCACATACACCATTTGTTTATCAATAAAATCTTGCACAAAATCATTTGTCATTTTGGTTATTTTCATTTATCATTGAATATCTTGATTATTATAACACCAAATCATGCCCTACTGTTTGCAATGCGGAAAACCCGCCACCCATACCATACCACAAGGCGATAGTCGTGAACGTCTCGTCTGCTCATCGTGTGGTTATATCCATTATGAAAACCCCAAGATGATTTGTGGGGCACTTGCCATTCATCAAGGCAAAATCCTGCTGTGTCGGCGTGCCATAGAGCCACGCTATGGATACTGGACATTGCCAGCAGGTTTTATGGAGATTGGCGAGACGATGGCGGAGGGGGCAAAACGTGAAACATGGGAAGAAGCGGACGGCACGGCGATAAATTTAAAACTCTACACCCTGTTTGATTTGCCACAATGGGGGCAGATTCATGCAATATATCTTGCCAATTTACAAGATGGGGCATTTGGCGTAGGGAGTGAGAGTCTAGAATGCGGTCTGTTTTATCCTGATGAGATAGACATGGAAAATCTAGCATTTGAGACGGTACGTCAGACCATTGAGCGATATTTGGCGGATAAAGAACGCTTGGAAAAGTTGGGCAAAGATAGTGAGGATTTTAATAATTATCCTTTGCATGATGTGTGTTTGGGTAACACATAAAGGATAATAAGCTGTAAGGTGCGTACAACGCACCCAAAAACCCCCAAGCCTTAAACGGTGCGTATTACGCACCTACTGATGACAATTTTTCACGCAACACCAAATCACAAATCCCTTTGTAAAATCAGTGCATCCACCACCCCCCATTCATCTTTGTAATAACCTTTTCGCACATCAATTTGATAAAACCCTTGTCGTTCGTACAGGCGTATGGCAGGGGCGTTGTCAGCTCGCACTTCTAACAAAATCCGCTGTGCCTCTTTTTCTTTGCATAACCTTTCAAACTCATCAAGCAAGCCTTTTCCCACGCCCTTTTTTTGATAATCCATGTCAGTAGCAATGCGTAACACCTCTGCCACCTCAAAAACAATTTGATAAATCAAATAACCCACAACATCATCGTCATCATTTTCGGCAACAATCATCCCTGCCCCAAACTGCCCCAAAACCTCACTGATGGCAAGGCTATCCCACGCATCATCAAAAAGCTCATTTTCAATTTTGGCAATAACATTGACACACCCCCCCTGTTTGGCGTGTTTGGGGTCATTAAAATTTAAAAAAACTGTCATAAAAGTTACATGATAATGTGATTAAATGTGTTATGATAACCCAAATATTTGTATTTAAAAAGAGAAAATCATGACAAAAAAACCTTTATGGAATGACCCCAACGCCATAGACGAAGCAAACAAATACCAAAACCCCATTCCCTCACGACTGCTTATCCTACAAACTGTCGCCCAGATGAATAACGACAGCAAACCTGCCACGATGGAGAGTTTGGGACTGCATTTTGAGATTTTGGGCGATGAAGAGCGATTTTTTGCCCTAACCAACCGCCTAAAAGCCATGTTACGGGACAACCAACTAGAACGCACGGACGGCATTCATTTTAGCATTGCTCCCTTGCCCACCACTGTAATAGGCAAAGTGATTGCCAACCCTAAGGGTTTTGGTTTTGTCAGTTTGCCTGATATGCCAGACCTTTTTATCCACGAAAAACAAATGCGTGTGGTTTTTGACAAAGATGTGGTTGAGGCGGTAGCAACAGAGTTTAAAGGCAAAGCCGAAGCTCGTATCACCAAAGTGCTAAGCCGTGCCAGCACAGAATTTGTGGGTGTGATAGACAGCGATGATGAGGGGTATTTTGTTCGTCTATCAGGAACAAATGCTCACCAACCCATCACACTGACTGATGATGATGTGGCACAGTTTGGCGTGCATGAAGGCGATAGTGTCAAAGTTGCCATCATTGATATGCCCACCTACCAAGAATATGCTACAGGCAAAATCAGCGAAGTTTTAACAAATTTAAACGACCGTGAACTTATCATAGAAACTACGATTTTAAACCATGGCATACCATCTGTATTTAGTAAAGATACGTTAGAACAAGCAGATGGTTATGATGAGCCAACCGAAAAAGACTTTAAGGGACGAGTGGATTTACGAAACCTGCCACTCATCACCATAGACGGTGAGGACGCACGTGACTTTGACGATGCCGTCTATGCGTGTAAGCGTGCAGGGGGCAACTATCGTGTGGTGGTTGCTATTGCAGACGTAAGTCATTATGTAACCCCCCAATCACCCCTTGATGTAGATGCATACGAGCGTGGTACGAGCGTGTATTTTCCTCACCGTGTTATCCCCATGCTCCCAGAGGTACTATCCAACGGGCTATGTTCACTAAATCCCAAAGTGGATAGGCTATGTATGGTGGCAGATATTAAGCTGTCAAAAGCAGGCAAAGTTACAGGCTATGAATTTTACCCTGCCATCATGCACTCACAGGCACGGCTCACCTACAACCAAGTCAATGCTTATTTTGACGACCCCACCAATGAGACCCTGCCTGATGATTTGGTAAAAAATCCTGATGTTTGTAAATCGGTGGACACACTTTATCAACTGTACCAAATCCTTGATAAAAAACGAGAGGAACGTGGAGCAATGGCGTTTGAAACTGCCGAAAGCTACATCGTATTTGGCGAAGATGGCGACATCACAGACATCAAAAAACGCACACGAGGAGACGCTCACAAACTCATCGAGGAGATGATGCTTCTTGCCAATACTTGTGGGGCAAATTTTGCCCTAAAACATGAGTTACCCGCCCTATATCGCAACCATGATAAGCCCTCTGACGAAAAAAGTGCCAAATTGTCTGAATACCTCAAATCTTTTGGTTTGGCATTCCCCAGCGAAAACCCCACACACAGCGACTATCAGCGAGTCATCAAGGCAACAGAGGGACGAGCGGACACCCAAAACATTCACTCTATGCTCCTACGCTCCATGATGCAGGCAAATTATAGCCCTGACAACATCGGACATTTTGGTTTGGCGTATGATGAATATAGTCATTTTACTAGCCCTATTCGCCGTTATCCTGACCTTATGCTTCACCGAGCCATCAAGGACAAAGTAACAAATAAAAAATCCAAACCTGCGATTTACAAAAGCCTAGACGAAGCGGGCGAACAAACTTCTACCACCGAACGCCGTGCCGAAGAAGCCAGTCGTCATGTGGAAAGCTGGCTTAAATGCCACTATATGCAAAGACATCTGGGCGATGAATTTATAGGTACGATTACCACCGTAACGAGTTTTGGACTTTTTATCACCTTAAATGATTTGTTTATAGACGGACTAATCCACATCTCAAATCTGTCAGCTGAATACTATGAGTATGACGAAAGACAACAAGCACTCATTGGCGAGCTTGGTACGACTTTTGGATTGGGTGAACAAATCAAAATCAAGGTCGCTGGCGTGAATATGGATTTACTCCAAGTTGATTTTGCGTTGGTGGAGAAGGTGGGGGAAGAGGTGAAAAAGGCTAAGGCACATAAGAACAGTAAAAAATAAATCAAACACCCAAAAAATCAATCCAAACCCTAAGTTTAGCTTGATTGGATTTTTTATACATGAACATTAAACTCTTTAAATGACACTGCATAACACTTAAAATCAAATGATTATTTTGGTTTTATACACTTCTTTATGATAAAATAATAAGTTCATTACGTTAATTATTTATTCAGAGGTAAGTCATGGATTTAAAAGAAAGTGATATTTTAGGTGATGATGTAAATAAACACTGGTACTATATCGCCAAAGCTCGTGCCATGCAAAATATTTTGCACAATGTTCAAGCAAAAACAGTACTTGATGTGGGTGCTGGGTCTGGTTATTTCTCTCGCTATCTGCTCGAGCATTCTAATGTTCAAGCAGGTGTATGTGTAGATATCAGTTATCCAACTGAATATGATGACACACATTCAGGAAAGCCTCTGTATTTTAGACGGTCTATTTTGGATACGGCTCAGGCAGGTATTGCACCTGTTGACTTGTGTTTAATGATGGATGTGTTGGAGCACGTTGAAGATGACGTGGGTTTATTAAAAACCTATGTTGAGCAAGTGCCAAGTGGTACAAAATTTTTAATTTCAGTGCCTGCATTTCAATTTTTGTGGAGCAGTCATGATGTATTCTTGGAACATTATCGCCGTTACACATGCCAGCATTTGGCAGAAACTGTTCAATCATCAGGCTTAAATATCATTCAAAACCATTATTATTTTGGGGCGGTCTTCCCAATTGCACTAACAATGCGTTTATTTGAACGCATTTTTCCAAAAAAAGAAACCAAATCCCAATTGGTCAAACACCACCCTTTAACAAATGCCATACTGTTAACGGCTTCCCAAATGGAAATTCCATTTCAAAAATGGAATAGATTGGCGGGATTAACCGTTTTTTGTTTGGCAGAAAAACCTTAAATTAATATTAAAATCATAAGATTAAAAAATTATGCAAACACTTTTTTCTCCCAAATCTCAAACCAAATTACTGGGTGTTTTGGTTTTTAGCTGTCTGATTTTTTTGCTTTATCCTGATTATTTACCCTTAATTGACTTGCCACAACATGCCGCACAAGTTACAACTTTGGATGATTTAATCAAAGGAAAAAGTGTTTGGCAAAACATGGTATTTACCAATTTTGATACACCTTATTTAACCTCTTATTTATTATGGTGGTTTTTTTATCAGTTTCTGGACATCAGCACTGCTTCTAAGTGGGTGATGGTGGTTATTTTTTGTTTGTATGTTATCAGTATCAGACAGCTACGTTTGGCTTATGGCAAAGATAAACTATTGGATTTTTTGGCGTTAAGTTGTTTTTTTGGATTTGCATATCAGTGGGGATTTGTCAGTTTTATGATGAGTGTACCTGTTGGTATTTTCTTTTTAATTTCGTGTAAAAATTATTTTGAAACCCACAAACCAAAACAGTTGGCAATCGTTTTTGCTTGGGGTGTTTTATTGTATTTTAGCCATATTTTGGGTTTTGCATTTTTTTGTTTTGTGGCGTATTGCAATTTTTTGGCATCATTTAAGCAACACAATTGGCAACAACGTTTTTATTTTACTGGCGTATTTCTATTATTTGCCATCATGCTGGTAAGAATTATTTTAAAACCTGACCCTGCATTTTTTGAAGGTTATCCAATAGGTTATGTTGAGCAACATCCCTTTTTGTGGAAAACACAAGAATTGCTGTATTTGCCTTGGCACATGAATGATATTTATCATTATCATCTGGCATTTTATGGTGTGCTGATTTTGCCGATTTTTATGGGATACCGATTAAGTCGTCAGTGGCAACTTTATGTACCATTGATTGCTTGTTTGATTATTTGGTATGCATTGCCACATATTGCATTTCAGACTGCCTATTTATATCAAAGATTTGCAATATTTTTACCGATTTTTTATGCGTTAATTTGGCTACCCAATACAGATTTGCGTGGTGGGCGTTATAATATCGCACAAGTGGCTACGGCATTTTTTATGGTGAGTGTCTTGGCTATTTTATATAAAAATCACAATGATAATGTACAGTTTCAATACTCCGCCATCAGACTTGATTTTGAAAAAACCAAACAAGACATGCAGCCAAACAAACGTGCCATGTTTTTGTTTGATGAAGCTTCACGCCATGATTTTAGCATTAGTACTGATAGAAATTATCTCCATTTTGCACAGTGGTATCAAGCAGAAAAACATGGCTGGGTGGATTTTAGTTTTGCGACATCGCCCGCGATGATTGTGCGTTTAAAAGCAGAAGAAATTTATCCCAATTACAAGAAAAATCGTGGTGCAGTAAAAGGAAATTTAACCCAAATTTTAGATTGCAGCATTTATGATTATTTGGTTATGCGAGTGGTGGACAATCCGATAGATGATGTTAAAAGCTGGCTTAAACAAAATCCCAGTTGTCAAAATAAGGTTTTGGTTGCACAGCATGGTACATGGTTATTATGGGGTAATGAAAAATAAAATGATATTCAAACAGTTTGGAATCTATTCACTCATTGGGATATTGAATACTTTAATTCATGTTGTGGTATTTGGTTTGTTGCTTGCAAATGATGTGTCTGCCACATGGGCAAATGGTATGGCATTTTTCTCTACCGCTACATTTAGTTATTGGGCAAATGCCAAATGGACATTTCAACAATCTTATCAAAACCTGTCGTCTTATATGGCGTTTGTGGCATGGATGGGCAGTTTGGCGATATTTTCAGGTTGGCTTGTGGATTATTTGGCATGGACATCGTGGTTAGCCATACCTTTTTTTATGGTATTGAGTGTGATATTGGGGTTTTTGGGTGCAAAAAAACTGGTTTTTCGTAAAGGAAATTCATCATGAGTATTGTGATTTCTTTGGTTATTCCTGTTTTTAATGAAGAGGATAGCATACCGTTATTTTATCAAACTGTTCGTGAATATGTGCCTTTACACGATTATCATGTTGAATTGGTGTTTTGTAATGATGGTAGTACTGACCAAACCGAGGTACTATTAAATCAGCTCGCTCAACAAGATAAATGGGTTAAAACACTGCACTTTACACGCAATTTTGGTAAAGAGTCTGCTTTGTTTGCAGGGTTAGAGTACGCGACAGGTCAAGCAGTGATTCCCATAGATGTTGATTTGCAAGACCCTATTGAATTGATTCCCAAAATGCTTGCTCATTGGCAAGCAGGTGCCAGTATGGTACTGGCAAAACGCATAGACCGCAGTGAAGACCACCCATTTAAAAGATGGAGTGCCAATCTTTTTTATCGCATACACAATAAAATGAGCAATATCCATATTGAAGAAAATGTGGGTGATTTTCGCTTATTATCACGTTCTGTGGTGGATGCCTTGATTGTTTTGCCTGAAAGAAATCTGTTTATGAAAGGCATATTTGCATGGGTGGGTGGCGATACTGCTATTGTTGGCTATCATCGCCCAAAACGTGTGGCAGGACAAACCAAGTTTAATGGTTGGAAATTGTGGAATTTGGCATTAGAGGGCATCAGTGGTTTTTCTACTGTACCTTTGCGAATTTGGACGTATGTGGGTTTGGTATTTTCAGGCAGTGCATTTTTGTATGGTTTATGGATCATTGTCAGTACACTAATGTGGGGAAATGATGTTAAGGGTTATCCATCGTTATTGGCATGTATTTTGTTTTTAGGCGGGATACAGCTTATTAGCATTGGTGTTTTGGGTGAGTACATTGGACGCATTTACATAGAAACCAAGCAACGCCCACGTTATGTATTAAAATCATCAGAATCAAAAAAAGAAGCACAGCCACACATCTAACATCTGACAAACACACAAGAAGTACCATGTATTATAACGCCAGACAGATATTAACCACTTTCGCACTTGCCCTACTTGGAGCAAACTTATGTGCCTGTGCCAAACCCACCGAACAAACCACCCAACACCAAGCGGTGCGTGAGAATTTTTATGAACTGACAGAGCTTGATTTATCAAAGGTAGGATTTGCCAAACAAATCGCCCTTACCGATAATACCGATATACTCATCATCAATGACAAAGGTGAACTTTGGCAAATACCACACCCAGACAGACCCGCCAAACTTGCCGAGGGCATGTCGGATATGGTCGCTCCTGTGGCAAAATTTGATAAAATCGCATTTGCTAACAAAGATGGTTATTTTACTCTAATCCAAAACGGTCAAATCCACCGCTCCACCGTCCGCCTATCGCCCCACTCTGCCATGCTCATGCTCCCATTTGCCACTATTGCGGTAGAGATTCATGATGACGGCACGGCAAGTCTTGTCCGCCTTGAAGTGGTGGGCGATGAGGTGCGTGCGGTTGCTCGTTTTCACCCCGTACTGCCAGACGCTCGCCCCGTACAAATTAACTTTACAGGCGATAACACTAACGGTCATATCGCCATATTATCCCACCCCGACAGCACCACTTATCAGCATGGAGTACTGGGCGATGATATAGAAGCAGGGCAAATACAGTTTTTGGAACGCCACAGCCTAACCCCACTTGCCAAGCCCTTAGCGGTTAAAGGTTTGGTATTTGAGGCAAACACCGTGCAAATCCTACCCCACCAACATGGCAACCACCTTGTTGGCACCATGTCAGGAAATGGGCAAGGAGCAAAGGTAGTTGTGATTGACAACATTGATAACCACCTCAAAATCATCGCCCAAAGTACACCCTTACCCCAGCATCGTTGGCAGTCGCCTTTTGTTTTTGATGATAAACTTTATGCCGTGCAAATGCCCCATTTGGTTGGACGGCTTGTAAAATACACCCAAATGGGCGACAAACTTACCGAAACAGCATTGGGTGAGGGCTATTCCAATCACGCCATTGGTAGGTTTGAGACCAATCTGGTGACAAGCCATCAAGGTTTTGCCATCATTCCTCATAAAGGCTACCGCAACGTCAGCCTGCTGACATTTGACAACAAGCCAATACCGATTGATAAAACCCTACCCTCCCCCATCGTGCATACTGTATCCAATGATGTGTTTGGTTGCTTTTTATTGGCGGACGGCAGTGTTTGGAAAATAGATTTATCCAAATAACTTGGATTGTATGGTGATTACGGCTTTTTGACCCCATCAAGCAGTCCCAAAAACCCCGTCATGTACGTCATGTTAAGGCTACTTTGTCGCACGCCCGCATAAAGCTGACAGTACACCCCATCGCCTAGCGTACGTGAGATGACCCAGCCCTTTTTCTCATACTCGCTTACCACCCAATCAGGCAATGCCGACACACCGCGTTCAGAAGCGACAAGCTGAATGAGCATGGCGGTCAGCTCGGTGGTGCGAATGTGTTTGGGGGTAATGCCTGCAGGGTTTAAAAATTTGGCGATAATATCCAGTCGCTCTTGCTCAACGGGATAAACAATCAGTGTCTCATCTGCCAAATCACTAGGCAAAATCATAGCCTGACTTGCCAAATGATGAGCAGGCGACAGCACAAGCCGACTTTCATAAGTAAAAAGCGGTTGATACACAATGCCATCAATTGGCAAATCGCTGGCTGTAATAAGTAGGTCAATGTCGCCAGTCAATAACATTTGGTGCGGTTCAGGTTCAAACCCTGAGGCAAAGTCTAGCTCTACATCGCTGTATTCTTTGCGATAGACATTTAAAATCGGCATAAGCCAATCAAAACAGCTATGACATTCGCTCGCCAATCGCAATCTCCCCGCCTGCCCATGTGCCAGACGTTTGATGTCAGATTTGGTACGAGCGACCTGTGGCAAGATGTTGTCTGCCAGTTGCAACATCAATTTGCCCGCAGGTGTAAAACTGATGGGGCGAGTACGGCGATTAACTAGCGTAATGTCATAATAGTTTTCAAGCTCTTTTAATTGATGGCTGATGGCAGATGCTGTTAAGTTTAACTCATCAGCAGTCATAGCAAGCGAACCATGACGAGCAAGGGCGGCAATCATTTGTAAATGGCGAATTTCTAGCATGGCTTTTTGGGGCATGATGTTTAAAAATTTTCATCATAGTATCATAAAATCAACAATTTTTCAGGTGGATTGCTCTTGAAAACCCATTTACAACCGCCCTTGATTTTGGTACATTTACCATCATCGCCCAACCCCATTTTAACGTTACAAATAATTCATGAAAAAATTACTCATCATCACAAGCGTGTTTATCGCCCAAATCGCCACCGCCCAAAATTTACCTTTTTATCAACCTCCTGCATTTATCAATTCTGCCAATTCAGTGTTTGACAATCACCCTTATGCCAACATCATCAGCCAAGCTGAATTAACCGCCACACCAAACGCCCAAAAAATCCTAATCACCGCTCGGCAAATGGTAGAAAATGGCGAGATTATCAAAGGGGGCTGTTGGGATTATTTAAATACCGCTTGGAATCGAGCAGGTTTTGGCGACAAACAACGCACCATCATTTTTAGAGGCGACATCAAAACCCCACCTTATGCCAACATCAACGATATTTTGGCAGGAGATTGGCTATATCATGTCAATTATAGTTATAACAACATTGAGCATAGTGGCATGTTTATTGGTTGGATTGATAAAGAGAATGCCATTGGTTTAACTTTAAGTTATGCAGGAGAAAAAAGAGGCGAACCTGCCCGCTATAAGGCATACGATTTGAGTGGGGTCTATCGCATTACCAGAGCGTCCTAAACGCCATTTGACATATACTTAATCCACATGGAGCCATGACAAACTCACTACGAACAAAAAGCTTTTGTTTCTTTTTGAGTGGCATTTACCATATAAAATAGGAAGGTATTTAGGGCATTCTAACCACCAAAAGATATGGTTGCCAGACCGTCTTTTGTTTGGATTTTTAAAAATTTTGTGCTACAATAATAGAACGTGCCATTAGGCTTAGGCAGACCTTAGCAATGCAATGTTTGCCTGTATTTTTCCGCATTGCTTATTTTAAGGATTAGTTATGCTAACCAACAAAGACCGTGAAGAAATCATCGCCAAATTCAAACGTGGCGAAAACGACACTGGTAGCCCAGAAGTGCAAGTTGCTCTTTTGACCGCTCGTATCAACGACCTACAAGGTCATTTTGCCGAGCACAAACACGACCACCACAGCCGTCGTGGTCTTATCCGTATGGTAAACCAACGCCGTAAACTGCTAGACTACCTAAAAGGTAAAGACCTAGACCGTTATACTGCTCTTATCGCTGAGCTTGGACTACGCCGTTAATTTAAAATTAGGCTGTCTAATTTTCAAAAACGGCGTGCGTGTGCGTGCCGTTTTTGTTGTTTTAAGTTTATCAATGATTGATAAGGTTGAGATTTAGAACTCTAAGAGATGTTTTTTGACACATTTGTAGGGGAAAATTGCCATTTGCTCTATGATGACACATTGATTTTGGGCAAATAATTTTTCCCATACAAATTTTAAATACCCAAAAATATCTCTTAGGGCTTTAAATCATCTTATCAATGAAAAACCCAATCATTTAAAAGGAACATGTATGTTTAATGTCATTCGTCAAGAATTTCAATACGGCAACCAACAAGTTGTCCTAGAAACAGGTCGTATCGCTCGCCAAGCCAATAGCGTGCTTGTACATATGGGCGATGTGTCGGTGCTTGTGGCGGTGGTTGTCCGCCCCGAAGCCGTTGCAGGTCAGGACTTTTTCCCCTTGACCGTCAACTACCAAGAAAAAATGTACGCTTCGGGCAAAATTCCGGGGGGCTATGGCAAGCGTGAAGGTCGTGCCAGTGAGTTTGAGACTCTGACTTCTCGTCTGATTGACCGTCCAATCCGTCCGCTATTTCCAGAAGGGTATTACAACGAAATCCAAGTTACTGCTACTGTTATTTCATCTGGCAAAACCCAAGATGCTGACATCGCCTCGATGATTGGTACTTCGGCAGCCTTGGCAATCTCTCCTGCTCCATTTAATGGTCCTATTGGGGCGGCTCGTGTTGGCTTTATTGGTAATGAATATATCCTAAACCCAACACTTGCCCAAATGAAAGAAAGCTCGCTTGACCTAGTGGTAGCAGGCACCAAATCTGCCGTACTCATGGTAGAATCCGAAGCAGATGAACTCTCCGAAGACCAAATGCTAGGGGCGGTACTCTACGGACACGCCCAGCAGCAGGTCGTCATTGACAACATCAACGCCTTTGCACAGGCAGTTGGTAATGCCAAAGCCGAGTTTGTGCCACCTACCATCAACGAAGAACTAAACAACGCCCTAAAAGAGCAATTCACCGCCAAAGTGAGTGAGGCTTATACCATCACCGTCAAACAAGACCGCTATGCTCGTCTTGATGAGCTTGCCAAAGAAGCCCTTGCCCTAGCAGGAGATGAAACCGCAGAGGACTATGCTGACAAAGCCAAAGAAATCAAAGAGTTGTTTGAAACCCTAAAATACCGCACCGTCCGTGATAATATCCTATCAGGCAAGCCCCGTATCGATGGTCGTGACCTAGAAACTGTGCGTGCCTTGGACATTCAAGTGGGTGTACTACCCTATACGCACGGCTCGGCACTTTTCACTCGTGGTGAAACCCAAGCCCTTGTTACTACCACACTAGGCACAACTCGTGATGTGAACTTGGTGGATACGCTTGCTGGCACCAAACAAGACCATTTTATGCTCCATTATAACTTCCCACACTACTCGGTAGGTGAGACAGGTCGTGAAAGCGGACCTAAACGCCGTGAAATCGGACACGGTCGCCTTGCTCGCCGTGGTGTGCAAGCGGTATTGCCAAAGGTAGAGCGTTTCCCCTATACCATTCGTGTGGTCTCTGACATCACCGAGTCTAACGGTTCAAGCTCTATGGCAAGTGTGTGCGGTGCATCATTATCCCTTATGGACGCAGGCGTGCCCCTAAAAGCTCCTGTGGCAGGCATTGCGATGGGTCTGGTCAAAGAAGGCGAACGATTTGCCGTACTCTCTGACATCTTGGGCGATGAGGACCACTTGGGCGATATGGACTTTAAGGTGGCAGGTTCTGTCAATGGTATCACCGCCCTACAAATGGACATCAAAATTGAAGGTATCACTCCACAGATTATGGAGCAGGCTCTACGCCAAGCCCACGCAGGTCGTATCCACATCCTAAATGCGATGAACCAAGTAATCGCCACTTCTCGCACTGAAATTAACGCCCATGCCCCCAACTATGCCACCATTGAGATTAACCCTGAAAAAATCCGTGATGTGATTGGTAAAGGTGGGGCAACCATTCGTGCCTTGACCGAAGAGACAGGGGCAACGGTGGATATTGATGACAACGGCGTGATTCGTATTTTTGGCGAATCCAAAGCCTCAACTCGTGCCGCCATCGCCAAGATTGAAGCGATTACTGCCGAAGTGGAAGTGGGTGCGGTCTATACAGGCACGGTGGCTCGCATTGTGGAGTTTGGGGCGTTTGTCACCATTCTGCCGGGTACGGACGGTCTGGTGCACATCAGCCAAATCTCTGATGAGCGTGTTGAAAATGTAACCGATTACCTAAAAGAAGGGCAAACTGTTAAAGTTCAAGTCCAAGACATCGACAATCGTGGACGCATTAAGCTGACGATGAAGGGGATTGAGCAGTAAGCCTTTGATTTGATTGTTAAAAAAACCGCTCTTAGATAAGGGCGGTTTTTAATGTTTGGTAGTTACAATAATTTATCTTGAAAATCTTGTTTAAATTTAGCCAATTTATCAGTCTCGCTATTAAAAAATTTAAAGCCCAAACATTTGATTTCTTGATAATTATTTTGTCTGATTTCATCAAGATAGCTTTGATAATCATCATCGGCATGATGATTAAAACTGATTTGACTTTCTTGATGTAAATCAATCAATACCCGTTCTTTCCAATCATCATGAGCCATTAAATGTCCGCCTTTTGGTTCAAATAAACACTGATAATACATTTGTTTATTTGCCACATCATTGATAATCATCATATAATCAGGACTAAATCGTCTGCCATCTTTTGGACTAAACAGATAATAATCAAGTTCATTACGAATCAAATAAATCTCTGCATTGGGGTATTTTTGCTTTAATTCATCAATCTGACTGTCAATAAATTTTACAAAACGCTTTTCTTCGCTTGTGCCATAATTTTCATGGTAAGCATACCAATCACGACACCCAATGTCTAAATTAAGCTCGCTATTATGATGATTTGTTTGTGCTTTTCCACGCTCATCAATCACTTCATGAATATTTTGATTATTGGTATTTTCCTGATTTAATTTTGGATATGCCACAAGATAAATGCTCTTTTCTTGTTTAAAAATACTGCGAAGTGGCTTGGGCTTAAATACTAAACTGCCCACCATAATCGCCAGATATTTATCAATGAGTTTACGCACTTCTGGTAATATCGCCCCTATCAGTAACTGCAACTTTTCATTGGGTTTTAATTCATCAATGTCCTTGCCTTTTTCATAAGAATAAATAACCTGATATTTTGGCAAATATTCATCAATCAATACATCGATACTTTTTAAATCAGTCATATGGTGGGTGATATTATCAAATCTAAAAAATCCATTTTCCGCACAGCTTAACGCCTTTCTAATCATTTCGCGACTAAAATGCGGTTCTTTTAAATAAATGGTTTTACTTTTGATATTAGCCCTGTGATTATTTTGCTCCATGTCGGTCAAACCACGCTGATGTAAGCGATAAGAATGGGCTTTAATCTCTCGGTTAAAGACATTGTTAATATCATCTTCGGTTGTTTTTGGGCGAAATTGCTGTTCATTGACCAGCACAAAGCCATTTTTATAAGTCTGACTTTGCATGAATGACTTTTTAAGATAAATGGTGCGTTTTTCCACCCCTTGATTGATAATGCCATTATCTTTTAATTCGGCAATGAGTTCATTTAAAAATGCACCTGTTTTTACAAAATGATAGAAAAAAGTTTCTAAAACTCTGCCTTTATGTTCTATCGCTTTATCAAATTTACGCTGATGAGTTGTATCTTTAATGCCACTTTCAAACAACGCATTTTTGATTTCACGGTATTTTCTGGGTAATTGATAGGGTTTTAATCTTGCACCACGACCGATTAGCTGAATGTCTTGCAATGATACTTTTTTGCTATTAGAAATGTCAAAATGAATGATGTCAAATAAACTAAGTACGTCCCAGCCTTCATTTAGAGCATTGACCGAAAATATCGCCCGAATGGTATTTCTTTCGGTATCTAGGTTTAATAATTTATCCGCATTGGATTTTTCTTTGCTGTTATAAATAAAGGTCTGATGTTCAGAAAAACTCTCTTTGATGTGATTGATAAAGGTTTGCAATCCATCTTTATCGCCCTGATTGATTAAGTTTTTACTAATCCAATCAAACATTTGCTCGATAAAACGATGTTGTTCATCAAATAAATCCTGCTTGTGCTTGCTCATTTCTTTTAAATGTTCAAAATCATCACGATGTAATGATGAAATCACTTGATGAAAAAATGCCCTATCTGCTTCGCTTTGGGAAATTTTTATGGATTTGACAAGTACAATGGGCGTAAATTTGACATTCATTTCTGTCAGAGCAAATAAACGCCGATATTCGCTTAATGCCACCGCATTGATAATCAGTAGGCGTTTTTGGTCTTTGATGTGCGTTTCTTCATTATATAAAAAAGCCACATTTTTACTAAACCCATCTTTATTAAACTGTAAAAAATCATAACGATAAATGAGTTTGTTTTTATATTTTTGGTGAATGTTGGTATTTTTTAAATCCACCGTTGCGGTAAATTCCAACAGTAGATTTTTTGGATTGGCGTGTAACACCGATTGCACCGAAGTTTCCCAATTTTGGACATATTGTTCATCGGTTTTGGTAAGTTTTTTGCGAGTATCCACATTGAGGCGGTGAGCCTCATCGGCGATAATGACGGTAAGATTATTTTTAAAGTGCTCGGCAGTAATCGCATTTTCTTTGGGCTCGGTAATGCGTCTATATAACAACTGGGTACTAAAAAATAAAAAGTTAATATCGTCTTTTTTGGCATCTTCAAACCGCTCTATGGCGTGAATGCGAATATTTTTACCACCGATTTTTATGCCTTTTGGATTAAATAGATATTTATCAAATTTATAATCGGTAAAGTTTTTAATCGCTTGGTCTTTGATTTGGACTTGGTGCACCAAGAATATAAAATTACGATAACCATGCTCATACAGGTATAATACAATCCCTGCCATCGTCAAAGTTTTGCCTGTGCCTGTAGCCATATTAAATAATAAATGGCGAGCATATTCCATACCAAAATTTTCAAACACATAAATAAAATGTTTAATCGCACAAATTTGATAATCACGCAAAGGCTTGGATAAATTATCACCAATCACGCTGGGCAATTCAAAGTCTTTTTGCCAAATATGATATTCTACACTGTTTGCAATTTGGTTAAACAAAAACTCGTCCAATGTTTCTTTGACTTGTTGTGTGCCTTTTTTTGCCATGATTATTCTCCAAACAAATCATCATTTACGGTTGTTTTTGTATCATCTGATACACCATAAAACGCATTGGATAGGGCTTTTTCCTCATCGGATACTTGATATTTGATGTCATTCATATCGGCAAAGTTGAGATAAAGATGATTTTCATCTAATAATTCAAGTAGTTTTTGTTTGCGTTCGTCCAAATCCAATGCCCTAAAATTTTCGTCTTTTTCAAATTCTTTTTTATCAAACCAAAATTGTAAAAAGGCATTTTCTTTCATTTGGTTATAAACATCGTTTAATTCGCTAATGGTTTTGGCGTGATTTATCATCTCAATATAAAGCAAATTATATTTTTTGAGTTCAAAATAACAAAAAGAACCACCACCTTGCCAATTCACCGCTTTACTGATACCGCCTTGTTCGCCATCTAGGACTTTTAAAAGACGAGTTTTGGTAATATTATCAATATAATCCATCTGTTCAATACCAATCCATCGCCGTCCCATTTTATGAGCCACCGCACAGGTTGTGCCAGAGCCTAAGCAAAAATCTAGGACAATGTCGTTGGGGTTGGTTGTAATTTCAATTATTCTTTTAATTAAATATTCAGATTTTGGATAAGAAAAAACCTTACTTTCAAAAATTTCTTTAATATGCAATCCACCTTTTTCATTACTAAATTCTTTATCAAGCCATAAGGTTTTTTGCTTTTGGGTTTTTTCGGATGTTAAATAATCTTTTTGGAAAACATCATATCTATCATTATTTACAAGCCTCACTTTTAAAAATTGAATATCTCTTAAAATTTTATCCTTGCTCCAACGCCACGTACCTAATTCCCCATTTGAGAATTTAGGAATAATTTCTATAAACTCATCATTCTCTTTTTCTAAGGAAATTTTGTCTATATTTGGGTTGTAGTAAATTGGAAAAAATAAACTTGGCGATTCTTCTGCGGTAGCTCTACCACCACGCAACCTAAGTCCTTGCTCTCTGTAAATGCCGTTTTCATCTTTTAAATTATATTCTCTTTTTTGTTCATCATTTAGCGGAATGCCTTTAATTGCAACACAATTTATATTTTTTCCATAAACTAGTATATAGTCATGTGTGCTTGGAAAAAATTTATCAGATTGGCGACCTTTGGGATTAATACAAATAATATTGCAACCAACAAAATTTTCTCGTTCAAAAACCTCATCCATCAATACTTTTAAATAAGCCTGTTCATTATCATCACATTGCACAAAAATCACTCCGTCATCGCTTAATAATTCTTTGGCGATTTCTAGGCGGTTTTTCATAAACACAAGCCACGATGAATGGTTAAAATTATCGTTGTATTTAAAACTGTCATTGCCTGTATTATAAGGCGGGTCTATATAGATGAGTTTGACTTTCCCTGCCAAACGGAGTTTTAAAGAGTGTAGGGCAAGTAGGTTATTGCCTTTGATAAGTAGGTTTTGATTAAGGTTGCCGTCATCATCAAAAAATTTGACTTGACTGGCGGACGGATTTAGGCTAGGTTGGTTGGTTGGTTGGTTGGTTGGTTGGTTGGTTGGTTGGTTGGTTGGTTGGTTGGTTGGTTGGTTGGTTGGTTGGTTGGTT